>NZ_JBEYCR010000003.1:0-509945 GCF_040632845.1 Streptomyces sp. NPDC016459
ATCGTCTGCCCGTGCACCACCGCACCCTCACCGGCATCACGGGCCACAATGCCCGGAACCCCCACCCCCACACCCAGCAGCCGGCCGGCCGGCACCTCCGCGATACGCAGCACCTCCGCGATCCCCTCACGGACATGGTCGACGACCACCCCCACCTCGTACCGCTCGTGCGGATGGGGGCTGTCGACCGCCAAGGGCCTTTCCGCGCGCGCGAGTTCGGTGAGCATGAGGTCGAACAGCTCGATCCTCACGCGGGTCTCGCCGACATCGACGCCGATCATGAAGCCGCTGCCCGGGGTGACACGGAGCAGGGTACGGGGGCGGCCGCCGGCCGAGTCGACACTGCCGGCCTCTTCGACCAGGCCCTCCGTCACGAGTTCGGCGACCACGTTGCTCACCGAACCCGAGCTGAGGCCGGTCGCGGGCCCGAGCGAGAAGCGGCTCAGCGGTCCGTCGAAGTAGAGGCACTGGAGGACGGCGGTGCGGTTCTCGCGCCGCAGGTCACGCACGGTGCGGCCGTTCCGCATGGTCACTTGGGCCCCCTGGTGAAGTAGTCCTGAACGCAACATACCTTTCCCGGGTCCGGTGCGCTCTCTTCACTTGGGCTTTAACTCATATCGTGAAATAAGGGGGGTGCGCGTTCAGGTCGTGAAAGCGGCCCTCGTCTCAGCTCCCCAGCAGACTCCGCAGGTGGGCGCAGGCCGCCGACTCCGTGGGGTGCGTGGCGATCGGCTCGTACCCGCCCCGCTCGTACACCCCGGTCTCCCAGCCGTCCCCGTCCGGCCCCGTCCGCAGATAGACGAAGTCCGGCGGGGTGGGCGCCGGCTCGTGGACGCCCTCGATCCAGTAGTACGCGTCGGGCACCCCGGCCTCCCGGAGTGCCCGTCCCAGCGCATGGCGGTCGGTCACGCGGGGACGCGTACCAGGTAGCCGTTGTCGAGCAGCCACTTGACGCTGAGCCGCTGCCCCTCGCCCGGGTCGAGGAAGGCCGGGTCCAGCTTGATCTGGCGGCCGCCGCCCGGCTGCTCGAACCAGGGGGCGATGGAGCCCTCCCAGACCACGAACGACCGCGTCACCTCGTACAGGTGGTAGTCGCAGGGGAAGGCGGCGTCGCGGGTGTTGAGGTTCTGCGGGGGCAGCGCCCGCTTCGGGTAGGCGTCACCGGCCGGGGCCAGGTAGGAGCCGTACTCGGAGCCGAAGCGGTCCAGGCGCTCGCCCTCCGTCAGCAGCTCGGGCGCCTTGTCGACGGTGCCGTTGACCTCGCCGAAGCCGTCGTTCGGCGGGTACTTCCAGCTGCCGGTGTCGGCGGGGCCCTCCCAGTACTTCTTGAGGAAGTCGGCCGAGGAGAGCCTCCCGGTCCGGTGGTAGCGGTCGAGCAGCGGCCCCACCGGCTCCTGCCACTTCTTCGGCAGGTGCTTCGGCCCGAGCCGCTTGTCGCCCTGGAACTCCCCGGTGCAGGGCGCCGGGGGAGCGGCGGCGGGCTTCTCGGTGGGCGCGGCCTGCGCCGCGGGGGTGACGGTGAGGACGGCGGTGACGCCCATGGCGGCGAGTACGGCGCGGATCCTCGGGACGGTACGACTGCGCTCCACGCGGAGGTCTCCCTGGGTGGGGTGGTCGGTGACGCCGCACACAGTAGTGCCATGACTGCGCAGAGTGAGGGAATGGAGACGGAAACAGGCCACGGACCGTCCGTCGGGGCGCTCAGCCCTTGCGCAGTCCACTGAGGAGCAGTTCCGCCAGTTCCTCGTACGCCTCCGCGTCGGCGAGGCCCGTCGCCGCGGCGACCTGGCGGCGCTGGATGCGGACCATCACGGAGGAGATGACGTCGGCCGCGAAGGTCACGTGGACCTCGCGGAAGACTCCGGCCCGCACGCCCTCCTCGATGAGCTGCTGGACCCGGCCGGCGGCCGCGCGCGTGTTGCGCTCGTACACCTCCGCCGCCGGTTCGAAGGCGGCCACGTCGTCGAAGAACTGGGGCGAGACCGGCGCCAGCTCGGCCGAGACCGCCCGCAGATAGGCCGCGAGCCGCTCGGCCGGGTCGGCCTCGGCGGCGAGGACCGCCTCCACGCGGGCGGTGGCGCGTCGGAAGAAGTGCACGACGGCCGCCCGGACCAGTTGTTCCTTGCTGCCGGCGAGGCCGTACAGGGTCCGCTTCGAGCAGCGCAGGCGCCCGGCGAGATCGTCGAGGGTCAGCCGGGCGAAGCCCTCGCCGACGAGGAGGGCGACGAGCTCCTCGAAGAGGGCGGCGCGCCGCGCCGCGCCGCGGCCGGTGAGCTTCGGGGCGTCGGCGGCTGAGGTCTCGATCACCCGGCCAGTATTCCAGGCCGGACTTTCCGGGGGTTACGGCGGCATCCTTCTGCGCTACGCTGAGCGGTACTGCAGTACCCGCCCCAGTACCACTTTGCGCGCCGCTGGAGTCGCCATGGATGTCGACCGCCTGCTTCCCACCCCCGAGGCAGCGGACCTCATCGCCCTCACCCGGGAGATCGCCGACAAGGAGCTCTCTCCGCGCGTGGACGAGCACGAGGCCACCGAGACCTATCCGGAAGGGCTCTTCGCCACCCTGGGCGAGGCAGGCCTCCTCGGCCTCGCGTACCCCGAGGAGTACGGCGGCGGAGGCCAGCCGTACGAGGTCTACCTCCAGGTCCTGGAGGAGCTCGCCGCCCGCTGGGCCGCCGTCGCCGTCGCCACCAGCGTCCACACCCTCGCCTGCCACCCGCTGCACACCTTCGGCACCACCGAGCAGAAGGAACGCTGGCTGCCCGCGATGCTGGAGGGCCGCAGCATCGGCGGTTACAGCCTCTCCGAGCCGCAGGCCGGCTCCGACGCCGCCGCACTCACCTGCAAGGCCGAGCGTCAGGAGGACGGCAGCGGCTACCGCATCACCGGCACCAAGGCGTGGATCACCCACGGCGGCAAGGCCGGGTTCTACGCGCTCTTCGCCCGTACCGCACCCGGCAGCCACGGCATCTCCTGCTTCCTCGCCCCCGGCGCCACCGAGGGGCTGAGCTTCGGCGCACCCGAGCGGAAGATGGGCCTCCAGGCCGTCCCCACCACCTCCGCCTACTGGGACGGCGCCCTCCTCGACGCCGACCGGCTCGTGGGGAAGGAGGGCCAGGGCCTCCAGATCGCGTTCAGCGCTCTCGACAGCGGCCGCCTCGGCATCGCCGCCTGCGCCACGGGCCTCGCCCAGGCCGCCCTCGACGCCGCCGTCGCCTACGCGAACGAGCGGACCACCTTCGGCCGCCGGATCGTCGACCACCAGGGCCTCGGGTTCCTCCTCGCCGACATGGCCGCCGCCGTCGACGCGGCCCGCGCCACCTACCTGGACGCGGCCCGGCGCCGCGACCTCGGCCGCCCCTTCAGCCGCCAGGCCAGCGCGGCCAAGCTCATCGCCACCGACACGGCGATGAAGGTCACGACGGACGCCGTCCAGGTCCTCGGCGGCTACGGCTACACCAGGGACTTCCCGGTCGAGCGCTACATGCGCGAAGCCAAGATCACCCAGATCTTCGAGGGCACCAACCAGATCCAGCGTCTCGTCATCAGCCGTGGGCTCGCCCACGCGCCGAAGTAGCGCGGAAGCAGAACGACAACCCCGGGAGCGGCAGGGTCGCACCCGCACACGAACGAGGAGTTCCATGGACATCGCCGGCTCCGCCGCTCTCGTCACCGGTGCCGCCTCCGGCCTCGGAGCCGCCACCGCGGCGGCGCTCGCCGCACGGGGCGCCACCGTCTACGGCCTCGACCTGGACAAGGCCGTGGCCGCCGCCGGACCGCTGCCCGCGGGCGTCCGGCTGCTCGCCGCCGACGTCACCGACGAGCAGCAGGTCCGCGCGGCCCTCGCCGCGATCGACGCCGACGGCGCCGAACTGCGCCTCGCCGTGAACTGCGCCGGCATCGCCCCCTCCGCCCGCGTCCTGGGCCGCAGGGGACCGCACGACCTCGACCTGTTCCGGGCCGTGCTCGAGGTCAACCTGCTCGGCACGTTCAACGTGATGCGGCTCGCCGCCGAGGCCATCGCCCGGCACGAGCCCGACGAGCACGGGCAGCGCGGCCTGGTCGTCAACACCGCCTCGATCGCCGCCTTCGAGGGCCAGATCGGACAGATCGCCTACGCCGCCTCCAAGGCCGGCGTCGCGGGCATGACCGTCACCGCCGCCCGGGACCTGGCGCAGTTCGGCATCCGGGTCGTCACCCTCGCCCCCGGCATCGTCGACACCCCGATGATGGCCGGGTTCGGCGAGGACGTCAGGGCCGGTCTCGCCGCGAGCGTCACCTTCCCGCAGCGCCTCGCGCGCCCGGAGGAGTACGCCCGTCTCGTGACGATGGTCGCCGAGCACGACTACCTCAACGGCGAGACGATCCGGATGGACGGAGCGCTCCGCATGGCCGCCCGCTGAACCGGCGTCCGGGCGCCCGCTGAGCCTCCGTACCCTCGACAGAGCACTGGGTGCCGGATTTTTCCGGCATCCAGTGCCGCGTGAGGGCGTTCCCGATGTTAGGTTCGGCTCATGGGAACAGCGTCGACGAACTCCACGAAGCCAGCGATGCGGGACTCCCTCATCGCCGCGGCCTTCCAGCTCTTCCTGGAGCGGGGCTACGAGCAGACCACGGTCGACGACATCGTCACCCTCGCGGGCGTCGGCCGCAGGTCCTTCTTCCGGTACTTCCCGTCGAAGGAGGACGTGGTCTTCCCCGACCACGAGCAGTGCCTCGCCGACATGACCCGCTTCCTCGCGGCGAGCGCCGACGCCGACGACCCCATGGTCCGCGTCTGCGGCGCCGCCCGGCTCGTCATGCGGATGTACGCCGAGAACCCCACCTTCTCCGTCCAGCGCTACCGGCTCACCCGGGAGGTGACCGGGCTCCGCACGTACGAGGTCTCGGTCGTCTGGCGGTACGAGAGGACCCTCGGGGACTATCTGCGCACCCGCTGGGCCGACCGCAGGGACGGCACCCTGCGCGCCAACGTGGCCGCCGCGGCCGTGGTCGCCGCCCACAACCACGCCCTGCGGCACTGGCTGCGCTCGGGAGGAGAGGGCGACCCGCTCGCGGAGGTCGACCGCGCCCTGGAGTTCGTCCGCGCCACCTGGAGCCCGGACGCGGTCGTGGACGCGCCGGCCGAGGAGAATGAGGACGTCGTGGTGGTGATCACCAAGCGGTCCACCCCCATGTGGCGCGTGGTGCGCGAGGTCGAGTCGAGCCTCGGCGATGACTGAGGTGAACCGACGGTGGCCGCCGGGGTTCTCGGTATCTCCGATTCAGGGAACTCAGGTCTTTATTTGATGGCACTCAGTGCCATATCTTTGCTCCATGCACGGTCGAGCCGCCGAGTGCGAGGAGAAGGCATCGTGTTCCACACGGGAATGAGGAGCGGGACCGCCGTCCGGGCCGCGGAGGAGTCGGCCCCCGACGTCGAGCTCTACTTCCAGCGCTGCCGCTGGTGCCACACCACGACGTTCCAGCGACTGCTCTGTCCGACCTGCGGGTCGACGGATCTCACCCCGGAACTCAGCGAGGGTGAAGGCGTGATCTCCGTACGGCGCGGGGTCGCCGCGGCCGATGCCGACCTCTGGCCGGTGCACATGGCGGAGGGCTTCGTGGTCCGCTGCCGCGTCGACGGGCCGCTGCACGCGGTGCGCCCCGGCGTCCGGGTCAAGGTCTCGTCGGGGGTCGGCGTGACCGGTCGCAGGCCGGTCGTCCGGCTCTGCGAGGAAGTCCCGCTCGACGGCTGGATCTGACCCGGGGGCCCGGGGAGGGCACACGAAAGGGGCGGGTGGGTGGCACAGAGTGCCACCCACCCGCCCCTTTCTGCTCGTCGGGGGAGAGGAACCGTCAGCGGGCGCCGATCTCGTCCGTCAGCTGGGGCAGCACCTGGAAGAGGTCACCGACCACGCCGTAGTCCACCAGGTCGAAGATCGGGGCCTCCGCGTCCTTGTTGACCGCGACGATCGTCTTCGACGTCTGCATGCCGGCCCGGTGCTGGATGGCGCCCGAGATGCCCGCCGCGACGTACAGCTGCGGCGAGACCTGCTTGCCGGTCTGGCCGACCTGGTTGGCGTGCGGGTACCAGCCGGCGTCCACGGCGGCGCGGGAGGCGCCGACAGCCGCGCCGAGCGAGTCGGCCAGCTTCTCGACGACCGCGAAGCCCTCCGCCGCGCCGACACCACGGCCGCCGGAGACCACGATCGCGGACTCGGTCAGCTCGGGGCGGCCGGTGGAGACGCGCGGGGTGCGCGAGACGACCTTCGCCGCGTTGCCGGTGAAGGCGACGGTGACCTCCTCCACCGTACCGGCGGCCGGAGCGGCCTCCGGGGCGGCGGAGTTCGGCTTGACGGTGATGACCGGCACGCCGTGCGAGACCCGCGACCTCACCTGGTACGAGGCGGCGAAGACGGACTGGGTGGCGACCGGGCGGTCCTCCCCGGCCTCCAGCTCCACGGCGTCGGTGATCAGACCGGAGCCGAGGCGGAGCGCGACGCGGGCCGCGATCTCCTTGCCCTCACCCGAGGAGGTCACCAGGACGGCGGCGGCCCCCTTCTCCTTGGCGAGCTGGGTGAGCGCGTCCACCTTCGGCACGACCAGCTGCTCGGCGAACTCGGCGCCGTCCGCGACGTACACGGTCGCCGCGCCGTACTCGCCGACGGTGGCGGCGATGGAGGCCGCGGCCTCGCCGGCGCCGAGGACGACCGCCGAGGGCTCGCCGACGCGGCGGGCCAGGGTCAGCAGTTCGAGGGCCGGCTTGCGGACCGCCCCGTCGGCGTGGTCCACGAGAACCAGGATCTCAGCCATGATTCGTTGCTCCTGTGCGGGTGTGGCTGACGGGCAGTCAGATGAACTTCTGGGTCGCGAGGAAGGCGGCGAGCTGCTTGCCGCCGTCGCCCTCGTCCGTGACGATCGTGCCCTGCGTACGGGCCGGGCGCGCGGCCACCGCGTCGACCAGGGTCCAGGCCCCGGCCAGACCCACCTCGTCGGCGTCGATGTCCAGGTCGTCCAGGTCCAGCTCCTGGACCGGCTTCTTCTTGGCGGCCATGATCCCCTTGAAGGAGGGGTAACGGGCCTCGCCGGACTGGTCGGTGACCGAGACGACGGCCGGCAGCGGGGCCTCCAGGAGTTCGGTGGCGGCGTCGCCGTCGCGGCGGCCCTTCACCAGACCGTCCGCCACGGAGAGCTCCGAGAGCAGCGTCACCTGGGGGAGCGACAGCCGCTCGGCGAGCAGCGCGGGAAGCACGCCCATCGTGCCGTCGGTCGAGGCCATGCCGCAGACGACCAGGTCGAAGCCGGTCTTCTCCAGGGCCTTGGCCAGAATCGCGGAGGTGGCGATCACGTCGGAGCCGTGGATGTCCTCGTCGTTGACGTGGACGGCCTTGTCGGCGCCCATCGACAGCGCCTTGCGGAGGGCGTCCTTGGCGTCGTCCGGACCCACGGTGACGACGGTGACCTCGGCGTCGTCGGCCTCCTCCGAGATGCGGAGCGCCTGCTCGACCGCGTACTCGTCGAGCTCCGAGAGCAGCCCGTCCACGGCCTCACGGTCGGTCGTCAGGTCGTCGGCGAAACCGCGGTCGCCGGTCGCGTCGGGAACGTACTTCACACAGACAGCGATCTTCAGGGTCACGGCCTGTCTCCTTTCAACGGGCGGGGGGTTACGGGAGGTTGCGGGCCATGACGATGCGCTGGACCTGGTTGGTGCCTTCGTAGATCTGGGTGATCTTGGCGTCACGCATCATGCGCTCGACGGGGTAGTCGCGGGTGTAGCCGTAGCCGCCGAGGAGCTGGACGGCGTCGGTGGTGACCTCCATCGCGACATCGGAGGCGAAGCACTTGGCGGCGGCGCCGAAGAAGGTCAGGTCGCCGTCCACGCGCTCGCTCTTGGCCGCGGCGGCGTAGGTGAGCTGGCGGGCGGCCTCGAGCTTCATGGCCATGTCGGCCAGCATGAACTGAACGCCCTGGAAGTCGGCGATCGGCTTGCCGAACTGCTTGCGCTCCTGCACGTAGCCCTTGGCGTAGTCCAGGGCGCCCTGGGCGATACCGATGGCCTGGGCGGCGATGGTGATACGGGTGTGGTCGAGGGTCTTCATCGCGGTGGCGAAGCCGGTGCCCTCGGCGCCGATCATGCGATCGGCGGGGATGCGGACGTTGTCGAGGTAGACCTCGCGGGTCGGGGAGCCCTTGATGCCGAGCTTCCTCTCCGGCGCACCGAAGGAGACGCCCTCGTCGGACTTCTCCACGACGAAGGCGCTGATGCCCTTGGACCGCTTGTCGGGGTCGGTGACGGCCATCACCGTGTAGTACTCGGAGACGCCGGCGTTGGTGATCCACCGCTTCACACCGTTGAGGACCCAGAAGTCGCCGTCGCGGACCGCGCGGGTCTTCATCCCGGCCGCGTCCGAGCCCGCGTCGGGCTCGGACAGGGCGTAGGAGAACATCGCGTCGCCCTTGGCCAGGGGGCCGAGGTACTTGTGCTTGAGCTCCTCCGAGCCGGACAGGATCACCGGCAGCGAGCCCAGCTTGTTGACCGCGGGGATCAGCGAGGAGCTGCCGCACGCGCGCGCGACCTCCTCGATGACGATCACCGTGGCGAGGGCGTCCGCACCGGCGCCGCCGTAGGTCTCGGGGACGTGCACGGCGTGCAGGTCGTTGGCGACCAGCGCGTCCAGCGCCTCCTGAGGGAACCGGCCCTCCTCGTCCACCGCCGCGGCGAACGGCACGATCTTCGCCTCCGCCAGCGCACGGACCGACTCCCGGAGCATGTCGTGCTCCTCGGAAGGCCGATACAGGTCGAAGTCCTTGCCCATGATGTGGAGCTCCCCTAGACGCTTGTGGCACTGAGTACCCTCAGCAAAACACACTCAGTGCCACGACGCCAGAGCGCCCCGACGCGGGTCCACGTCGGGGCGCTCTCAAGACCGTTCGGTCGGTTTCGTTATGTTCGGGTGTCCGCGAGGTTTCCTTCTTCCCTGCGGCGCCGGCTCGCGTCGTAGGCCTCGCCGAGTTCCCGGGCGCGGCCCTCGGTCATGTCGAGACGGGACAACAGGGCCGGAGTGCAGATGCTCGGCAGGAAGTGCTGGAGCAGCACGGAGACCCTATGAGCCAGATCATTGCGATCGCAAAGAATCTGGGACATCGCCTGGATGCCGGAGAAGGCTCCCGAGAAGAGTTCGGCGGTGTCCGTCACATCCACATGGACAAGGAGTTCCCCCCGCGCCTTGGCGACCATGAGGATCTCCGACACCTGGTCGATCCATGCCCGGAAAGGAGCGGCGCGGTCGACGCCGGTGGCGCCGCTGTCCAGCGCCAGGGCGACGCTCGCGCGCACCAGCGCGTCCCGCTGCAGCCGGTGGGTCAGCAGAAAGGCCTGGTCCGCCAGCTCCTGGAGCTTCACGGCCTGCGGCGCCAGAGGAACGTCCAGCATCTGGGCGTCGAGCACACCGAGAGCAAGATCTTCCTTGGAAGCAAAGTGGAAATACAGAGCCCCCTTGGTCACCCCGGCACGCACGAGGATCTCGCCGATGGTCGTCCGCTCGTAGCCGCGCTCCGCGAACACCGTCGCGGCCGATTCGAGGATCACCCGACGGGTTCGAATTGCACGCGCTTGCTGCGCCAAGGCGCCTCCTGCTGACTCGCTGTCTGTGCTCGACGTGTCACGTGAAGCATTGAAAAGAAAACCGGGCTGTACGTATTCTAAGCCGGGCGGATACACCGTCCAGGGGCGCGGGGACGCAAGGGGAATCCATGGATCAGAATTGTCGAGGAGCGACAACACGCGTCCCCGGGGAGTTCGTTCACCGAGCCGATCCCGCGGACATCATCCCCACGGGTTGGACCCGGCTGCGGGAGAATCGCTTCTCCGTCTCCGCGCACTGGCCTGCCGCACATCCCTTCTTCTCTCCGGTGGCAGAGGGCCGGCACGACCCCGTACTGGTGGCCGAGACGATACGCCAGACCACCATGCTTATAGCCCACGCCGAGTTCGGGGTACCTCTGGACGATCAGTTCGTCATGTGGGGCCTGTCCTACGACGCCGATCCCGAGGCGCTCACCGTCGACGGACTCTCCTCCGACATCACCGTCGACGTCATCTGTTCCGACCTCAGCAGCCGCGGCGGCCGCCTCCGCGACCTCCGCAGCACCCTGGTGCTCACCCGT
This sequence comes from Streptomyces sp. NPDC016459, assembly GCF_040632845.1. Lineage (NCBI taxonomy): Bacteria > Bacillati > Actinomycetota > Actinomycetes > Kitasatosporales > Streptomycetaceae > Streptomyces > Streptomyces sp. NPDC016459. Next base: position 10,150 of record NZ_JBEYCR010000003.1, read on the forward strand.
GACGGCCGGTTCCTCGGCACCGGAAAGGCCCAGGCGCGCTGCACCTCCGCGATGGCGTACCGCAGGATCCGCGGCGAGCGGATGGCCGCGCTGGGACGCCCCGTCCCGCTGATCCCGGAGGTGGCCCCGCACCAGGTCGGCCGCCGGCACGCCAAGGACGTCGTCCTGGGCCCCGGGACCCGCCCCGGCCAGTGGCAGCTGCGGATCAACACCGCGCACAGCACTCTCTTCCGGAGGCCGAACGACCACGTGCCCGGGATGGTCCTCCTCGAAGCCGCCCGGCAGGCGGCGGCGATGACGACCGGCGGCGGCGCGTACCTGCCCACCGCCATGGACGTCTCCTTCTACCGGTACGCCGAACTCGACAGCCCCTGCTGGATCGAGACCGAGGTCGTCCCCGGGCTCGACCCCTCGACGACCACCGTCCGCGTCGCGGGCCGACAGGACGGCCACCCCGTCTTCCACTGCATGCTCACCTCTCCGTCCCGGGAACTGACGGTGGCCGGAGGCGGCCTCGGCTCCCGGCTGGCGGGCTGAACGGGATCGGAACGATGGGCCCCCGCATTCTGATCACCGGCGCGACCGGATTCATCGGCGGCCGAGTGGCGGCCGCGGCCACGGGTACGGCCACGGCGGCGACGGCCACGGCCCCAGCGGCCACGGCACAAGCGGCATCGGCCCCAGCGGCGTCGGTGTCGGCCACGTCGACCGGGTTGACGGCTTCGGCTCCCGAGCCCGCGTCGCCCGTACGTCTGCTCACCCGCCGCCCGCCGGACCTCGGGCCGGGAGCGTCGTTCGAGACCGTGCTCGGCGACCTCCGCGACCCCGTGTCCCTGCGCCGCGCCTGTGAGGGGGTCGACATCCTGATCCACTGCGCATCGGCGATCGGCGGGGACGCGGAACTGGCCCACGCCGTCAACGACGAGGGCACCCGGGCCCTGGTCGACGCGGCCGTACGCGCCGGAGTGGGTCGGATCGTCGCCCTGAGCACCGCCTCCGTCCACGGCCGTGGCCCCTTCCGCGCCGCCGCCCCCGGCACCCTGCCCCTCGCCCCGGTCTCCGCGACGAGCCGCACCAGGGCGGCGGGCGAGCGGCACGTCATGGACGCCGGCGGAACCGTACTGCGACCGCACCTCGTCTACGGCACCGGCGACCGGCAGCTGATGCCCGGCCTGGTCCGGCTGCTCGCCGCCCTGCCGGGACCCCTCGACGGGGGAACGTCACTGCACTCGCTCATCGACGTGGACAGTCTGGCGCGCGTCCTGCTCGGCGCGGCGCTCTCGCCCCGGACCCAGGCGGGCCCGTACTACGTCGACCATCCCGAGCCGGTAGCGGTCAGGGAACTGCTCGCGGCCGCCGAAGACCTGCTCACCCTCGGGACGGGGAAGACCCGGGGGCCGGCGGTGGACATCCCCACGGCCCGCGCGCTGCTCGCCGAACTGCCCTTCGCCCAGCACCATCTGGACATGCTCGCCACCGACCACTGGTTCGCCGACGACCGCCCCTGGCGGGATTTCGGCTGCGATCCGGGACCGGGCTTCGGCGAGGGCTTCGCCGACCACGCCTCCTGGTACCGGACCCTTCTCACGGACGCGTGAAGCACCGCTCCACTCCTTCTGGAGCGATCGGTGAATCCGAAAACCTCACGGTCCACCGCCGGTCGGGTCACCGGCCCCCTCGCCCGCGGGCTCGCCGTGTGGATGTGGCGCGGGCTGGTGGAAGCCCGCCCGCAGGGGAGGGGTGAGGATCCCGGCGGGAATGCGAAGACGGCCGGTGGACCGGGGTGACCCGGTCCACCGGCCGTCCGCGTCGCGGCACTGCAGGCGCGGGGGGCGTCCCCCGCGCGTCCTAGTGCTTGAGCGTGTCCTTTGCCTTCTCCGCCGTCTGCTTCGCGTCACCCTTGATCTGCTCGGCGCGGCCTTCCCTCTGCATGCTCTCGTTGCCCACGGCCCTGCCAGTGGCCTCCTTGGCCTTGCCCTTGGCGGTCTCCGCGGCGTGCTTCGCCTTCTTACCGGCGGACATCCGGCACCTCCTGGTCGGTCTGGTAGTCGTGCGACTTCCCGGAATCGCGGCGGATACTCACGGATGCTGCTCCCGCTGCTCCTCGCGGCCGATGCCGGGGCTCTGCCGCTTGGCGGTGCTGCCGTGGGCGTCCTCCGCCGGGGAGTCCCCCTGGTCCCGCGTCGCCTCCTCCGCCTGGCGCCGTGCCTCGGCGTCGCCGCTCTCGCCCTCGGCCCCGGACGGTGTGGTCCGCGGGGGTTCGTGCCGGTCCTGCTCGCTGCCGTGCCTGTCGTGGTGGCTCATGGTCCTCTCCCTGACGCCGCTCGGTACGCGCCCCGGTCGCCGCCGGTGGCACGAGGTGCTGCTGCCCGGCGACGTCCGGCCGAAACGCCGTGTCTCAGGACCTACCGGACAGATCCCGGGACTCGCCCGGGCGGCTCGGGCGGGCCGGGCGGCTCGGGCGGGCCGGGCGGCTCGGGCGGGTCGTCACCACCACCACGCCCGCGAGCAGCACCCACGTTCTTGACCACGAACTCGCCCACCAGCGTGAGCAGCAGCGGGTTGGCATGCGCGAACGCCGGCGACGGGGTGAGGGCGAGCACCGCGAAGGTGCCGCAGAGGTGGGCGCCGAGCACCGGCAGGGCCACCGCGCGGGCGCGCCCCGACACCACCCCCGGCCGGGTGCTCACGGGAACGGCGGGGCGCCGTGACACCTTCCCGCGTCTCGGCGTGTGCGTGGGAGGGCGCCGAGAGCATGGCGAGGCCCGGTGTCGGACACGGGGGATCCCCGACACCAGGCCTCTGTTGAATATTGTACGAGGCGCGGGGAGTGACGCGCACACCAGGCCGGGCCGCCTCCGGCCGGCGTCGTCCGACGGGCGAACCGTGGCCGTACGGGGTAGAAGTCCCCTGAGACGCGGATGCGGCCGGAGCCGGGGCCCAGCCCCTCGACCGCGCCGCCCGTGACGGCGAGGAGGCCCGCCATGGACAGCAGGAGCACCGGGTTCGTGCACTCCTTCAACCGCACCGGCGGGTACGGCTTCGTCGTTCCCGTCGGCTCCGACGAACAGGTCTACTTCAGCGCCGCGGACATCGAGGGGGAGGAGCGCTCGCTCTCCGAGGGGCAGCAGGTGTCCTTCGTCCTCGTCCTGGGCGAAGGCCGCTTCGAGGCGAGGGAACTGCGCGTCTGACGCCCCTCGGCCGGGTCACTCGCCCGGAGCCGGAGGCAGTGCGTCCATGAACGAGCTGACCGAGAACACCGCGCGCCCCGGGCCCGCCGGTCCGTACCCGGGCGGCGCCGACAGCCCGTACTCCTCCAGCGTCGCCGTGTACGCCTCAAGGAGGCGCAGATGGTACTCCAGCGGCGCGCCGTCCGGGTTCTCGCGGCCCAGCGGTGTCGTCGGCTCCGGGCACCACGTGGTGAAGCGGGGGGTGATCCCGCGCGACATGAAGAACCGCAGGCCCTCCCGGGTGGAGGCGATCGCCTCGTCCACGGTCAGGAAGCCGGAGGGGCGGGCCATCTCGACCCCGGCGACGAAGTTCGGGATGACGTTGCGCGGCCCGAAGACCTCCGCGGAGTCCAGGATCCTGCGGTGCCACTCGTCCCGGCCGATGTACCGCTCCTTGCCGGGGCAGTACAGCTCGAAGAGCCGACGGTCCCACACCTCGTAGTTCGGGTGGTAGATCCGGATGCCGTAGTCGTGGAAGCGCCGCACGTCCTCCTTCGGCAGGGCCTGGGCGACGACCTTGCCGATCCAGCGGCCAGGGAAGCGCTCCTCGATCGCGCGCGCGTACTGCCCGTAGAAGTCCGCCTCGTCCTTCCCGCCCACCTGGGAGGTGACCGCCCCGCCGGTCAGGGTGTACGCCGTCGACGTACGGGCCGTGTCGTGGCGGTCGATGATCTCCAGGGCCTCCAGGACCTCGTCGACCGGCTTCACCCCCGTGTACGGGCGGCCCGCCGCCTTGTGCTGGCGCCAGTTGTGGTTGATGTCGCAGTACTGGCACTCCTCCTTGGCGCCGAAGTACTGGCAGACCCGGAAGACCGTCAGGTAGATCAGATAACCCCACTGGATGGTCGGCGCGACCTCCATCACGGACTTGCCGTTCGACAGCGGGTGCCGGTAGTACTCCGGCATCGGCGGCAGCCCCACGTCGGCGATCCGGACCCCGTCGAGGAACAGCGCGAGCGCCCCGTCGGGGGCCGGCGCCACCCGGTACGGGGACGAGGGGTTGACCCGTACCGACACCACCGTGCGGCGCAGACCGTAGGGTCCGCCGGTGAGGACGATCTCCTCCGGCGGACGGTTCAGCGCCGCCTCGCCCAGCTCCGGCAGCGTGCGGTGGTCGAAGGAGAAGATGAAGTACGACTTCGGCTTCACCTCGCCGTCCTCGTTGCCGCTCAGCGCGGACGGATCGAAGGCGAGGCCGCCGCGCAGCAGGTCCTCCTTGAACACGGCCTCCGGAGGGACTCCCGGGAAGCGGTCCATGAGGGACTCCACGACAGCGGTACGGGTCGGGGCGGCGCTGGACACAGGCGGATCTCCAGTGGTGAGGGACGACGGAGCCGACAGCCTCACGCTACGCGCGCGTGCCCCCGGGACGACGACCGGGACCCGGGTGCGACCGGCCGTCGGGCCCCCGTCGTCCCCGCCGCCGGGAGTGGGAGTCGACGCCCTGCGCCCGAGGTGCTGCCCGACGCCCCTCTGGTTACGCTGCGCAAGGACGGGCCCCAGCGGTTCGCCGCCTCCGGCCCGGCTCGCCGACGTGGCCGAACGAAGCGAGAAGCCCTCATGACGACTCCCGCGCATCCCCCGATCCCGCCGACCCCCATGGACACGGTCACCCTGGAGCGGCGCATCGGCGCCGGCCCGGAGGCCGTCTTCCGGTACCTCACCGACCGCGAGAGATGGCTGTCCTGGATGGGCGTCGACGGCACGTTCTCCTTCGAGCCCGGCGGCTCCTACCGCACCCGGGTCACCGGCGACGGCGTCGCCGCCGGCCGCTTCATCACCGTCGACCCACCGGGACGCCTCGTCTTCAGCTGGGGCTGGGAGACCGGCCCGACGCCCGTCCCGCCCGGCTCCGGTGGGGCCTGGGGCACCGGCCCGACGCCCGTCCCGCCCGGCTCCAGCACCATCGAGCTCACGCTCCGGCCCACCCCGGACGGAACGCTGCTCCGGCTGATCCACAGCGGGCTCCCCTCCACCGAGGCCTGCGAGGCCCACGCCGAGGGATGGCAGCACTACGTCGACCGCCTCGCGGCCCTCGCCGAGGGCGCGGACCCCGGCGAGGACGACTGGATCCGGCAGCCCGCAGGCTGAGAGCGGGCGCCGTGCGGATGGGCGAGGCCGGGGGCGGCCCCCCGCGCCCGCCCGGCGCGTCAGGCGCCCACCGGCACCGGCGTACGCGCCGGAGCGCCCGCGCCTGGCTCGCGGACGAGCCGGATCCCCAGCCGCAGGTACGCGGAGAGGTCCGCCGTGGGCGCCTTGCGGACGAGGTGACGGATCGCCTGCATGGCCTCCCAGGCGGAGGCGTGCGCCAGGGACCCGCCCCAGCTGTCGCCCAGACCGTCCCAGAGGTACGCGCTGAACCCGAGCTGGAGCGCGCCCGCCCGGCGCCGCTCCTCCTCGTGCGCGTCCAGGGCACGCACAAGGAACCGCTCCGCCTCCACCGGGGGAAGCGCGGACCGGATGATGCGCAGATACGGCGCGACGAGCGACGCGACTTCGGGGCACTCCCCACGGGGAACGACCGGATCACCGGAAACGACCGGGTCACCGGGAACGACCGCGTCACCGAGAACGTCCGGGTCACCGAGAACGGGTGCCGTGATGGGCTCGCATGTGTGAGTCATGAACCCATCGATACGTCATCTCATCGCAGGATCGGCCGTGGCGCGCCGTCACGAACTCGTGAGGACGACGAGTTGGCGGGTCGCACGGGTCATGGCGACGTAGCGGTCGACCGCCCCCTCGATCCCCTCGCCGAAGGCCTCCGGATCGACCAGGACGACCAGGTCGAACTCCAGGCCCTTCGACAGCGAAGGCGTCAGCGACCGGACCCGGTCGTCCACCGGCCGGAACCGGGGGGCGCCGATGACACAGGCCGTCCCCTCGGCGTGGGCGGCGAGCCAGTCGTCGAGGACCGCGTCGAGGTCGTCCACCGATCCGTGGACGACCGGGATGCCGGCGGCGCGGACGGACGTCGGCACGTTCGCGTCCGGGAGCGCGGCCCGGATGGCCGGCTCGGCCTCCGCCATGACCTCCTCCGGCGTCCGGTAGTTGATGCTCAGGGACGCCACGGTGACCCGCTCGAGCCCGACCCGTTCAAGGCGTTCCCGCCACGACTCGGTGAAGCCGTTCCTGGCCTGGGCGCGGTCCCCGACGACGGTGAAGCTCCGGGACGGGCAGCGCTGCAGCAGCATCTGCCACTCGGCGTCCGTCAGCTCCTGCGCCTCGTCCACGACGATGTGCGCGAACGGTCCGGCGAGCAGGTCGGGCTCGGCACCGGGCAGCGCGGCCTCGTCGACGAGGCTGTCCTTCAGGTCCTGCCCGCGCAGCATGGTCACCGCGCCCTCACCGTCGGCGTCGGCCGCGAGGACGTTGTCGATGACGTCGGCCATCCGCGCGCGTTCGGCGGCGACCGTGGCCTGGTGACGGCGCTTGCGCCGGGCCGCCTCCGGATCGCCGAGCCGCTGCCGCGCCGCGTCCAGGAGCGGCAGATCGGACACCGTCCACGCCTGGGCGTCCTCGCGCTGCAGCTTCCGGACCTCCTCGCGGCCCAGCCGGGGAGCGCACTTCCGCAGGTACGCGGGGACCGACCACAGGTCTCCGACGAGGTCGGCCGCCTCCAGCAACGGCCAGGCGCCGTGCAGGGCGTCGGCCAGGTCCTCGTCCTGCCGCAGCGCCCTGCGGAACTGGTCCTCGGGGACCTCGCCGTCGAGCTTGGCGAGCAGGATCGTGCCCAGCTCCTCCCAGATCTGCTCCCGCGCCTCGTTGTGCGGGGTACCGGCCTCCGGGGCGTCGAACGCCTCGGCCCAGTCGGCCGCGCTCACCCGGACGTCGGCCCAGTCGGTCGACACGGTCATCCCCTGGGCGGGCGGCTCCTCGTAGAACCTGACGGCCGTCTCGATCGCCCGCACCATGTCCGCGGACGACTTCAGGAGGGCCACCTCCGGGTCGCGCTCGACGGCCGCCCGCGCCCCCTCGGCGACGAGGTCCCGCACGGTGCAGGTCTGTACCCCCTCCTCGCCGAGGCTGGGCAGGACGTCGGCGACGTACGCCAGATAGGGCTGGTGCGGGCCGACGAACAGCACGCCGCCCCGGCGGTGCCCGAGGCGCGGGTCCGCGTAGAGGAGGTGGGCGGAGCGGTGCAGCGCGACCACGGTCTTGCCGGTGCCCGGCCCACCGTCGACGACGAGGGTGCCGCGCGAGCCGGCCCGGATGATGGCGTCCTGGTCGGCCTGGATGGTGGCGAGCACGTCACGCATCCGGGGCGACCGGCTGCCGCCGAGGCCGGCGATGAACGCGGACTGGTCGTCCAGGGCCGCGTGCTCGTCGGGCCCGTCGGCGGTGAACACCTCGTCCCAGTAGTCACCGATCCGGCCGTTGTTCCAGCGGTACCTGCGGCGGCTCGCCAGCCCCATCGGGTGGGCGTGGGTGGCCGCGAAGAAGGGTTCGGCGGCGGGGGAACGCCAGTCGATGAGCAGCCGGCGACCCGCGCTGTCGGTCAGGCCGAGACGCCCGACGTACACGGGCTCGGAGCCGTCCGCTCCGACGACCCGCCCGAGGCACAGGTCGAGGCCGAAGCGGCGCAGGGTGCGCAGCCGGGCGGTCAGCCGGTGGATCTCGGCGTCCCGGTCCATCGCCTCCCGGCCGCCGCCGCCGGGCGCCTTCCGCGCCGCGTCGAGACGGCCGGACAGTTCGGCGATCGACTCCCTCAGGGTCTCCGCGACGGCCGCGAAGTGCCGCTCGTCGCCGGCGATCAGCGCCGGGTCGGCCTTGGGGGAGAGACGGTCGGGAAGGTCGAACGCGCTGGTGTCGTACGACCGGTCCACCGACGAAAGCACACGCACGGAGGGGGACTCATTTCTGCAGGGGCTGGCTGAGACCAGCGATTCTGCGGTACCACCAGGGCCTTGCCGCAAGCCCCCCTGTGCGCTATAAGTTGAGAGTGGCAAGAGGTGAGTGCTCCCCTTGCCCTTTCTCATGTCACCCTCTTCGCGGCTCCCGCCGCTCCGCCGCGATCAGCGCGGCGCCACCGCGCCGTCGTAGACGTTGCCCGGGGTGGCGACCGCCGTGATCGCCTTGGCGAGCAGCGTGGACGGCTCCCGGCCCTGGCTGTCGACATCCGTGTTGATCATGATGACCAGGGTGGCCTTCTGCGACGGCAGGTAGACCGTCACGGTCTCGTACCCGGGGATGGACCCGTTGTGGCCGATCCATCCGTTGGCGTCGAAGATCCCGAGGCCGTAGCTGGTGCCGGGGAATCCGGTCGGCAGCGTCCGGAGCCGCTGCGCCTGGGTCGCGGGGCTGAGCAGTTCGCCGGTGGCGACGACCTTCGCCCAGCGCCGCAGGTCCTGCAGGTTCGAGATCATCGCCCCGGCCGCCCAGGCCCAGCTCGGGTTCCAGTCCGTGACGTCGGTGACCGCGCCGCTCAGCGTCTGGTCGGTGTAGCCGCGGGCGTGCGGTTCGGGGAACTCCGCCCCCTTCGGGAACAGCGTGTGGCGCAGGTGCGCGGGCCGGAGCACCCGCTGGTGGATGACGTCGGCGAGACGCTGACCGGTGACCTTCTCGATCACCAGGCCGAGCAGGACGAGGTTGGAGTTGGAGTACTGGAACGCCGTACCCGGCGCGAAGGTGTTGGGGTGCCGGTAGCCGTACGAGAGCATCTCCCAGGGGGTGAAGGCGCGTTCGGGCTGGGTCTGCAGGTCGCGGACGAAGTCCGGATCGGAGGTGTACGGGAAGAGGCCGCTGCGCATCCCGGCGAGGTGGCGCAGCGTGATCCTGTTCCCGTCGGGCACGCCGCGGACGTAGTCGGAGATCGGGTCGTCGAGACGGATCCTGCCGTCGTCGACGAGCTGGAGCAGCGCGGTGACGGTGAAGGTCTTGGTCTCGCTGCCGATCCGGACGTAGGTGTCGACGGGCATTGGCTTGCGGGTGGCGGTGTCGGCGACGCCGGTCGCCCGGACGTAGCACCCCTTGCCCGGCATCCACAGTCCGACCACGACACCGGGGATGCGTGCCTGCTTCCGGACGTCCTCGATCGTCTTGTCGAGCTTCGCCGTGAGGCCCTGACCGAGGCTGCCGGGCCGGCAGTCGTCCGAGCCCTGACGGTCGACGCCCACGGCGTGTACGGGGGCGGCGGGGGCGACCGCCGTCGAGGTCAGCACGGACGCCGCGAGCAGCGTCGCGGCGAGCAGTCTGCGCTGGTGGGTACGTCGCATGTCGGGACGCCTCTTCCTGGTCACGGGCACGGACGGCAACATCACCACCGGCACGCGGCCGGGGCGGCTCCCCACCCCGGGCGCCTTCCGGCGAGTCCACTCGTTCGGCGCCACCGGAGCCCGTCGACGCTGCCGAGGACCGGGCGGCCGAGCGTCACCGGCGCGGCTCGGGTCGGGCTCGGCCCTCCGGGCGGAGCAGGCCGCGCTCGTACGCCTTCGGCGGCTGCCGGCACGTACCCACCCCGCCATCTTGGAAATGAAAACCATTGCCATATAGTGGGGACCCGTCCGACCATGAAAGGCCCTGCCATGAAGCCCACCACCCAGCTCCCCGTGGTGATCGTCGCCGGCCTCCACGCCGACGCCCGCACCCAGGTCGTCGAACGCCTCCTGTCCACCGTGCCGGGGAGCGTGGCCCTGCACCACGACCTGTCCGAGGCACCCGGCGGCACCGTGCTCCGTGTGATCCGCGACGCCTCAGGCACCCTCTCCCGGGGTGAGACCCCCCTGGTCAACGACTGCGCGTGCTGCGCACTGCGCGAGGACCTGGTCCCCGAGCTGCGGCGGATGGCGGACGGCGGCCTCACCCGCCTCGCCGTCGTCGAACTCTGGGACTCGGTCGAACCGAAGGCCATGGCGGAGGTCGTCGCCGGACACGGCGGCGACCGACTGGCCCTCACGGGCGTGATCACCGCCGTGGACCCCGCGCTCGTCCTGCCCTACCTCGCCAACGGCGACGACCTCGCCGAGACCGGCCTCGCGGCCGCCCCCACCGACCGGCGGACCGTCGGAGACACCTGGGCCCGCCAACTGGAGTACGCCCCCGTCCTCGCCGTCGTCGACAGCGAGGAGGCCGACGAGGAGGACCACGCCCTCCTCGCCCAACTGCACCCCACCGCACGGCAGGTACCCGTCGCGTCCGCCGAACTCGCCCGCGCCGCGTTCGCCGGCGTCGACATCGAGGCCGCCGCGGCGGCGCAGCACCCGGCGTGCGCGCTGCTGCCCCAGGACGCCGACGAGGCGGGCGTCGCCACCTTCGTCTGGCGCCGCCGCCGGCCGTTCCATCCCGAGCGCCTCTACCGGGCACTCGAAGACCTCTGCTGCGCCGCCGCCCGCAGCCGCGGCCGCTTCTGGCTCGCCGACCGCCCCGACACGCTGCTCGCGTGGGACGCGGCGGGCGGGGCGCTGTGCGTGGAGAGCGTCGGCCCCTGGCTGGCGTCACTGCCCGACGCGGCCTGGGACATGGTCCCTCCCGTACGCAGGGCGGCCGCCGCACTGGACTGGCACCCCGACCACGGCGACTGCTGCCAGCACCTCGTCTTCACGTCCCCCGGCCTCGACCGGGACGGGCTCGAACAGCTCCTCGACTCGTGCCTCCTGACGGACGTGGAGTACGGATCGGGACGCCAGGGCTGGAAGCACCTGCCCGCCGCGTTCGACGCCCTCCTCGACGCCGCCTGACCCCGCTCCCTCGACCCCCCGACCCCAAGGAGAAGTCACCATGGCCCGACGCCACGACCCCCGCAAGCCCGCCGCGCCCCGGCCCAACCCGCTCGACGCGGCCGGCATCACGTACAGCGACTACAAGGACACCGACCTGCTGAGGAAGTTCGTCTCCGACCGGGGAAAGATCCGCAGCCGACGCGTCACCCGCGTGACGGCCCAGCAGCAGCGCGCCCTCGCGGCCGCCGTCAAGAACGCGCGCGAGATGGCACTGCTGCCGTACACGAGCCGCTGACACCTCGCACCGGCCCGGCCGCTCACTCCGGGACGAACAGGTCCTCGCGCGCGTCGGCCAGGACGAAGCCGTTGTCGAGCCGGACGCGGACCGTCGCGCGCGGCTGCTCCTCCTGGTGCGCGGTCCACGCCGGTTCCAGCGCCGCCACCTGCTCGGCGAGCTGCTGCCTGCTGCCCGGGGGCATCTGGTGGCCGAAGTCGGCGAGGAGCGAGTGGAGCCGCTCGTACTCGCGCACCTCCGGGCCCGGGGCCTTCTCCAGCCGGTCGACCCGTACGACCGTGCCCCCGGTCCCCGCCGCGAGGAACAGCGTCCCGACGGAGGTCTCCGCCTCCGTCGGGACACTGTCGGCGAGGGTGATCGCACCGCCCACCCTGAGGTCGGCCGCGAGGCTCACCCGCCGGCCCTCTGTCCATGTCGTCCGGGTCATCGGGCCTTCATAACACGAGGCGGATCAGGTGCCCGCGTCCTGCGGGTACCAGCGGAGCTCCACCGTGTTGCCGTCCGGGTCCCTGACGTAGACCGACTGCGCCGAGCCGCGCGCGCCCCAGCGCGGGACGGGCCCCTCGACCACGTCGAACGTCCCTGAGTCGATGACCTCCTGCCAGTCGAGGGGATCGACGACCAGGCAGATGTGGTCGACGTTGGACTCGCCGCGCGGCCGGGAGAAGAGGTCGATGACCGTGCTCCCGTCGACGCGCACCGACGGGAAGGGCACCTTGCCGGCCCGCCACTCCTCGACGCGCTCGGGTTCGAGACCCAGGGGGCCGGTGTAGAAGTCGAGAGCCCTGTCGACGTCGCTCACGTTGAGCACGAGGTGGTCGAAGGCTTTGACGCGCATGGTGGATTCTCCGGTTTTCTCGGACATCTTCGTGGCTTCTGTCAGTACGGCGGGCCGCGCGGGCGGAGCAAGACTGCCCGGCACAGGCCCGACCCGGACGAAGCGCAGGAGGACGACACGGTGGGTACGCAACAGTACGACGACATCGGTGAGGCGTACGAGGGCTTCAAGTCCCTTCCGCTGGAGCGGTTCGCCGTGATCCCCGGTCTCCTGGCCATGGTCGGGGACGTGCGCGGCAGGTCCCTCCTCGACCTGGCCTCCGGCACCGGCTTCTACAGCAGGGAGTTCAGGCGGCGCGGCGCCACGGACGTCCTCGGGATCGATGTGTCCGGTGAGATGGTGGCTGTGGCGAGGCGGTTGGAGGAGAGCGAGCCGCTGGGTGTGCGCTACGAGGTGGGCGACGTCGCGGAGATGCGCCCGCTCGGACGGCGTTTCGACGTCGCGCTGGCGGTCCAGCTGCTCAGCTACGCGGAGGACTACGCCACCACGGAACGGATGTGCCGCAACGTGCACCGGAACCTGAGGCCGGGCGGCGAGTTCTTCGTGCTCAACCAGTCGCCCGACTACCGCTTCGACGGACCGACCCCGGAGAAGTACGGCTTCCGCAGCGAACCGACCGGCGAGGAGGCCGAGACCGGGCCTCAGGTCCGGATCACGGCTCTGCTCGACCCGCCGATCTCCTTCGTCGCCAACCGTCCGCGCCGCGAGGTCTACGAGAAGGCGCTGCGGTCGGCCGGGTTCACCGAGCTGACCTGGGTCCCGCTCACGGTCTCGGAGGCCGGGGTCCGCGAGTTCGGCGAGGACTTCTGGGCCGACTTCCACGCCAACCCTCCGCTGGAGATGCTCCGTTGCCGAGCGGGACGGCCCTGACCGGCGGCACGCCCCCGAGCCGGGGTCGGACGGGCCGTCCCCACGCGATTCCGTGGATACCGACGGGCGCTGGGTCGTCCGGTCGTCGGGACCCGTGGGGCGGAGCGCGCGTTTCCCGGCCCGCACCCTCCACCGGTCCGCGGACGGTGGAGCACCGTGTCGTCGGCGTCCTGCACCAGCTCGGTCTTCGGCACCGCGACGTGCCCAGGGCGTGTCGCCCGACGACGTGGAGGGCCGCCGCCTCCGCTCGGGGGTGAGCCGCGTCTCACCGGGGCGGGCTTGCTATGCAACGAGGTGCATAGCAGGATCGGGCGCATGGCGCTCGACCACGCGATCCTCGTCTCCCTGCTCGAGAAGCCCGGGTCCGGTTACGAGCTGGCCCGGCGCTTCGAGCGGTCCATCGGGTACTTCTGGACCGCCACCCACCAGCAGATCTACCGCGTGCTCAAGCGCATGGAGAGCGACGGCTGGATCGACGTCCGGGACGTGCCGCAGCAGGGGCGCCCGGACAAGAAGGAGTACTCCGTCGCCGCCGCCGGGCGGGAGGCGCTCTCCGCGTGGCTGCACGAGCCGATCGAACCCGAGAGCGTGCGGCACGACCTCGCCGTGAAGATCAGGGGCGCCGCCTTCGACGCCCCGGCCGCCCTGATCGGCGAGGTCGAGCGGCACCGCCGGGCGCACACCGACCGCCTGGCCCGCTATCTCGCCGGCGAGACCCGCGACTTCGGGCCGCTCGCTACGGACGGGCCGTTCGCCGCGGACGGGCCGTTCGCCGCGGACGGGCCACCTGACGTGGACGGGCCACCTGACGTGGACGGGCCGCTCGACGCCGAGCGGGAGCTCCAGCACGTCGTGCTCCGTGGCGGCATCGCGTACGAGCGGATGATGATCGCCTGGCTCGACGACGTCCTCGCCACGCTCGCCCGGTTCCAGGCCGGCGAGCACTGAACCACCTCCCGCACCGACCTTCCGCACCACCACCCTCATCCCGAGCCGGAAAGGCTGACGTCATGGCCGACGCTCTGCTGTTCAACCCGCACACCTACGACCCGGCGCACTTCGATCCGGAGACCCGCCGGCTGCTGCGCGCCACCGTCGACTGGTTCGAGGCGCGCGGCAAGCGTCAGATCATCGAGGACTACCGGAGCCGGGCCTGGCTCGGCGACTTCCTCGCCTTCGCCGCCGAGGAGGGGCTCTTCGCGACCTTCCTGACGCCGTCCTCCGCCGCCGGTGAGCAGGAGGGCGACAAGCGCTGGGACACCGCCCGCATCGCCGCCCTGAACGAGATCCTCGGCTTCTACGGCCTCGACTACTGGTACGCCTGGCAGGTCACCATCCTCGGCCTCGGCCCGGTCTGGCAGAGCGACAACGCCGCCGCCCGCGCCCGCGCCGCCGAACTCCTCACCCAGGGAGAGGTGTTCGCCTTCGGCCTCTCCGAGAAGTCGCACGGCGCCGACATCTACTCCACCGACATGCTCCTGGAGCCCGACGGCGAGGGCGGCTTCCGCGCCACCGGCTCCAAGTACTACATCGGCAACGGCAACGCCGCCGGGCTCGTCTCCGTCTTCGGTCGCCGCACCGACGTCGAGGGCCCCGACGGGTACGTCTTCTTCGCCGCCGACAGCCGCCACCCGGCGTACCGCCTGGTCAAGAACGTCGTCGACTCCTCCAAGTACGTCAGCGAGTTCCGCCTCGAGGAGTACCCGGTCGGCACCGAGGACGTGCTGCACACCGGTCGGGCCGCCTTCGACGCCGCCCTGAACACCGTCAACGTGGGCAAGTTCAACCTGTGCACCGCGTCGATCGGCATCTGCGAGCACGCCATGTACGAGGCGGTCACACACGCGCAGAACCGCATCCTGTACGGCCGGCCCGTCACCGCGTTCCCGCACGTGCGGCGCGAGCTGACCGACGCGTACGTCCGGCTCGTCGGCATGAAGCTGTTCAGCGACCGCGCCGTCGACTACTTCCGCACCGCCGGTCCCGACGACCGCCGTTACCTCCTCTTCAACCCGATGACGAAGATGAAGGTGACCACCGAGGGCGAGAAGGTCATCGACCTGATGTGGGACGTCATCGCCGCCAAGGGCTTCGAGAAGGACAACTACTTCGCCCAGGCCGCCGTGGAGATCCGCGGACTGCCGAAGCTGGAGGGCACGGTCCACGTCAACCTGGCGCTGATCCTGAAGTTCATGCGCAACCACCTGCTCGACCCGGTCGCGTACGAGCCCGTCCCCACCCGCCTGGACGCGGCGGACGACACGTTCCTCTTCCGTCAGGGCCCGGCCCGTGGTCTCGGCTCCGTCCGTTTCCACGACTGGCGCGCCGCCTACGACGCCTACGGTCACCTGTCCAACGTTGCCCGTCTCCGCGAACAGGCCGACTCGCTCTGCGAGTTCGTCGTCAAGGCCGCCCCGGACGAGGAGCAGAGCCGCGACCTGGACCTCCTCCTCGCCGTCGGCCAGCTCTTCGCGCTCGTCGTCCACGGCCAGCTGGTCCTGGAGCAGGCCGCGCTGACCGGCCTCGACGAGGACGTCCTCGACGAGTTGTTCGCCGTCCTCGTCCGCGACTTCTCCTCGCACGCCGTCGAACTGCACGGCAAGGACTCCGCGACGGAACAGCAGCAGCACTGGGCGCTCGGCGCGGTCCGCCGCCCGGTCGTCGACGAGGCGCGCTCGGAGCGCGTCTGGCAGCAGGTCGAGGCCCTCTCGGGCACGTACGAGATGACGCCCTGATCCACGGCACCCGGCACCCCGGGTGCCGTCCGGACGCGGCCCCGCCGCCCGGACGGCACCCCGGGTGCATGTCCGCCACTTCTAGACCGGGCGCCAGTCGGGCCGACGGCCGCTGAGGCCGATCACCCGGTCCAACAGCGGCGCGTCGTCCGGTACCGCGACGACGGGGCCGAAGAACGCCTCGTCGGAGGAGTCGTCGGCCGGAGTCAGGAGGGCCTCGGACACCCGTAGTTCCTCCTCGCTCACCTCGTACGCCTGGCCGGTCGCCCGCGCCAGGTCCCAGCCGTGGATCAAGAGCTCGTCGAGCGCGATCCGGCCCATGACGGCGGCCGGAAGGTCGATCCCGCCCGCCTGGGTGTCACCCTCCCAGGCGCCGGGCTCCCGCCATGCGGCGGCCAGTTCGTCCAGCACCTTCGGCAGGGCCGTCCGCCAGTCGTCCGCCAGTACCGGACGGGACGAGCCGGGCGGCGTGCGGGTCGTCGGCCCGAACTGCTTGCGGGCCGCGTCGCGGAAGGCGACGCCGAGCCCGACGACATGCGCGAGCACTTCCCGTACCGCGTACTCGGGGCAGGGCGTCGGGTCGCCGAGCCGCTCGTCGCCGATGCCCTCCGCGAGCCGGGCGACCCGCTCCGCGGCCGCCCCCAGATCGATCGTGTCCATACGCGAGGTGTTCTCCATACGGGGCAGACCGCCGGGCTCCCCGAAACTCATCGCCGCCCTCGCCGCTTCGACAGCCTCCCGGCCGGGCCGTTCGCGTTGCCGGAAGGCTTCGGATGGGTAGGCCCGCCCCTGGTGCGCACCCCACGTGCGCACCCCACGACGGAGGGGAACGCCCATGGACCACGACGGTACGAAGGCGCGGCCGGTGTCGGCGGCGGAGCTGTTCGACGACCTGGGGATCGCCTACGAGCGCGCCTTCGTCCGGCTGCCGGCCCAGCTGGCGGCGATCGACTGGCTCACCGCACGGCTGGACGCGGGAGCCAGGGTCCTCGACGTCGGGAGCGGCACCGGACGCCCGGCGGCCGACCTCCTGGTACGTGCCGGCTGCGACGTGACCGGCATCGACGTGTCCGGTGGGATGGTCGCCCTCGCGAGCGCCCAGGTGCCCGGGGCCCGGTTCGAGCAGTGCGACGTGCGCGCCTTCGACGCGCCGGAGGGCGGCTTCGACGCGGTCTGCGCGTTCTTCCCGCTGCTGATGATGAGCCGGGCGGAGGCGGCCGCCGCCCTGAAGCGGATGGCCGGCTGGCTGGCGCCGGGCGGCTTCCTGGTGACGGCGACCGTCCCCGCCGACGTGGAGGACGTCGAGATCGTCTGGATGGGGCGCCCCGTCAGGGTCTCCAGCTTCTCGACGGAGGAGTACCTGCGCCTCCAGCGGGAGGACTGCGGCCTCGACGTGCTCCACCACGAGGTGTCGGCCTTCACCCCGGACGGCGACCGCGCGGCCCCGGAGAACCACCTCTTCACCTACGCCCGCCGCACGGCCGCCGGGAAGGACGCGGTCCCGGAAGCCTGAACCTCCTCCGTGAGGACCGGGCGGGCTGTCACCGGCCCGCCGCGGCCTTCGCCCGCAGACGTGCCCAGGCCCGCTCCGAGACCTCAGGACGCAACAGGACGTCGACCGCCGTGCACGCCAGCGCCTCCGCCGCGGCCGTCATCACCTGTCGTGCCAGGGGACCCGCCGCCGCCTCCGCGAACTCCGGTGTGTGGTCGGAGCCGTCCGGCCCCATGACGGCGACCCACGGATGGATCGCGGGTACGCGGGTGCTGACGTTCCCGATGTCGGACGACCCCAGGTACACGCCCGCCGTGGGCTCCGACAGCGGGATGCCCGCCCGGTCGAGGTGGCCGGCGAACAGGGCCGACAGCACCTCGTTGTCACGGAAGTGCTCGTACCGCCCGCCCACGTCGCCCACCTCCACCCGGGTACGGGTCGCCGACGCCACCCCCCGGGCGCACGAGCGCAGCTCCTCCACCAGCGCCTCCAGCGCGGACGTGGTCCCGCCCCGCAGGCCGAACAGGCCCTCCGCGTACGCGGGGACGATGTTCGTGGCCCGGCCGCCGTCCGTCACGATGCCCTGGACGTGGGAACCCGGGGGGAGCCGTCGGTCCAGCACACCGAGGGTGTTGAAGAACTGGATCAGCGCCCCCAGCGCGTCGATCCCCTCCGTGGGGCTGCCCGTCGGGTGCGCGGCCCGGCCGTGGAACCCGACCCGCAGCTGAGCACTGGCCGTCAACGGCGCCCACGCCCAGTCATGGACCCCGGGATGGAACATGAGCGCCGCGTCCACTTCCCGGAACACCCCCGCGCCCACCAACGCCACCTTGCCGCCGCCCCGTTCCTCCGCGGGTGTCCCGACGGCCAGCAGCGCCCCCTCGATCCCGCCGAGCGCGGCGCGTACGGCGAGCGCCGCACCGAGGCCCGCCGACGCGATGAGGTTGTGGCCGCAGGCGTGTCCGAGACGGGGCAGCGCGTCGTACTCCATCAGCAGGGCCACGACGGGCCCGCCCCGGGTCCCGGCCGCCGACCCCGTACGGGCGACGAAGGCGGTCGGCAGGCCGGCCACCCCGCGTTCCACCTCGAAGCCCTCCCGTTCGAGTTCCCCCGCCAGCAGGCGGGCCGCGCGGTGCTCCTCGTACGCGGTCTCCGGTTCGCGGTGCAGGGCGAGGCTCACCTCCCAGAGGCGCTCCGCGCGGGCGTCGACCTCCTGCCGGACGCGGGCATACAGGGACTCGGGGATCCGGGACACGACGGGGCCTCCTCGGACGAAGGGGTCCGCGGGCGGAAAACCGGCCGAAAGCCGATGGGTTTTTACCAATGTGTCGCCATTATGGGGGTATGGGCAGTGAGGCAACACCTTCACTACGGAGGCCATCATGGCGTCAACACACCGTGCCCCCATCGAGGAGCACCCCGACCTCATGGAACTGCGCGCACGGCACGACCGCGCCGCTGCAACGCCACGAGCGCAGATGATCGAGGCACTCGCCCTGATCACCGGCCTCTATCTGGCGGCGTCCCCCTGGATCGCGGGCTTCAACGGCTTCACCACGCTCGCGGTGACCAACCTCATCGCCGGCATCGCCTACATGCTCCTCCTCGGAGGCCTCGGCAACTCCTACGAGCGCACGCACTCCATGGCCTGGGCTGCCGCCGCCATCGGCATCTGGACCTGCGTCGCCCCCTGGGTCGTCGCCGGCGACGTCGCCCACACCCGCTCCATCACGAGCAACCTCATCACCGGCGTCATCGCCACGCTCCTGGCCCTCGCGGCCGCCTCTGCCGCGCGCGACCACGACACCCGGCGTTCCGACACCGGCCGATCCGCCCGGGGCTCCATGACCTAGGACCTCTCGTTCGACCGGCTGCCTCAGCCGATGCCGCTGCCCGCGCCGCCAGGAAGATCCCTCCTGGCGGCGCGGTGCCGCGTGGCTGAGGGGCTCCACCGCCGGGGTCCGGGTGCCGGACCCCGCGCGTCACGCGGTGAGCCACCGCTGGAGCCAGTCCGCCGCCGTGCGGCGGAACAGCCGTCGGCTCTCTGCGCGCCGGAAGTCGTGGCCCTCCTCGTGGAGCAGGAGGAGTTCCGCCTCCAGGCCGCGTTCCCGGGCCGCGTGGACGATCTGCTCGGACTCGCTCGGCGGGACGTTGGTGTCGTGTTCACCGTGCACCGCGAGCAGCGGTACGCGCAGGGCGTCGACGCGGCTCATCGGCGACAACGACTGCAGCAGCGCCCGGTCCCGGTCGGGATGACCGTACTTGTGGGCGGCCGAGTCCGCGAGCCACGGCTCGGTGCCGGCGAAGAAGGTCGCGAAGTCCGACATGCCGCAGACCGTGACGCCGGTGCGGAACAGCTCCGGGTGCCAGACGAGGGAGGCGAGCGTCAGGTAGCCGCCGTACGAGTGCCCCATGACGGCCAGCCGCCGGGGATCGGCGAGCCCGGCCTCGATCACGTGGGCCGCGCAGGCGGCGACGTCCTCGATCGCGGCGAAGCGCCCCGTACCGAGGTCCGCGTCGCGGAACGAGCGGCCCCAGCCCGAGGAGCCCCGGACGTCGGGCGCGAAGACGTCGAGGCCCCGACCCAGCAGCTCGTGGTACAGCGGATCGAAGACGGGCCGTTCCTGCTCCTCCGGGCCGCCGTGCAGGTGCAGCACGCAGGGAGCGGGGTCGCCGGGAGGGCGGCCGGGGGCCCGGTGGTACCAGCCGCCGAGGAGCAGTCCGTCGCGGGCCGTCGGGCGCAGCGGCATCGGTCGGACCGGGGGCGGTCCCGGTGGGACGGTCTCGTGGTCACGGGCCGACCACGGCGTACGCCTCGGCGGCGCCGTCCCCGGCACGTGCCACACCCCGGGCCTGCGCCGCGAGCCGGAAAGAGCCACCAGCATCCCGTCGGGCCCGGCGGGCGTGACGCGGGTGACCACCTCGTGGTCCAGCTCGACGACCCGCGACCCGAGCGGCGCCGCCCCGGGCGTACCGCTCGGCGCCGCTGTCCGGGCTGGACCACCCGTACTGCTCACGGGCGCCGTCCCGCCCGCACCGCCCACGGGTCCCGCCCCGCCGGCACCGCGTACGGGCGCCGTCCCGCGCGTACCGTTCACGGGCCCCGTCCCGCCCACGCCGTTCGCCGCCGCCGTCCCGCTCGTACCGAGCGGCAGGGTCTCGAGTTCGCTCGTGCCCCGGTCGTTCCACGACAGCACGGCCCGCCCGCCGCTCTCCACGACGGCGAGCAGTTCCAGGTCGCTGGAGGGGCGCTGGGCGACCGTGTGGAGGTCCGTCGGGCGCCCTGCCTCGTCCAGGCGCAGGGCGAGCAGCGCGGCGAACTCCCGTTCGTGATCGCTGCGCAGCCATACCGTACGGGCGTCCGCGGAGAAGCGGCCGATCCACGGATCGCCGTCGGCGACGGACAGCACGCACAGGGGCGTCCGGTCGGAGACGCGGACCACCACCGCCTCGCGTCGGCCGCGCGGACCGCGGCGCAGCAGGGCAAGTCCGCCGTCCTGGCTGACGTCGCACACCCGGAGCGTCGCGGCCTCCCTCTCGTCCGCGAGCAGGACGGGAGCGGAGGTGCCGGCCGGATCGAGGAGATACGCGGCGAGCCGGTCGCGCACGGCAAGGCCGCCGTCCTCGGCGCCGGGCGCACCGGCGCCGAGGAGGGTGGCGGGCCCGTCGCGTCCCGTCCAGCCCGGGGGACGGCCGACCAGGGCGCGAAGGTCCGGCCCGTCGGTCACGGGCTCCGCGATCGTGACCGCCACGGCCGAGCCGTCCCGGGTCCAACAGCCCAGGTACGCCGAGGATCCCGGGTCCGCTCCGGCCAGGATCCTGCGGTCCGAGCCGTCGGGGCGGACGCAGAGCACCCGGGTGTGACCGCTGCCGCCGGGGGCGACGGTGTAGGCGATCCAGCGGCCGTCGGGCGACCAGGACGCCTCGGTGACGTGGTCCGGGCCGCCGTCGAGCAGCCGGACCTCCTCGCCGTCCACCGGTCCGGTCCAGAGCTGGGGTACGCCTCCGCGGTCGCAGACGAAGGCCACGCGCTCACCGCCGGGGTCCACCGTCGGGTACCAGCAGGCGTGCGCCGCCAGCCCTCTGGGGCCGTCCGGGGAACCCGCGTCGGCCAGCGGCTGCGTCCAGGGAGCCCCGGAAGCCCCGTAAGGGCTCTCCGCGGTCAGTCGATGCCGTGCGTCTGCAGCCATATCTCCAGCAACGCTACCTGCCACAGGGCGTTGGCCCCTCGGTTGGTGCGATGGTCGTCGGGCGCCTGCAGGAGCGAGGCGACGTACTCGTCCCGGAAGATCCCCCGTCGGCGTGCGGCGGGAGCGTTCAGTGCCTCCCGGACGCGTCCCAGGACGGGGGCGGCCATGTGGCGGATGGCGGGCACAGGGAAGTAGCCCTTCGGCCGGTCGACGATCTCCCTGGGCAGCACCGTGCGTCCGGCGTCCTTGAGGACGCCCTTGCCGCCCTGGGCGAGCTTCAGCTCGGGCGGGCAGGCGGCGGCCAATTCGACCAGCTCGTGGTCGAGGAACGGCACCCGGGCCTCCAGGCCCCAGTCCATCGTCATGTTGTCGACCCGCTTCACCGGGTCGTCGATCATCATGACGTGGGTCTCCGTGCGGAGCGCCGCGTCCAGAGCGGTCTCGGCACCGGGTTCGGCCATGTGCGTGTGGATGTACCGCCGCGACGGGTCGCCGTCGGCCAGCATGTGCGGCTGGAGGATCTTCGCCAGCTCGGAGTGCGGCCGGTCGGAGTACACGTCGGCGTACCGCTCGGGCTCGTCCTCGCGCGAGACCTCGGCGAGGGCCGGGTACCAGTGGTAGCCGCCGAACACCTCGTCGGCCCCCTGGCCGCTCTGCACGACGCTGACCTCCTTGGAGACCAGCTCCGACAGGAGGTGGAAGGCGACGACGTCGTGACTGGTCATGGGCTCGCTCATGGCGGCGACGGCCCCGTCGAGCGCGGTGGACACCCGGTCCGACGGCACCAGCAGCTGGTGGTGGTCGGTCTCGAAGTGCCGTGCGACCCGGTCGGAGTAGCGGAACTCGTCACCCTCCTCGTCGGCCTCCGACTCGAACCCCACGCTGAACGTGGCCAGGTCCCGCTGCCCCTGTTCGGCGAGCAGGGCGACGATCAGGCTGGAGTCCAGGCCACCGGACAGCAGCACGCCGACCGGGACGTCGGCCACCATCCGACGGCGTACGGCGGTGCGCAGCGCCGTGAGGACGGCGTCCCGCCACTCCTCCGAGTCCATGCCGGCGAACGCGCTCCGCCGCGTGTAGGAGGGCTGCCAGTAGCGGTGGTCCTGGTGCCGGCCGTCCGGCTCCACGACTCTGACGGTCGCCGGCGGAAGCTTGCGCACGCCGGCGAGCACGGTGCGCGGGGCGGGCACCGTCGACTGCCAGCTCATGTAGTGGTGCACGGCGACCGGGTCGAGCGAGGTGTCGACCTCGCCGCCCGCGAGAAGGGCCGGGAGCGTGGAGGCGAACCGCAGCCGACCCGGCCTCGCCGCCGTGTAGAGGGGCTTGATGCCCAGCCGGTCACGGGCGAGCACGAGGCGTCCGGTGGCGTGCTCGGCCACCGCCACGGCGAACATGCCGACGAGGTGCCGGACGAAGTCCGTGCCCCACTGCCGGTACGCCTTGATGACCACCTCGGTGTCCGACGTGGTGGCGAAGCGGTGGCCGAGGCCCCGCAGCTCCTCACGCAACTGCTTGTAGTTGTAGATGCAACCGTTGAAGACGCAGGTCAGTCCCGTCTCTTCATCGGTCATCGGCTGGGCCGCCCGCTCCGAGAGATCGATGATCTTCAGACGGCGATGGCCGAGGGCGATGGCGCCCCGGTGCCACAGACCGCGACCGTCGGGCCCCCGGGCCGCGAGCCGGTCGGTCATCCGCTCCACGGCGGCCAGGTCGGGCCGCCCGCCGTCGAAACGGATCTCTCCGCTCAGGCCGCACACGCCGGACCTCCAGTGAGCGGAGTGGACGCGAGGGACGAGTGGGCCGGTTTTCGCATGGTCTGCATCTCCTTGATCGGCTGTTCCGGGTGGGGCGTCCGGCCCGCTCTGTCATGCGGTCCCGGGTGGTCCGGGACCGTCTTGAGCGGTACGCGGATCCCGCGTCTTCTCGTCATCACGTTCTCCCGTCTCATGGGGTGGGTGCCGCCGTGCGGGCGTCACGTCGGGTACGGAGGTGCTCGTTGCGTCCACGGGCCCGGCCGCCGCGATCGGGCCGAAGCTCCCCCCTGGTCTCGGCCAGGATGTCGTCGACACCCGCGAGGAGGTCCTCCCGCGCCGCCTTCCGGCGCAGGCGATGGGCGGCGCTGCCACGGGCCAGGGCCGACTCCGCCAGGGAGCACACGGTCTCCCAGTCCCCGGACGCCTCGAGGGCGGGGCGGAACCGCCGCAGCATGCCGCGGACGACCACGGGGGCGGGTGCCGCGAGCCGCGTGGAGGGATCGACCAGGTCCCCTTCGAGGCCCGACCGGGCGGCCCGCCAGGTGGCCGCGCGCAGCCACTCGTGACGGCCGTCGCACCCGGCGCTTCCGTCGGCCCGGATCTTCTCGCAGGCGTCGGTCACGACCGCACGGAAGAGGGCGGCGATGAGCACCACCGTCTCGACGCGAGGGCAGGCGTCGCAGATGCGCAGTTCCAGGGTTCCTATGTGCGCCGAGGGGCGGACATCGTAATAGATCATGCCGGGGTCGCTGATGACGCCCGAGCGGACCAGTTCGTCCAGCGACCGGTCGTACTCCTCCGCACCGTCGAAGCACCCGGGCGGGCCCGATGTGGGCCAGCGCTGCCAGACCATCGTGCGCCAGCTCGCGTAGCCGGTGTCGGCGCCGAGCCAGAAGGGGGAACTCGCCGACAACGCCAGGAGCGGCGGCAGCCAGGGGCTGACGGCGCACATCGCGCGCACCGCGGTGTCCCGGTCGGGCACGTCCACGTGCACCTGCGCGCCACAGATCAGCTGCTCGTCCGCGAGCAGACGGTACTCGTCCGTCATGTGCAGGTAGCGGTCGTCGTCGGTCGGCGGCACGGTGCCGAGCCGGGTCAGGGGGGCGGTGCCCGCCGCCGCGATCGCCAGGCCCTGGGAGGACGCGGCACGATCGAGCCGTGCGCGGGAGGCTGTCAGGTCCGCGCCGAGGCCCTCCAGGGTGTCGTGCACCCCGCTGTTGGACTCGACGACCGACTGTTGCAGCTCCCGTGTGTACCCGTCGGCATGCCGTGCGAGCCTGCCGAGTACCGCGTCGGCGCGCGGGACGAGTTCCCCGCTCTCGACGTCGATCACGTGGAAC
Organism: Streptomyces sp. NPDC016459; assembly: GCF_040632845.1. NCBI lineage: Bacteria > Bacillati > Actinomycetota > Actinomycetes > Kitasatosporales > Streptomycetaceae > Streptomyces > Streptomyces sp. NPDC016459. The sequence continues at coordinate 34,552 of NZ_JBEYCR010000003.1, forward strand.
TCTTCCTCGACCCCGATCCGGACGGTCACGGTGACTCCCCTCGACGGCTGGACATGGCCTCTGACCGGCCCCGTCGTGATCGAAGCCGTCGTTGTGCCCGTACGAATGCCCGCCTTGGTCACACGTATGCGCGACTGCTCAGGTGTGACATGCATCGCACGATTGAGCGGTTTGAGAAGCCGATCAGAGGGTCGTGCGGTCTTCACATGCCGTCGGTGCGGAGCGCGAGACGGTCACCCGGATGCAGCCCGAGGCCTCGCACCTCGACCGGGGACCGCCGCCGGGGACCGTCCGGGCACTCAGGAAGGGCGCGGCGCCGTTCGCCCCACCCGGGACCCCGCGTAGGCGGCGACGCGGACCGCGGCAAGGCGTTCACCGGGCCGGAAGTCCGGCAGGGAGTTCAGGTAGGGATCGAACGCGTACCGGCCCGGCGAGGCCTCCCGCAGCAGGCGGAGGCGTGCCAGTGGCCACCAGCCCCCGGCCGCCCCCAGGCCCAGGTCGAACTCCAGGGCCCTTGAGGCCGGCGCGGCTCCCACCACGACGGGGTCGGCCGGCACCCGCGCCGACCCCGGCACCGGGAACGCCGCCACCACGCCCCGCCCGTCGCCGACGACGTAGGACAGCAACGTGCTGTAGGGCCCGGCGGTGGCGGACGTCCGAGGCAGCGGCACGTGCCGGGTCACCCGACCGTGCCCGCTGCTGGTGAGCAGCAGCTCCAACGCGCGGCCCGGCCCGTCGACGTCCTCGATCCGCAGCGCGAGCCCCAGGCCGTCGGGGAACGGACGCGGCAGTCCCGCGGCCCGCGACCACCGTGCCGTCACCCCGTAGGTCCCGGGTCGGTCGAGCCACGGTACGCCCCAGCGGCGTTCGTGGTCCGGCACGACGAGACGTCCCTTCAGGACCACCCCGTGAGGGTGGAGTGCCGGCCGGACACCCCGGCGGCGGGCGAGGGCGCGCCCCGCGCGGAAGGCGACGTGTTCGAGCGCGTCCACGGGCTCAGATCCACGCGTGGTCGTCGGTTCCGGCCGACTCCTCGACGACGTCCGCGAGCCGTTTCAGCATGTCGCGGTGGCGGAGCTGGATCAGCGCGTCGAGTGCGGCGTTGTGCAGGAGGCCGCCGATACCCCGCAGCGGATGCTCGTCCACGATGACCAGGCTTTCCTCACCCCACGAGCGAACCTCGATCGCCACCCGAGCGGTCCCGACAGGGCCGCTGTCGACTTCCAGCTCCAGCTCCCGGGGCGCGTCCACCCGTCGTACGACGGTGGTCCCGGAGACCTGCCACGGCCCGATCCGGACGGTGTACTCCAGAGCCGAGTCCAGCTCGGGCCACGTGCCTCTGGCCTCGTGCGACTCGCTCGTACCCACCACCCAGTCCGCGTAGCGCGAAGCGTCGGCGAGCACGTGCCACACCTCGTGCGGTGCGGCGTGGATCAGTCGGTGTCGTACGGCCATTGCTCCTCCTGATTGCGGGTGTGGGTCCTGACCGGCGGTCCGGCGGGACGGGGGTGGTCGGCGGCCGTGCCACCGGGGCCGAGGAGCCCGGTCGGCGGCAGGGGGTCACCGCCATGAGCGGCGAGGACCTGCCGGGACCGGTAGGTGATGACCGGCGGCAGGCAGGCCCGTACAGCGTGGGCGCCCCGTAGCCACGGCGGGGCGTACACATGGGCGGACCGGCGTTCGACGCCTCGGACCATGGCGCGGACGAAGGGGGCGGTCGCGTGGGTGGCGGACGCCGGCCAGGGCATGTGGGTGCGCAGTATCCGAAAGGCGGCGGTCTCGTCGGCCGCCCGGATCATGGCGGTGTCGGCCCAGCTCAGATAGGCGATGCCGACGCCGACGTCCCGGTGGGCGACCTCGGCGCGCAGCGCGTGGGCGAACGCCTCCACCCCGGATTTGGAGGCGCAGTACGCCGTGAGCAGCGGCGCGGGCGCGAGGGCCGCGAGCGAGGCGACCTGGAGGTAGTAGCCGTGGGTGCGCAGCAGATCGGGCAGGAAGGCACGCGCGGTCAGGGCGCTGCCGACGAGGTTGACGTCGACCACCCGTCGCCAGGTCGCCGGGTCGCACTCCAGGAGGGGCCCACCGAGGGCGACACCGGCGTTCGCGACGACGACGGAGGGACGGCCCAGGATGTCCCGTACGGCTTCGGCGACGGTCGAGAGCGCGTCCGCGTCCGCCACGTCCACCGCCCAATGGGCCGCCGGGACGGGCAGGTCGGCCGCCAGGCGGCGGAGCCGCTCCTCCTCCAGGCCGAGGAGGGCCATCCGCGCGCCGCGCTCCGCCAGGGCGTGCGCCAAGCCCTCGCCGAGCCCCCGGGCGGCGCCCGTGACGACAGCGACGCGGCCCTCCAAGGGGCTCGGGTGCGTCACGTGTCCACGGCGGGTCCTCATGGCGGGCCCCTGCCCGGCCCGCTCCTTCGTACACACGTGAGGAAGGACCGTTCCCGACCGGAGGCGCGGGCGAGCCGGCCGCCGTCGGCCCCACCGCCCGCACCGCCCGGAGGACGTCCCGCGCCCGGGTCGGGGGCGTCGGATCAGGCGGTACGTGATGCGCCGTAAGGCTCAGATGACTGTACGGCCCTGGTACCTGCGAGGGGCTCTGCTACTCGTACGGCCCTGGTACCCGCGTGCGGCCTGCTCCCCCGTACGGCCCTGTCACCGAGGACGCTCCCCGGCGTCCCCGGCGTCCCCGGCGGCGGCAGCGGCGGCATCGGCCGCCCTCGCGACCGTCTATCCGGCGGCCATGTCGGGCCCCGGCCGGAGCGTCTCGTCGAGGTGGTAGCCGAGGAGTTGCAGCCCGCGGGCGATGGCGATGGCCTCGTTGCGGCGCTCGGTGACTTCCGCGGGTTCCTCGGTCATCCGCGCGGGGCCCGCGTCGGAGTCGGGGTCGGGCGGAGGAGGCGTGGCCGCGCTGACCGCGTCCCAGGCCTCGCGGGCGATGCGCTCCGCCGTCGCGTCGTCGATACGACGCTCACCACCCGCCGGGCCGCCGGCGCCGCGCGGAAGACGATCCCGTTCCGGACTGTCGGCGCCCTGCGGAGGATGATGCTCCCCTTCCGGAGGCGTGCGGCTCAGGTACGCCTCGATGGCGGAGCGAGCGGCGCGAACGTCGCCCGGCTCGACCGGGTCCCCTTCCGGTGCTGTCGTCATGGACGCACGGTACGTGTCGACGACCGGTGCCGGGGCGCCGCCACGCAGCGCCCGGCGACCGACGCCGCTGCCGGCGGGTCGGGCGACGTCCGAGGGGTGCCGACCGAGGAGTTCGGCGAGGCCGTGGCGTGTGGCGGCGACGAGGAGCGCGGCGAAGAGCAGCACCTTGCGTTCGACGGGTGTGGCGCCGAGAATCTGACGAACCATCATCGAGCCGGCGAAGGCGGGATCCGCCAGATGGGTGACGCTGCGGCTCCGCGTGAGGGCGTCCGGGCGGGCGATGCGCAGGGTGCGGCAGACGGCGGTGGCGAAGTCGTCCGGCAGGCAGGCCGTGACCCCGATCGTGGGATGCCTGACCGGCCGTGAGATCGCGACCACCAAGCTGGAGTACGTGGGCAACCACATCAGCCTCGGGCGGAGGGACGGGATCCTGCAGATGGTCGGCGACGAAGGGCGGGCCAAGTGGTCGTACGTGGGCGGCCGGAAGGCCGCGCGGATCAAGGCGGGCATCGTCTGGATGTCGCTGTGGGCCACCTGGCACCCCACCTTCGGCCTGCCCGGACGCAAGCACCGTCTGACGGCCGCGCAGCGGGATCTCTCGCTCCCTACAGCCAGTCCCGCCGCTTGAAAATCACGTACAGACTGACGCAGACCACGCCCATCAACCCGACTGCGAAGGGGTATCCGAAGCCCCAGCTCAACTCGGGCATGGAGTCGAAGTTCATGCCGTAGATCGTTCCCACCAGCGTGGGAGCGAAGAGGATGGCGGCCCAGGAGGAGATCTTCTTGATCTCCTCGTTCTGCTCGAAGCCCGCCTCCGCCAACGCCCTCATCTCCGCGTTCTGTTGTTGCGTGACCAGGGTCGCGTTGACCGTGAGGATCTCCGTGAGGGCCTGGCGGAAGCCGTCGACGCGTTCGCTGGTGTGGGTGACGTGGTCGGCGACGTCGCGGAGGTAGCGCTGGAGTTCCTCGTCCGTGCCGTACTTGGCGAAGCCGGCCATCAGGCCGTGGAGCATGCCGACGAGGGGACGGGTCGCGCGTTGGAACTCGACCATTTCCCGCGACAGTTCGTAGATGCGGCGGGAGACCGCCGGGTCGCCGCCGAAGACCTCCGTCTCGATCTCGTCGATGTCGTTCTGCACGCCCTCCACCACCGGGGCGTAGCCGTCGACCACCGCGTCGAGGATCGCGTACAGGACCGCTTCCGGGCCGAGGGCGAGGAGTTCCGGGTCCTCCTCCATGCGGCGGCGGACCGCCGAGAGGTCCGGGGCGGCGCCGTGGCGGACCGTGATCAGGAAGTCCCGGCCCACGAAGACGTGCAGTTCGCCGAAGTCGACCTCCTCCTGGGCGTCCAGGTAGCGGGCGGCCCGCAGGACGACGAAGAGGGTGTCGCCGTACCGCTCCAGCTTGGGACGCTGGTGGGCCTCCATCGCGTCCTCGACGGCGAGCTCGTGCAGGTCGAACTCGGCCGCGAGGGAGTGGAGTTCGTCTTCGGTCGGACCCTTGAGGCCGATCCACGCCATGCCGTCCGGGTGCTCGCGCAGCTGCCGGAAGGTCTCCGCGAGCGTCTCGGGGGAGGAGACCCGGTGGCCGTCCCGGTACAGGCCGGCCTGCACCACGCTCGACCCGGCCGCGGGCGGTTCCGGGGAGGTGGCCGCGGGCGGCTCTGCCGGGGTGCGGCGCCACGCCGCGCGGGGGCGGCGGTCGGACATCTCGTACACCTCCTGGGGTCTCCGGGCAGGATATAGCGGACGAACGACCCGGGCGCGGCGTGTGGTGCCGGTCGGCGGCTGTCTGCTGCGGGGTCGCGCCCCCTCGCCCGGGCGGCTCCGCCTCGCCCCGGCTTCCCTGGCAGCTACCACGCTCCCTTGCGGACCGTACTTGTCCGCAAGCGCGAGTAGCGTTCCCGTCATGGCCCTCCAGACGAACCACCCCGTGCTCGGTCCTCGCGCCCTCAACCGTGCCACGCTCGCCCGGCAACTGCTCCTGAGCCTCGCTCCGACGGGTGTCGAGGAAGCCGTCGGCCACCTCCTGGGCCTCCAGGCGCAGAACACCAAGCCTCCCTACTACGCGCTCGCCGCCCGCCTCGACGGGTTCCGGCCCGAGCAGCTGTCCGCGCTGATGGAGTCCCGGGCCGTCGCCCGCATCGTGACCATGCGGTCCACCGTGCACACCCACACCGCGCGGGACGCTGGAGCCCTGCGGGCGCTCGTCCAGCCGGGGGCCATCGACCGCGAGCTCGCCATCTTCGTCTCCCGTGGAGGGCTCGACGGCGTCGACCTCGACCGGCTCGCCGCCCTCGCCCGCGCGCTCGTCGAGGAACGGCCCCGTACTCCGAAGGAGCTGCGCGAGGAACTCCTCAAGGAGTGGCCCGACGCCGACCCGCAGTCCCTCTCCGTCGCCGCCCGCTGCCTCCTGCCCCTGGTCCAGGTCACCCCGCGCGGGCTCTGGGGGCGCGGCGGTCAGGTCGCGCTCACCACCATCGGGACGTGGTTCCCAGACGGCGCGGACCAGGCCGCCGATCTCGACGAGACCGTGCTGCGCTACCTCGGCGCCTTCGGACCCGCCTCCGTCAAGGACATGCAGACGTGGTGCGGTCTGACCCGGCTGGGCGAGGCGTTCGAGCGGCTGCGTCCCCGGCTCCTCGTCTTCCGGTCCGAACGCGGCACCGAGCTCTTCGACCTGCCCGACGCCCCCCGTCCCGACCAGGACACCCCCACCCCGCCCCGTTTCCTCCCCGAGTTCGACAACCTGCTCCTCTCGCACGCCGACCGCACCCGTGTCGTCCCCGCCGAGAACCGCTCCCGCACCTGGACGGGCAACCAGGCCCACCGGGCGTTCCTCGTCGACGGGTTCCTCGCCGGACTCTGGTTCCTGGACGAGACCAAGGAGCGCACCACGATGACGATCGAGCCGTTCACGCCGCCCGGCCGGGCGGCACGGGCCGAGCTCGCCGCCGAGGCCGAGCGCACCCTGCGCATCATGGCCGCGCAGGATGTCCCGTACGAGATCGTCTTCCGCGCAGCCCCGGACAACTGACGGCGCCGCCCCTCACCGCAGCGCCCCCGCCCACCGCACCGCCCCGGGACGACTGACCGCACCCGCCCTCACGGCAGGACCCCCGCCCTCCGTGCCGCCACCACCGCCTCCATGCGCGTGTGCGCCCCCAGCTTCCGCATCGCCGAACGCAGACAGCCCTTCACCGTCTCGGGGCTTGACGGGGGTGCTCATGCCGCCTCCTCCGCCTTCTGCAAGAAGGAGAAGCCGGTGACGCGCGGCCCGGAGAACAGCGAGAAGACGGCTGAGGAAGTCGCCGCGCTCGCGATACAGGCTCTGGATGACGTCCGGTCACGGACGCACCGCCTGGCCGTAGTCGGCCAGATCCAGTACGGGCCCCAGGAAGAGACCCGCACGGTCGTCCTGGGGCCGTTTTCGTGCCGCGGCATCCTCGACTCCGAGGAGAAAGTCCGCAAGGCACTTGCGGGGCTGCTGAGCGCCCGGGAGGCGGGCCAGGCCCTGGCCTGGGACCCCATGCGGAAGAAGGGCAGGGGGCGCTTCATGCTGGCGCCCATGCTCTGGAATGCCCGGGACGCCTGGGACTTCTACCGCGGCAACGAGGTTGCCAAAGAGGTCGTCGAGGCTGTCACCGCGCTGCCCCGCAGCATCTCGCCCGCCTGCCTGTGCGGGCTCAAGCACATCCCACGCTGCCGGTTCTGCGGCGTGGCGTACGACCATCACTGCCCCCTGCACGAGCCGGAGGCGCCGATACACCGCTGCACGACAGCGGCCTGACCGCGCCGGCGGGGCGCGGAACGATGCCGCGGCCCTTCGACGTGGTCTGCGTGTACGAAGAGCGAGCTATCGGCCGGCGGGACAAGGCCTTCTGGCCGTGGGTGTGGAAGCTCGAAGACGACTACGGCATCTTCACCGCGGTCGTGAAGGGCGACTACGACAACACCACCGACGAGGGTCGTAGTCGCATGCGCAAGGCGCAGGACCGCGCCGAGGACGAGCTGATCACCCTCAGAGACCGCACGCAGGGTGGCGTCCAGGAGAAGGCCGAAGAGGGCGGACACCCTGGCGGGGTGGCGCCGTACGGCTACCGCATCGAGAGCCAGGGCGTCCGCGGTGAGAGCCGCCTCGTCCTGGACGTGGGCGAGAAGAACGAGGCCTACCCGACCCTGCACAGAGCCCGGCGTCTCATTGTCGAAGACGGCAAGACTCCGGCCGAGGTTGAAGCCATCCTCAACGCTGAAGGCCACCCCGGCCCGACGGGCCGGGGTTGGTCCAAGGGGTCGCTCAGGCATGTTCTGACCGGCCGTGCCATTCAGGAGGCGCGCCGGGTGTTAGGCGACCCCAAGGCGCCGAAGGTCCGGCTGGGCCCGGACGGCGCCCCAAGGCATGGTGAAGCTGTGGCCATCAAGCTGGACCCGGTCTTCACCGATGTTCAGCTCAAGCAGCTGAACGCAGCTCTGGAGCGGACCTCGCGAGGTCCGCGGGCCCAGGAGGAGAACGTTCACCCCCTGAGCAAGCACTCCCGAACAGCTCGCGGCCGGCGAAGCGCACGGGCTGACTCCGCCCATGTGCGCGTTCCTGCGCGGCGAGACTCCTGAGGAACTGAGCGCGGACGCTGTGGCGTTCCTCGAAGCCTTCGGTATCCCTGAGCCGCCCGCACCGGTCTACCGTTCCGGCGGTCCCCGTGGAGTCGACGTTGGCAGCGGAGGACGAGGCGTCAGCGCTGGCGCCGCGCTCTACCGAGATCGGCACGGGCTCGACGAGGACGGTAAGCGTCCCGCGAAGAAGCCGGTGCCGACGAGCAACCGCAACCCGTTCGCTGAGAACGGCTACAGCATGGAGCGCTGAGGGGCTCTGTACCTCGGAGGGGCAACCCTTGGGTCGCCCCTCCCGAAGACGTTAACGCTTGAGGTACTGGAGCACGATAAGGCCCGCACCCGTAACCGCGAGGCACGCAGTTCCCGCCTTGGTGAGGCCGTCAAGAACGGTGCCACCAAGTTCGGTGACGACGATAAAGGAAAGAAGGCCGACCACCGCGCCGACGAGCATCACGATCGTGATGTCGCGAACCGGGTGCGCACAGATAGTGGTGGTGCCGCTGGACGTCACGCTGTTTCCTCCCGAGTGTCACTGACGCGTACTGCGTGGAGACATGCCTCACCTGTCGGTGTGGTCTCCAGCTAGGAGCCGACAAGGCAGCTCCTGGGCCTGCGCCGTCACGGCGAGGCCAAATACGATCAGTTCGTCCTTTTCGGATTCGGGAAGGGTCAGGCGCGTGTGTAGGTTTCCAGCCGGTACACGCCCCCAATAAGCTACAGCACGGCCAACTGCCCCGCAAGTAACCATTGTTCGGCGGCAGCGTGACGACTAGCCCGGACCAGGGGGGTGACCCCCTGCCGGAAAACCTCAAGACCGTACAGGTGCTGGTCCTCTCTGTCTGTACGGGTCTGGGGGATCCGGCTGAGGTGTCCTCAGGAGCCCGCTGGAGCGCCGAACGGACGCCGGGTGGGCTGATTCGACCCCCGAAACGGGAGGCGGACGCACAGCGATCTACTCTGGCGAACATCTACTCGTCGATGCGCTACGCCACGGACCGTTACGGCTCGCTCCCGGCGGCCTACGGGCGTCCGGGTGGCTACGCCGCCGGTGGGTTCCCTGGCGTCGGCGAGCTGGCATGGGTCGGCGAGCGTGGGCCCGAGTTGGTCCGCTTCCTCCACCCGACGCAGGTCTACAGCCACAACGACTCGACGGCCATGGTCCGCCAGGCGTCGACGGTGCAGGCCGGCAGTAGCTCGCGGATGCCGAACATTGTCGTCGAGTCCCGCACGTTCATCGGTGAGCGCGAGCTAACGGACGTGGTGCGCACTGAGATCGACGTGCGCGACGCAGATCTGATCACTGCGTCCGCCTACGGGCGGAACATCCACTAGCCACCCGTTCCGACGTCCGCCCCCGTCATGGCTGCGGGCGCCACCCCCAAGACTTTGAGAGGTAGGCCATGGACACTACGAAGCCCATCAAGGCGACCCCCGTCACGTGCCCGCACTGCACCGCCGAAGTGCCGCAGACCAGCGGACCGGGGCGCGTGAAGCGGTTTTGTACACCGGAGCATGGCCGGCTCTGGCGACGTCAGGCGCGGTTCTTCGGGTGGCTCTGACGTCGATCAGCCAAGGTACGGCGCTGCACGGTGTTCGAGTGCGTGTTGAACTCTGAGCCGCTGAGTGTGATGCATGGGCAGGCTGCTGACGTCCGACGGCACCACGAACCGGAGCTCCGTGGACTCGTCCGAGATTTGCAGCCTGCCGCCAATCACCCGGGCGCGGAAGCACACATTGAACTGGCGCCGGACCTCCCCGTCGCTGTACTCGATGATGTGCCGGGGGTCGGTGTACGTACCGACGAGGCCGATCACCTCGATGTCGAGTCCGGTCTCTTCCTTGACCTCGCGGACGGCTGTCCCGGGGAGGCTGTCGCTCAGCTCCATGCCGCCCCCGGGAAGCGCCCACAACCCACTATCCGTACGGCGCTGGAGGAGGATGCGCCCCTCGTCGTCAGTGACGAAGGCCGAAGCAGCCACCACCATGCTGTTGGGCTTCGGGGCATTCGGATCGTCGTAGTACTCGCGGCGGGCCATGACGTTAGCCTGCCACGGGAGCGCCCGTGGCCCACACGGCGTCGAAGCTGGCGGCATAGGTGTCGAACATCCCGCCATCGCCACTCCGACGAAGGTGCCACACCGGGGCGGCATACGCGTTGGCGCCCCACACATGGGCGTTGACGAGGCACTGATCGTCACCGCGATAGATGCTGTTGTAGAGCGTCGTGCCGTGCGTCCGGATCTCGACGTTCTCTGCCCCGACCAAAGATCGGTAGTGCATGAGCGCGAGCCGGCATCGCGACTCAATGCCGTGTCCAAACCGTTCCTCCTGACCGCGCTGTTGCACGTTCTCACTGTCGGCGTCGCCTACTGCAATCCGGATCCGGCACCCGTCGGCCGCACGCTCCCTGAGGAGCTCGTTCAGCCGCGGATACGCCTCATGGAGGAACGCGGCGGCGTAGACGAGGATGTCGACACGCTCGCGTGCGGGGGCGATTAGGTCGACGAACGTCGACACGGGAAGGTCTGCGCGTTGGTCGTAAACCGCGACAAGCTCGGGGCTTATGGCTCTGGCGCTTCGAGCCTGACGCAGCGCCGGCCAGAGTGCGTGCACGTCCTCCCCCAATGTCTCGGCTGCTCTGAGCGCCGTGTCTCGTCGCGGAGTTCTGCCTAGGTTGACCCACCGCTCTACGCTCTTCGGGTCCACCCCGACAGCGCTTGCAAGCGATGCATGAGTCCACCCATCTGACGTCATGGCCACCCGTAGACGCTCGTTCTGCATACCAGTCTCCCCTTAGGACGCGAGACGCCGCTAGGGACGTTCTACATCCTCCGGGACGTCCCGAAGTGGGTTTTGTACGTAGTTCCGCCGTCCCGATGTACTGAGCGACGCTCAGGGGACTTGAGGGGATGGTGTGCAATGTCCGAAGAGCAGTGGCAGCCGGCCAGGAGCCGGTACGCGGTCGATGCAGACGGACGGATCGGCCGTGTGGTCGACCGGTACGAGGGAAGTGTCTTTCTCCGTCCGCCTGGCGGTGGTCGAGAGTGGTCGGTCTCACCCGAGGAGCTGCGTCCGCCAACACAGGCGGAGATGCGGGGAATTCAGGTCTACACCACGCCCGTGACGCGGAGTACGCCGTGAGCGCCGTCGGGACGGTTATGCGGTTCGTGACGCACCGCATCACCAGGCACCCCGACTCCGAAGTCACCGCCACGGCCCGGTGCCTGAATCCCGACTGCACGTGGGAAGTCGCGCCAACGGCCGACGTCAAACAGGCCGACGTCGAGTGCATGGCGCACGCGGGCGCCACCGGGCACGGCATCTTCGCCCGGAAGTTCGAGGACGTAGCCGTGGTGGTGCGCACCGAATGAGGCACGCCGTGGTGGTGACTGTCAGCGCGGTGGTCTGGATCTGCACCGTTGCGCTGATAGTCGCTCAGCTCTAGATTTCCGCTCCTCCGGCCGGCCTTTACTGCGGGGACGATCCCATGGCGGGGGAGCGGAGCCAGGCCCGCGCGGTGCGTCTCGCGAGCGCCCGTGCCGGGAGCGGGCGGGACGTCGAGGTCGGCTCACGTCCCGCCCGTGCAGCGTCGAGCGGCGGCCTCGTCCTCCCGTCGGGGGTCAGAATCCCCGACGGGAGGGTCAGTTCCGACACCCGCGTCGACGGCGCGTTTCCGCAGCTCAGAGCGTGTTTCTTACCCTTACTTCTCTTCTTTAGGGTCAAAGTAGAGAGAAATATAGAGAACCCTATAGACCTCCTTAGGGCTTCCTGGAAGTTCCCCCTGGTTTGACAGTTTGGCGCCAGTCCGACCCCCACCGGGGGACGAGGCGGCCGACGTCGAGCCGGCGCCACCCCTGACCGCCCCGGTCGTCCTCTTCCCCCGTGGAGGACGGCCGGGGCTTCCTCTTGTGCGCAGGCGGGGTGGACATTGCACAGGTGGTCCCTTACTCCTCGGCATGGTGATGGCGAACCTGGCCGCCACCTCGCACGGCGCCCGCATCGTGATCCCCGCGGCCTCCTTCGACCCGTCGGCCACCCTCCGGGCGGTGCAGGAGGAGCGCTGCACCTCGCTCTACGGCGTCCCGACGATGTTCATCGCCGAGCTGAACCTCCCCGACTTCGCCGCGTACGACCTCTCCACTCTGCGCACCGGCATCATGGCCGGCTCGCCGTGCCCGGTGGAGGTCATGAAGAGGGTCGTCGCCGAGATGAACATGGCGGAGGTGTCGATCTGTTACGGCATGACCGAGACCTCGCCGGTCTCCACCCAGACCCGCCGTGACGACGACCTGGAGCGCCGCACGGGTACGGTCGGCCGGGTCCTGCCGCACGTCGAGGTGAAGATCACCGACCCCGCGAGCGGCCTCACCGTGGAACGCGGCACGGCGGGCGAACTGTGCACCCGCGGCTACAGCGTGATGCTCGGCTACTGGGACGAACCCGAGAAGACCGCGGAGGTCATCGACGGCGGCCGCTGGATGCACACCGGTGATCTGGCGGTGATGCGCGACGACGGCTACGTGCAGATCGTCGGCCGCATCAAGGACATGATCATCCGGGGCGGCGAGAACGTGTACCCGAGGGAGATCGAGGAGTTCCTCCACGGACACCCGAAGATCGCCGACGTCCAGGTCGTCGGCGTCCCCGACGCCCGGTACGGGGAGGAGATCATGGCCTGCGTCATCCCCCGCGACCCGGCCGACGCGCCCACCCTGGACGATGTCACGACCTTCTGCCGCGACCGGCTCGCCCACTACAAGATCCCGCGCAGGCTGGAGATCCTCACCGAGTTCCCGATGACGGTGAGCGGGAAGGTGCGGAAGGTGGAACTACGGCAGCGGTACGGGAGTTCCTGAGGCACGTCCTCCGTGTCACGCCGGGCGCCGCACCTTTCGGCGCATGCAGCGTCAGGCCGGGCTCCGCACCTTGCGGCGCATGCGGAGTCAGGCTGGGCGCCGCACCTCCCGGCGCATGCAGACGCGCGGCCAGGCCGACAGGCCGTGGGCCGCCTCCGCGTGGCTGATGGCGCGCAGCCCCTCCGTCAGCGCCGGGTCGGACTCCGCGAGCGGGCGGAAACCGAGCCGTGTGTAGTACGGCGCGTTCCACGGCACCTCGGTGAACGTCGTCAAGGTCAGCGCCGCCAGGCCCCGCGCCCCGGCGGTGGCCGCCAGATGCTCGATCAGCCCCCGGCCCACGCCCCGGCGCGCGACGGCCGGATGCACCGACACCTGCTCGATGTGCGCCGACCCGTCGACCGTGTCGGCGAGCAGATACGCGACCGGGCGGTCGGCGGCGTCCACCGCCACCCACGCCCGGCCCGCGTGGCGGTACGCCTCCAGGACGTCCAGCGGCAGGGGGTCGTCGTCGGCGATCGCTGCCATGCCGAGCATGCGGAACGGCTCGCCCGCCGCCCGTTCGATGTCCTGGAGCAGCGGGAGTTCGGCCGAAGCGGCCGCTCTGATGCGCATACGGCAGTATGGCGCGGCCTCACCCCGGACGCTCGCCCCCGGCCGCTCCGCGATCCGTCGGCGGCCGGTTCCGCTCCGCCTCCCAGGGGCGGTCGAGCAGCCCGCCCTCCGACGAGAAACGCGGCAGGAACAAGGAGAGCGCCGGGTCGCCGTACAGCGCCACGTACAGCTGGACCAGCCCCCCGTCCGTCACCTCGCGCCGATGCGCCGGCAGCGGGTACCGCGCCCGCAGCTCGGCCAGGAGCAGCCGCGCCGCCCGGGTGGCGGGCGGAAGTCGTAGCAGCACCACCGCCACGAGCGCCGGCAGCGCCCCCGCCGCGAGTACCGCGGCCTGGACCGTGTTCGACGGCCCCGTCGCGTACGCCCCCACCCCCACCGTCAGCGGTACGCAGCCGAGCAGCGTCCCCGCCGCCCCTCGCCGCGCGGGCGACCGCAGGAGACCCGTCGCGCGCAGCTCGCCGTGCAGCGCGTCCACCGCCCGCCGCGCCTCGGGACGCAGTGCGAGGTCCCGCAGCGCGAAGGCCCGGTGCAGTGCCCGGTGCACCCCCAGCTGTACGGGGTCCCTGGTGCGGCCCGGCCCGCCGTTGGCCCGAATCGTATGTTTACGGCCCGCCGCGACCGCTCCGCGCTGGTGCAGCGCCACCAGCGCCACCGTGACGGCAGCCCGCCGCCCGCCCCGCAGCAACGCCAGGGCCTGCGGCGGCGGCACGTCGTCCGTGCGCGGCGCTCCGCTTTCCCGGCTGCGGGTTCGCAGCAACACGACGGCGAACACCAGTTGCCCGCAGGCCGCTCCGATGAACCACCACATTCCCGTCGGCATGACACCCACCCCCGAGGGTGTTGTGCCCGGCAGGGCGTGATCGTCACGCGTGAATGGCCGGATCCGAATGCCGAAGTGCCGGGGCGGGGCCCGTGGGGCGCACCTCGCTCAGGCGCCCGCGGCCAGATCGTCCGCTGCCGTGTTCACCGGCTGCGGGGTGCCGGTCAGGTCGAGGACGAAGAGCGGGAGACCTACCTCGGCGGCGCGGGCGCGGGCCTCCGGCGTGTAGCCCGCGAGCGAGAAGAACACGCTCACGGCGGAGGCGCTCAGCCCGTTGAGCCACAGGCACTCGACGGCCCGCAGCCCGGTGGGCCGGGTGCTCGGGTCGACCTGCGCGACGAGCCCCGGCGCCCGCAGGTCCACCCCGGACGAGGGGCGCTCCTCCGGCTGGACGACATCCCGGAACCCCAGCCAGCGCAGATACCCGGCGGCCGCGGCGACGGCGTCCCGCGCGGTCCGGATCGTCACGGGCCGGAACGTCCCCCGCGCCGGTACCGGGCGCGGGGCGGTGGGCGGCAGGGGAATGCGCGTGGGATACCGCTCGGCGAACGTCCGGGGCCCCACGGGCCGGGGCGGCTCCACGGGCCGGGGCGGCTCGGGACGCCGCCGGTGAGCGGCGGGACCGGGGGTGCCGGGGCCGGGGGAGGGGGCACGGGGCGAGGGGGTGCCAGGCCCGCCGACGCCGTGCCCGTCGGCGCCATGCCCGGAGGTGCCAGGCTCGTCGGTGCCGTGCCACGAGGAGGCAGGCCCGCTCGGGCCGTGCTCGGAGGCGCGAGGCCCGCTCGGGCCGTGCTCGGTGGTGCCGTACCCGCTGCTGCCTTGACCGTGGGTGCCGTGTCCGCCGGTGCCGTATTCGCCGGTGCCGGGTCCAGGGGTGCCGGACCCGGCACCGACAGGCCCGGAGGCTCCCGGTCCCGCTCCCGCGCCGCCTGTGCCGATGCCGGTGTCGGCGCCGGGTGAGCCGGCACCGGGCCCGCGGGCCCCGCGCCCCCCGGTAGGACGCGTACGGAACCACTCCGAGCCGGGCTCGGCCGCGTGCGCCGGTGCCGTACCGGCGGCGCCGTCCGTCCCGCTGCCACCGGGCCGCCCGGAGGAGGAGGGCCCGGACGGGCCCCGGGGCGCGGGCCCCGGCGCCGTACCGGACGAGCCCGTCCCGTCCGACGTCCGCGTTCCCGGGTCCACCGGCCGTACCGGTATCCGCAACACCGTTCCGCAGGCGCAGCCCAGTTCCGGGTGGGGCCAGTCGTCCTCGCGGCCGCAGGCCTCACAGCGGACGGTGACCCACTCGTCCGTCCAGTTCCGGTGCGTGATCGGTTCCGCCGTCGCGCCCGCCCGCACCGGCGGCGCCACCGGGCTTCCGCACGCGCAGGGGAAGACGGGTGCCGCGTATGCCTGCGTGCGCCGGCATGCCGGGCAGCGCACCGGTATCGACTCGCCCACGGTCAACCCCCTTGTCGTTCCGTCCCATCGTCCACCCATCGGCCGCCCCGAGGGAGGGTGTTCGGCCACTTCCGTGATCCCGCTGCTCGGACTTCTCTTGACGGCTCTCCGGAGCCCGTCCTACATTGCTTCCGTATAGCAGAACAGTATTTCCGCATTACGGAAACAAGCTGACCGGGCTCCCCGAGCCGACCGGTGGGCTTGGATCCGCCCGGCCGAAGCAGGAGCACTCCCATGCCTCGTATGACCGCCGCCGCAGCGGCCGTTGAGATCCTCAAGCGCGAAGGCGTCACCCAGGCGTTCGGCGTCCCCGGCGCGGCGATCAACCCCTTCTACCGCGAGCTCAAGAACGTGGGCGGCGTCAACCACACGCTCGCCCGTCACGTCGAGGGCGCGTCCCACATGGCCGAGGGCTACACCCGCGCCAAGGCCGGCAACATCGGCGTCTGCATCGGCACCTCGGGTCCCGCGGGCACCGACATGATCACCGGCCTGTACTCGGCGATCGCGGACTCCATCCCGATCCTCTGCATCACCGGCCAGGCCCCGGTCTCGAAGCTCCACAAGGAGGACTTCCAGGCCGTCGACATCGCGACCATCGCCAAGCCGGTCACGAAGGCCGCCACGACCGTCCTGGAGGCCGCACAGGTCCCCGGCGTCTTCCAGCAGGCCTTCCACCTCATGCGGTCCGGCCGGCCCGGCCCGGTCCTCATCGACCTGCCGATCGACGTCCAGCTGACGGAGATCGAGTTCGACCCGGAGACCTACGAGCCGCTGCCGGTCTACAAGCCGCGGGCCACCCGCGCCCAGGCCGCGAAGGCGCTGAGCTTCCTCCTGGAGTCCGAGCGTCCGCTGATCGTCGCCGGCGGCGGCATCGTCAACGCCGACGCCACCGACCTCCTCGTCGAGTTCGCCGAGCTGACCGGCATCCCGGTCATCTCCACCCTCATGGGCTGGGGCACCATCCCGGACGACCACGAGCTGGCCGCCGGCATGGTCGGCGTCCAGACCGCGCACCGCTACGGCAACGCGACCTTCCTGGAGTCGGACTTCGTCCTCGGCATCGGCAACCGCTGGGCCAACCGTCACACCGGGTACAACCTGGACGCCTACACCAAGGGCCGGAAGTTCGTCCACGTCGACGTCGAGCCCACGCAGCTCGGCAAGATCTTCGCCCCGGACTACGGCATCGCCTCCGACGCCAAGGCCGCGCTCGAACTCTTCATCGAGATCGCCAAGGAGCTGAAGGCCGCCGGCACGCTGCCCGACTTCTCCGCCTGGGCCGCCTCCGCCCAGGACCGCAAGGCCACCCTCCAGCGCCGCACGCACTTCGAGAACATCCCCATGAAGCCGCAGCGCGTCTACGAGGAGATGAACAAGGCCTTCGGCCCGGACACGCGGTACGTCACCACCATCGGCCTCTCCCAGATCGCCGCCGCACAGTTCCTGCACGTCTACAAGCCGCGCCACTGGATCAACTGCGGCCAGGCCGGCCCGCTCGGCTGGACCATCCCGGCCGCGATCGGCGTCGCCACCGCCGACCCGGAGACCCCGGTCGTCGCGCTCTCCGGCGACTACGACTTCCAGTTCATGATCGAGGAGCTGGCGGTCGCCGCCCAGCACAAGGTCCCCTACGTCCACGTCCTCGTGAACAACGCCTACCTGGGGCTCATCCGGCAGGCGCAGGGCGGCCTGGGCATCAACTTCGAGGTCAACCTCGAGTTCGAGAACATCAACACCCCGGAGATCGGCGTCTACGGCGTCGACCACGTCAAGGTCGCCGAGGGCCTGGGCGTCAAGGCGATCCGCGTGACCGACCCGGAGAAGCTGGGCGAGGCCCTGGAGCAGGCCAAGAAGCTGGCCGTCGAGCACCAGGTCCCGGTCGTCGTCGAGGCGATCCTGGAGCGCATCACCAACATCGCCATGAGCAAGACGGTCGACATGAGCGACGTCACGGAGTTCGAGGAGCTGGCCACCGAGCCGGCCCACGCGCCGACCGCGATCAAGGCCCTCAAGGTCTGATGAAGGCCCTCAAGGTCTGATCCAGACCCTTGAGGTCCGATCACGCAGGACGTCCGACCGGAGAGCAGGTCCGATCACGCAGGACGTCCGACCGCGGAGCCGTGACACGGCCCCCGCCCCGATGAGCACCGGGGCGGGGGCCGCCCCGCGTTCACGCGCCGCCGGGCCGCGACCGGCCCTGCGCCCGTACCCGGCCGGGGGTCCGAGGGGCCTACCGGGGTGCCGTCGAGCGGTGCACGACCGTGTCCTCGCACGGGCCGTCGGCGAACAGCTTGAGCGCCTCCATCTCGTCCTTGTCGACCGTCAGGCCCCAGCGCAGCTTGGTGCCCACCCACTCGCCGACGTAACGGCAGTACCGGGCGTTCTCCGCGGGCACCCATTCGGCGGGGTCGCGCCCGGCCTTGTCCTTCTGGCTGCGAGCGGTGACGGCGACGAGGGTCGCGGCCGCCCCCTGGTCGTTGGCGTACTTCTCGCGCCGGGCGGCCGTCCAGCCGGACGCCCCCGACTGCCAGGCCTCTTCGAGCGCGACGAGGTGGTCGACGCGGAGACGGGCCGGGTCGGTGACGTTCTGTCCGTCGTAGTACGAGGTCCACCTGCCCCCGGTGAGGGCGCAGCCGGCGCCGGTCTTCGGGGCGTCGACGGCTTCGGCGACGAGTACCTCGGCGCGCGTGTCGCAGCCGTCGGCGGGGTCGAGGCCCTGGTTCCAGTGGGGGAACGCCGTCTCCTTGTAGCCGGCCGGGTTCTCGGCGTCCTCGGTGAGCGCGGCGAGCGCGTCGGGGAAGAGGACGACGCCTGCGGAGAGAGCGGGGGAGGGGGCGGCGAGGGGGCACAGGACGAGGGCGAGGGGAGCGAGCCCGCGCATCAGGTTCTTGATCATGTCCTGGTGGATAGCGCCGGTCACGGGGCGCACGGTAGCGGAATGGCGGTGCGCTCGCCCGGCCGGGTGGGGATCTTCACCGCAGAAACGATGCGCTGGGGCTGCTACGGACCGGGCGGGTGGAAGAGCGCAGAAGAGCGCGGAACCAGGGACCGTAAACCTGGTTCCGCGCTCTTCCGTCTGTGACCGCCCGACGGCACGAGGCTGGCGCGACAGGACGTTCGCGCCGCCGGGCGGAGTCTTGGGGGGCCTCTTCGAGGAGGGCCCTGGGGGCGTTGGGACCGCGGCGGCGTCGACGGGCGGAGCGGCCTTCCTTCTTTCAGGTCAAGAAGGAGGGCTGTCGCCCTTACCACCGCACTGGCTCGGCGCCGCCGCGGTCCTCACGCTTGTCCGGATCGCCGGCCACCCCTCATCCGGGTCGGTGATCCGGACCACGTACGACACTGACCTTCCGTCAGATGCCGTACGCAGTCTGGGTGGTGCTGGTCCGTCAGTCCTCGCGCAGCGCGCGGACGGCCTCCTCGACGCGCTTGCCGTACTCCGGGTCGGCGGCGGCGAAGTGCGCGAGGTTCTTCTCTATGACGTCCTCGCGGGACACCTGGGACAGACCGCCGGCGATGTTGGCGACCAGACGGTTCTTCTCGTCCTCGGACATCAGGCGGTAGAGCTCACCGGCCTGGAAGAAGTCGTCGTCCTTGGTGTGCTGCGGCGCCTCGTGGGTTCCGGTCCAGCCGTGGATCGCGAGCGGGGCGGAGAGCGCCGCGTCGGTCTGGGCCGGGCCGTGGTACGAGTTGGGCTCGTAGTTCTTGTCGTGGCGCGAGCCCTGGCGGGTGGCCATGACGCCGTCCCGGCCGTAGTTCTCCGCGACCGTCGCCTTGGGGGCGTTCACCGGCAGCTGGGTGTGGTTGACACCGAGGCGGTAGCGGTGGGCGTCGGCGTAGGCGAAGAGACGGCCCTGGAGCATCTTGTCCGGCGAGGGACCGATGCCCGGGACGAAGTTGTTCGGGGAGAACGCGGCCTGCTCGACCTCGGCGAAGACGTTGTCCGGGTTGCGGTCGAGGACCAGGCGGCCCACGCGCTGCAGCGGGTAGTCCGCGTGCGGCCACACCTTGGTGAGGTCGAAGGGGTTGAAGCGGTAGTCCACCGCCTCGGCGGCCGGCATCACCTGGACGTACAGGGTCCAGGAGGGGTTCACACCGCGCTCGATCGCCTGGAGCAGGTCGGTCTGGTGCGAGTTGGCGTCCTTGCCGACGAGCTCGGCGGCCTGGTCGGCGGAGAGGCTGCGGATGCCCTGGTTCGTCTTGAAGTGGTACTTGACGAAGAAGGCCTCGCCCGCCTCGTTGGTCCACTGGTAGGTGTGCGAGCCGTAGCCGTTCATGTGACGGTACGAGGCAGGGATGCCGCGGTCGCCCATGAGCCAGGTGATCTGGTGGGTGGCCTCGGGGGAGTGCGCCCAGAAGTCCCAGACGTTGTCCGGCTCCTGCTTGCCCGTGAAGGGGTCACGCTTCTGCGAGTGGATGAAGTCGGGGAACTTGATCGGGTCCTTGATGAAGAACACCGGGGTGTTGTTGCCGACGAGGTCGTAGTTGCCCTCTTCGGTGTAGAACTTCAGGGCGAAGCCGCGGGGATCGCGGACCGCGTCCGCGCCTCCGAGCGAGTCGGCCACCGTGGAGAAGCGGATGAACGTGTCCGTCTTCTTGCCGACCTGGGAGAGGAACGAGGCCTTCGTGAAGCCGGTGACGTCGTCGGTCACCTCGAAGTAGCCGTACGCGCCGGAGCCCCGGGCGTGCACCACGCGCTCCGGGATCCGCTCACGGTTGAAGCGCGCGAGCTTCTCCAGGAGGTGCTGGTCCTGGAGCAGGAGAGGGCCACCGACGCCGGCGGTGGCGGAGTTCTGGTTGTCGGCGACGGGGGCGCCGGACTCGGTCGTAAGCACGCGCTTCGACATCGTGACCTTCCGTACGGGAGCTCTGCAGACGGTGCGAGGAGAGTAAATTCGGCTCGAACATAACGTCAACAGTTTGTTGAAAAGGAAGTGTGGTGTTCCGGTCGGCGGCGGCGCCTGGGCGCGACAGGACAGTTGTCAGCGCCGCCGCCGACCGGAGATCTGGGGCCCCTTCGTACCGGGGCGGTGGATCAGACCTGCTGGCCGGAGAGGCGCTCGACGGCGCGGAGCAGGGCCGAGTGGTCCAGGCCGCCGTCACCCTGGGCGCGCAGCGAGGCGACGAGCTGGGCGACGACCGCACCGACCGGGAGGGCCGCGCCGACGTTGCGGGCGGCGTCGGTGACGATGCCCATGTCCTTGTGGTGCAGGTCGATCCGGAAACCGGGCTTGAAGTCGCGGTTCAGGAAGTTGTCCTTCTTGCGGGTCAGGACCGTGGAGCCGGCCAGACCGCCGTTGAGGACGTCCAGGGCGGCCTGGAGGTTCACGCCGGACTTCTCCAGGAAGACCACGGCCTCGGCGCACGCCTGGATGTTGACCGCGACGATCAGCTGGTTGGCGGCCTTCACCGTCTGGCCGGAGCCGTGCGGCCCGCACAGCACGATGGTCTTGCCGAGGGCCTCCAGGATCGGAAGGGCCTCGTCGAAGTCGGCCTGCTCGCCGCCGACCATGATGGAGAGCACGGCCTCGATCGCGCCGGCCTCGCCGCCGGAGACGGGCGCGTCGATGACGCGGATGCCCTTCTCCTTGGCCTTCGACGCCAGGTCGACCGAGGTCTGCGGGGTGATCGACGACATGTCGACGATCAGCGCGCCCTGCCTCGCGTTCTCCAGGATGCCGTCCGGGCCGTAGGCGATGGCCTCGACCTGCGGGGAGGCGGGCACCATCGTGATGATGACGTCGGCGTCCTTCACGGCCTCGGCGATCGACGCGGCGGCGGTGCCGCCGGCCTTCGCGAGCCGGTCCAGCTTGTCCTGCTCCAGCGTGAAGCCGGTGACCGTGTAGCCGGCCTTCAGCAGGTTCTCGGACATGGGCGAGCCCATGATGCCGAGGCCGATCCATGCGATCTTGGGGAGGTTGCTGCTCATGGTGAGGGTGCCTCTCGAAACAGGGTGGTACGGGGGAGGAGTCGCGGGTCGGCGAGCCGGGCGGGCCTCGGCCGGGAGCCCGGGTCAGCGGGCCGGGCGGGCCTCGGCCGGGAGCCACTCGAAGGACGCGGCGGCGTCGGCCGCCTTGTACTCCAGGCCGATCCAGCCGTCGTAACCGGCCTTCTTCAGATCGTCGAGCAGCAGCTCGAGCGGCAGGTCGCCGGTGCCCGGCGCGCCACGGCCCGGGTTGTCCGCGATCTGGACGTGGCCGGTCTTGGCGGCGTACTCCGCGATGACCTGGCCGACGTCCTCGCCGTTCATCGACAGGTGGTAGATGTCGAGGAGGAACTTGGCGTTGCCGAGCCCGGTGGCCGCGTTGACCTTGTCGACGACCTCGATGGCGGAGGGGGCGCTCACCAGGGGGTAGAGCGGCGACTCCGGCTTGTTGAGGGTCTCGATCAGCAGGATCGCGCCGATCCGGTCCGCCGCGCGGGCGGCCAGGACCAGGTTCTCCAGGGCGAGGGTGTCCTGGATCTGCGGGTCGACGCCGTCGACGCGGTTGCCGTAGAGCGCGTTGAGCGCCTTGCAGCCGACCGAGGCGGCGAAGTCGGCCGCCACCTCGATGTTGGCGCGGAAGCGGTCCGACTCGTCACCGGGCACGGAGAGGGCTCCGCGATCCGGTCCTGGCAGCTGTCCGGCGTAGAAGTTCAGGCCCACCAGCTGGGTGCCGGCGTCCTCGAGGGCCTTCTTGAGGGCGTCGAGCTCGCTCTGCTCGGGGGTGGCGGTGTCGATCCAGGGCCACCACAGCTCGACCGCCGTGAAGCCCGCCGCGGCGGCGGCCGCGGGGCGCTCCAGGAGCGGGAGTTCCGTGAAGAGGATCGACAGGTTCACATCGAAGCGCTGGTCCATGAGTCCCATGAGAGGTAGGCGCTCCTTCCGTATCGCGGAAGTAAGTTTCTGTCTGACGGAATGTTGCAAGGCGGGCGGCGCGCTTGTCAAGGGGTCCCCGCAGGTCCGGGGCTCCCGTAGGGCCGAGCGGGGCCGTAGCGTGGGGCCATGGTGCGTTTGAGAGTGGAGTTCACGACCGAGCCGTTCGACCTCGACGAGGCGCCGGCGCACGCGGTCGTGGCCCGTGAGGTCATCCAGTCGGCCGAGCTGGACGCGGTCGACGTCGGCCCCTTCGGCAACACGGCGGAGGGTGGCGCCGACGCGGTTCTCACCGCGGTCGACGCGCTGCTGCGCTCGTCCCTGGAGGCCGGTGCCACCCGCGTCTCGCTCCAGGTCAACGTCATCGGGGAGGGCGAGAAGTGAGCGAGCACCCCTTGGTCGCGGCGGTCAAGCCCCTGGTCGACGCCATGGGCGCCGAGGTCCTGGTCCCCGCGCAGGCGGGAGCCGACGACGTCGTCCTGTCCTGGGAGGGCGAGGACGTGATCGCCGTACGGCTGCCCCAGCTCTCCGACTCCCTCGACCACATCCTGGCGGCGATGGAGCGGCGGCACGGGATGCCGCTGTCCGAGCTCGACCGGAAGTCCAAGCAGGAGGCCGTCCGGCTGCTTGAGGCGCGGGGGGCTTTCTCGGTACGCCATGGGGTGGAGACGGTGGCGGGGGCACTGGGTGTCAGCCGCTTCACCGTGTACAACTACCTCAACAGGGAGACGGCTCAGCGGGAGACCGCCCTGAACAGGGAAAAGGCCCCCAAAGCCGAGTAGTCGATCATGTGTGGCCACGAGCCGTCGTCCAGATGTCGGGACGACGGCTTTTACGTGGCCGAGTTTTCAACAAAGTGTTGACGTTGTGTTGCGGAGGGCGTTAGCTATCCGCAGCCCGTCCGACGCACAGCGAAAAACAGCCACGGAGGCTTCCCGTGACTTCAGGTACGACACCGGGCCTCACCCGGTTCAACACCTCGGCGGACAGCGAGGCCCACGCCGCGCTCCACGAGGTGTGTTCCAGTTCGGCGTGGGGAAGCAGGATCCTCGCCCAGCGCCCGTACACCACCGCCGAAGCTCTCTTCCTCGCCAGTGACGCCGCCATGGCTGAGCTGACCGCCGAGGACCTGGCCGAGGCGATGGCGGGGCACCCGCCGATCGGTCGTCCGAAGGCAGGGGACCCGACCTCCTCCCGCGAACAGAGCGGGATGGCCGGCGCCTCCGCGGAGCTCAAGGCCGAGATGCTCGAACTCAATCTGGCCTACCAGGACACGTTCGGACACGTCTTCCTCATCTGCGCCACCGGCCTGACCGGCGAGCAGATGCGCGACGCGCTCCGGCAGCGGATCGACAACCCGGCCGAGAAGGAGCGGGAGATTGTCCGCACCGAACTGGGCAAGATCAACCGCATCCGGCTGACCCGACTCGTAGAGACCTCCGAGGAGGAGAACTCCGCATGAGCACCGACACCACCGCCTCGGTGTCCACCCACATCCTGGACACCAGCGTCGGCCGCCCCGCCGAGGGCGTCGCCATCACGCTCGCGGCCCGCGGCGGCTCCGACGCGGAATGGGTGGCTCTCGGCGGTTCGGCCACCGACGCGGACGGACGCTGCAAGGACCTGCCGGCGCTGCCGGAGGGCACCACCCACGTACGACTCGACTTCGAGGTCGAGACGTACTTCTCGAACAAGCACAGCGTGAACAAGCAGAGTTCCACGAACCAAGCCGAGGCGCAGCAGGACGCCCCCCGCGTAAGGGACAGCGGTGCGTTCTTCCCGGAGGTGGCGATCACGTTCGCCGTCACGCCGGGCGAGCACTACCACGTACCGCTGCTGCTCAACCCGTTCGGCTACTCCGTATACCGAGGGAGCTAGCAGACATGCCCACGATTCTCGGCCAGAACCAGTACGGCAAAGCAGAGAACCGCGTCGTCAAGATCACGCGGGACGGCGACACCCACCACATCAAGGACCTGAACGTCTCCGTCGCCCTCTCCGGTGACCTCGACGACGTCCACCTCTCCGGCTCCAACGCCCACTGCCTCCCCACCGACACGACGAAGAACACCGTCTTCGCGTTCGCCAAGGAGTACGGCATCGAGTCCGCCGAGCAGTTCGGCATCCACCTCGCCCGCCACTTCGTGACGAGCCAGGAGCCGATCCACCGGGCGCGCATCCGGATCGAGGAGTACGCCTGGGACCGGATCGCCACCTCCGAGGCCAACTCCAAGTTCATAGGCTCCGACGAGGTCAACCACTCCTTCGTCCGCCAGGGCCAGGAGACCCGCGTCACCCAGATCACCTACGACGGGACGAACTGGGAGGTCATCTCCGGCCTCAAGGACCTCGTCGTCATGAACTCCACCAACTCGGAGTTCTGGGGCTACATCAAGGACAAGTACACGACGCTCCAGGAAGCGTACGACCGCATCCTGGCGACGCAGGTGTCCGGCCGCTGGCGGTTCAACTGGACCGACGACGAGCAGCGCATGCCCAACTGGGAGCGGTCCTACGCCGAGACCCGGAAGCACATGCTCCAGGCCTTCGCCGAGACCTACTCGCTCTCCCTCCAGCAGACCCTGTACCAGATGGCCTCGCGGATCATCAACCACCGCTCGGAGATCGACGAGGTCCGCTTCTCGCTCCCGAACAAGCACCACTTCCTGGTCGACCTCGAGCCCTTCGGCCTGAAGAACGACAACGAGGTCTACTACGCCGCCGACCGCATGTACGGCCTCATCGAGGCCACCGTCCTGCGCGACGGAGCCACGGCGCAGATCCCGGTCGACATGACCAACCTCTGAGCGGCATCTGATCGACCGGCCCCGCCGGCCCGCAGCCGGGCGGGGCCGGTCCACCGGACCGGACGTGATCCCCGGCGGGCCCCCCGGCCCCGGCGCGGACGGCCCCCGGCTCCCGGTCGGCGCGGGCGCACTCGTCGCCGTCCCGCGCACCCCGTTCTTCCACCACCTCGGCACCCGGAGCCGCCACAGGGCTCCGGCACTCAAATCCTCCTAGGGTCCTGCCGTGCCCACTCCACCCCAGAGGAATGAAGGAACCACCGCCATGGCAGCACCTTCGGCAGCCCAGCGCATCGTCATCGAGAACGCGGCGATCGCGACGGTCGACGCGAACGACACCGAATACGCCTCCGGCTACCTCGTCGTGGCCGACAACAAGATCGAGTCCATCGGTGCCGGCCGGGCTCCCGAGGGCCTGGAGAACGTGGTCCGCAGGATCGACGCCTCCGGTCACCTGATCACGCCCGGTCTCGTCAACACCCACCACCACTTCTACCAGTGGATCACCCGGGGTCTGGCGACCGACCACAACCTCTTCAACTGGCTCGTCGCGCTCTACCCGACCTGGGCGCGGATCGACGAGCAGATGGTGCGCGCCGCCGCCCGGGGTTCGCTGGCGATGATGGCCCGCGGGGGTGTCACCACCGCCATGGACCACCACTACGTGTACCCGCAGGGCTCCGGTAACCTCTCCGGCGCCATCATCGGCGCCGCCTCCGACATGGGCGTCCGCTTCACGCTCGCCCGCGGCTCCATGGACCGCAGCGAGAAGGACGGCGGCCTGCCGCCGGACTTCGCCGTCGAGACCACCGAGGGCGCGCTCGCAGCGACCGAGGAGACGGTGAAGAAGTTCCACGACGCCTCCTTCGACGCCATGACCCAGGTGGCCGTCGCCCCCTGCTCCCCCTTCTCCATCTCCACCGAACTCCTCCGGGAGGGCGCGGCGCTCGGCCGCCGCCTCGGGGTGCGCATGCACACCCACGGCTCGGAGACCGTCGAGGAGGAGAAGTTCTGCCACGAGCTCTTCGGCATGGGGCCGACGGACTACTTCGAGTCCACCGGCTTCCTCGGCGAGGACGTGTGGATGGCGCACTGCGTTCACATGAACGACTCCGACATCGCCGCCTTCGCCCGCACCAAGACCGGCGTGGCACACTGCCCCTCCTCCAACGCGCGCCTCGCCGCCGGGATCGCCCGCGTCCCCGACATGCTCAAGGCCGGTGTGCCCGTCGGCCTCGGCGTCGACGGCACCGCCTCCAACGAGTCCGGCGAACTCCACACCGAGCTGCGCAACGCGCTCCTCATCAACCGCCTCGGCGCCCACCGCGAGGCCGCGCTCAACGCCCGCCAGGCCCTGCGCCTCGGCACCTACGGCGGCGCCCAGGTCCTCGGCCGCGCCGACAACATCGGCTCGCTCGAAGCCGGCAAGCTCGCCGACTTCGTCCTCTGGAAGATCGACGGCCTCGGCCACTCCACCATCGCCGACCCGGTCACCGCCATCGTCTTCGGCGCGGCGGCCCCGGTCACGGCGTCCTTCGTCAACGGCAGGCAGATCGTCGAGAACGACCGCCTGCTCACCGTCGACGAGGACACCATCGCGCGCGAAGCGCGCGCGGAGGCACAGCGCCTGGCCCGCATCGCGGCCCAGGGCTGACCCTCCCCATGGAGTCCGACCGAGGGGGACGGCCCTCGGTCGGTCGCCGCGGACCCGAGCGGGGTCCGCGGCAGCCCGACCGGGAGGTGCCGTACGCAGAAGACGTACGGCACCTTCCGGGACGGTGACATCCGCCCGTACCCCCATCGGGCACCCCGTCCCCGCGCCGCCGCCTCCCCGCGCGCGCACCGCACCACCCCCGCACCGAGCCGCACCTCCTGCACCTCGCACCGCATCGCACCACCTCCCTGAACCCCGCGTCGCCGCCGACGTGTAACCGACCGGAGGAACCGCCGTGGCCGCCAAGCCCCAGGTTCGCAATGCACAAGACGCAGGCTCCGCCCCCGAAGACCGGGTGACGCATCCGGTCGACGAGACGCTGCCCCCAGTGAAGATGCTCACCAGCGGCCTCCAGCACGTGGCCGCCATGTACGCGGGGGTCGTCGCCCCGCCCTTGATCGTCGGAGCGGCCGTCGGCCTCTCCGGCACCGAACTCACCTTCCTGACCGGCGCCAGCCTCTTCACCGCCGGTCTCGCGACCTTCCTCCAGACGCTGGGCGTCTGGAAGATCGGTGCCCGGCTGCCGTTCGTCAACGGCGTCACCTTCGCCGGGGTCGCTCCGATGCTCGCCATCGTCGACACCACCGATGACAAGGCCGACGCGCTGCCCGTGATCTTCGGCGCGATCATCGTCGCCGGACTCCTCGGCTTCCTCGCCGCGCCCTGGTTCTCCCGGCTCGTGCGGTTCTTCCCGCCGGTCGTCACCGGCACCGTGATCACCCTCATAGGCGTCTCCCTCCTCCCGGTGGCGTTCGGCTGGGCCCAGGGGCCCAACCCCAAGGCCGCGGACTACGGTTCGACCACGTTCCTCTGTCTGGCCGGCATGACCCTCGTCGTCGTCCTGCTGCTCCGCCGCTTCACCCGCGGCTTCCTCAAGCAGATCGCCGTCCTCGTCGGCCTCGTCATCGGCACCGTCATCGCCATCCCGTTCGGCGTCACCGACTTCTCCCCGGTGACCGAGGCGGACATCGTCGGCTTCCCGTCGCCCTTCCACTTCGGCGGCCCCCAGTTCGCCCTCGCCGCGATCATCTCCATGTGCGTGGTCATGCTGGTCTCCATGACCGAGTCGACCGCCGACATGCTGGCGCTCGGCGAGATCGTCGACCGGCCGGCCGACGAGAAGACCATCGCGGCCGGACTGCGCGCCGACACCCTCGGCTCCGCGATCAGCCCGCTCTTCAACGGCTTCATGTGCAGCGCCTTCGCGCAGAACATCGGTCTGGTAGCCATGACCCGGATCCGCAGCCGCTTCGTCGTCGCATGCGGCGGCGGGTTCCTGGTCCTGATGGGTCTGTCGCCGGTCGCCGCCTCCCTCATCTCGGTCGTCCCCCGGCCGGTCCTCGGCGGCGCGGGCGTCGTCCTCTTCGGCTCGGTCGCCGCCAGTGGTATCCAGACCCTGGTGAAGGCCGGCCTGGAGAAGGACAACAACGTCCTGATCGTGGCCGTCTCCCTCGCCGTCGGCATCATCCCGATCACCGCGCCGGAGTTCTACCACGCCTTCCCGGAGACCGCGAAGATCATCCTGGACTCCGGCATCTCGACCGGCTGTGTGGCCGCGGTCCTGCTCAACGTGGTCTTCAACCACCTGGGCCGGGGCCGGGACGACGACGAGGTGACCGCGCCCATGGAGCCGGGCGAGGACATCTCCGGCACCCACACGGCGAAGGCGGCGCACGTCCACTGAACCCGCCCGTCCTCCCCCCGACCGCCCCGGTCCCCGCGCACACCGCGGGGCCCGGGGCCGTGGTGCTGGTCAACCCCAACACCTCCACCGCCACCACCGCTATGATGACCGCCATCGCCCGCCGCACCCTGGGCCGCGTGCTCCCCGTCCGGGGCGTCACCGTGGCCCGGGGCCCGGGCATGCTCACCGACCCGGCCGCCCTGCGCGCCGCCTGCCCCGAGGTCCTCGCCGCGGGCCTCCGCGCCACGGCCGCGGGCGGCTGCGCGGCGCTCGTCGTCGGTGCGTTCGGCGACCCGGGCGTGGCGGCGCTGCGCGCGGCGGTGGACGTCCCCGTCGTGGGCATCGGCGAGGCGGCCCTCAGGGAGGCCGCCGCCGACGGGACGCCCTTCGGGGTCGCCACCACGACGCCGCTCCTGGCCGCCGCGGTCAGCGACCACGTGTCGGCGCTCGGCCTCGCCGACCGGTTCACCGGCATCCGCCTCACCGTCGGGGACGCCGCACACCTCTCCGCCGATCCGGCCCTGCTCCTCGACCGGTTGGAGCTTGCGGTCCGGGCCTGCGCGGAAAGGGACGGGGCGCGGGCGGTCGTCATCGGCGGCGGCCCGCTGGGCGAGGCGGCCGAGGACCTCCGGTCACGCTGCCCGGTCAGGATCGTGGCCCCGATCCCGGCGGCCTGCCGGGCGATCGTCCGACTGCTGTCCGTGTGACGGCTCCGGAGCCGGGCCGGGACGCGGTCACGGACCCGGACCCGGGCTCGGACACCGTCGGACAGCGAGGCCCGGTCGCCGTCACGACGCCGGACCGCCCGACGCTCAGGCAGCCGACCCCAGCCGACCCGCTCAGGCAGCCGACCCCAGCCGACCCGCTCAGGCAGCCGACCCCAGCCGACCCCCTCAGGCAGCCGTCCCCCGACGCGGCCCACAAGCTCACGGAGCCACGCATCGACGTGGCCGACCCGCTCAGGCAGCCGTCCCCCGAGGCGGTCGACACGCCCACGGAGCCACGCACCGACGCCGTTCACCGTTCCACCGCGATCCGCCGGCGGCACTCGGCGGCCAGCCTGGGGTACGCGGTGCCGATCGCCTCGTACAGTCGCCGCCGCAGCAGCCGTTCGGCCTCGCCGCGTCCGGTCTCCCCGTACAGGCCGTCGAGCAGCACCTCGTACCGCGACAGGACATGCCGCAGGTAGGTCACCTGCCACCGCACGAGGGCTCCCGCCGGCGGCCCGGCCGACCCGTCGGTGAGCGCCGCCGAAACGGTCCCGGCCGGCGGTCCGCCGCCCGGGGCCGCCGAGACGGTTCCGGCCGACCCGCCGGTGAGCGCCACCGAAACGGTCCCGGCCGACGGCCTGCCGCCCGGCCCGTCTCCTGCTCCGCCCGGCCTGCGCGCGCCGAGCAGTTGCCGGTGGCGCACCGCCCGTCGTTCCAGTTCGGGCCCGGGGAGCCGGGGCACCTCGATCGGTTCCGCCCGGATCGCGGCGAGTACGGCGCCCCGTCGCCGTTCGGCGTAGGCCGCGGCGGCCGAGGAGCGGGCGGGGCCGAACGCCGAGGTCTCGGCGAACTCGGGGGTCCGCTCCACGGTCTCGACCCGGGCCAGGAGGTACAGCCGCAACGGCGCGAGGGACCAGCGGCGCGGATCCCGCCCCTGGACGTCGGGCGTGCCGAGCAGGTCGCGCACCATCGTGTCGGTCCAGCCCCGTCGGCGTACCCCGGCGAAGGTCACGTAGGTCGTACGGTCCGTCATGATTCCCCCAGAATCGACTACGGAGAGTGATGTTCATAGTGAAGCGCACGCCACTGACAACGCCCCTCTTGCAGAGGTCGACCCGGCTGTGCGATATAGGTCTGGACCTTTTTGACGGACCGCTTCGGACGGAGGCCGCCCCGTGCAACGTCCGCTCGTCGCACGCCTGTTGACGCCCCTCGCGCTCACCGGCGCCCTCGTCCTCGCGGGGTGCTCCGGCGCCGCCGCGCCCGAGGTCGAGGACACCCGCGCGCCCGCCGCCCCCTCCGGAGTCACCGCGACCGCCGGCAGCGCGAGCACCGTCCACGTCATGTGGAGCGCGGCCACCGACGACCGGGCCGTCACCGGCTACACGGTCTACAGCGAGGGCCGCAGGATCAAGGACCTGCCCGCCGCCACCCTGATGACCGACGTCGTCGGGCTCGCCCCCGCCACCCCCCACCGCTTCGCGGTCCGCGCCCGCGACGCCGCCGGCAACGTCTCACCCCCCAGCGCCACCGTCACCGCGACCACGCTCCGGGCCACCGCGGAGGACCGCACGCCCCCGACCGCCCCGACCGGCCTCCGCGCCACGCCCGACGGCGGCCGGGCCGTCACCCTCCGCTGGTCCCCGGCCAGGGACGACACCGGGGTCACCGCGTACGACGTCTACCGGGCCGACACCCGCATCCACAGCGTCCCCGGCACCGCCACAAGCGCCCACGTCGGCGGGCTGCGCCCAGGCACCGCCTACGCGTTCACCGTCCGCGCCCGCGACGCCGCCGAGAACTCCTCTCCGGACAGCGCCACCGCCGACCTCACCACCGCCCCGTCCCCGGGCGCGCCCCCGAACACCGCCCCCACCCGCCTCGCAGTCACCTCGGCCAAGCGCGAGATCACCGTCACCTGGACCCCACCGGACACGGGCGCCCCGGTGACCCATCACGAACTCCACCTCGACGGCCGCTTCACCACCACCATCATCTGGGGCACCGCCCCACCCCCCGACCGCGCCACCTACACCTTCCCGGTCCAGGACCCACCGGGCACCCGGTACACGGTCACCCTCCGCGCCCGGCTCCCCGACGGCACCTGGGGCGACTTCTCGGCCCCCCGGACGGTGGTGGTGCGCTGACGGGCGTCACCCTCGCCGACCCG
Organism: Streptomyces sp. NPDC016459; assembly: GCF_040632845.1. NCBI lineage: Bacteria > Bacillati > Actinomycetota > Actinomycetes > Kitasatosporales > Streptomycetaceae > Streptomyces > Streptomyces sp. NPDC016459. The sequence goes on from NZ_JBEYCR010000003.1 coordinate 65,980, forward strand.
TGATTCCCGGCGTCCCTCCCGCCTGCGTCGCCCGCCCGATTCGTCCCCGCCGATCTACCCTGGGAGCGTGGCCGAGACCGTTCTCACCAACACCGGGCTCGACAGCTTCCTCGACGGAGCGCCCGAGCGCCGCGATCCTGTCTTCGTCCGTGCCGCCGAGGCGGTCCTGGGACTGCTCGCCCTCAGGGGAGCCGACCGGGGGAGCGGATTGCCGGAGCCGACGCCGGCGCTCGTCCGGCAGCTGCTCGTCGAGGACCTGCCCATCTTCGTGTACGCGGCGCCCGGGGAGCTCCCGGTCTACCCGGCGGTCCTCGGGAAGCTCGCCGCGGGGTTCGACGGGGATCTGCGCGAGCGGGTCGCCGCCGTCGTGGCCGAAGCAGGGCCCGACTTCGAGCGGGCCATGACGGACCCCGGGAACCTCACCTGGCACCGCTGGTACGCCTCCCTCCTGCGGGCCTGCGGCGCGGACCTGGGCGACCCCGAGGACGTACGGCGTCGGCTCACCGCCCTCGACGGGGCGCCGCTCCCCGACGGGGTGCACCGGGCCGATCTCATGGGGCGTACGGCCCTCGCGGACGTCCTCCTCGCCGAGGCCCTCACGCGCGCGTACGTCCGGGACGCCGAGGAACCGCCCGCCACCGGCCCCCTGCTCACCGACCACGCCGTCGCGACGGGCATCGGGCGGGTGGCCGCAGCGCTCCAGGACCGCTGGACCGCCGCCGGTCTCGCCGAACAGCTCGCCGGACCGTACGCGCGGTTCGCGCCGGGCCCCGACGCCTTCCCCCACCTGGTCCTCGCCGACGCCCTCCTCGACGAGCACCTCGACCACTACGGCGACGTCGCCTGCCCCGTACCCCCGCCGCCCGTGATCGAGGCCGGGCCCGTCGAGGCGGACGCGGACACCCTCATCGCCGCGGTCGAGGAGCTGGCGGAGGAGGAGTTCGAACCGTACGGCGGGGAGGCTCCCCATCTCCTGTACGTGGCCTACCGGCGCGGCTGCTCGGCGGAGTCCGTCGCCCGCAAGGCCGCCGAGTACGAGGACTGGTCCGTCGACCCGGATCTGGAGGACGGGCCCGTACCGGTCCCGGCCGACGCGCCCGACGCGTACGCTCTGCCACCGCTGCCCGAACTCGTCCGGCTCCTCGGCGCGACGGGGCTGACCGAGGCGGACCGGGCCGGGCTCGATGGGCCGGCCCGCGAACTCGCCGCCGTCCTCGACCGGCTCGCCGCCACCGGCCTCGTCTTCCGCGCCGGCGACGCCTTCGGACTCACCCCGCGCGGCGCGGGCGCCGTGCGGTACCTGCTCGGGGTGCGCGGGATCGCCGCGCCCCGCGCCGCCGATGCCAGGCGATGGGCGGCGCCCGAGCTGGTCGCCGCCGCGGCGGGCTGGCCGCTGAGCGTCTCCGCGCGCGTGCTCGCCGACTGGCTCCACGCGCGCGGGGACACCGCCGATGCCTGGTCCCAGCTGCTCTCCGCCCTCGGTACGGTCCACGCCGGCAGCTCCGACGCGGCCGCCGTCCGCGAGCTCTTCGGCGCCCTCGACACCGCCTCCGCACCGCCCGACGCCCTGCGCGGCGCCCTCAGGGACCCGGTGATCGGCGCGTACGCCCACCAGGCCCTGCGTCTGCGGGGCGAACCGTCCGACCTGGTCCAGGTCGGCACCTCGGCGCGGGCGCTCTACGTCCTCGACGCGCTGCCCGCGAAGAAGGGCCCCCTGGAAGCGCGCCGTACCGCGTTCGACACGGCGGCCGCCGCCTGGCCGGGCGGGTCCGCGGCCCTGGTGCGGGCGATGAGGGAGGCGGACCACCACGAGACGGAGCGGGTCCTGGGCCCTCTCGGTCTCAACCCGTGACGAGCCCCGCGCTCACCCCGCCGTGAGGTACATCCCGGACGTCCCCGACCCCGCCGTGTTGCGGCAGCTGTGGTGGCCGGTGGGACGGGCGTGGATCAGGGCAAGGCAGCGGCCGAGGGCCTGCTGGCCGTAGGCGTTGGGGTGCATGGACTCCTGGACGAGGCCCTGGGTGCTCTGGCTGTCGATCCACCGCGCCCACTCGCTCGTCGTCCCGGAGGCGGGCGAGGTCGAGGTCACCTGACGGCTCGACCTCGCGCAGACCTCGCGCCCCTGGAGTGCGTCCCGCAGGTCCATGAACTGCACGCCCTTGGCGGTGGCCACGCCCTTCAGCCGGTTGGCGAGCTGCGGGACGAGGGAGTCGCGGGCCCAGTCGGAGTCGGCGTTCCAGAAGGGGCAGCCGCCGGTGTTCGTACGGGCCCAGCCGCTCTCGCCGTACCGGTTCTCGGCGGCGCGCGGGATGGGGGACGGGTACGACTGGAGGACGATCCGGTAGTCCGACGAGGAGTACCCCGCGCCCGCCATCACGGCCCGGATCTCGTCGACAGAGCGGCCGACGTCCGCCATCACGGCGTCGATCCGCGCGTCGACCTCGGCCTGCTGGTCGTCGTGGCAGTACGAGTACCAGACGATGTAGTCGGTGGCGCAGTTGGTGATGATGTCGGCGAAGCCGAGGTCGTTGCCGCCGACGGAGAGCGCGATCAGCTTCACGTCGTGCGAGGCGGCGACGGCCGCGAGCCGGTCGGCCTGCGGGGCCTCGCCCTTGTAGGCCTGGCCGCCCTCGGAGGCGCGGATGACGTTCTTCGTGGTCGCGCCCGAGCAGGCCAGGTTGATCAGGGAGCTCGCGATCGGTCCCGCGCTGAGCACCTCGGCGGTGTCCGAGCGGTGACAGCCGCCGGCGGTGGTCCCGTACACCCGGGAGGGGGCGTATCCGCTGCCCGTCCAGGCGCGGTCCGTGCCGTTGCGGCTGCCGGAGTCGGTGAGGCTGTTGCCGAGCCAGCGGCCGGCCTCGCCGGAGATGTAGCTGTCGCCCATGGCGACGACGGCGGTGGGGCCGGTGCCGGGTGACGCCTGGGCGGGAGGGGCGGCGACGGAGGCGAGCCCGGCGGCGGTACACAGTGCCAGGAGTGCGCGCAGCGCACGGTGGGGGGTCGAAGGCATGGCTGTGCTCCTGCGGTACGCAGTGACGTGGGGGACAGCCGCCGGCCGGTGGCATGGCGGAATCTCGCACGCCCCGGCTTGTTACCGCTAGGTAGCTGCATATCTCGGTTCAGTCACGGCCCCTGTGGATCAACAGGTGCAGGGCCCGTGACTGGGCATACGGCAGGGCTCTGCCCCCGATGCCTGTGCGGGCATCGGGGGCAGAGTCCTGTGTTCGGTGTGCTGTTCGGCCGCTGTGCGGTCAGCCGACCAGCTGCTCGTACGCGGGCAGCGTCAGGAAGTCCGCGTAGTCGGCGTCGAGGGAGACGTGGAGGAGCAGGTCGTGGGCCTGCTGCCACCGGCCGGCCGCGAAGGCCTCCTCGCCGATCTCGGCGCGGATCGCGGCCAGCTCCTCGGCGGCGACCTTGCGGGCCAGTTCGGGAGTGGCCGTCTCGCCGTTCTCGAAGACGACGCCGGCGTTGATCCACTGCCAGATCTGCGAGCGCGAGATCTCGGCGGTGGCCGCGTCCTCCATCAGGTTGAAGATCGCGACGGCGCCGAGGCCGCGCAGCCACGCCTCGATGTAGCGGATGCCGACCTGCACGGCGCTGACCAGACCGTCGTACGTGGGCTTCGCGTCCAGCGAGTCGATGGCGATCAGGTCGCCGGCCGCCACGGAGACGTCCTCGCGGAGGCGGTCCTTCTGGTTCGGCCTCTCGCCGAGCACGGCGTCGAAGGAGGCCATCGCGATCGGCACCAGGTCGGGGTGGGCGACCCAGGAGCCGTCGAAGCCGTCGCCGGCCTCACGGTCCTTGTCGGCCTTGACCTTCTCGAAGGCGACCTTGTTCACCTCGGCGTCCTTGCGGGACGGGATGAACGCGGCCATGCCGCCGATCGCGTGCGCGCCGCGCTTGTGGCAGGTGCGCACGAGGAGTTCGGTGTACGCGCGCATGAACGGGGCCGTCATCGTGACCGCGTTGCGGTCCGGCAGGACGAACTTGGCTCCGCCGTCACGGAAGTTCTTGACGATGGAGAAGAGGTAGTCCCAGCGTCCCGCGTTCAACCCGGCGGCGTGGTCGCGGAGTTCGTAGAGGATCTCCTCCATCTCGTACGCGGCCGTGATGGTCTCGATGAGGACCGTGGCGCGGACGGTGCCCTGCGGGATGCCGACGTAGTCCTGGGCGAAGACGAAGATCTCGTTCCAGAGGCGGGCCTCCAGGTGTGACTCCGTCTTCGGCAGGTAGAAGTACGGGCCCTTGCCGAGGTCGATGAGCCGCTGGGCGTTGTGGAAGAAGTACAGCCCGAAATCGACGAGCGCGCCGGGCACCGGGCGTCCGTCGAAGGTGAGGTGACGCTCCTCCAGGTGCCAGCCGCGGGGCCGCATGACGACCGTGGCGAGCTGGTCGGCGGGCCCCAGGGCGTACGACTTGCCCGAGCGCGCGTCGGTGAAGTCGATCTTCCGGGTGTACGCGTCGATCAGGTTGAGCTGACCCAGGACGACGTTCTCCCAGGTCGGCGCCGAGGCGTCCTCGAAGTCGGCCAGCCAGACCCTCGCGCCGGAGTTCAGGGCGTTGATCGTCATCTTGCGGTCGGTCGGGCCGGTGATCTCGACACGGCGGTCGTTCAGGGCCGCCGGGGCCGGTGCGACCTTCCAGGATTCGTCGGCGCGGACGGCCGCCGTCTCCGGCAGGAAGTCCAGGGTGGACGTACGGGCGATCTCGGCGCGGCGCTCCGCCCGGCGGGCGAGGAGTTCGTCCCGGCGCGGTGTGAACCGCCGGTGCAGTTCGGCGACGAAGGCCAGGGCGGCCTCGGTGAGCACCTCTTCCTGACGCGGCAGGGGCTCGGCATCGACGACGGCCAGGGGGGACGGCGCTGGTGCGGACATGAACTGTCACTTCCTTCAGCGGACTTCACGGGCGGTGCCAGACGGCCGCCGGGCGTCGCGGGACGGCACGGAGTGCCGCAGGCGCCGAGATACGGCCGCAAGCGCCTTCTGTACGAGCAGGCGCTTCTGAACAGTGGATACTAGTTTCCTCATGGTGGAAGTTCAATGGTTTGTTGATGTCGAGATTCTCCGGATCGACAGAACATGGCGCTCGGTGCCATGCCGTGTACGCCCGGCTCACGCCCCGCGCGCGCCCCTCACTCCAGATGAGTCAGATCCGCCTCCGTGTCGATGTCATAGGGCTCCGCCACATCCGAACAGTCCACCGGGGTGATCGCATCCCGGTGTGCCGCCAGATAGTCCCGAGCCCCCCGGTCGCCGACCGCCGACGCGCCGATGCCCGCCCAGTGCCCGGCGCCGAACAGCACCGGATGGCCGCGCTCCCCGTCGTACGAAGCGGCCGCCAGCGTGTCCCGCGAGCCGTACGCCCCCAGCACCCGGGACACCGCCTCCGCTCCGATCCCCGGCTGGTCGACCAGGAGGACGAGGGCCGCGTCCACCCCGCGCGGATCGGCCGCCAGCGAGGCGAGCCCGGCCCGCAGCGAGGAACCCATCCCCTCCGCCCACCCCGGGTTGTCCACCAGCACACAACCGGGCAGCTCCGCCCGCTCCCGAACGGCATCGGACGACGCCCCGAGGACCACGTGCACCACCCCGCAGCCCGCCGCGCGCAGCACCCCCACCGCGTGCTCGACTAGCGGCCGCCCCCGGTGTGACAGCAGCGCCTTGGGGCGGCCCCCGAGTCGCCGCCCGCCCCCGCCGGCGAGCAGCAGACCGGCCACGACGGGCGTTCGTTCATTCACAGATGTCATGGGGAGTGCATACCGCATCAGGCGGAATGACACGGTCGCCTGAATTCCGCCCACCAAGGGTGGCGCGCCGGGGTGGCGAAGGAGTTAACTGGCCCGCGGCTCACGGCGCCGACCCCTTCAGGGTCTGCCCGAGGTGTGTGTGGTGAGTCCGGGGGCAAGTCGTACTGCGCACAGTGTCGTGCGAGGGGGAGAACCATGTTGCGAAGCGTGGGGCAGAGGCGAGTGACCGGCGAGGGCGTGGACCCCAGGGTGGCCGAACTGCGGTCCGCCGTGTCCCGGCTCCGGCGGGAACTGGCCGCCCACCGCGTCGAGTTCACCGACCGTGGCATCGCCGAGGACGAGCTCGCCGCCCTGGACGCGATGGCGCTCAGCGGCGCCCCGGAGGTACGGCGGCTGCGCCGCTCGCTGCTGCTCGTCGCCGGCGCCGTCGGCTCCGTCAGCGCGCTCGCCGCAGGCCTCGCCGGGGTCCGCCGCGCCGTCGAACTCTTCGGACCCCCGCCCGCCCAGGACCCCGGACCTACCGCCTGATCAGCCGACGTGCCGTCGCCGCCGCCACGGCGGCCGTGCGCGAGTCCACGCCCAGCTTCGCGAAGACATGCACCAGGTGCGACTTCACCGTCGCCTGGCTCAGGAAGAGCACCTTGCTGATCTGCTGGTTCGACAGACCCTCGCCGACCAGCTGGAGCACTTCGAGCTCCCGCCTGGTCAGCGCCTCCACCGGGGTCCGCATCCGGTCCATCAGCCGGTGCGCCACCGCCGGCGCGAGCGCCGACTGCCCGGCCGCCGCCGTCCGTACCGCCGCCGCGAGCTCCTCCGGCGGCGCGTCCTTCAGGAGGTAGCCGGAGGCGCCGGCCTCCACCGCCGCCAGGATGTCCGCGTCCGTGTCGTACGTCGTCAGGACCAGCACCTTCACCCCGCCGGGCGCCGCCGTGATCGCCGCCGTCGCCTCCGAGCCGTGCATCCCCGACCCGAACTGCAGGTCCATCAGGATGACGTCCACACCCCCCGCGGCGGCCAGCTCCACCGCGCGCTCGGCGGTGGCGGCCTCCGCGACGACCGCGAAGTCCGGCTCCGTGTCGAGGACCGCGCGCAGGCCCGCCCGTACCACCGGGTGGTCGTCGGCGAGAAGAAGACGGATGGCCATGGTTCAGACTCCAGCCGGGAGGGGGAGGGAGACGGCGACGGCCGTGCCCTGACCGGGCGCGGACTCCACGGTGAACGTGCCGCCGAGCGACTCCGCCCGCGAGCGCATCGCCGGAAGCCCGAAACCGCCGTCGGACGAAGGGCGGCGCACGGAGGCGGGCTCGAAGCCCCGGCCGTCGTCGACCATGTCCAGGGTGACCGAGGCGTCCATGAACGACAGCGTGATCTCCGCCCGCGAGGCGCCCGCGTGCCGCACCGTGTTCGCGAGCGCCGACTGGGCGATCCGCAGCAGCGCCACCTCGTACGGGGTCGGCAGCTCGACCGGTGCACCGCTGACGGAGAAGCGAACCCGCGGCCCGGCCGCCGACGCGTACGGCTCCGACGAGGCCTGCGGTTCGTGCGCCCCGGTGGCGGCCTTCGACCCGTACGGCTCCGGCCGGGCCTCCGGCGGGTTCGGCTCGGGCCAGGTCTCCGGCGGGTTCGGCTCGGGCCGGGTCTCCGGCGCGTACAGGCCCTCGCCCGCCCCCGGCCGGCACAGTCGCTCCAGGGCCGCCGCCAGGGAGCCGTGTTCGAGGTCAGGTGGGGACAGGGCCCGCACGAAGCGTCGTGCCTCCGCCAGGTTGTCCTGCGCCGCCCGCCGGGCCCGGTCGATGTGACCCGCGGCCGGGGAGTCCGGGGGCAGTGCCCGCTCGGCGGCCCGAAGCAGCAGCTGGATCGACGACAGGCCCTGCGCGAGCGTGTCGTGGATCTCCCGCGCGAGCCGCTCCCGCTCGGCGAGCGTCCCCGCGTGCCGCTCGGCCGCCGCCAGCTCCTCCCGGGCCGCGATCAGCTCCTCGATGAGTCGCCGCCGCCGCTCGCTCTCCCGGTACAGGGCCTGATAGCCCAGAACCGTCGCCACCGCGACCGCCGCCCCGAGCAGGGGCCCGACGAAGACCCCCGGGTTGAGCGGGGCGCCGTGCCCCACGTACGAGAGGATCGCCGCGCCCGCCGTCAGCACCACCACCGGCAGCGACCAGCGCGCGGGCAGCAGGTGCAGCTGGACGAAGTAGAGCGGGAAGGCCACCCAGAGCGCTTCCGGGGTCAGCCAGAGCAGCGCGAACCAGGACGCGCACAGCACCCCGAGCCACACGGCGGCCGCCCGCCGGGAACTCCGCACGGACGGCAGGTACGAACCGGCCGCGTAGACGGCGCCCGTCACCACCGCGATCACCGTCCCCGCGGCCGAGTCCGCCCGTACCGCGGCAAGGGCGAGCAGCCCCGCCGTCAGCAGGTGCAGACAGAGGTGCAGCGCGCGCGGGGCGGGGTGGAGGGAGGGGCGCGGTACGGGGTGGGGGGAGGGAAGCGGATCCATGATCCCTCCAGCGTAGACATCGGCCGACAATCCGGACTCAACCGAAAGTTTGATCGCGGAGCCATCCGTGGCGCGATGCCCGCCGGGTACCGGTCGGACCACTCTGGTCAGCATGTTCGTGGCATGGAGAGACCTCAGATTCGCCAAGGGGCGATTCGCCCTCATGGGCACCGTGATCGTGCTGATCACCCTGCTCGTCGGGCTGCTGTCAGGGCTGACCGCCGGGCTCGCGCGGGAGAACATCTCCGCGATCACCGGACTGCCCGCCGACCGGCTCGCCTTCGCGGCGCCGCCGTCGGGGCAGCCGGTCTCCTTCACCAGCTCGACGGTGACCGAGGAGCAGTGGCGCCGCTGGTCGGGGCGGCCCGGTGTGACGGCCGCGGCGCCGCTCGGTATCCGTACGCTCAACGGCGCCGCCGGGGACCGTACCGCCGCCGTGTCCGCCTTCGGTACGGAACCCGAGGGCGGGCTCGCACCCGTGGCCCCCGCGCCGGCGAAAGCCGTCCTCTCCGCGTCGGCCGCCGAGGAACTGGACGTCTCCACGGGCGACGCCGTCCGCCTCGGGCCCCTCGAGCTCACCGTCGCGGCGGTCGCCGGCGACGCCTCGTACAGCCACACCCCCGTCGTGTGGACCTCCCTCAACGACTGGCAGCGGATCGGCCACGACGGCACGGACACGCGGGAACAGGCCACCGTCATCGCGCTGCGCGGGGGCGACGGGGCCGACTGGGCGGCCGGCGACACGGCCGTCGGCACCGAGGCGCGGACCGTCGACGAGGCACTCACCGCCCTGGGGTCCTACCAGGCCGAGAACGGCTCGCTCCAGCTCATGCGCGGGTTCCTCTTCGCCATCTCCGCGCTGGTCATAGGGGCCTTCTTCACCGTCTGGACCATCCAGCGCGGCGGCGACGTCGCCGTCCTCAAGGCGCTCGGCGCCTCGACCCCGTACCTCCTCGGGGACGCCCTCGGCCAGGCCGTCCTCATGCTCGCCGCGGGCACGCTGCTCGGCACCGCGCTCGCGGTCGCCATCGGCGCGCTGGTCAGCGGCGGGAACGTGCCCTTCGTCCTGGAACCCCTCACCGTCCTCGGACCGGCCGCCGTGATCATCGTGCTCGGTGTCCTCGGCGCGGCCCTGTCCATCCGGCGGATCACCGCCGTCGACCCGCTGACCGCCCTCGGGAGCGCCCGATGAGCCCCTGTCCCGACGCGCTTCGGGAGCGCCTGGCGAATCCCGGTCCCGACGCACTCCCGGAGCGCACGACGAGCCCCGTCCTCACCCCTGCCAGGAGCACCCGATGAGCCTCGTCCTCGATGCCGTCACCCTCACCTACCCCGACGGGGACGGGCGTCTCACCGCCCTCGACGACGTCTCCCTCGTCGTCCCCGCCGGTACGCTCACGGCCGTCGTCGGCCCCTCAGGCTCCGGCAAGTCCAGTCTGCTCGCGGTCGCCGCCACCCTCGTCACCCCGGACCGGGGACGGGTCGTCGTCGCCGGTACGGACACGGGGCCGCTCACCCCCGCCACCCGCGCCGAGCTGCGCCGCGAACACATCGGGATCGTCTTCCAGCAGCCCAACCTGCTGCCCTCGCTGACCGCTGCGGAGCAGCTCCAGGTGATGGCGCACCTGTCGGGCCGGACGCCGAAGGCGGTACGGGGCCGGGCCCTGGAACTCCTCGGCGCGGTGGGCCTCGCGGACCTGGCCCACCGCAGGCCGCACCAGCTCTCCGGCGGTCAGCGGCAGCGCGTGAACATCGCGCGGGCGCTGATGAACGAGCCCTCCGTCCTCCTGGTCGACGAGCCGACCAGCGCGCTCGACCAGGAGCGGGGGGCGACGGTCATGGACCTGCTGGCCGGGCTGACGGAGGAGCGGGGGACGGCCACGGTGCTCGTGACCCATGACAGGACCCACCTCGCCAGGGCGGATCGCACGGTGACGGTCCACGACGGCCGGCTCACGGAGCCGGTGGAGACGGGCTGAGGTATCCGATTCGGCTCGGGAGGCAGGGACGGCGGGGCCTTCGCCAGGTCACTGCCCGCCGGGCGAAGCCCCGGGCGGACGGGCTGGGCCGCCGCCTGTCGGCGGAGCCGGGGCGCACGGGCTGAGCCGCCGCCGCCCGTCGGTGGGATCCCGGGCTACTGCGCCACCGTCGGTCGGCGGGATCCCGGGCGGCTGGGTCGCCGTCGGTCGAGGTCCCCGGGCGGTGGGCTGCGCCGCCGTCGGTCGAGGTCCGGCCCTTCGTCATGGCCGTAGACGGCTACGCCGTCCCGTTGCCCGCCGTGTTCGCCAGTGCCGCGGACAGTTCGCGGGCGACCTGCTGGAGGATCGGGACGATCTTCTCCGTGGCCGCCTCGGTGACCCGGCCCGCCGGGCCCGAGATGGAGATGGCCGCGGCGGTGGGGGAGTTGGGCACCGACACCGCGAGGCAGCGGACTCCTATCTCCTGCTCGTTGTCGTCGACCGCGTACCCCGTCTCGCGGACCGCGACGAGCGCGTCGAGGAAGCCGTCCGGCGTGGTGATCGTCTTCTCGGTCGCGGCCGGCATGCCGGTACGGGCGAGCAGCGCGCGTACCTCCTCCGCCGGGGTGTGCGCGAGCAGCGCCTTGCCGACGCCGGTCGAGTGGGGCAGCACCCGTCGGCCGACCTCGGTGAACATGCGCATGGAGTGCTTGGACGGCACCTGTGCCACGTACACGATCTCGTCGCCGTCGAGCAGCGCCATGTTCGCCGTCTCGCCGGTCTCCTCGACGAGCCGGGCGAGGTACGGGCGGGCCCAGGTGCCGAGGAGGCGGGAGGCGGACTCGCCGAGCCGGATGAGCCGGGGGCCGAGCGCGTACCGCCGGTTGGGCTGCTGGCGCACGTAGCCGCAGGCGACCAGGGTGCGCATCAGGCGGTGGATGGTGGGGAGGGGGAGTCCGCTGCTGGCGGAGAGCTCGCTCAGCCCGACCTCGCCCCCGGCGTCGGCCATCCGCTCCAGGAGGTCGAAGGCACGCTCAAGGGACTGGACGCCTCCGCTCGCGGCGGGCTTGGCGGCGTCGGTGGTGCTGGCGCTGGACGTCGGCACGTCAACGGTCCTTTCGAGGCGGGCGGGCAAGGCAGCAGCCTACCGGGCCACCGGCCGGGGCATGCGGCCCCGGTGCCGGTGTACGGGCCGGTCAGGGGGGTGTTTGTCCGGTGTCGGGGAGGGCTCGGCGGGGTCCGGCTCCGCTCTGCCTGTGGGGAGCTACGTTCTACTGTACGGAATTCCGATTCCACTTTGTGGAAACATCCAAGACGGGTTCGCCGGTGGCCGATGCTGGAAGTGTGCCCTTGACGACATGTCGCCCGGAAGTGAAGACTCCTTTTCAACAGTTCGTTGAAATTCTCAGTTTGCTCTGCGAGTCACTTGAAGAGAGGGGTACGGGTGGACGTCAACCTGGTCCTGCGCTCGACGCGTGTCATCACCCCCGAGGGGACACGCCCGGCGTCGATCGCCGTCTCCGGAGGGACGATCACGGCCGTGCTGCCGTACGACGCCGAGGTACCCGACGGCGCCCGGCTCGAGGACGTCGGCGACGACGTCGTCCTGCCCGGACTCGTCGACACCCATGTGCACGTGAACGACCCCGGCCGCACCGAGTGGGAGGGCTTCTGGACCGCCACCCGCGCGGCCGCCGCCGGCGGCATCACCACCCTGCTCGACATGCCCCTCAACTCGCTGCCCCCGACCACCACCGTGGAGAACCTGCGCGTCAAGCAGGAGGTCGCCCGCAGCAAGGCCCACATCGACGTCGGTTTCTGGGGCGGCGCCCTGCCCGACAACGTCAAGGACCTGCGGTCGCTCCACGACGCCGGCGTCTTCGGCTTCAAGTGCTTCCTCTCGCCCTCCGGCGTCGACGAGTTCCCCGAACTCGACCAGGAGCAGCTGGCGACCTCGCTCGCCGAGATCTCCGGCTTCGGCGGCCTGATGATCGTCCACGCGGAGGACCCCCACCACCTCGCCGCCGCGCCCCAGCGTCCGGGCGGCGCGTACGCCGACTTCCTCGCCTCCCGCCCCCGGGACGCCGAGAACACCGCGATCGAGAACCTGGTCAACCAGGCCCGTCGGCTCGACGCCCGCGTCCACGTCCTGCACCTCTCCTCCTCCGACGCGCTGCCGCTCATCGCCGCCGCCAAGGCCGAGGGCGTCAAGATCACCGTCGAGTCCTGCCCGCACTTCCTCACACTCACCGCCGAGGAGATCCCGGACGGCGCCACCGAGTTCAAGTGCTGCCCGCCCATCCGCGAGGCCGCCAACCAGGACGCGCTGTGGCAGGGGCTCGCGGACGGCACGATCGACTGCGTCGTCTCCGACCACTCGCCGTCCACGGCCGACCTCAAGACCCCCGACTTCCTGTCCGCCTGGGGCGGCATCTCCTCCCTCCAGCTCGGTCTGCCCGCCATCTGGACCGAGGCCCGCCGACGCGGCCACACCCTGGAGGACGTCGTCCGCTGGATGTCCGAGGGGCCGGCCCGGCTCGCCGGTCTCACCCGCAAGGGCGCCATCGAAGCCGGCCGCGACGCCGACTTCGCCGTCCTCGCCCCGGACGCCACCTTCACCGTCGACCCGGCGGAGCTCCAGCACCGCAACCGGATCACCGCCTACGCGGGCAAGACCCTCAGCGGTGTCGTCACCTCCACCTGGCTGCGCGGAGAGCGGATCGCCGATCACGGCGTCCTCGCCGAGCCCTCCGGCCGCCTCCTCGAAAGGAACAACTGACCCGTGAGCAGCGGCATACCCTCCTTCACCGGTGACGCCAGCCCCTACGGCGGCGGCGACCCGTACGCCGACTACCGAACGGCCGACTTCGCCTTCACCCGGTACGCGGACCTCGCCGACCGGCGCCTCGGCGCGGGTGTCATCGCCGCCAACGACGAGTTCTTCGCCGAGCGCGAGAACCTGCTCAAGCCCGAGGCCGCCGAGTTCGACCCCGAACACTTCGGCCACAAGGGCAAGATCATGGACGGCTGGGAGACCCGCCGCCGTCGCGGGATCTCCGCCCAGCAGCCCCACCCCACCGAGGACGACCACGACTGGGCCCTCGTGCGGCTCGGCGCGCCCGGTGTCATCCGGGGCATCATCGTCGACACGGCCCACTTCCGCGGCAACTACCCGCAGGCCGTCTCCGTCGAGGCCGTCTCCGTCGCCGGCTCGCCCTCGCCCGAGGAACTCCTCGCCGGCGACGTCAAGTGGACGACGCTCGTCCCGCGCACCGCCGTCGGCGGCCACGCCGCCAACGGCTTCGCCGTCGACATCGAGCAGCGCTTCACCCACCTGCGCGTCAACCAGCACCCCGACGGCGGCATCGCCCGCCTCCGCGTGTACGGCGAGGTCGCCCCGGACCCGGCATGGCTCGGCGTCCTCGGCACCTTCGACCTCGCTGCCCTGGAGAACGGCGGCCAGGTCGAGGACGCCTCCGACCGCTTCTACTCCCCGGCGACCAACACCATCCAGCCGGGCCGCTCCCGCAAGATGGACGACGGCTGGGAGACCCGCCGCCGCCGCGACAAGGGCAACGACTGGATCCGCTACCAGCTCGCCGCCGAGTCCGAGATCCGCGCCGTCGAGATCGACACCGCTTACCTCAAGGGCAACAGCGCCGGCTGGGCGGCCCTCTCCGTCGCCGCCGAGGGCTCCGAGGAGTGGACCGAGATCCTGCCCCGGACCCGCCTCCAGCCCGACACCAACCACCGCTTCGTGCTGGGCACCCCGGCGGTCGGCTCCCGTGTCCGGGTCGACATCTACCCCGACGGCGGCATCTCTCGCCTCCGCCTCTACGGCTCCCTCACGGAGGCCGGCACGGCACGGCTGACCGCCCGCCACCAGGAGCTGGGCGGGTAGCACCCTGAATCCGGGCGGGTACGACACCCCGCCCGGCCCGCGAGGGCGCACCGGCCCGACAGCACCGGTGCGCCCTCCCCCCTTTTTTCGGGGCTCGGTTCGCCTCCGGGGCGCCAGAGCCGGGCTCACGGCCCCGACCGTGCTCGCCTCCTTCGTCCCTCAGGAGGCTCCGCGCGCTCGGGGCCGTTCCCCCGGCGCGCCCCTTCGGTTCACTCGCCGGGGCCTGAGGCCCGAGGCCCGCAATCCGAGGCCCGAGGCCCGAGGCCCGCAATCCGAGGCCCGCTACCCGAAGCCCGAGGCCCGGGGCCCGAGGCCCGCACTCCGGGGCCCGAGGCCCGAGGTCAAGGTTCCGGGGTCCAGAGCCCGAGGTGCGAGGTCCGGCGGTCGAGGGGTGACGGCCGGCGGTCGAGGGTGACGGCCGGCGTCCGACGGCCGGCGTCCGACGGGCGGCGTCCGGCCGTCGGCGTCCCACGGGTGACGCCGTCCTGCCCGGGTCACGCCGCGTGCCCGCCGTCCACCGCGAACTCCGCGCCCGTCACGTACCGCCCCTCCGGTCCCGCCAGGAACGCGACCAGCGCGGCCACCTCGTCCGCGGTGCCGAAGCGGCCGAGGGCCGTCAAGGTCGCCTGGCCCTGTGCGTACGGGCCGTCCGCCGGGTTCATGTCGGTGTCGACGGGGCCCGGATGGACGAGGTTCGCCGTGATGCCACGGCCGCCGAGGTCCCGGGCGAGTCCCTTCGTCAGGCCGATCAGGGCCGTCTTGCTCAACGCGTAGAGCGTCCCGCCGGGGCCCGGCACCCGCTGCGCCATGCAGCTGCCGATCGTGATGATCCGGCCGCCCTCCGGCAGCCGCGTGGCCGCCGCCTGCGAGGCGAGGAAAGCCGCCCGGACGTTCACCGAGAGGACCCGGTCCACGTCCGTGAGAGCCAGCGTCTCCAGGGGGCCGAGCACCCCGACGCCCGCGTTGTTCACCAGGACGTCGAGCCGTCCCAGGGCGTCCGCCGCCCAATCCACCGCACCCGCCGCGTCCCCGGCGTCGGCCGCGTCGGCCCGCAGGGGGAGCGCCTTGCGCCCGGTCGCCTCGATCCGCGCGGCCACCTCCCCGGCCCGCGCCTCGTCCTGGACGTAGGTGAAGGCCACGTCGGCGCCCTCCCGAGCGAGGCGGAGGGCCGTCGCCGCACCGATCCCCCTGCTACCGCCCGTCACCAGAACCGCCGTGCCGTTCATCGTGGACATCCCGAAACCTCCGTGCGAAAGACCTGAGTGGTTGCGGGTTCAATGAAAGTCGGCCGAGGGCCCGGGCACCGGCGGGAATCGGACCCCGACCCTGCCACCGATGACTTTCGCCGTGCGGTGCCGTCTGTACCGGTGAGACACGATGGACCGGAGACGAAAGGGCACCCCCATGGCCACGCTCAGCCTCACCCAGTTCCTCACCCTCGACGGCGTCCACCAGGCCCCCGGCGGCCCGGACGAGGACCCCAGCGGCGGCTTCGAGCACGGCGGCTGGTCCGTGCCGTACGGCGACGAGGACTTCGGGCGGTTCGTCGAGGAGGTCTTCGTCCGGCCGGCGGCCTTCCTCCTCGGCCGCCGTACGTACGAGATCTTCGCCGGCTACTGGCCGAAGCAGACCGACCCCGCCGACCCGGTCGCGAGCAAGCTCAACGCCCTCCCCAAGTACGTCGCCACCTCCACCCTCGACTCCGCCGACTGGGCGGGGACCACCCTCCTCCGCGGGGACGTCGTCAAGGAGGTCGCCGCCCTCAAGGAGCGCACCGACGGCGAGATCCAGATGCACGGCAGCGCCGGTCTCGCCCGGACGCTCCTCGACCACGACCTGATCGACACCCTGCACCTGCTCGTGTTCCCCGTCATCCTCGGCACCGGTCGCCGCCTCTTCTCCGACGGCGTCCACCCCGCCGCCTTCCGGCACGCCGCCGCGCGGACCACCGGCTCCGGCATCGCCATCCACACGTACGAGCTGGCGGGCCGGCCCGCGTACGGCAGCTACTGATACGACGCCCCCGGAAAGGTGTAGCCACCACGGGCCGGTCCGGGTACGGTGATCGCTCCGTGTGCGAGCCGTCGAAGTCTCCACCCCACCCAGAGACGTGGAGACCGGCCCGCCATGGCAGCCTCGACCCCCCTCGCCCCACCCCTGTCCCTCGGCGCCCCGCCCCGCGCCTGGCTCACCGATCTACCCGTCCTGCTCGTCGCCGTCGTCTGGGGCGCCAGCTATCTCGCGGCCAAGGGCATCACCACCACCCACACCGTCATCGCGGTCCTCGTGCTGCGGTTCGCGGTGGTGCTGCCCGTCCTCGTCATCGCCGGCTGGACCAGGCTCCGGGCCCTGAGCGCGGCCCAGTGGCGCGGCGCCGCGACCCTCGGGCTCATCCTCAGCGGCATCTTCCTCCTGGAGACCTACGGCGTCGTCCACACCTCCGCCACCAACGCGGGCCTGATCATCAGCCTCACCATGATCCTCACCCCGCTCGCCGAGGCCGCCGTCACCAGGGTCAGACCGCCCCGCGCCTTCCTCGCGGCCGCCGTGCTCTCCGTCACCGGTGTCGTCCTCCTCACCCAGGGCGGCGGCTTCACCACCCCCTCACTCGGCGACCTCCTCATGCTGCTCGCCGCCGTCGCCCGTACCGTCCACGTCCTGGCCATGTCCCGGACCACGGCGGTCCAGGATGCCGACTCGCTCTCCCTCACCACCGTCCAACTCGGCACCGCCGTAGCCGTCTTCGCCGTCATCGCGGCCTTCCCCGGCACCGGCGCCCCGCCCTGGACGGTGGCCCTCGACTTCGGGCCCCGCGAGTGGGCCGGACTGCTCTTCCTCTCCGTCTTCTGCACGCTCTTCGCGTTCTTCGTGCAGATGTGGGCGGTCCGCCGGACCTCCCCGTCCCGGGTCAGCCTGCTCCTCGGCACGGAACCGCTCTGGGCCGCCGCCGCGGGCATCGCCCTCGCCGGCGACCGCCCCGGCGTCCTCGGCCTCGCGGGCGCGGTCCTGGTGCTCGCGGGCACCAGTTGGGGCCGCAGGGCCGCAGGCGACACCGCCGGATAGGTTCTTCGACGCCGGCGGCCCCCCCGCCGCATGGCCGAGCGTCACGCCGGGGTCACGCGTGTCGACAGCGCGGGCGCCCGGCCCCGGGACGGCCGGTCAGGACTTCACCAAGCGGCTCGCCGATATCGCGAGGGTCATGCCGAGAACCGCGATCACGATGTTCGCGAACAGCGCCCGGCCCTCCAGGAACCCCACGTTCTCCGTGAGGAACCGGGTCAGACCCACCAGTCTGAACCAGCCGTCCGTCAACTCGCGGATCACTCCGCAGACACCCGCCACGAACACCAGGGCACCCAGGCCCTCCAGAAAACCCTTCATGACCCGATCATGGCGGGCAGCGGCGGCCCGCCGCGCCCGCCGCTCGTCTACGGCGACCGATACGAAAGTATCGACCCGCGCGACTCCGGTGGACCGACCGCCCGCACGCCCCCCTGAACCGCCCCCGCCTGCGTACATTGCGGATATGACTCGCACGGACCGGCAGCGCTGGCTGCTCCCCTCCCACCTGGTCGAACCGGGCGGGAGCGGGGCGCCCCGGCCCCGCCGTACCGTCCGCGACTGGATCGTGGACACCTCGCTCTTCTTCCTCGCGGCCCTCGTCGGCCTGCTCGCGGCGGAGACCAGCGCCAAGTACACCAGCGAGGCCGTCGCTCTCGCCGACCAGCTGATCGGCGCCGCCGCCTGCTGCGCCCTGTGGCTGCGCCGCCGTTGGCCCACCACGCTCGCGGTCGCACTGTGCCTGGTGAGCGCCGTGGTCCCCGTCGCCGGCGGCGCCCTCCTGGGGAGCCTCTTCAGCCTCGCCGTACGCCGGCCCTTCCGCGAGGTCGCCTGGATCGCGACCTTCGGCGCCGTCGGCTCGGTCGTGTCGGTGTTCGTCCGCCCCGACCCCGAGACCCCGACCGGGCTCAACGTCGCCCTGAGTCTGGTCCTCGTGCTCCTCGTCACCGCCTGGGGCATGCTCGTCCGTTCCCGTCGCCAGCTCGTCGAGGCCCTCAGGGAACGCGCCCGCCGCGCCGAGGCCGAGGCCGAACTGCGTGTCGCCCAGGCCCAGCGGCTCGCCCGCGAGTCCATCGCCCGCGAGATGCACGACGTACTCGCCCACCGGCTCACCCTGCTCAGCGTCCACGCCGGAGCCCTGGAGTTCCGCCCCGACGCCCCTCCCGAGCAGGTGGCCCGTGCCGCCGGTGTCATCCGCGACAGCGCCCACGACGCCCTCCAGGACCTCCGCGAGATCATCGGAGTCCTGCGCGCCCCCGGCGAGAACGGCGACGGCGGCAACCGGCCGCAGCCCACCCTCGCCACCCTCGGCGCCCTGATCGCCGAATCCCGCGCGGCCGGCGCGGAGGTCGTCCTCGACACCACCGTGGAGGACCCCGCGGCCGTGCCCGCCGCCACCGGCCGCACCGTCTACCGCATCGCCCAGGAGGCCCTCACCAACGCCCGTAAGCACGCCCCCGGCACGATGGTCACCGTCACCGTGCGGGGCCGCCCCGGCGAGGGCCTCACCGTCGGCGTCCACAACCCCGCACCCGCGGGACCCGTCCCGCACGTCCCCGGCTCAGGCCAGGGCCTCATCGGACTCGCCGAACGCGCCGCCCTCGCCGGCGGCCGCCTCGACCACGGGCCCGGCCCCGACGGCGGGTTCACCCTGCGCGCCTGGCTACCGTGGCCCCCATGACCATCCGGCTGCTGATCGTCGACGACGACCCCCTCGTCCGCGCGGGCCTCACCCTCATGCTCGGCGGCGCCGAGGACCTGGAGATCGTCGGCGAGGGCGCCGACGGCGGCGAGGTCCCCGAACTCGTCGCCCGCCACGCCCCCGACGTCGTCCTCATGGACCTCCGCATGCCCCAGGTGGACGGCCTCACCGCCACCGAACGTCTCCGTGCCCGGCCCGGCGCCCCCGAGGTCGTCGTCCTCACCACCTTCCACGCCGACGAGCAGGTACTGCGCGCCCTGCGGGCCGGCGCCGCGGGCTTCGTCCTCAAGGACACCCCGCCCGCCGAGATCGTCGCCGCCGTCCGACGGGTCGCCACCGGGGACCCGGTGCTCTCCCCGGCCGTCACCCGCCAGCTCATGACCCATGTCGCGGGACAGCCCCCACGACCCCGGCGCGCCGCGGCCGCCGACCGGCTCGCCGCACTCGCCGCCCGCGAACGGGAGGTGGCCGTCGCCGTCGGCCACGGCCTCTCCAACGCCGAGATCGCCGCCCAGCTGTACATGAGCGTCCCGACGGTCAAGGCCCACGTCAGCCGCGCACTCGCCAAACTCGGCCTCGACAACCGCGTCCAGATCGCCCTGCTCGTCCACGACGCGGGTCTCCTCGACGAGAACGACCCCGCCTGAAAAGCACACGGCACACCTGGGCCCGTCGGATACGCTCCGTGGATGTCCGTCATCGAACTGGGGGAGTACGGCGCGGACTTCACCGCCGACCCGTACCCCTTCTACGCGAAGCTCCGCGCCGCCGGCCCCGTCCACCCGGTGCGGCTCCCCGACGGATACGAGTTCTGGCTGGTCGTCGGCCACGAGGAGGGGCGCGCGGCACTCGCCGACCCCCGGCTCGCCAAGTCCCCCTCCGTGATCGGCGTACGACCGCCCGAGGAGGACATCATCGGCGTCCACCTCCTCGCGGCGGACGCCCCCGACCACACCCGGCTGCGCCGCCTCGTCACGGGCGAGTTCACCGGCCGCCGGGTGGAGAGCCTGCGTCCCCGGGTCGAGCGGCTCGCCACCGAACTCGTCGACGTGATGGAACCCGCGGGCCGCGCCGACCTCGTCGACGCCTACGCGTACCCGCTGCCGATCACCGTCATCTGCGAACTCCTCGGGGTGCCCGCCGCGCACCGCGACACCTTCCGCCGCTGGTCGACCGAGCTGGTCACGCCCAGCGACGACGCAGCCTTCGCCGGGGCCATGGAGGGCTTCGCCGGCTACCTCGACGAGCTCATCGAGGACAAGCGGGCCGAGGGCCCCGCCGACGACCTGCTCTCCGGTCTGATCGCCGCCCGCGCGGAGGACGGCGACCGGCTCTCCGGGCCCGAACTCCGGGCCATGGCCTATCTGCTGCTCATCGCCGGCCACGAGACCACCGTCAACCTCATCTCCAACACCGTCCGCAACCTCCTCACCCACCCCGAGGAACTCTCCGCCCTGCGCGCCGACCCCGCCCTCCTCGACGGGACGATCGAGGAGTCCCTGCGGTACGACGGGCCGGTGGAGACGAGCACCTTCCGCTTCGCCAGGGAGGCCGTCACCCTCGGCGGCACCGACATCCCGGCAGGTGCGAGCGTGCTGGTGGCCATCGGTGCGCTCGACCGCGATCCGGCCCGCTTCCCCGACCCCGACCGCTTCGACATCCGCAGGGACACCCGCGGCCACCTCGCCTTCGGCCACGGCATCCACTACTGCCTGGGCGCCCCCCTCGCCCGGCTCGAAGGCCGGATCGCGCTCCGGACGCTCCTGGACCGCTTCCCCCGCCTGGAACTCGACCCCGAGGGCGCGCCCTGGGAGTGGCTCCCCGGCCTCCTCATGCGCGGCGTCCGACACCTCCCGGTCCGGTGGTGACACCGCCCGCCCTCCCCGGCCCGGCGCGTCCGGCCGCGTCTACACCGCGCCGCTCTCCTCCACCCGCACCGGTCGCCGCTCCCGGCGCGAGCGCTCGCAGGCCTCGGCGATCCGCAGCGCCTCAAGGGCCTCCCGCCCGTCGCACGGATTGGCCGCCTCGCCGCGCACCAGCCGGACGAACGCGTCGAGCTCAGCCTCGTACGCGGGGGCGAACCGCTCCAGGAACCCCGGCCACGGCTTCCCCGGCGCGGCCGGCCCCCGTGACTCCACCGAGGTGAGGGGGGTGCGGTCGTCCAGGCCCACCGCGATCTGGTCCCGGTCGCCCGCCAGCTCCATCCGGACGTCGTACCCGGCGCCGTTGCGGCGGGTCGCGGTCGCCGTCACCAGCGTCCCGTCGTCCAGGGTCAGGAGCGCGGCCGCCGTCGACACGTCCCCCGCCTCCCGGAACATCGCGGGACCCGCGTCCGAGCCCGTCGCGTACACCTCCACGACCTCCCGGCCGGTCACCCAGCGGACCATGTCGAAGTCGTGCACCAGACAGTCCCGGAACAGTCCGCCGGAGAGCGGCAGATACGCGGCGGGCGGCGGCTCCGGGTCGGAGGTCGCCGCCCGTACGGTGTGCAGCCGACCGAGCCGCCCCGAGCGCACCGCCTGCCGCGCCGCCCGGTACCCGGCGTCGAAGCGCCGCATGAACCCCAGCTGGAGCTCGGTCCCCGCCTCCGCCACCGCCGCCAGGGCGGTCCTCGTCCCCGGCACGTCCAGGGCGATCGGCTTCTCGCAGAACGCGGGGATCCCGGCGCCCGCCGCGCGGGCGATCAGCTCCGCGTGCGCGGCCGTCGCCGAGGCGATCACCACCGCGTCCAGGGCGTGCCCGAACAGCGCCGTCACGTCCGGTGCCGCCTCCGCCCCGAGAGCCCCCGCGACCCCGGCCGCCCGGCCGGCGTCCGCGTCCGCGAGGACCAGCGCCCCGACCTCCGGGTGGCGGGCCAGCACTCCCGCGTGGAAGCTCCCGATCCGTCCCGTACCGATGAGTCCGATGCGCATGGCCCCACGGTGGATGCGCTCGTCCACGGTGTCAAGGATTTGTCAGGACAACCGGACGTCACGACTTCCCGTCATCAGCGCCCCGGGCTACGCTCCCCCCGTGTCCAAGCAGTCCGGCTCCTCCCTGCCCCCGCTCGCCGTGGACCGCAGCAGCCCGGTCCCGCTCTACTTCCAGCTGGCCGGGCAGCTGGAGGACGCCGTGGCGAACGGGACGCTCACCCCGGGCACCCTCCTGGGCAACGAGATCGACCTCGCCACCCGCCTCGGCCTCTCCCGCCCCACCGTCCGCCAGGCCATCCAGACCCTCGTCGACAAGGGCCTCCTCGTCCGCCGCCGGGGCATCGGCACCCAGGTCGTGCACAGCACGGTCCGGCGCCCGCTGGAGCTGAGCAGCCTGTACGACGACCTCGACGCGGCGGGACAGCTCCCCGCCACCCGGGTCCTCGTCCACCGCGTCGAACCCGCGGCCGCCCCGGTCGCGGCCGCCCTCCGCGTACCCGAGGGCAGCGAGGTCCTCTACCTGGAACGGCTCCGCACCGCGCACGGCGAGCCCATGGCGTACCTCCGCAACCACCTCCCGGCCGGGCTCGTCGAAGCGGACACCGAGCGCCTGGAGGGCACCGGCCTCTACCGGATGCTCCGGGCCGCCGCGCTCACCCTGCACAGCGCCCGGCAGGCCGTCGGCGCCCGCGCCGCGACCGCCGCCGAGGCGGCACTCCTCGACGAGCCGGAGGGCGCCCCACTGCTGACCATGGAGCGCGTCACCTTCGACGACACCGGCCGTGCCGTCGAGTACGGCTCCCACCTCTACCGGGCCACCCGCTACTCCTTCGAGTTCCAGCTGATGGTCCGTCCCTAGCCTTGGAAGGCCCCCCTGACGAGGGCCTCGACCCGCATGACCGATACTGCAATGCACGCAGAAGGACACAAAGGAGGGCACGGCCTCGTGACCAGGCTTCGGACCGGAGGGGTACGCGCCGCAGTCGGCGCCGTGCTCGCGCTCGCGCTCACAGGAGCGCTGGCCGGATGCAGCAGCACCGGCGGCAAGCGGGCGGAGGACGCACGCAAGGCGGCCGAGGCCCAGGGCAGGGCGGCCGTGGACACCCCCCGCTGGACCTTCGCCATGGTGACCCACTCGGGTGACGGCGACACCTTCTGGGACATCGTCCAGAAGGGCGCCAAGCAGGCCGCGGCCAAGGACAACATCAACTTCCTCTACGCCCACAACGACGAGGCACAGCAGCAGGCGCAGCTGATCGACTCGTACGTCGCCAAGGGCGTCGACGGACTGATCGTGACCCTCGCCAAGCCAGACGCCATGAAGGCCGCCGTGGCGAAGGCCGTCAAGGCGGGCATCCCGGTGATCACCGTGAACTCCGGCGCCGAGCAGTCCGCGGCCTACGGGGCGCTCACCCACATCGGGCAGGACGAGACCGTCGCCGGCGAGGCCGTCGGCGAGGAACTCGACAAGCGCGGCAGGAAGAAGGCGCTCTGCGTCCTGCACGAGCAGGGCAACGTGGGCCACGAGCAGCGCTGCGCCGGAACGAAGAAGACCTTCGGCGGCGAACTGGTCAACCTGTACGTCGACGGCACCAACATGCCCGACGTCAAGGCCTCCATCGAGGCCAAGCTCCAGTCCGACAAGGACGTCGACGCCGTCGTCACCCTCGGCGCCCCCTTCGCCGACACCGCCGTCCAGGCCGCCCGGAGCGCCGGGAGCAAGGCCGAGGTCGACACCTTCGACCTCAACGCCAAGGTCGCCACCGCCCTCAAGACCGGCACCCTCGGCTTCGCCGTCGACCAGCAGCCCTACCTCCAGGGCTACCAGGCCGTCGACCTGCTCTGGCTGTACCGCTACAACGCCGACGTCCTCGGCGGCGGGAAGCCGGTCCTCACCGGCCCCCAGATCATCACGAAGGACGACGCCGGGAAGCTCGTCGAGTACGCGGAGCGGGGCACCCGATGAGTTCCACCGCCCCGCCGTCCGACGGCATCGACCACGTCGACGAACGGCTGCTCCGCACCTCCCCCCTCAAGAAGCTCCTCGCCCGCCCCGAGCTCGGCTCGGTCGTCGGCGCGATCGCCGTCTTCGTCTTCTTCTCGGTGGTCGCCGACAGCTTCCTGCGCCCGTCCAGCCTGGGGACCGTGCTCTACGCGGCCTCCACCATCGGCATCATGGCGGTCCCCGTCGCGCTGCTCATGATCGGCGGCGAGTTCGACCTGTCCGCCGGCGTCATGGTCACCAGCGCGGCCCTGATCTCGTCGATGTTCAGCTACCAGATGACGGCGAACGTCTGGGTCGGCGTCGGCGTCTCGCTGCTCGTCACCCTGGCGCTCGGCGCCTTCAACGGCTTCATGCTGACCCGTACGAAGCTGCCCAGCTTCATCATCACGCTCGGCACCTTCCTCATGCTGACCGGTCTGAACCTGGGCCTCACCAAGCTGATCAGCGGCACCGTCTCCACCAAGACCATCGCCGACATGGAGGGCTTCTCCTCCGCCCGCAAGCTCTTCGCCTCGCAGCTGACCGTCGGCGGCGTCGAGTTCAAGGTGACCGTCCTGTGGTGGCTCGCCCTCGTCGCGCTCGCCACCTGGATCCTGCTCCGCACCCGCTTCGGCAACTGGATCTTCGCGGTCGGCGGCGGCGCCGACGCGGCCCGCGCGGTCGGCGTCCCCGTCTACCGGACGAAGATCGGCCTCTACCTGGGCGTGGCCTTCTGCGCCTGGGTCTCGGGCCAGCACCTGCTCTTCTCCTTCGACGTCGTCCAGTCGGGCGAAGGCGTCGGCAACGAGCTCATCTACATCATCGCGGCCGTCATCGGCGGCTGTCTGATCACCGGCGGATACGGCTCCGCCATCGGCTCCGCGGTCGGCGCCCTCATCTTCGGCATGACCAGCAAGGGCATCGTGTACGCCGAGTGGAACCCGGACTGGTTCAAGTTCTTCCTGGGAGCGATGCTCCTCCTGGCGACCCTGCTCAACGCCTGGATCCGCAAGCGCGTGGAGGCCACCAAGTGACGACGGCCATGAAGACCGGGTCGGCTCCCCTCGTCGAGCTCGACGACGTCAGCAAGTACTACGGCAACATCCGCGCCCTCGAAGGGGTCTCCCTGGAGGTCCGCTCCGGCGAGATCACCTGCGTCCTCGGCGACAACGGCGCCGGCAAGTCCACCCTCATCAAGATCGTCGCCGGTCTGCACCGGCACGACACCGGAGTCTTCCGCATCGAGGGCGAGGACGTCACCCTCGCCAACCCGCGCGACGCCCTCGACCGGGGCATCGCCACCGTCTACCAGGACCTGGCCGTCGTCCCCCTCATGCCGGTCTGGCGGAACTTCTTCCTCGGCTCCGAGCCCACCAAGGGCTCCGGCCCCTTCAAGCGGCTCGACGTCGGCCTGATGCGGGCCACCACCCGCGAAGCGCTGCTCCGCATGGGCATCGACCTGCGCGACGTCGACCAGCCCATCGGCACCCTCTCCGGCGGCGAGCGCCAGTGCGTGGCCATCGCCCGCGCCGTCCACTTCGGCGCCAAGGTCCTCGTCCTCGACGAGCCGACCGCCGCCCTCGGCGTCAAGCAGTCCGGAGTGGTCCTCAAGTACGTCGCCGCCGCCCGTGACCAGGGCCTCGGCGTGGTCCTCATCACGCACAACCCGCACCACGCCTACCTCGTCGGCGACCGTTTCGTCCTCCTCAAGCGGGGCGTGACGGCCGGCAGCCACACCAAGGGCTCCGTGACCCTCGACGAGTTGACCCGGCAGATGGCCGGCGGCACCGAGCTCGAGGACCTCCGCCACGAGCTGGAGAGGCCCACCGCGACGTGACGGAGCCCGTCCCGATGTGACGGGCCCTTCACCCCCCACCTGGCAGAATCGGAGCCGATGAGTACCTACCGTGACCTCGCCCACCGCGGGTCCGCCCGGGGCACCGTGCTGCGGACCGTCGGCACCCGGGAGCGGCGCTCCCACCTGACGGCGCCCCGGGTGCCGACCGTCGGCATCGACATCGGCGGTACGAAGGTGATGGCCGGGGTCGTCGACGCCGACGGCAACATCCTGGAGAAGCTCCGCACGGAGACCCCGGACAAGTCCAAGAGCGCCAAGGTCGTCGAGGACACCATCGTCGAACTGGTCCTCGACCTCTCCGACCGGCACGACGTGCACGCCGTCGGCATCGGCGCGGCCGGCTGGGTCGACGCCGAGCGTGCCACGGTGCTCTTCGCCCCGCACCTCGCCTGGCGCAACGAGCCCCTCCGCGACGCGCTCCAGGGCCGCCTGGCCGTCCCCGTCATGGTCGACAACGACGCCAACACCGCCGCCTGGGCCGAGTGGCGCTTCGGCGCGGGCCGTGACGAGGACCACCTCGTCATGATCACCCTCGGCACCGGCATCGGCGGCGCCATCCTGGAGGGCGGCCAGGTCAAGCGCGGCAGGTACGGGGTCGCCGGCGAGTTCGGCCACATGCAGGTCGTCCCCGGCGGACACCGCTGCCCCTGCGGCAACCGCGGCTGCTGGGAGCAGTACAGCTCCGGGAACGCCCTGGTCCGCGAGGCCCGCGAGCTGGCCGCCGCCGACTCCCCGGTCGCCTACAACATCATCGAGCGGGTCAAGGGGAACATCCCAGACATCACCGGACCGCTCATCACCGAACTCGCCCGCGAGGGCGACGCCATGTGCGTGGAGCTGTTCCAGGACATCGGCCAGTGGCTCGGCGTCGGCATCGCCAACCTCGCCGCCGCCCTCGACCCCTCCTGCTTCGTCATCGGCGGTGGCGTCTCGGCCGCCGACGACCTGCTCATCGGCCCCGCAAGGGACGCCTTCCGCCGCCACCTCACCGGCCGCGGCTACCGCCCCGAGGCCCGCATCGTCCGCGCCCAGCTCGGCCCCGAGGCCGGCATGGTCGGCGCCGCCGACCTCGCCCGGCTCGTCGCCCGCCGCTTCCGCCGCGCCAACCGGCGCCGGGTCGAGCGGTACGAACGGTACGAGCGCTACGCCCAGGCCCTGCGCAGCGGGACCTCGGCCCTGGCCCCCCGTACCCCCGAGGATCCGCCCTCATGACCCTGCCCCGCCAGTCCCTCCCTCCACGCGACCCCCGGGAGAAGCTGCCCGAGGACCGCCGGCACATGATCCGCCGCCGCTGGCTGACCGCCGTCATCATCGTGCTGCTCGTCGGCATCCCGGCCGGCTACCTCGTCATCTCCGCGGGCCAGAGCCGGGACAGCGGCCGCGACAAGGAACGCGAGTCCTCGGCGGCCGGCCTCCAGGACAACTGGCCCTCGCTGATGAAGCGCCGGGTCTTCGAGGTCCCCGTCCCCGCCGGGTCCTGGGCCGTCGCCTACTACGAGACCAGCAACTGGAAGACGAGCCGGCTGTACGTCCAGTTCACGACGACCGCGACCGGCCTCGACACCTACCTGGCCGAGTCCGGCACCAGCCGCGCCGCGCTCACCCCGGGCCGGATCACCATCGGCGAGCGTGACGCCGACATCGCCGACTGGAGCTTCGCCGACGGCATGACCTGGGCGGGCACCACGGTGAGGCGTGAGGAACCGCGCCCGACCACCGACATCACCGTCGACCTCACCGACCCGGCGTTCCCGCGCGTCCACACGGTCTCGACGACCAGCCCCTGAAATGATCGGAGGCTCCATCACCCCTGCTCCGATGGGTAGCCTCCGTGAGAAGACTGTGCTCCTGGGCCTCCGCGTTCGTGGCCCTGGCCCTCGCCGTTCCCGCCGCGGCGGCGGGAACGTCCGCAGCGGTGACGGAGACCGGGACCGGGGCCGTCGGGGTGGCCGCCGGCCGGACCGCCTTCGCCGAGGGGCCGGCCAGGGCCGCGCTCGCCCGGCTGCTGCCCCGCCACGCCTCCCAGTTCACCCTCGTCCCGGTGAGCCGCCCCGCGTCCGGTGACTACTTCACCGTGTCCGGCTACGCGGGCCGCCTGCGGGTCGAGGGCACCAGCCCCGCCGTCATCCTCAGCGGCGTCAACCAGTACCTGAAGTACACCGCGAAGGTCGACATCGGATGGCCCGGCGACAGCACGGCGAAGCTGCCCCGGATCCTTCCCGCCCCCGCCGGCACCGTCCGCGGGGACGCGTCGGTGCCCCACCGCTTCGCGCTCAACGACACCGACGACGGCTACTCCGGCGCCTACCGCGACTGGGCCTCCTACGAGAGGCAGATCGACCTCCTCGCCCTCCACGGCGCGAACGAGGTCTTCGTCCAGATGGGCGCGGACGCCGTCTACCACCGGACGTTCCAGGAGTTCGGCTACTCCAGGGACGAACTCGCGTCCTGGATCCCCGGCCCCGCACACCAGCCGTGGTGGCTGATGCAGAACATGTCGGGCTTCGGTTCCCCCGTCTCCCAGCGGCTGCTCGACGACCGCGCCGCCCTCGGCCGCAGGATCGCCGACCGACTGCGCCAGCTCGGCATGACCCCGGTGCTGCCCGGCTACTTCGGCACCGTGCCCCCGGGTTTCACGGCCAGGAACCCCACCGGACCCGTCGTCCCGCAGGGCCGCTGGGTCGGCTTCGACCGGCCCGACTGGCTCGACCCGCGCAGCCCCGCGTACACGGAGGTCGCCGCCTCGTTCTACCGCCACCAGCGCGACCTCCTCGGCGACTCCACGATGTACAAGATGGACCTGCTCCACGAAGGCGGACGACCGGGGGACGTCCCCCTGGGAGACGCCGCCGAGGCCGTCATGAACGCGTTGCAGACCGCCCGCCCCGGCGCCGTCTGGGTCCTCCTCGGCTGGCAGAAGAACCCCTCCGCGCAGCTCGTCGACGCCGTCGACAAGAGCAGACTCCTCATCGTCGACGGCCTCTCGGACCGCTACGACGGCCTGGACCGGGAGACCACCTGGCACGGCGCGCCCTACGCGTTCGGCACGATCCCCAACTTCGGCGGCCACACCACCATCGGCGCGAACACCGCCGTCTGGGCCGCCCGCTTCGACCAGTGGCGCACCAAGGAGGGCAGCGCCCTGAAGGGCATCGCCTATCTGCCGGAGGGCACCGGAACCAACCCCGCCGCCTACGAACTGTTCACCGAACTCGCCTGGCGCACCGGCCCGCTGGACCACCGGGCATGGTTCGCCGCGTACGCGGAGCGGCGCTACGGCGGCGCCGACCCGCACGCCGCCGCGGCGTGGGAACTGCTGCGCACCGGCCCGTACAGCACCCCGTCCGGTACGTGGAGCGAGTCCCAGGACAGCCTGTTCACCGCGCGGCCCCGACTCACCGCGACCAAGGCGGCCAGTTGGGGACCGGGCGCCATGCGCTACGACGCGAGCACGGTACGGCGGGCACTGGCGGAACTCCTGCGGGTCGCCCCCGGGCTGCGGACCACCGACGCCTACCGCTTCGACCTGGTCGACGTCGCACGGCAGGCCCTCGCCGACCACAGCCGGACCCTGCTCCCGCGGATCAAGGCCGCCTACGACGCCAAGGACCTCGCCGCGTTCCGGCAGCGGGCCGCCGAGTGGAAGAGCCACCTCGCCCTCCTCGACGAACTCCTCGCCACGGACACCCGTTTCCTCCTCGGACCCTGGCTCGAGGACGCCACGTCCTGGGGCGCCACCGAGGAGGAGAGGGCGGCGGCCGAGTTCGACGCCCGCTCCGTCCTCACCACCTGGGGCGACCGCTCCGGCAGCGACGCGGGCGGCCTGCACGACTACGCCAACAGGGAATGGTCCGGGCTCGTCTCCGACTTCTACGCCATGCGCTGGACGAAGTACCTCGACTCCCTCGACACCGCCCTCGTCACCGGCCGGGCGCCGGTCGCCATCGACTGGTTCGCCGTCGAGAACGCCTGGAACCTGGAGCGCGCCGCGTACCCCGTCCACGCCTCGGGCGACCCGATGGCCCTGGCGACCGCCGTACACGAGGCCCTGCCCGCTCCGCAGCCGACGGCGCCCGTCACGGGCACGGGCGGCGCCGCGGCGGCGCTCCACGCGTGGCGCCGGTCCCCGGACCGGGCGGCGCTCAGCCGGGCGGGGGCAGGGACTGCTCCGTCCAGATCGTCTTCCCGTGCCGTGTGTACCGGCTGCCCCACCGGTCGGTGAGCTGCGCGATCAGGAAGAGGCCCCTGCCTCCCTCCTCCGAGGCCTGAGCGCGGCGCATACGGGGCTGGGTGCTGCTGCGGTCGGAGACCTCGCAGATCAGCGACGCCGCGCGGATCAGGCGGAGTTCGAGCGGACCGCCCGCGTAGCGGATGGCGTTGGTGACCAGCTCGCTGGCCACCAGCTCGGTGGTGAAGGCCAGTTCGTCCAGGTCCCACCGCGACAGCTGGTCGAGCACCCGCTCCCGGGCCTCCGCCACCACCGACGGATCCGCCGCGAAGGTCCAGGCGGCGGTGGACCGCTCGGGCACCGCCCGGGTCCGCGCGAGCAGCAGCGTCACGTCGTCCGACAGCGGACCCGGAACGAGCTCCGCCACCACCGCGGGGCCGGCCTCCTCCAGCGGCCGGCCGGGGGTGACCACCGAGGACAGCGCGTTCCCGAGGGCCGTCATCCCCACGTCGAGGTCGGCATGGCGCCGCTCGATCAGACCGTCGGTGTAGAGCGCGAGGACGCTCCCGTCCGGCACTTCCGTCTCGACCGGCTCGAAGGGCAGCCCCCCGACGCCCAGCGGCGGCCCCGGACTGACGTCCAGGTAGGTGACGGCGCCGTCCGGGGTGACCAGCGCCGGCGGCGGATGCCCGGCGCTGGCCGCGAGACACCGCCGGGTCACCGGGTCGTACGTCACGTACAGGCACGTGGCACCGAACGAGCCGTACGCGGTCTCCGCCCCGGGCGTGCGGGTCGCCTCGCCGGCCTCGATCACGAACTGCGACACCAGGTCGTCCAGATGCGTCAGGAGCTCGTCGGGTTCGAGGTCGAGGTCCGCGAGGGTCCGTACGGCGGTGCGCAGGCGCGCCATCGTCGCGGTCGCCTGGAGTCCGTGCCCGACGACGTCGCCGACGACGAGCGCGACCCGCGCGGACGACAGGGGGATGACGTCGAACCAGTCCCCGCTGACCCCGCTCGCCGTGTCGGTCGGCAGGTACACGCTCGCGGTGTGCACCGCGACGGTGTCGGTCGTCGGTGACGGCAGCAGACTGCGCTGCAGACTGATCGCGGCGCTTCTCTCCCGGTTGTACCGGCGGGCGTTGTCCACGACCAGGGCGGCCCGCGAGGCGATCTCGTCGAGCAGGGCGAGGTCCTCCGGGGCGAACGGCGGTCGGCCCTCGCCCCGCCCGACCTGGATCCGGCCGAGGAGCAGCCCCCGGGCCCGGAGCCACGCGCTCATACCGTACGGGGAGGCCACCGGGTCGACTTCGGGGCCGGCGTCGAGCATTCCGGGGGAGCCCCCGGCCACGGCCACCCGGCGCAGTGAGTCGGCGAGGTCGTGCTCGGCGGCCGGTTCCTCGCTGGTGAAGACGGCCTCCGCGACGTCGACGACTGCCACGTCGGCGAGCCCGGGGACGAGCACCCCGGCCAGATCCCGGGTGGTCTCCTCCGCGGAGAAATGGGCGTTCAGCACCGTCGTCGCCCGGTGCAGCAGGTCGAGTCGGCGCTGAGACAACCGTTCCTCCGTGACGTCGAGGAAGAGGGCCGTGACCCCCGCGACCTCCCCGTTCGTCCCTTGCAAGCGGAACGCGGACAGCGCCAGGACGCGTCCCGTCCCCGGGTCGACCTGGGTGTGGACCTCCACGTCCACCGCGACCAGCGGGACCCCGGTCGTCAGCACCTCGCGCAGCCGCGCGTCGATCACCCTGGCGTCCGACTCCCGGAGGAAGTCCGCGAGCCGGGCCCCGTACAGATCGGCCGGAACACCCGTATAGGGAAGGAGGGGGGTGTTCGTCCGTACGAGCCGCAGTTCCTTGTCCAGGACGGCGAGACCGACACGCTCCTGGAGGAACAGCTCCCGCATGAACGCATGGCCCTGGCGCCACTGCGCGACCAGGGCGAGCGGGGCGGCGAGGACCAGGAACTGGTGCGCCCCCGCGATGCCCTGTCCCTCGTCGAGCGGCAGGACGCGGAACAGCACGTCGCCACCGCCGCCCGGCGCGAGCGCGGCCCGGCCCTCCCAGATGGGACGGTCCCGCTGCGCCATGACCGCCCCCCAGGTGTCGGGGTCCGCGAGCAGGTCACGGATCCGCAGGCCGCGCAGCTCACGCGCCGTGCGGTTCAGGAGCGTCTCCGCGGCGGGGGTGCAGCTCAGGACGGTCCCCTCGGCGTCCACCACGAGCCCGGCCGCGTGCCCGGCGTCGAGGGGGTCGTCGTTCGTGTGGGCCATCCGGGTGCACGCTCCGTTCCACGCCTGGTCACCGGCGAGGACCACGGCTCATCGTCACTCTGCCCGTGCGCCCGCTCCACGGCACGCGGTCGTGGCCCGAATGGCGGGGTGTCGCCCGGCGCGTGCCCGGTCGGCCCGTACGGGTCAGCTGACGGCGAGCACGCGCAGGAGCCGTGCCACCTCCGCCGCGACGGCGTCGCGCGCCGGGCCGAGGTACTTCCGGGGGTCGGCGGTGTCGGGGTGGGCGTCGAGGTGGTCGCGGACGGTCCGGGTGAACGTCTTGTTGAGGTGGGTGGAGACGTTCACCTTGGTCATGCCGGCCGTGACCGCCTTGGTGAGGTCGTCTTCGGCGACCCCGGAAGAGCCGTGCAGGACCAGCGGCACGCCCACGGCGGCTCGCAGTCGTGCGATGAGTCCGAAGTCGAGGACGGCGTCACGGGTGAGCATGGCGTGCGAACTGCCCACGGCGACGGCGAGGGCGTCCACGGCGGTCGCCGTGACGAACGCGACGGCCTCGTCCGGATCGGTACGGACCCCGGGGGCGTGGGCGCCGTCCTTGCCGCCGACCTCGCCCAGTTCCGCCTCGACCCACACGTCCGCGCGGTGGCAGTAGTCGGTGACCTCCCGGGTCGCCGCCACGTTCTGCGCGTACGGCAGCTTGGAGGCGTCGAACATGACGGAGGTGAAGCCGAGGTCGACGGCCTCGCGGACG
This sequence comes from Streptomyces sp. NPDC016459, assembly GCF_040632845.1. NCBI lineage: Bacteria > Bacillati > Actinomycetota > Actinomycetes > Kitasatosporales > Streptomycetaceae > Streptomyces > Streptomyces sp. NPDC016459. Next base: position 98,744 of record NZ_JBEYCR010000003.1, read on the forward strand.
AGGTCCGCCGACTCGGCGTGGTCGAGGTGGACGGCCACCGGGACGCCCGCCGCGCGGGCGAGCGCGAGGGACGCGAGGCCGATCGGCGCGAGCGAGCCGTGGTAGCGGGCGGTGTTCTCGCTGACCTGGAGGATGACCGGCAGTCCGGCGCTCTCGGCTCCCGCGACGATCGCCTCGGCGTGCTCGATCTGGACGACGTTGAACGCGCCGACACCGGACGCCCGCGCGTGCGCGGGAGCGACGATCTCGTCAGTGGCTGACAGGGGCATGGCTTCTCTCTACGGAGACGTACGGGACGGGGCGGGGAGGTGCGTCGTGCGGACGCGCGGTATCAGGCGGCGGGGCCGTCGAGGATCACCGAACGGGTGAGGTTGCGCGGGCGGTCGGGGTCGAAGCCCTGGGCCTCTGCCAGCCGGACGGCCAGCCGCTGGGCGAGGACGAGGTCCGCCAGCGGGTCGAGAGCGCCGGACTCGTCGCCGGACCCGGCGACGAGGGTGCCGCCGACCCGGGCGACGTCGTCGGCGAGACCCGACGGGGTCGGGCCGAAGACCCAGGTCACCCGGCCGGGACCGGTGATGCTGATCGGCCCGTGCCGGTACTCCATGGCCGGGTACGCCTCGGTCCACGCGCCGGCGGCCTCACGCATCTTCAGCCCTGCCTCGAGGGCGAGTCCGTAGCTCCAGCCGGTGCCGAGGAAGGTGAACTGCTCGGCGGCGCACACGTCGGCGTCGAGGTCCAGCGCGAGGGCCCGCCGCACGTCGGCGATCGCCCGGTCGAGCGGCCGCACGCCGGCCGGAAGCGCGCCCTCGGTCTCCAGGTGCGCGCGCAGCAGCGCGAGCACCGTGGTGGCGAAGCGCGTCTGCACCACGGACTCCTCGTCGGCGAAGTCGAGCACGGCGACGGCGTCGGCCACCCGCATGACGGGGGTCTCGGGGTCGGCGGTGATCGCTCCGGTCGGCGTGGTGCCCTTCAACCGGGCCAGGAGGTCCAGGACTTCGGTCGTGGTGCCGGAGCGGCTGATGGCGAGCACGCGGTCGTAGCGGCGCCCGTGGGGGAACTCGGACGCGGCGAAGGCGTCGGTCTCGCCGTGACCGCCGCGCTCGCGGAGTTCGGCGTAGGCCAGGGCCATGAACCAGGAGGTTCCGCAGCCGACGACGGCCACGCGCTCGCCCCGGCGGGGCAGGACGTCGGCGTAGCGGGCCGACGACTCCCGGACCCGCAGCCAGGTGCCGGGCTGCGAGGCGATCTCGACCGAGGTACGGGACGACGCTGTGGTGGTCATGGAAAACGGCTCCTTCGGGGGACAGGCCCACGCACTTCGGGACGCGATGCGTGAAACCGCATGATAAGAGCTTGCTTCAATCAACTAGAAGCACATTTAATGCGGGAAGTATGGCGGAACGGCTGCTCGGGGTCCAGGGGGCAGGCCGTGACGTCGCGCGGAAGGCCGACCCCCGTTCCGGCGCACCTCCGAGTAACAGCGCATCGCCGCCGCGGTCGTCGAACCCGTCGGCGACGGGGACGTCATACGAGCTGGTGGGCTCTCCGGCGGAGAGGGTGCTGAGGGAGGTCGTCCTCGACATCGCCGTCCTCGGCGTGCACGGGCTCGACCCCGTGCTCGGGGGGATGACGCGTCACGAGGACGAGGCGGCGGGCGGTGGCCAAGGAGGGGGCTCAGGGAGCGACGGCCATGTCGAAGAGGTGGATGCCGCCGTTGCTCGGCAGCACCACGAAGTCGACCTGCTTGGTCCTGTCGAGGGGGATGGAGTGGGCGAAGACCCGGTACGCGATGCCGGCGTTCCCGTACCCGCTCGGGCGGTTGCGCCCGTCACTGGACGCCACCAGGGTCGCCCCGTGGGCGTTCGCCGGGTCGAACGACCAGTTGGGGAAGCCGAACGAGCCGGTGCTGCTCGTCCCGTCCGTGTAGTGCACGGTGGCCGTACCCGACGCCCCGCTGGTGACGCCCGAACCGAGGAACACGAGCTTGCCGCCGGTGCCGCTCAGGGCGACGGCCTGGCCCGCCGCGGTGACGTTGTCCCTGGTGCCGCTCGGCACGGTCGGCCAGCGCAGCTCCGCGCCCAGGGCGCTCACGGGCGCGCCGGGGCGCAGTCCCACGTCGGCGAGCTTCTGGGCGGAGAAGCTGTTGCCCTCGCCGTCGTAGTCGCCGGGCCCCGTGTCGCTCTCGTCGGTCACCCCCACGTTGTTGTAGGCGGCGGCCAGGTTCGCGAGGGGCGTGCCGCTGCGCTGGGTCCTGGTGGCCGTGGCCGACCCGGCCCCGTCGCCCCCCTGGTAGGTCGCGGTCGCGGTGAACGTACGGACGGTGAAGCCGGCGCGCTGCTCCGGCACCTGGATGCGGAAGGTGGCGGCGGTGGAGGTCCCTCTGGTGAGGGAGCCGTCGACGCGGACGACCGAGGGCTGGACGGCCCAGCCGGTCGGGCCGCCGAAGGACACCTGGAGTGAGCGCATCCGGTCCGGCCCGGCGTTGGTGACGGTCACCTTCACCGTGGAGACGGCCGGGCCCGCCAGGTCGACGGGGGAGATCGTGACCGCCGTCCGCGCGGTGGCGGGCGCCGGCTCCTGTTCCGCCGCGGCGGCCGTCCCGGCCCCCGCGAGCGGGAGGAGGGCGAGCACACCTGCCACGGCCACCGCTCTGAGTGACCGGATCAGTCCTGCTGAACTCATGTGCTGCTCCTCTGCGGGGAGGGGGCGGTGGGTGTCAGACGACGGGAGGCATCTCGGTGGTGCGGGAGTCGAGCCCCGTGCGGAGGTTGACCCAGGCACCCCGGGTGAAGTCGGGGATCTGCACGGGACGCCCCTTGTTTGCCAGGGACATGACACTCAGGGGGACGGGGGCGCACCAGGCCGCCGAGTCGTAGACGTCGATGTCGGGGACGAGGCCCGCCCGCATCAGCTGGACCGTCCGCCACTGCAGGACGTAGTCCATGCCGCCGTGGCCGCCGTTGTTCGCCGCGTCGTCACCGATCTTCTTCCACAGCCAGTGGTCGAACTCCTTGCGGTACGAGCCGAAGTCCCGCCAGGCGTGTCCGCCGTGGTCCGGCTCGACGTAGACCCGGCCGCCTCCGGCCGACAGCACCCCGGCGTAGTCCTCGAAGATCCCCCGGCTGCCGGCGAGCGTGTTGATGCGGCTGTAAGGGCGGGGGGAGCTCACGTCGTGCTCGGCGCGGATGACCCGGCCCTTGGCCGTGTCGATCAGACACGTGACCAGGTCGCCGTTGACGTACGTCTCCCTCCAGGAGGGGTGGTTCCGCGGCACGAACCGCTCCCGGTAGTCGGCCAGACCCTTCGGCGCGGTCGCGGTGGCGCGCAGCGTGGTCATGCGGTCGCCCCGGTTGATGTCCATGGCGGCGGCGATCGGCGCGAGCCCGTGCATGGCGTAGAAGGAGGCGGTACTGCGGGTGTGCCACATCCGGCGCCACGCGTCGGTGTAGTACGTGTCGGAGAAGAGCAGCGCGCGCAGGTCGTGGAGGTAGCCGCCGTGCCCGTTGGTGATGTCGCCGAAGAGCCCCTCGTGCGCCATCTTCAGCATGGCCAGCTCGTTGCGGCCGTAGCTGCAGTTCTCCGCCAGCATCAGATGGCGCCGGGTGAGCTCCGAGGTGTCGACCAGGTCCCAGAGCTCGTCGAGGCCGGTGGCGACGGGCAGCTCGACGATCACGTGCTTGCCGGCCAGGAGCGCGGCCTTCCCCTGCTCGTAGTGGAACTCCCAGGGGGTGGCGATGTAGACGAGGTCGATGTCGTCGCGCCGCAGCATCTGGGCGTACGCGTCGGCGGAGCCGCCGAACTCGGCGGGGCGGGGCCTGCCGGCGGCGGCCAGCCGGTCGGCGGCCTGCTTGGCGCGGTCGGCCCGGATGTCGCAGACGGCGGTCACGGTGCAGCCGGGCACCACGGCCCAGCCCGTGGTCATGCCGGAGCCGCGGTTGCCCAGCCCGATGACGCCGACGCGGACCGTCCGGTGGGCCTCGTAGGGCACGTCGATCATCGACCGCTGGCCCGCCTTCCGGCGCGGCGTCGACGCCGCCGCGTCCGTCGCGGCCGCGGCGGGGGCCGCGACTCCGACTCCGGCGGCCAACGCCCCGGTGGCGGCCACGGCGCCTCCCAGGATCAGGCGGCGTGAGACTGCGGGGGTTCCTGTCATGGATTCATCGCTCCTCTAGGCGTACGGCAGCGGACGCGTGACGACTGTGGCGGGGCGATCGGATACATGTCAATAGGTGTTCGTTGAGGGGCAGTTCCACGCAGGGGTACGCATCCGTGGCCGGATTCATTGCGTGGATCGTCCAAGCGGAGCGCGGGCTCCGTTCGCGCCCCAAGCCGATCCGGGTGAGGCTCGTACAGCTGGGCGGTCGGGTCGACACGTCGCCTGCCCGACCGTCCGCTCCGCGTCCGCCCCGCCCCACCGGAGGTCCCGCCGTGCCGGCATCGAAGAACTCCAAGGTCCACCTGGTCGGCGGTGGTATCGCCTCGCTCGCGGCAGCCGCGTTCCTCGTACGGGACGCGGGCGTGCCGGGGCGGAACATCCACATCCTGGAGCAGCTGCCGATCGCGGGCGGATCGATGGACGGCGCCCCGGCACCGACCCGCGAAGGCGGGTACGTCACGCGGGGCGGCCGGATGTTCGAGGAGGAGCACTACGTGTGCCTGTGGAACCTCCTGGAGTCCGTCCCCACGCTGGACGACCCGGCGATCTCGGTACGGCAGGAGATGCTCGCCTTCAACATCGAGCACCCCACCCACGCCAGGGCCCGCATCATCAACGGCGACCGCACCGTCGCCGACGCGTCCCAGCTCGGTCTGGACACGCGCGACCGTGCCGACCTGACCCGTCTGCTCGCCCTGCCGGAGCGGGTGATCGGGGCGCGGCGCATCGACGACTTCTTCCAGCCGCACTTCTTCACGACCAACTTCTGGTGCATGTGGCAGACCACGTTCGCCTTCCAGACCTGGCACTCGGCGATCGAACTGAAACGGTACTTCCTCGCCTTCGTCCAGGAATTCGACCGCATCCACACCCTTTCCGGGGTGCGGCGCAGCCGGTACAACCAGTACGACTCCGTGATCCGCCCGCTCCAGGAATGGCTCACCGCCCAGGGCGTGCGGACCGACTTCGGGGTGACCGTCGCCGACGCCGACTTCTCCGGCCCCGCCGCGCGCCGGATCTCCCGGCTCCACCTGGAGCGGGACGGCGCCGAGAACGGCACGATCGAGCTGGGGGAGGACGACTACACGTTCCTGACCATCGGCTCCATGACCGCCGACGCCGCCTACGGCGACAGCACCACCGTCCCCGAGCTCATCCGCGACAAGCGGGACGGGTCCTGGCGGCTGTGGGAGTCGATCGCCAAGAACGCCCCGGACTTCGGCCGCCCCAACGCCTTCTGCGGCAACATCGACGAGACCAAATGGGAGTCCTTCACCCTCACCATGACCGGCCGCACCCTCCTGGACCGCATCCAGGAGTACACCGGCAACGTCCCCGGCGAGGGCGCCCTGATGACCTGGAAGGACTCCCGCTGGCTGCTGTCGGTCGTGGTGCCGGCCCAGCCCCACTTCCGGGAGCAGCGGGACGACACGTACACGCTGTGGGGGTACGCGCTCTTCGGCGACGTCCCCGGCGACCACGTGCCCAAGAAGATGGACGCCTGCACCGGAGCCGAGATCCTCGACGAGCTCCTCGGCCACCTCGGCTTCGACGACATCGCCGACGAGGTACGCGCCACCACCCAGGTCACCACCGTCCAGATGCCCTACATCGACGCCCAGTTCCAGCGCCGCGTCGTCGCCGACCGCCCCCTCGTCGTCCCGGACGGCGCCCAGAACTTCGCCTTCCTCGGACAGTTCGTCGAGATCCCCGACGACGTCGTCTTCACCGTCGAATACTCGGTCCGCTCCGCCATGCTGGCCGTCTACCACCACTTCGGCGTCGACAGGGAGATCCCCGCCATGTACCACGGCCTCTCCGATCCGAAGATCGCCTGGTCCGCGCTGAAGACCGCCTTCGCCTGAGGCGGGGGAGGCACGAATGAACACGCAGCCCGAAGAGACGCGGGAGCAGGTGGCCCCGGGGCCCTGGGGCGACGCGGTCCTGGACGCGGTGTTCACCCAGTCCGACATCGGCCTGCACGTCCTGGACACGGAGCTGCGCGTCGTCCGCGTCAACACCGTCGCCGCCGGCATCCGCGGCATCCCGGCGGAACGGCTCGTCGGCCTGCCGGCGGTCGAGGCCTACGCCCTCGCCGGGGTCAGCGTCGACGAGGACCTCCTGCGCGCCGTCCTCACCACCGGCCGCCCGGCACTCGACCACCTCGTCACCGGTCGGCCCCCCACCGACCCCCGCACCGAGCACGTCTTCTCCGCCTCCGTCTACCGCCTCCAGGACGCCACCGGACGCGTGCTCGGCCTGGTCATCACGAGCACGGACGTCACCGCGCGCGAACGCACGCGGGCCCGGCTGCGGCTGTTGCAGGACGCCCACGAGCGCATCGGTTCCAGCCTCGACGTGGAACGCACGGCCCGTGAGCTCGTCGACCTGACGCTGCCGCGGTTCGCCGACTCCGTCGTGGTAGCCCTCACCGACACCGTACTCAGGGGGAGGGAACCGGGCCTGCGGTCCCGCAACCCGTCACCCCTGCTGCGCTGCGCCGCGGCGGGCCGGACCCGCACCGGCCCGCCGGTCCCGGCTCCGGGCGCCACCCTCCTCCCGGGGATCTTCGGCGACACGCTGCCGTCCCGGGCCGTGCTGCTCCCGTCCGAGGGGGACGACGGTTCCGCCGCGACCCGGCTGGTCGCCCCGCTGACCGTACGGGGGCAGATCTTCGGGGTCGTCGCCTTCCAGCGGACGGCCGACGCCGAACCCTACGGCCCGGACGACGTCGAACTCGTCGACGGCATGACGGACCGCACGGCGACGTGTCTGGAGAACGCCCTGCGGTTCACCCGCGAACACGTGATCATGACCGCGCTGCAGAGCTGGCCGCTCCGCCAGGAGGAGGCCACCCAGAGTGCCGTCGAGGTGGCGCGGCGGCACCGCCCCGGCGGCAGCGGCGCCGGAGCCTGGTTCGAGGTCGTCCCGCTCCCCGGGGCGCGGGTCGCGCTCGTCGTCGGCCAGGTCGAGCACGCGGGCCTCAGCGCCGTCGCCACCATGAGCCGACTGCGGACCGCCGTCCACAGCCTGACCACGCTCGACCTCGACCCCCACGAACTCCTCGCCCGCCTCCACGACACCACCCTCCGCCTCGCCGCCGAACACACGGACGCGTCCGGGAAGGACCGCCCGACCGCGAGCTGCACCGTCGCCGTCCACGACCCCGTCGGCGGACGCCTCGACATCGCCCGCGCCGGCACCTCGCTCCTCGCCGTCGTACGGCCCGACGGAGCGATCGACATGAAACCCGTCGACGAGGGCCCTCTCCTCGGCGCCGAAGGCCCGCCCTTCGCCTGCGCCGAGCACCTCCTGCCCGAGGGCAGCACCCTCTGCATGGCCTCACCCGCCACCTCGGGAGACGCCGACCCCCCGACCGAGGACCTCCTGGGCGCCCTCGGCCACCCGGACCGCGACGTGGAGGCGATGGCCGACGCCGTGGCAGGGCTCCTCGCCCGCGACCGTGTGGTCCTCCTCGCGCGGACCCGTCACCTGCCGCCGAGCGAACTCGCCCAGTGGAACGTCCCCTTCGACTTCGCCGCCGTCGGCACCGCACGCGCCCACGTCGAGGAGTGCCTCCGCCGGTGGGACCACCCCGCCGACCCGTTCACGGTGTCGCTCGTCGCCAGCGAACTCGTCACCAACGCCGTGCGCTACGGCGCCCCGCCCCTCACGCTCCGGCTCATCCGGACCTCCACCACCCTGGTCTGCGAGGTGGGCGACACCGGCCAGGCCGCCCCCCACCTCCGCCACGCCAAGGCCGTCGACGAGGGCGGCCGCGGCCTGCTCATCTGCGCCACCCTCGCGGAGAACTGGGGTGTGCGCCACACCGACGAGGGCAAGACCGTCTGGGCCGAACTGGGGGAGGGGAGCGGGTCTCCCGGGTGACCTTCCGCCGCCGGAGCCCGGACCGGCGTGCAGGGAGCGCCGGCCGGTCCGCGTAACGTGCCTCCGTGAGGACGGGTCGCGTACGGCCGACCCGACGTACCGGCCCCTGTACGCGTGTCCCGAGGAGACTTCGTGTTCCGCAGATGCAGAGCTGCGACGGCTCGCCTGGCGATGGTGTCCGTCGCCGCCGTCCTGTGCGTGAGCCCGCCGCTCGGATCGGGAACCGGTGGCGACCCCGGCGGCCACCGACCGACCGACACGGCCGACCAGGCCGAAACCGACATCAGCGACGCTTCCCCCACCCCGGGCCCGCCGGTGATCCCCTGGCCGAGGCACGATCACCGCGCGCCACGCGTCGGCGCCTGGGCCAACGCCGTCGTGGGAGAGGGCCGCTCCTTCAGCGGCCAGACCATCCGCATGGTCGTGCACGCGGACGCGACCGGCACCGCGCCGCGGATCACCCTGTCCAACCGGTACGGCACCAGTCCGCTGACGATCGGCACGGTCGACGTCGCCGTGCAGTCCTCAGGACCGCGCGCGGTCGGCGGCTCGCACCGCACCGCCACCTTCGGCGGCGCCACCGGAACCACCGTCGCCACCGGCGCGGAACTGCGCTCCGATCCGCTTCCCCTGCCGGTGGCCGCCGGGCAGAACCTGCTCGTCAGCGTGTACCTCCCCGGGACGACCGGCCCCTCGACCTGGCACGCCCTGGCCTACGAGACCACCTACATCTCACGGACCGGCGACCACAGCGCCGACGACGACGGCACGGACTACACGAGCACCGCCTCCTCCTGGTACTTCCTGTCCGGCGTGGACGTGGTGTCCACCACCGCGAACGGTACGGTCGTCGCCTTCGGCGACTCGATCACGGACGGCTCCAGCACGCCGACGGGAAGCAACCAGCGCTGGCCGAACCTCCTCGCCGCCGCACTCCGCCGCGAACAGGGCCATCGGGCCGGGGGCGTGGTCAACCTGGGGATCGGCGGCAACCGCGTCGTGACCGACTCGCCCTCGGCGGTCCAGGGCGTCAGCGGCGTCAAGCGCTTCAACGCCGACGCACTCGACCAGCCGGGTGTCCGCGCCGTGATCCTGCTCGAAGGGATCAACGACATCGGCAACCTCGCCGGCCCCGACGGCACGCCCCTGACCGCGCGTCACCTGACCGACGGCTACCGCTCGCTCGTCACCGCCGCGCACGCCAAGGGCATCAAGGTCTTCGGCGCGACGATCCTGCCGTACAGAGGCTCGGGCTACTACACGACGGCAGGTGAAGCCATCCGTCGACAGGTCAACGCCTGGATCCGCACGCCGGGCAACTTCGACGGGCACTTCGACACGGCCACGACGCTCGCCGACAGCACCGACACCACGATGCTGAACAGCGCCTACGACAGCGGCGACCATCTGCACCCCAACGCGGCCGGCATGCGAGCGATCGCCGACACGATCGACCTCGACGTCCTCCTCGCGGCGAACCCCTAGGGTCCGTCCGGACCATCCCGCCCGATCCGCGACGCCTCCCACCGGAGCCGCGGCTCTCCACGCGGCCCGAGGACGTCGGCGAGGTGTACCGCGGCCGGTCCACGGCGAGTGGTAACTCTTCCGGGTGAAAGACGTCGCTTCCTGACCGCTCCTGGCGTGGCGGGGGGATTCCTTCCCGTCGAGGTGCTATCGGGCATCTCGTCGCTCCGTGCGGCCGGACCGGCCGCACGGTGGATGGAGGAGGACGTTGTGAGGGTTACCCGGCTGACATCGGTCGCCGCTCTGGTCATAGCCGTGTCCGCGGCGGCGGGGCCGTACGCGGTCGCGGCGCCCGTGAGCGATCAGGACACGACGTTCACGAAGGCGGCGCACCAGGGGAATCTCGCCGAGATCGCGGCCGGTCAGGACGCGCAGGCCAACGCCACCAGCGCGTGCGTGAAAGAGGTCGGGCGGGTTCTCGTACGGGATCACGGCAAGCTCGACGCGGACGTGAAGGCGCTGGCGGCGAAACTGGGCGTCACGCTGCCCGGCGCCCCGACCGCCGAGCAGAAGGCCGAGCTCGCCGCGGTGCGGGCGAAGGCCGGGACGCCGGCGTACGACGCCGCCTGGCTGAAGGGCCAGGAGGCGGCACACACCAAGACGCTCGCCCTGATCGACACCGAGCTGCACACCGGGAAGAACGCCGAGGTCATGGCCGCGGCCCGGGCCGCGCGCCCCGTGGTGGCCATGCACCTCGACATGGTCCGGGGCGGCACGTGTCACGCGGGCAAGGACGCGCACATGGTCAAGGCCGGAAGCGGCGGCCACCTCGCGGCGCAGGACACCGACGCGCTCACCACCGCCGGCATCGCGAGTCTCGTCGGCGGCGGGCTCCTGGCCGGCGTCGGTGCCGTCTGGCTGATCCGCAGCCGACGGCGGGGGAACCAGCCTCGGTGACACCTCCCGCAGGCCGGATCACCGGCGGCGGCGCGATCCTGCTCGGTGTCACCCTGCTCACGGCCGGAGCGCTGCTCCTCGACGGCCCTTCGGCCGGCAGGGCCACCACCCCGGGATTCGGAGCCCTACCGGCGGCGGTCGTCCCGGTCGCGCCGCCCCCGGTCCCGGCCGATCCGTCCGTGCCGCGGGAACTGCGCGGCCCCCTGGGCCTGCGCGCGGACCTGGTCCCGGTCGCCGCCGGGCGGGACGGCGTCCTGGGTCTCCCCGAGGACGTGCGCCTCGGAGGGTGGTGGGCGCTCGGGGCGCCGGTCGGCTCCCGCGCCGGGACGACGCTGCTCGCCGGCCACGTCGACTCCCGACGCTCGGGTCTCGGCGCCTTCGCCGTCCTCCACCGACTGGGCCCGGGCTCCCGGGTGGAGGTGCGCGCGGCGAACGGCCGTGTGTACCGGTACGTGGTCACGGCCCGTCGGCTCTACGCCCGGACCGCCCTGCCCACCGACCTCTTCAGCCGCGAGGGGCCGCACCGCCTCGCCCTGCTCACCTGCGCGGGGACGTACGACGCGGCCGCGGCGGCGTACGACAGCAACGTGGTCCTGTACGCCTCGCCGGCATGACACGCCCGCGAGCGGACGGCCCGCGCCGAGGTCCTAGCCGGTGGCCCGTACCACGACCGGGAGCACCATGAGCGTCGTGGCGGTCACGCCGAGGACCGTGGCGACCGAGCGACGGCGCAGGCGTGCGTAGCGGTCGCTGTACTCGCGTTGGAGTTCGTCCGCGCGCGCGACGGCGTCCTGGAGCATGCGGCGCCGCACGGCGAGATGCTCCTGCGCGAAGGACAGCGCGATCTCCGACTCCTCCCGGGGGCCCAGCCACGGGAAGCGTCGGGCGAAGGCCTCGCCGGCCTCCGCGGCCTCCGTCCTCGCCCGCTGGGCGAGCAGGTACCCCTCCAACCGGGCGATCCCCGCCACGATCTCCGTGGATCCCTGGGACCCATGGCGGCTTTCGCCCCGCGTCGTCATGCTTCCCGGCCGGCGTCCGGGCCGCCATGGGTGTCCGCGCCGGGCTCGTCGATCACGTCCCGGCGCCCCGACTTGCCCGGGTCCAGCGCGGCCAGGGCGGGGTAGTTGAGATCGAAGGCCGGTGACTCGGAGCGGATCTTCGGCAGAGTGACGAAGTTGTGCCGGGGCGGGGGACACGAGGTGGCCCATTCGAGGGAGCGGCCGAAGCCCCAGGGGTCGTCGACGGTGACGCGCGGGGCGGTCCTGGCCGTCTTCCAGACGTTGTAGAAGAACGGCAGGGTGGACATGCCCAGGAGGAAGGCGCCGATGGACGAGATCGTGTTGAGGGCGGTGAATCCGTCGGCGTCGAGATAGTCCGCGTACCGCCGCGGCATTCCCTCGGCGCCCAGCCAGTGCTGGACGAGGAACGTCATGTGGAAACCGACGAACAGCGCCCAGAAATGGATTTTCCCGAGACGCTCGTCGAGCATCGTGCCGGTCATCTTCGGCCACCAGAAGTAGAACCCGGCGAACATCGCGAACACGACCGTGCCGAAGACGACGTAGTGGAAATGGGCGACGACGAAGTACGAGTCGGTGACGTGGAAGTCCATGGGCGGCGAGGCGAGGATGATTCCGGTGAGACCGCCGAAGAGGAACGTCACCAGGAAGCCGACCGACCACAGCATCGGGGTCTCGAAGGAGATCGACCCCTTCCACATGGTGCCGATCCAGTTGAAGAACTTCACGCCCGTCGGTACGGCGATGAGGAAGGTCATGAACGAGAAGAACGGCAGCAGCACCGCCCCGGTGGCGAACATGTGATGCGCCCAGACGGTGACCGAAAGGCCGGCGATGGCGATCGTGGCGCCGATGAGACCGACGTAACCGAAGATCGGCTTGCGGGAGAAGACGGGCAGGATCTCCGTGACGATCCCGAAGAACGGCAGGGCGATGATGTACACCTCGGGGTGCCCGAAGAACCAGAACAGGTGCTGCCAGAGCAGGGTGCCGCCGTTGGCCGGGTCGAAGACGTGCGAGCCGAACTGCCGGTCGGACTCCAGAACCAGCAGGGCCGCGGCCAGCACGGGGAACGCGAACAGCACAAGGACGGACGTGAGCAGCACGTTCCAGGTGAAGATCGGCATCCGGAACATCGTCATGCCGGGCGCCCGCATGCAGATGATCGTCGTGATGAAGTTGACGGCGCCGAGGATCGTGCCGAAGCCACCGAGGGCCAGTCCCATGACCCACATGTCGGCACCGACATAGGGGGTGCGCTCGCCACCGCTGAGCGGGGTGTACGCGGTCCATCCGAAGTCGGCCGTGCCCTGGGTGGTGAACACCCCTCCGAACGCGATCAGACCGCCCGTGAGGAAAAGCCAGTACGACAGCATGTTGAGGCGGGGGAAGGCCACGTCGGGCGAGCCGATCTGCAGGGGCATGATCGCGTTGGCGAATCCGGCGAAGGTCGGTGTCGCGAAGAGCAGCAGCATCACCGTCCCGTGCAGGGTGAACGCCTGGTTGTACTGCTCGGGCGACACGAGCTGCAGTCCGGGCCGCGCGAGTTCGGCCCGGATCACGAGCGCGAGCAGACCGCCGAGAATGAAGAACACGAACGACGTGATCAGGTAGAGATGCCCGATCTTCTTGTGGTCCGTCGTTGTCAACCAGTCGATGACGACTCGTCCCCGGCTTCTCCTCTTCCCGGGTACGAGGGCGGGCGCTTCCGTGGAAGTGACCATGGGAACTCCTGAAGGCCGTGGGTGGGCAAGGAGACCCTAGGTCAGAAAATGCAGAAATCCGTCCTTATGTGGGGGGAGTGGGGCAAATCGCTTCATCACACAGGGAATGACCTGCGATGTTGAACCGGCGTCGGAGATAATGCACCCGAACGGCGGTTGAGGCCTCACCGGTCCCGACGCGGAGGCGCCCGGCCCGCTCTCGCGGTACCGGGCGACCTCGGTCGCGGCCCCGTGACCGGGAAGCGGCCGACGACGTGGCAGCGGCCGTCAGAAGTGACGGCCCAGACCTGTCACCTGTCGTTCGTGGAGATCGAGCGCACCTCCCCGGCGGTGTCCTGCCCGATCCGGCGCATGTCCTGCGCGGTCTCCTGTCCCGCGGTGCGGGCGTCGTCCTTGGTGGTGGCGGCCGCGTCCTGCGCCGTGGACCTCACGGACTCCACCGCCTCCGTGACCGGCTCGCGCATCTGCTCCTTGATCTCCTGAGCCGCCTCGACAGCCGTCTCCTTGACAGGCCCGAGGAGTTCGTCGGAGTGCTCCTTCAGGTGCTGGCCGGCGCGCTCCTCGGCCTTGGTCGTCGGCAGGAGAGCAGCCGCGAGCATGCCCGCGCCGAACGCCATGATGCCAGCGGCGAGAGGGCTGCCCTCGGTCCCGCGACGGGCGCGGGCGGGCGCGCTCTGCACCGTCTCGCTCACACTGCCGACGGCCCCACGCGCGGTCTCCGCGATGCTGTCGGTCGCGTGTCCCGCGCCGTCGGCGACCTGCTGTCCCCTGTCGTGAGCCGTGCCCATCACGCGCTCCTTCACATCGGTGAGTCCATGCCGTACGGAGTCGGCCTTGCGCTGCGCCATCCGGCGCGGCGTCAGGCGGTCCGCGAGGAGGTCGACGTTGCGGGCCAGGTGCGCGCGGCGGTGCTCCCGGTCACGCCTCAGCTCCTCGGGTGTCGTGCCCATCGGGTGTCCTCCTTCAATGCCTCGACGGTGTGCTCGGTGGAGAGGTTCACGGTGCGGAGCCGCTTGCGTCCCGTGGTGTACAGGACGGCTCCGACCACCGCCCATACGGCGGTGACGATGAGAGCGGCCCATACGACGTCCATGACGTGGCTGAGTGCGGCGACGACCGTCAGGCTGCCGAACAGCAGGACCAGGTGTCCCGCGTATCCGGCGCCGGCGAGCATGCCCGCCGCCTTCCCGGCCTTCGTCGACTCCTCCTTGATCTCGGCCTTCGCCAGCTCGATCTCGTCCCGCACCAGCTGGGACAGATCGGTGCCGATGTCCCCGATCAGGTCCCCGATCGACGCCTCCCGCTCGCTCCGGGTGGGAGGAGGGGCCGGCGCGGCGCGGGGAGGCGCGTCGGGCGCCATGGGCGTGAACCGCTCGTGGGAGGAGATGGCCACGGTCAGATCACCTCTCCCCGCGGGCCCTCGTCGGCCCCTGGACGGTAGGGGGCCGCGGGCGTCGGCGGATAGACGGGCGGCGCCGGCGGGGTCGGCGGCGCGTGCGTCACGTGCGGCGGCTGCGACTGCCCGTACGTGTCGAGCGGATCGGCGTACGTGTCGCCGGCGCCCTGCGTCGTCGGCAGGGGTCCCTTCGGCGGGGTGGCCGCCGGGCCGGCTTCGTAACCCGCCGGATCCGCGGCGCGCGAGTCGTCGGAGCCGGAGGAGGACGCGGCGCCCACACCCTTGCCGGCGCGTGCGACGGCGAATCCCGCGAGCGCGGCACCGGCCAGGAAGAGGCCGGGCCTGCGACGGGCGAATCCCTGCAGATCACTGAGCAGCCCGTCGGGGCCACGACTCTCGAGGTGGTCGGCCACCTGGTGCCCACGGTCGGCCATCTGACGCGCGAGACCGCCCGCCGTCGAGTCCGGCTTCCCGTTCTCGCTCATGTCGCGTATCTCGGTAGCGAGCTTGCGGACGTTCTCCGCCAGGCGCTGCGTCTGTGTGCCGGCCTGGTCCTGCAACTGCTCCCGAAGCTCACCGACGAGGTCCTTCGCCTTCGCCTGGGTCTCGCCGACGACCTGTCCGGCCTGTTCCTTCGCGGTCCGGGCCACGCCCGAAGCCTTGTCCCCGATCAGGGCGGCGCTCTCGCCCGCCTTGTCCTGGGCTGTGTGTGCCACTGCCGTCGGCCTGGGTTCCTGCCGGCGGTCCGAGTCCTGGAAGTTACTCAAGGCTCCTCCTCGTCCACTGCGGCGGTCTGTCTGCCTGGTGTACTCCCCGGCGCGTACCCGGCTCGCTGGAAACAATCCTTTCTGGAGCCCTTCAGCCTGTTTCGTCTCGTGGCGCGCGATGGCGGAGACTGGGAGCGAGGGCACTCCGGTGCGTGCGGGGTGTCGACTTCGACGACGGGACGCTGCCCGTGAGCGACGAGTGCCGAGACGCCCTGGGACGCCAAATGCTGGTGGGTCTGCTGGAGGCGAGCCATCTGATGCCGCTCGAACAGCTGCCCGCGAGGACGGCGCAGTACGCCGCCCTCGCGGGCTTCCCGCAGGTGCTGATCTACCTGGCGGACCTCCAGTGGGACGTACTGCGGCTGCTGACCGGAGAGGGCCGGGACGCCGGGCAGGGCGCGCACGGCGAGGACGAGGAACTGCTGATCGAGGGCAGTGTGGCGGGGCGGGCCTTCCAGTACGGGCAGGTCATCGCCGGAGCGCCGGCCGCCGGCACGGAGGGGGGACAGTTCTGGGTCCCCCTGATCGACGGCACCGAACGCCTCGGCCTCCTGAGGGTCACCAGCACCGCCGACGACGCGCGGGCCCTGGAGGACATGAACTCCCTGGCGGCACTCGTCGCCCTGCTCGTCGACAGCAAGCGGCGCACCAGCGACTCCCACGCGCGGCTGACACGGACCCGGCCGCTGAACATCGCGGCCGAGATGCAGTGGCACCTCATGCCGCCGCGCACCTACGCCGACGGCCGGGTGGTGATCGCCGCGGCGATGGAGCCCGCCTACCGCATCAGCGGCGACGCGTACGACTACGCCACCGCCGACGACGTGGTGCACCTGTCGCTCTTCGACGCGATGGGCCACGACACCGCCGCCGGTGTGACCGCCCACCTGGCCATGGGGACCAGCCGCAACTCGCGCCGTCAGGGGGCCGGTCTCGCCGAGCTCACCGAGCGGATCGAGGAGGAGCTGATCGAGCAGTTCAGCCACGGACGCTACGCCACGGGCATCGTCGCCGACCTGGACACCCGCACCGGCGTACTCACCTGGGTCAACCGGGGCCACCACCCGCCGGTGATCATCCGCGGCGGCCGCTGGCGCACCTATCTGAAGTGCCCGCCCGCGCACCCCATGGGCACCGGTCTCGGCCTGCCCATCACCGTGTGCCGCGACCAGATGGAGCCCGGCGACCGCCTCGTCCTCTACACCGACGGCATCACCGAGGCCCGCAGGGGCGCGGAGGAGTTCGGGCTCGAGCGCTTCACCGACTTCCTCATCCGCCGGCACGCGGACGGTCTGCCCGTCCCCGAGACCCTGCGCCGACTGATGCACGCCCTGCTGGAGTACCACGACGGACGGCTGCAGGACGACGCCACCGTGCTGTTCTGCGAATGGCTCGGCCCCTCCGCGGGCGGCAGCGACGAGGCCGCGGCCCTGGCCGGCGTACCGCCCGAGTCCGCCGAGTCCACCGCACCCGCCGGGGCGCGCCGTCCGAGCGGCGGCGTGGACCGACCACCGTCGACCTGTGCGTGAGCCTGAGCCGGTCGGGCGGACCGCGTCCGCTCCCGGCAGTTTCCCCCGGGCCTGAACGGTTACCTATCGTCCATGACTCGGAAACCGGACCAAGACGGTGCAATCCCTACGAGCGCCCTACCGCGGGCGATGAGAAGCATCCTCCCCTCGGCCCAGGGCCCCGGCAGGATCCTCCGGGGCATGGACCGGCTGGAGCAGGCGAAAAGCCTGGACGGCGTCGTCGGACGACTGCGCGACGCGGTCCGGGCGCTTCCCCTCGGCTCCGGCAGGGACATCCTGCACGGCCGCTGGCTGGGCCACCCCGTCCACCCCGTGATGGTGCAGGTGCCGGTCGGCACCTGGTTCTCGGCCGCACTCCTCGACCTGATGCCGGGGCAGCGGCGGGCGGCGAGCGCGCTGATCGGCGCGGGACTCGCGGCCGCGGCCCCGGCGGCCCTGGCCGGCTGGACCGACTGGGCCGAGCTGCAGCGCCGCCAGATGCGGGTGGGGCTGGTGCACGCGGCCGCCAACCTGACCGGGGTGGGGCTCTACACGGGCTCTCTCGTGGCGCGGTACCGCGGTCGCACCGCCCTGGGCAAGGCCCTCGGTTTCGCCGGCCTGGCCGCTGTGGGCGTCGGCGGCGCGATCGGAGGTCACCTGGCCTACCGGCAGGCCTCCGGCGCCAACCACGCGGAGGCGGTGCCGGACCTGGTCGGGCCGGGGTGGCACGAGGTCGGGGAGGTCGCCGACCTTCCGGTGGGACGGCCCGTCCGGCGGCACGTGGCCGACGTCGCGGTCCTGGTCGTGCGCGAGACCGGAAACCGCGTGCACGTCCTCGCGGCCGAGTGCAGCCACATGGGCGGCCCCCTCTCCGATGGCGCGGTCGAGGACGGCTGCGTCACCTGCCCCTGGCACGGAAGCGTCTTCCGCCTGGAGGACGGCTGGAACGTGCGCGGCCCCGCGACCGCCCCCCAGCCCGCCTTCGAGACCCGCATCACCGGCGGCCGGGTCGAGGCCCGGTTGCGCGGCCCGGCGTCGCAGCACTCCGCCGCCTCCTCCCACGAAGCCGTGTGAGGCCGACGTACGCGGGGTCGGTGCGTGGCAGGTGTCACAGCGGGCCACCCCGCTCCGCCGAGCCGGCGGGGTAGGTGTCGACCGAACATGACGGCGCCGCGAGCGCAGCGCGGAGGAGGCGGGCGATGGACGACGACACGACCGGGGCGACGGCCCGCCCCGTACGGCTGCTGCTCGTCTCGGACACCCATGTGCCCCTGCGCGCGAGGCGGCTGCCCGACGAGCTGCTGCGCGAGACGGACCGGGCCGACGTCGTCCTCCACGCCGGGGACTGGGTCGACGTGGCCACCCTGGACCTCCTGGAGGAACGCGCACGGCGCCTGGTCGGTGTGTTCGGCAACAACGACGGAGCCGAACTGCGCGCGCGGCTGCCGGAGGTGGCCCGGGTCCGGTTGGGCGGCCTGCGGTTCGGCGTCGTCCACGAGACGGGGGCGGCCCGCGGCCGGGAGGCGCGCTGCGCCGCGCTCTACCCCGACCTCGACGTCCTGGTCTTCGGCCACAGCCACATCCCCTGGGACACCGAGGCGCCGGGCGGACCGCGCCTGCTGAACCCGGGGTCGCCGACGGACCGCAGGCGCCAGCCGTACTGCACGTACATGACGGCCGTGGTGGCCGACGGTGTGCTCGCGGAGGTCACCCTGCACCGGCTGCCGAAGCGCTGACCGCCCCCGCCCGCCCCCCCGCCCCGCCTCCGCCTCCGCCGACCGCCCCCGACGCAGCCCCGCCCCGCACAGGCGCCGACCGCCCCGCCTCCTCCTCCGCCGCGCAGCGGTGATCCGCTCCCGGAGTTCCGGCGACCGCGCCGTCCCCTGCCAGGACGTGACCTAGGCTGTTCCGACCCCAGCCACAGGGGCTTCGGCGAGAGATGAAAGGGTCTGGCGGGTGAGTGAGACACCGACGAACACCCTGCAATATCGCTCCGACGGGCGAGAAGACGCTCCGGTCCTGGTTCTCGGGCCCTCGCTGGGCACCACATTCCACATGTGGGACCGGCAGATACCCGAGCTCACCCGGGACTGGCGGGTCGTCCGTTTCGACCTGCCCGGGCACGGCGGCGCGCCCGCCCAGCCCTTCACCTCCGTCGCCGAGCTCGGCGACCGGCTCCTCGCCACCCTCGACGCCCTCGGCGTCCAGCGCTTCGGGTACGCCGGCTGCTCCCTCGGCGGCGCCGTCGGACTCGACCTGGCCCTGCGCGCACCCCACCGGGTCGCCTCCCTCGCCTTGGTCGCCGCCTCGCCCCGGTTCGGCACGGCCGACGAGTTCCGCCAGCGCGGCGTCATCGTCCGCGCCAACGGTCTGGAGCCGATGGCCCGCGCCGCCCCCGAGCAGTGGTTCACCTCCGTGTTCGCTGGTGCGCAGCCCGCGATCGTGGACTGGGCCGTCCAGATGGTCCGGACGACCGACCCGGCCTGCTACACCGCAGCCTGCGAGGCCCTCGCCGTGTTCGACGTCCGGGAGGCCCTGGACCGGATCGGCGTCCCCGCCCTCGTCCTCGTCGGTTCCGAGGACCAGGTCACCGGCCCCGCCGAGGCCCGGACCCTGGTCGCCGGCATCGCCGACGCCCGGCTCGCCGTCGTCCCCGGCGCCTCCCACCTCGCGCCCGTCGAGCAGCCGGCCGCCGTCACCGACCTGCTCATCGACCACTTCGCCGGCACTTCCCCCGACACCAGCGGCGCCCTGATCGTGCCGCCCCTGCCCGCGACCCCCGTGTCCGTGGCCGAGCCCGCCCCGGTCGCCGAGGCCGAGGCGGCCGGGCGACCCGACCCGTACGACCGGGGACTCGGGCTGCGCCGCCAGGTCCTCGGCGACGCCCATGTGGACCGGGCCCTCGCGGACGACCCCGACGGGGCCTTCCAGGACCTGGTCACGCGCTACGCCTGGGGCGAGGTCTGGAGCCGCGAGGGCCTCGACCGGCGTACCCGTAGCGTCGTCACCCTGACCGCCCTCATCGCCGGGGGCCACCGGGAGGCTCTCGCCGACCACACCCGCGCCGCCCTCCGCAACGGTCTGTCGGCCGAGGAACTGCGGGAGATCGTGCTCCACGCGGGCGTGTACTGCGGCCTTCCCGCCGCCGACACCGCGCTCCGCGTGGTGGCCCGCGTCGTCGAGGAGGAGACCACGCCCCCGGCGTAACCTGACCGCGTGAAGCTGACGAAGAAGTCCCACGCCTGCGTGCGGCTCGAGAAGGACGGGCGGACGCTCGTCCTCGATCCCGGCATGTTCACCGAGGAGGACGCGGCTCTCGGAGCGGACGCCCTCCTCGTCACGCACGAACACCCCGACCACTTCGACACGGGCCGCCTCCGCGCCGCCCTGGAGATCAATCGGGCCGCCGAGATCTGGACGCTGCGGAGCGTCGCCGAACAGCTCTCGGCGGCCTTCCCCGGGCGGGTGCACACCGTCGGGCACGGCGACACGTTCACGGCGGCCGGATTCGACGTCGAGGTCCACGGCGAGCTGCACGCGGTGATCCACCCGGACATCCCGCGCGTCACCAACGTCGGGTACCTCGTCGACGGCGCCGTCTTCCACCCCGGCGACGCGCTCACCGTGCCCGACCGGCCCGTGGACACCCTGCTGCTCCCCGTCATGGCCCCGTGGAGCAAGATCTCCGAGGTCATCGACTACGTCCGCGAGGTCAAGCCGCGCCGGGCCTACGACATCCACGACGCCCTGCTCACGGATCTCGCCCGGCCCATCTACGACCGCCAGATCGGCGCCCTCGGCGGCACCGCCCACGACCGTCTCGCCCCCGGCGCGTCCACCGAGCTCTGAGCCCGGCGGACCGCCGGTTGTCAGACCCCGCACGTAGGCTTGCGCCCATGCGCATCGCCACCTGGAACGTCAATTCGATCACCGCCCGGCTGCCCCGGCTCCTGGCCTGGCTGGAGAGCAGCGGCACGGACGTGCTGTGCATCCAGGAGACCAAGTGCACGGCCGAGCAGTTCCCCACCGAGGAGCTGCGCGCCCTCGGCTACGAGTCCGTGGTCAACGCCACGGGACGGTGGAACGGCGTGGCACTGGTCTCCCGCGTCGGCCTCGCGGACGTGGTCATGGGCCTGCCCGGCGGCCCCGAGTACGACGCGGTCGAGGAGCCCCGGGCGATCTCCGCGACCTGCGGGCCGGTCCGCGTCTGGTCGGTGTACGTGCCGAACGGCCGGGAGGTGGCCCACGAGCACTACGCGTACAAGCTGCGCTGGCTGGAGGCGCTGAAGGCGGCCGTAGCGGACGACGCGGCGGCGGAGCGCCCCTTCGCCGTCCTCGGCGACTACAACATCGCCCCGACCGACGACGACGTCTGGGACATCGCCGTCTTCGACGGCTCCACGCACGTGACGGAGCCGGAGCGGGCCGCGCTCGCCGGTCTGCGCGAGGCCGGTCTGACCGACGTGGTCCCGCGCCCCCTCAAGTACGACCACCCCTTCACGTACTGGGACTACCGCCAGCTCCGCTTCCCCAAGAACAAGGGCATGCGCATCGACCTGGTCTACGGCAACAAGTCCTTCGCCGAGGCGGTCACGGACAGCTACGTGGACCGGGAGGAGCGCAAGGGCAAGGGCGCGTCGGACCACGCGCCCGTCGTCGTCGACCTCGACGTCTAGGACGGGTCCGGCCGGCCCGCCACGGCCCTGCGGCGGTGATGATCTCCGCGCGCCGGGTGGTCGACCTGGAGGTGCCGGTGCGACGCTGTTGTGATGAACATCCCGTTTCTCGACCTCTGGCGCAAGCGGTCCGAGCCCGAGCCGGCCGACTCCCCGCTGGTCGCGGCCTTCGACCGCGACCCCGGGGGAGCGGGTGAGCTGCTCGCCGAGTGCGAGCTGCTGCGGACCCGGGTCGCGGCCGCGGGGGTGGCGCTCGACGACACCCCGCGCTCCCTGGAGGAGCTCGACCAGCTCCCCCCGAGCTGGCGTGACGATCCGGAGGAGCTGCCCTGGATCGGGAACGACGCGGGGCTCTACCTCGGCACCGTGATCGTCCGGAACGTGCCGGGTGCCCGCTGGCAGGTGTGGCCGAGCGGCGGGCCGGTGGTGCAGCTGGCCTCCGGCCGGGAGATCCAGGTCGTCGAGGCCGGTCTTGACTGGGCGGTGACGGGCTCGCCGGAGCTCTCCCAGGTGTACGCCGAGGCCGCCGAGTACTGACTCCGCGGTCCGCCCGCCGGCCGGAAGCAGCGGTGGAGCACCACCCTTCCGCAGTAAATACTGCTTTTCCCGTTTCATGCGTGTCGGGCGTGAAGTCCCTTTTCCGGTGGATAGTTTGCGCTGACTCGACCGCTGAGAAATGGGGCAGGGCAGCGTATGGCCGTCGTCGATCCGCTGATCGAACTGCGTGGCGTCAACAAGCACTACGGCACGTTGCACGTCCTCCAGTCCATCGATCTCACCGTCGGCCGCGGGGAGGTGGTCGTCGTCATCGGCCCGTCCGGATCCGGCAAGTCCACCCTCTGCCGGGCGATGAACCGCCTGGAGCGCGTCGAGTCGGGCGAGATCGTCATCGACGGACAGCCCCTCCCCGAGGAGGGCAAGGCGCTCGCCCGGCTGCGCGCCGAAGTCGGCATGGTCTTCCAGTCGTTCAACCTCTTCGCGCACAAGACCGTCCTCGCGAACGTCTCCCTCGCCCAGACCAAGGTCCGCAAGCGCAGGAAGGACGAGGCCGACCGGCGTTCGCGCGAACTCCTCGACCGGGTCGGACTCGCTTCGCACGCCGACAAGTATCCGGCGCAGCTCTCCGGCGGCCAGCAGCAGCGCGTGGCCATCGCCCGCGCCCTCGCCATGGACCCCAAGGCGCTCCTCTTCGACGAGCCGACCTCGGCCCTCGACCCCGAGATGATCAACGAGGTCCTGGAGGTCATGCAGCAACTCGCCCAGGAGGGAATGACGATGGTGGTCGTCACCCACGAGATGGGCTTCGCCCGCTCCGCCGCCAACCGGGTCGTCTTCATGGCCGACGGGCGGATCGTCGAGGACCGCGCGCCCGAGGACTTCTTCACCGACCCGCGCAGCGAGCGCGCCAGGGACTTCCTCTCCAAGATCCTCAAGCACTGAGCGGGGTGGGAACCATGCAGCGTACGCACCGGACCCCGGCCGTGCTCGCCCTTCTGCTCGCCGTGACGGCGGCGCTCACCGGCTGCGGCCGGGACGGCAGCCCGCCCGTCAAGGGCCCTCAGCCCGACCGGCTCCCCGTCTACCAGGTGCGGTCGGAATTCACCCTGCCCGACTCCAGCACCTGGGACCGGGCGAAGAAGCGCGGCCGGCTCGTCGTCGGCGCCAAGGAGGACCAGCCCTACATGGGCGAGAAGGACCCGGCCACCGGCCGCTACTCGGGCTTCGACATCGAGATCGCCAGGATGATGGCCGCCTCCCTGGGCTTCGACCCGGCCGGCATCGACTTCCGTACGATCGCCTCCGCCAACCGCGAGACCGCCCTGCAGAACGGCCAGATCGACTACTACGTCGGCACCTACACCATCAACGACAACCGCAAGAAGCTCGTCGGCTTCGCCGGGCCCTACTACCAGGCAGGTCAGTCCCTCCTGGTCCGCACCGACGAGAACGACATCACCGGCCCGCAGGACCTCGCGGGCGAACGGGTCTGCTCGGCCGCAGGGTCCACCCCGTACCAGCGGATCGAGAAGGACTACCCGAAGGCCGAACTCGTCGCCTACGACACCTACTCCGCCTGCGTGGACAACCTGCTGACCTACCAGGTCGACGCCGTCACCACCGACGACACGATCCTCATGGGCTACGCCGCCAAGGTCCCCGACGAACTCAAGGTCGTCGGGCGGCCGTTCTCGAAGGAGCCGTACGGCATCGGCGTCCCGCGCGGTGACAACGCGCTGCGGTTCGCCCTCGACGACGCGCTCGCCGTCCACGAGAAGAACGGCGACTGGAAGAAGGCGTACGACGCCACCCTCGGCCTCTCCGGAGTGCCCGCCCCGAAGCCGCCCGCCATCGACCGCTACCCGGCGAGCTGACCGGAGGAGCCTCCGACATGGACGTCCTGACCGACAACTTCTCGCTCTACGCCAAGGGATTCCTCGGCACCGTCGAACTCACCGTCTACGCCTCGGCGCTCGCCCTCGTCCTGGGCTTCCTCATGGCCTCGTTCCGCGTCGCGCCCGTCGGCTCCTTCCGGGCCTTCGGCACGGTCTGGGTCGCCGTCCTGCGCAACACCCCGCTGACCCTGCTCTTCTTCGCCGTCATGCTGGGCCTGCCCCGCTTCGGACTCGTGCTGCCCTTCCAGCTGTTCGCGGTCCTCGCGCTCGGCTGCTACACATCGGCCTTCGTCTGCGAGGTCCTCCGCTCCGGCATCAACACCGTGCCGCGCGGCCAGGGCGAGGCCGCCCGAAGCCTCGGCATGTCCTTCGCGCAGACCCTCGGCACCGTCGTCCTGCCCCAGGCCTTCCGCACGGTCATCCCGCCGATCGGTTCCACGCTGATCGCCCTCGCCAAGAACTCGGCCATCGCCGGAGCGTTCAGCGTCACCGAACTCCTGGGCACCTACAAGACGTTGAGCGAACTCGGTTACAACATCATCTGGACCTTCGTCTGGATCGCCGCCGGATACCTGATCATCACCCTCACCATCAGCGCCCTCTTCCACGTCCTGGAGAAGCGCTGGGGAGTCGCCCGATGACCGAGTCCACCGCCCTCTACGACATCCCGGGACCGCAGGCCGGACGGCGCCATCTGCTCTACGGCCTCGCGTCCACGGTGGCGATCCTCGCCCTGGCCGGCTGGATGCTGTACCTGCTGTTCGCCAACGACCAGTTCACCTCCACCAAGTGGTCGCCCTTCCTCTACGAGGGCATCCAGGAGCTGCTGCTCGAAGGACTCGCCAACACCCTCAAGGCCTTCGCGTACGCCTCGGTGCTCTCGCTGGTCCTCGGCGCGGTCCTCGCCACCGGCCGGCTCTCCGAGCACCGGGTCCTGCGCTGGATCTCGACCCTTCTCGTCGAGTTCTTCCGCGCCATGCCCGTCCTCGTGATGATCTTCTTCATCTTCGTGGCGCTCAAGGTACAGGCGCTGCCCGCGCTGGTCGCGGGACTGACCCTCTACAACGGCTCGGTGCTCGCGGAGGTCTTCCGCACCGGCATCCACGCCGTCGCACGCGGGCAGGGCGAGGCCGCGTACGCGCTCGGCATGCGCAAGACACAGGTCATGACGTACGTCCTGGTGCCCCAGGCCGTACGCGCCATGCTCCCGGCCATCATCAGCCAGCTGGTGGTGGCGCTCAAGGACACCTCGCTCGGATTCCTCATCACTTACGAGGAGTTCCTGCACGCGGGCAAGCTGATCGCCTCGAACCTGGACTACGACCTGCCGTTCATCCCGGTCGTCCTGGTCATCTCACCGATCTACATCGGGATGTGCATGCTGCTCTCCTGGTTCGCCACCTGGGTGGCCCGCAGGGAGCGCCGCAACCCGAAGACGAAGGCCGTGGACGTCGCCCCGGCCGACCCCCAGACGCTGCTGCCGGGACCGCAGTAGCGGGCGAGGAGCCGCACCCGCCCGGCAGCAGCCGGTGATCACTCCTTCCGCAGCGGTACCGACACGTACGACGGGTCGGCCGGAGGGGAGGAGAAGGTCAGCTGCGCGCCGGTCGGGTTGTGCTCGATGTAGAGCGGGTCGACGGTGTCGACGACCAGGGCGAGCCGGTGCCCGGCCGGCACGTCGTACGCCGTGGAGAACAGCTCCAGGTCGACGGCGAACGGCTTCCCCGGCGTCCGGCCGTGGAAGGTGTACGGGGCGTTGCTGACCAGCTTGCCGACGCCGAGCGGGCCCACGTCGTAGAGGTAGGCGACGAGGGTGCCGCTCTCCTCGGTGGAGGCGACCGTGGTGTGCACCTTCACCGTGCCGCGCACCCGCTGCGGGGTGTCGTACCGCTCCGACTGCCAGACCCCGGCGAAGGCGCGGGGGAGCAGGGGGACGGAGACGACGGGCGGGGTGCGGAGGAACTGGTCGAGGGCGTTGGTCAGCAGGGTGATGCCGCCGTTGGCGCCGGAGTCGACGTTCGCCCATACCCGCTGCGTACCGCCGAGGTCGAACTTCCGCTGGTTCGCGTGGACGGACTTCCAGTCGGCGTAGCCCTCGTAGCCGCCCGTGGAGCGGGACGTGAGCTGGACGGGCTGTTCTCGGTCGATGCCGTTGTCGACGCCCTTGAGGTGGTGGTCGAACCAGCGGTGGGCGCTGGTCCAGGTGTCGTTGGGGAGTCCGAACAGGCCGGTGGCCTCGGCGGTCGCGTGGTCACCGGGGCGGAACTCGAGCCGCTTGGGGCCGGTGAGCTTCTCGAAGAAGCTCGCGTACTGGTTGGGCGGGAAGATGGTGTCGCCCCAGGCGTTGCCCAGCATGATCGCGGCGCCGTTGGCGTTGATCCGGTCCAGGTGGGTGGCGGGGGACCGGGTGCGGCCCCAGGCGATCATCTCGTCCTCCTTGTCGAGGTTCGACGAGAGGAAGTCGCCCAGGACCTCCTGGAGTTCGGGTCCCGGGCGGCCCGTGAGGTACCCGGCGCCGCCGAGTAGGGCGGCGGCCTGGAGGTGCTGGGTGCGGCCGCTGTAGATGGACTCGATGAGGTCGGCCCAGCCGCTGAGCGCGGCGACGGCCTTGATCCGGGGGTCGTGGGCGGCGGCGAGGAGGCTGATCCCGGCGCCGTACGAGACACCCGCCATGCCCACGTGCTCGGGGTCGGCGGGGGTGTTAGCGAGGGCCCAGTCGACGACCTTCGAGGCGTCGGCGACGTCCTTGGGGCCCGCCGTCTCGATCTCGCCGCCGGACTGCCAGAAGCCGCGTGAGTTGTAACTCACCACGACGTAACCGGAGTCGGCGAGCTTCTTGGCCTGGGCGAGGTATTCGATCTGGGGCATGGCCCAGCTGGTGGGAAGCACGATCAGGGGATGACGGCCGGAGCCGACGGGGGCGACGACGTTCGCCTTGAGGACGGTGCCGCCCTCTCCGGCGATGTCGACGAAGCGGATACCGGTGTCGGTGCTCGCTCCGGACTCTCCGGCCTGGGCGGCGGGCGCGAGCCCGAGGGCCGTTCCCGCCACGAGGGCGGCCGAGGCGGCGAGGGCCAGGGATGTGCGCACGGGTCACTCCTCACTGGGGCACTGCGGGGACAGTGCGGGGGCTGTGCGAGCCCGGGCGGTGGGGTGCACCGCCGGGGCGGGGGTGATGGGGGGCAGTGAAAGTGACCCGACGGTAACCGGAACGGCTTACCCGTGGTAACCAGTCAGTAAGTTACGTGCGGGTAACGATTGCGGAGGGGCTTGGCGGGGTGACGGGGTCCAAGAGCTCCACGGCGCCGCCGCCGCCCTGTCATGATGGAGCCGGCTGCACCCCTGGACGGCATGGGCGGGAGGCACGGTGGGGGACGCGAGCGACGTACCCGACGTGTTCGACCCGCGGATCTACGCGGAAGGCATCCCGCACGACCGCTTCCGCGCCCTGCGCGACCTGGCGCCCGTCGCGTGGCAGGAGGAGCCGGAGATCCTCGGCTGGCCCGCCGGGCCCGGATTCTGGGCCGTCACACGGCACGCCGACGTCACCCGGGTGCTCAAGGACGCGGGGACGTACTCCTCGTGCCTCGGCGCCACCCAGATCCGCGACCCCGACCCCGCCGACCTGCCCTTCATCCGGCGCATGATGCTCAACCAGGACCCTCCCGACCACGGACGCCTGCGGCGGCTCGTCAGCGGGGCCTTCACCCCGGGGCGGATCGAACGCTTCGCGGTCACCGCGCGCGGGCGGGCCAGGAGCCTGCTCGACGCGGCCCGCGCGGACGGCGACCGGACTGACCTCGTCCGGACGGTCACCGACGACTACGCGCTGCTCAACCTGACCGACCTGCTCGGCGTGCCCGCGAGCGACCGCGGACTGCTCCACGCCTGGACGGAGCGGGTCATCGCCTACCAGGATCCCGACCAGCCTCCGGTCCTCGACGCCCGGGGCCGACCGGTCAATCCCCGCTCGCCCGCCATGCTCGCCGAGATGTTCGCCTACGCCCAGGAACTCGCCGCGCACAAGCGGGCGCATCCCGCCGACGACATCATGACCTCGCTCGCCACCACGGAACTCGCCGACGCCGAACTGGAGATGTTCTTCTTCCTGCTGACCGTCGCCGGCAACGACACGGTCCGCGCCGCCGCCCCCGGCGGGCTCCTCGCCCTCACCCGGCACCCCGACGAGCAGCGGCGATGGTGGGACGGGCAGGTCTCCGCGGCCACGACGGTGGACGAACTCCTCCGCGTGCACCCGCCCGTGCTCTCCTTCCGGCGCACCGCGACCCGTGACACCGCGCTCGCGGGCCGGGCGATCCGGCGCGGCGACAAGGTCGTCGTCTTCCACGCCTCCGCCAACCACGACGAGCGCGTCTTCCCCGACCCCCGGCGTCTCGACCTGGGTCGCGCCCCGAACCCGCACGTCTCCTTCGGTGACGGCCCGCACGTCTGCCTGGGAGCCCATTTCGCCCGGCTCCAACTCCACGTGCTCTACGAGGAGGTACGCGCCTCCTGCGCCGGTATGGAGCTCACCGGACCGCCCCGCCGCCTCGTCTCCAACTTCATCAACGGCGTCACGTCGCTGCCGGTGCGACTGCGGGAACCGTCCGGGCCTCCCGCGTGACATCGGCCACCAGCTCCACCACATCGGGGCCGTACGCCTGCGAGTTGACCACCTTCAGGAGCAGTACGAACGAGCCCGAACGGTGGCGGCGCGCCAACTCGACGTGATGGCGGGCGAGGTAGCGGGTGGCCGCCTGGTTGGTGATGGCCCGCTGCCCGCAGAAGAGGAACACCGGCCGCCCGCCCTCCCCGGCGGTGAGCCGGGCGAGGATCACGTACTCGCACACGCCCGCCTCCGAACGGTAGGAGTCCGTGCCGATGGTGAACGCACCCCGTTCCGGGCTCGGTTCCACCTCGACGTTCACCGTGACGCCCGGCAGAAGGGTCGCCAGATGGGCCGCCATCCGCCGATTGCTGTACGGCCCGCCGACGCAGAACTCCGTACGGTCGCCGAAGCCCTGGTGCGCCTGGTCGTGCGAGAGGATCCGTGCCTGCGCTCCGCAGTCCTTTATCAGCGCGGACAGTTCGAGCAGCGCGAACACGTCGAAGCGGTGCACCGACCTGTCGCCGCCCGACTCCCGGTTCACGACGAGCAGGCACTCGGCGTTCCCGGGGAGACCGAAGAACGCCTGCTTCCGGTGGAGCCCGCGCCGCCAGAGGTACGTGCGGGTCAGCCAGCCGAGGGAGGCGCTGACACCCGTCGCGAGCACCCCGAGCACGATGTTGCGCAGGTCTTCGTCCATGGGCGCGCATGGTAGCGGGGCCGCGGCATCTTGTTCGAGGCGGTCCTGACGGATCGTGGCGGGGGACGTTACGCTGCGCGGACGGTCATCGACTGGAGGTAGGGAATGCGTCGCTCCGCCGCTGGGAAGGTCTCCGTTCTCGCCGTCGCGGCGACGGTGCTCTCGATCGGCGCCGCCCCGCCCACGGCCCCGCCGGCCACCCCGCCGCCACCCGTCAAGGAGCCCGTCGCCGTCGGCTACGGCGGCGCCGTAGCCAGTGTCGACCCCGACGCGTCCGCCGCCGGGATCGAGGTGCTCCGCGAGGGCGGCAACGCCGTGGACGCCGCCGTCGCCGTCGCGGCCGCCCTCGGCGTCACCGAGCCCTACTCCGCGGGCATCGGAGGCGGCGGCTACTTCGTCTACTACGACGCGAAGAAGCGCACCGTGCACATCGTCGACGGGCGCGAGACCGCGCCCCGCTCCGCCGGGGCCGACCTCTTCCTGGAGGACGGCAGGCCCATCCCCTTCGACGAGGGCATGACCAGCGGCCTCGGCGTCGGCACCCCCGGCACCCCGGCGACCTGGAAGACCGCCCTCGACGCCTGGGGCAGCAAGGGGCTCGGCACCCTGCTCGAACCCGCCGAGCGCCTCGCCCGCGAGGGCTTCACCGTCGACCCGACCTTCCGTGCGCAGACCGCCGCGAACGAGGCACGGTTCCGCGACTTCCCCGCCACCTCCGCCCTCTTCCTGCCCGGCGGGCAGCTCCCGGTGGTCGGCTCCGTCTTCAAGAACCCCGACCTGGCCCGTACGTACGACACGCTCGGCCGTCAGGGGGTCGGCGCCCTCTACCGGGGCCCGATCGCCCGGGACATCGTGAACACCGTCCGTACGCCCCCGGTCCGCGAAGGCGCCACCCGGAACGTCCGCGCCGGAGACCTGACGACCCGTGACCTCGGCTCGTACCGTACGGAGTCCCGCCGCCCCACGAAGGTCTCGTACCGGGGGCTCGACGTCTACGGCATGGCCCCCTCCTCCTCCGGCGGTACGAGCGTCGGCGAGGCGCTCAACATCCTGGAGGGCACCGACCTCGCGCGCGCCCCGCAGGCCCGCTACCTCCACCGGTTCATCGAGGCCAGCCGCATCGCCTTCGCCGACCGGGGCCGCTGGGTCGGCGACCCGGCCTTCGAGCGGGTGCCGACGCGCGGGCTGCTCTCCCAGCGGTACGCCGACTCGCGCGCCTGCCTGATCCGCGACGACGCCGTCCTGACCAGCCCCCTGGCGCCCGGCGACCCCCACGACCCGGCGCCGTGCGCGAGCGGCGGTACGGCGGCCCCCACCACGTACGAGGGCGAGAACACCACGCACCTCACGGTGGCCGACAAGTGGGGCAACGTCGTCGCGTACACGCTCACCATCGAGTCCACCGGCGGCAGCGGCATCACCGTGCCGGGCCGGGGATTCCTGCTCAACAACGAACTGACCGACTTCTCCTTCGCCCCGGCGAACGCGGCCGTGCACGACCCGAACCTGCCCGGCCCCGGCAAGCGGCCGCGCTCCTCGATGTCCCCGACGATCGTCCTCGACCGGCACGACCGGCCCGTCCTCGCCCTCGGCTCACCCGGCGGCGCGACGATCATCACGACGGTCCTGCAGACCCTCACCGGGGTCGTCGACCGGGGCATGCCGCTCGTCGAGGCGATCGCCGCGCCGCGTGCCAGCCAGCGCAACCAGACGACCACCGAACTCGAACCCGGCCTGTGGAACAGCCCGGTCAGGGCCGAACTCGAGGCGATCGGGCACGGCTTCCGGCAGAACCCGGAGATCGGTGCGGCGACCGGCGTCCAGCGCTTGCCGGACGGCCGCTGGGTGGCCGCCGCGGAGAAGGTCCGCAGGGGCGGCGGATCGGCGATGGTGGTCCGCCCGGCGGGGAGGTAGCCCCGAGGGGCCCCGGCCTCCTGGCGCAGTCCGCCGATCGGCGAGCAGTCCGCTGATCGGCGGCAGTCGGATGATCGGCGACGGGTCCTAGAGTGCCGTCAGGATGCGCGGGCCCTCGTCCGTGATCGCCACCGTGTGCTCCGCGTGCGCGGCGCGCGAGCCGTCGAGGGTGCGGATCGTCCAGCCGTCGCCCGCCGTGTAGTGGTCGTCCGTACCGCCCCCGATGAGCATCGGCTCGATCGCGAGCACCATCCCGTGGCGCAGTTTCATGCCCCGGCCCGGGCGTCCCTCGTTGGGGACGCCCGGGTCCTCGTGCATCGTGCGGCCGATCCCGTGGCCGCCGAAGCCGTCCGGGACGCCGTATCCGGCGGCGCGGCAGACCCGGCCGATCGCGTGCGCGATGTCGCCGACGCGGTTGCCGACGACGGCCGCCGCGATGCCCGCCGCCAGTGCCTCCTCCGCCGCGGAGATCAGCCGAGTGTCCTCCGGCCGGGCCGGCCCCACCGTGAAACTGATCGCCGAGTCGCCCGCCCAGCCGCCGAGGAGCGCCCCGCAGTCCGCGGAGACCAGATCACCCGGGGCGAGCCGGGTGTCGTCCGGGATGCCGTGGACGATGGCGTCGTTCACGGAGACGCAGACGACGGCGGGGAACGGCACCGGCGCCCACTCCGGGCGGTAGCCGAGGAAGGGCGAGCCCGCGCCGGCCGCGGCCAGGACCTCCCGGGCGGCCCGGTCCAGTTCGGTCAGCGCGACGCCGGGCGCCGCCTTCTCCCGTACAGCCGCGAGGGCGCGCGCCACCACCCGCCCCGACTCGCGCATGGCCGCCAGGTTCTCGTTCGTCTTGATCTCCACCATGCCAATTATTATACCGGTATTAGAATGCGGGCATGGTGCGCACACCCCTGACCCCAGAAGAGCGCGAGCGCGGCGAACGCCTCGGCCGGTTCCTGCGCGAGGCGCGCGGCGACCGGTCCATGGTCGAGATCGCCGCCGCGGCCGGCCTGTCCGCCGAGACCCTCCGCAAGATCGAGACCGGCCGGGCCCCGACCCCGGCGTTCTTCACCGTCGCGGCCCTCGCGAGGGTCCTCGGCCTCTCCATGGACGAACTGGTCGCACGGTGTGCCCTCGCGCCCGCGTGAGCGCGCCGATCGACCCCGGCATAGGCTCCCGGGCATGATGCCCGAAGAGCTGCGGCGCGGCCGTTACGTCAGCCTGACCACCTACCGGAAGGACGGCACGGGGGTCGCCACGCCCGTCTGGTATGCGGTGGACGGCGCCGAGTTGTACGTGTGGACCCGCTCCGACTCCTGGAAGGTCAAGCGCCTGCGCAACGACGCGCGCGTCGTGGCCGCCGTCTGCGACGTGCGCGGCAACATCGCCGAGGGCGCCGAGCGCGTCGAGGGGGAGGGTCGGCTGGTGGACGGCGAGGAGCTGCGCCGGATCCGGGGGCTGCTCTCGCGCAAGTACACCTGGCGGTTCTGGCTGATCGACGTGCCGGCCATGCTCGCCCGGTTCGGGAAGCGCCCGCACACCGGGATCGTCGTGCGCTTCGGGTGATGTGCGCGCCGAAGAACCCGGAGGAAAACGGTCCGTAGTCGTCCCGTAACACGACTGCGGTCCAATACCCGCGGACCGGAAGGTTCCAGTCGACCGCGGGGCAGGTGCGTGTGGCATGACGGTGTATCAACTTCCCACGGAACAGGAAGCGTTCGCGTGCTGGCTGGCGGAGCTCTCCGACCGCATCCCGCCCGGCGGAGGCTGGTACGCGGTCTTCGCCGAACGCGACCCCGAGGGCCTGCGCGCCTGCTTCGACGGGACGGAGATCCTGCCCTGGGACGTCGTCGAGTCCCTGCTCCACGACGCGGGGGAACCGGCCGACGGGCCGCTCGCCGTCCGGGGCCGGACCCTGTACGTCGCGGCCACCGGCGCCCATGACCGGCGCCCCGGCGCGGCGGCGGCCCTCGCCGAGCGCCGGGAACTCATGGACCGCGAACGCCGGCACGCCGAGTCCCGCGCCCGCGAACTGGACGAGCGGCTCCGGGCGACCCCGGCCCCGCCCCGGGAGGAAGCCGCCCGCCTGGAACACGACCTCGCCTGGACCCGGGACGACCACGCGCGGGCGACGGCCCGCTTCGAGGACCTGACGACCCGCCTGGAACGCCTGGGGGAGCGCGGACCGACGGGACAGACGCCATGGGCCCCGCCGCCGGCCCGCTTCCTACCCTCCACGCGGGCCGGGGCCGCTGGAGCGGCGGAACCCCTGGGCCCGGAGCCGGCCTCGGCCTCCACACCCGCGCGGGCCGGGGCGGTTGGGCCCCGGGGCCCGGAGCCGGCCCCTGCCCCCACACCCGCACCGGCACCGGCCGGCCTGGCCCCCGCGCGGGCCGGGGGGGATGGGCCCCGGGGCCCGGAGCCGACCCCCGCCCCCACACCCGCACCGGCACCTGGTTCAGCTGTCGCGCCCGCCCCGGCGGCCTGGGCCCCGGCCTCGGCGCCTGTCCCGTCCCCCGGGCCTGCCTCAGCCTCGGCACCCGCCCCGGCGGCCTGGACCCCTGCCCCGGCACCCGCCCCGGCGGCCGGGGCCCCGGCCCCTGCCCCCGCGACGTGGGCCCCTGCCCCTGCCCCCGCTCCCGGCCCCCCGTCCCGTCCCGCGAAAGCCAAGCGGCGGCCGCGGGGTGCGCGGTACGCGTGGCTGGAGAGCGAGGCCGAGGAGCAGGGGCCGGTGACCGCGCCCGTACCCGAGTCCGTGCCGCCGGCCGGGGGAGCGGCGCCCCGGGGGGCGCGCTTCGGCGGTGGTGCCTCGTCCGACCGGGAGACCGACGTGGTGCGGGCCCCGGCAGCCCAACCCGCCGAGGCCGTCCGCGCCGCGGTCAACGCGGGCTACGCCCTGCGGCGGCTCCGCGCCCAGGGCCGTAGCGGCGAGGCGCACGCCCTGCTCTGCGAGGCGGTCGACGGCCCGCCCGCCCTGCTTCCGGCCCTGGCCGGAGAGCTGCACCGGGCGGGACTCGGCGCCGACTGGTCGATCCTGCTCTGGGAGGCCGCCTCGCTGCCGCCGGACCGGCTCGCGGCCGTCGCCGGAGTGCTCGCCGACGCGGGCAGGGCGGCCGACTGCGAAGAGCTCCTGCGCCAGGGCGTGGCGAGGCCGGTCGAGGAGCTGGCGGGCGCGTGCGACGCCCTGCGGGCCGAGGGGCACCACCGCGAGGCCCACGCGCTGCTCACCGCCTTCGTCCGGGTCCGCGCGCCGGAGGACGCGGCCCGGCTGGCGGGCGAGGACCCGCGCGCGCTCGTCCCCCTGCTGCTCGAAGCCGCCCGCGCGGTGTCGGCGGCCCGCGAGCGGGACCTGTTGCACGCGCTGCGTGTGGCGGGTCTCATCGGCACCTGACGCGGAGAGGCGGCGAGGGGCGGTGGAAGGGGGACCCGCACGTGTCAGTCCTTGCCCCTATGTGTCAGTACGTGTCCGACGTGGACCACTCGGGTATGAAACATGATCGACCCGGCCGCTTCGCGGCGGCGGTCTTGCTCCGCGGTGTGACGGGGCTTACGTTCTCCTCCTACGCACCGCGTCTACGTGCGTAGAGGCTCTCTGACGCCGTGCCGAAGGAGCAGCTCATGACCGACGTCGTACGCGCCGCGCTCGTCCAGGCGACCTGGACCGGCGACACCGAATCCATGATCGCCAAACACGAGGAGCACGCCCGGGAGGCGGCCCGGCAGGGCGCCAAGGTGATCGGCTTCCAGGAGGTTTTCAACGCCCCCTACTTCTGCCAGGTGCAGGAGCCCGAGCACTACCGCTGGGCCGAGCCCGTCCCCGACGGCCCGACCGTGCGCCGGATGCGGGACCTCGCCCGGGAGACCGGCATGGTGATCGTGGTGCCCGTCTTCGAGATCGAGGGCGAGGGCTTCTACTACAACACCGCCGCGGTGATCGACGCCGACGGCACGTACCTCGGCAAGTACCGCAAGCACCACATCCCCCAGGTCAAGGGTTTCTGGGAGAAGTACTACTTCCGCCCGGGCAACGCCGGCTGGCCGGTCTTCGACACCGCCGTCGGCAGGGTCGGCGTCTACATCTGCTACGACCGGCACTTCCCCGAGGGCTGGCGCCAACTCGGCCTCAACGGAGCCCAGCTGGTCTACAACCCCTCCGCCACCCACCGCGGCCTCTCCTCCCACCTCTGGCAGCTGGAGCAGCCCGCCGCGGCCGTCGCCAACGAGTACTTCGTCGCGGCCATCAACCGCGTCGGCGTCGAGGAGTACGGCGACAACGACTTCTACGGCACCAGCTACTTCGTCGACCCGCGCGGCCGCTTCGTCGGTGACGTGGCCTCCGACAAGACCGAGGAACTCGTCGTCCGCGACCTGGACTTCGGGCTCATCGAGCAGGTGCGCCAGCAGTGGGCGTTCTACCGGGACCGCCGGCCCGACGCGTACGACGGGCTGGTGCAGCCGTGAGCAGCCTGCACGACCGCCACCGTGCCGTCGCCCCCGAGTGGCTCGCCCTCTACTACCGGGACCCCATCGAGATCACCCACGGCGAAGGCCGCCACGTCTGGGACGCCGACGGACGCCGGTACCTGGACTTCTTCGGCGGCATCCTCACCACGATGACTGCCCACGCCCTGCCTGAGGTCACCAAGGCCGTCTCCGAACAGGCCGGACGGATCATCCACTCCTCGACGCTCTACCTCAACCGCCCGATGGTGGAACTCGCCGAGCGCGTCGCCGCCCTCTCCGGCATCCCCGACGCCCGCGTCTTCTTCACCACCTCCGGCACCGAGGCCAACGACACGGCGCTCCTCCTCGCCACCGCGTACCGCCGCTCGAACCAGATCCTGGCCATGCGGAACAGCTACCACGGCCGCTCCTTCTCCACCGTCGGCATCACCGGCAACCGCGCCTGGTCGCCGAGCGGCCTCTCGCCGCTGCAGACCCTGTACGTGCACGGTGGCGTCCGTACCCGCGGCCCGTACGCCCAGTACACCGACGAGCGGTTCACCGAGGCCTGCGTCGCCGACCTCGAAGACCTCCTCGGCCATACCCGGGACGTCGCCGCCCTCATCGCCGAACCCGTCCAGGGAGTCGGCGGCTTCACCTCGCCGCCCGACGGTCTGTACGCCGCCTTCCGCCGTGTCCTCGACCGGCACGGCATCCTGTGGATCTCCGACGAGGTGCAGACCGGCTGGGGCCGTACCGGCGACCACTTCTGGGGCTGGCAGGCCCACGGGCAGGCCGGACCGCCCGACATCCTCACCTTCGCCAAGGGCATCGGCAACGGCATGTCCGTCGGAGGGGTCGTCGCCCGCGCCGAGATCATGAACTGTCTCGACGCCAACTCCATCTCCACCTTCGGCGGTTCCCCCGTCACCATGGCCGCCGGACTCGCCAACCTCTCCTACCTCCTGGAACACGACCTCCAGGGCAACGCGCGCCGGGTCGGCGGTCTGCTCATCGAGCGCGTCAGGGCCGCCTGCGCCGGAGTCCCGGCGGTACGGGAGGTCCGCGGCCGAGGTCTCATGATCGGCATCGAGCTCACCGAACCGGGCACCGACCGGGCCGCTCCGGACGCGGCCGCCGCCGTCCTGGAGTCCGCCCGCGAGAACGGCCTGCTGATCGGCAAGGGGGGCGGCCACAACACCAGCACCCTGCGCATCGCCCCACCGCTCTCGCTCACCGTGGCGGAAGCCGAGGAAGGCGCGGCGATCCTCGAACAGTCCGTCACGGCCTGCTAGTTCCCGCACCTCGAGCAGGGAGAGTCCCGTGAGCACCCGTACCCTCGTCCGGGGCGGCCTCGTCGTCACGGCCGCCGACGAACTTCACGCCGATGTGCTCATCGAGGACGGCCGTGTGGTCGCCCTCGCGGCGCACGGCTCGGACGCGGCGGCCGGCTGGACCGCCGACCGGACCCTCGACGCCACCGACCGCTACGTGCTGCCAGGCGGCGTCGACGCCCACACCCACATGGAACTGCCCTTCGGCGGCACCTCCGCCTCCGACACCTTCGAGACCGGCACCCGCGCCGCCGCCTGGGGCGGCACCACCACCATCGTCGACTTCGCCGTCCAGACCGTGGGCCAGGCCCTGCGGGAAGGACTCGACGCCTGGTACGCCAAGGCCGACGGCGTCTGCGCGATCGACTACGCCTTCCACATGATCCTCTCCGACGTCAACGAGCACACGCTCAAGGAGATGGACCGGCTCGTCCAGGAGGGCATCACCTCCTTCAAGCTCTTCATGGCCTACCCGGGCGTCTTCTACAGCGACGACGGCCGGATCCTGCGCGCCATGCAGCGCTCCGCCGAGAACGGCGGGCTGATCATGATGCACGCCGAGAACGGCATTGCCATCGACGTCCTCGTCGAACAGGCCCTGGCGCGCGGTGAGACCGACCCCCGCTACCACGGGGAGGTCCGCAAGGCGCTCCTGGAGGCCGAGGCCACCCACCGGGCGATCCAGCTCGCCCGGGTCGCCGGGGCGCCGCTGTACGTCGTGCACGTGTCGGCGGAGGAGGCCGTCGCCGAGATCACGACCGCTCGTGACAAGGGGCTGCCCGTCTTCGGCGAGACCTGCCCCCAGTACCTCTTCCTCTCCACCGACAACCTCGCGGAGCCCGGCTTCGAGGGCGCGAAGTACGTGTGCAGCACCCCCCTGCGGCCCAGGGAGCACCAGGCGGCGCTCTGGCGCGGGCTGCGCGGCAACGACCTCCAGGTGGTCTCCACCGACCACTGCCCGTTCTGCTTCACGGGCCAGAAGGACCTCGGCCGCGGCGACTTCTCCAAGATCCCCAACGGGCTCCCGGGCGTCGAGAATCGCATGGACCTCCTCCACCAGGCGGTCGTCGACGGACACATCTCCCGACGCCGCTGGATCGAGATCGCCTGCGCGACCCCGGCCCGCATGTTCGGGCTGTACCCGAAGAAGGGCACGATCGCCCCCGGCGCGGACGCCGACATCGTCATCTACGACCCGCACGCCCGCCAGACCCTCTCGGCGTCGACCCACCACATGAACGTGGACTACTCCGCGTACGAGGGAAGGACGGTCACCGGCCGGGTCGAGACGGTCCTCTCGCGCGGCGAACTCGTCATCGACCGGCGGGAGTACGTGGGTCACGGCGGCCACGGCACGTTCGTCCCGCGCTCCACCTGCCAGTACCTCGACTGAACCAGCTGACCGTACCGAACGAACCAGGAGGTCCCGCGTGGACTTCGGACTCGTCCTGCAGACCGACCCGCCGGCCTCGCAGGTCGTCGGCCTGATGCGCCGGGCGGAGCGCAACGGCTTCCGCTACGGCTGGACCTTCGACTCCGCCGTGCTCTGGCAGGAACCCTTCGTCATCTACAGCCAGATCCTGGAACACACGACGAAGCTCCACGTGGGCCCCATGGTCACCAACCCGGGCACCCGCACCTGGGAGGTCACGGCCTCCACCTTCGCCACCCTCAACGACATGTACGGCAACCGCACCGTCTGCGGCATCGGCCGAGGCGACTCCGCGATGCGCGTCGCCGGCCGCAAGCCGAACACCCTGGCCCGCCTTGGCGAGGCCATCGACGTCATCCGCGACCTGGCGGAGGGCCGGGAGGCGACGGTGGACGGCAACCCGATCCGCATCCCCTGGATCAGGAACGGGAAGCTGCCCGTCTGGATGGCGGCGTACGGCCCCAGGGCGCTGGCCCTCGCCGGGGAGAAGGCCGACGGGTTCATCCTCCAGCTCGCCGACCCCTTCCTCACCGAGCAGATGGTCAAGGCCGTCCGGCAGGCCGCCGTCGACGCGGGCCGCGACCCGGCATCGATCACCGTGTGTGTCGCCGCTCCCGCGTACGTGGGGGACGACCTGGCTCACGCCCGGGACCAGTGCCGCTGGTTCGGCGGCATGGTCGGCAACCACGTGGCGGACCTGGTCGCCAAGTACGGCGAGCACTCGGCCTTGGTCCCGGACGAGCTGACGGCGTACATCAAGGACCGCCACGGCTACGACTACAGCCACCACGGCCGCGCCGGGAACCGGTCCACCGACTTCGTCCCCGACGACATCGTCGACCGCTTCTGTCTCCTCGGCCCCGCCGAGGCCCACGTGGAGAAGCTCAGGGTGCTGCGTGACCTGGGCGTCGACCAGTTCGCCGTCTACAACATGCACGACGCCAGGGAGGCGACCATCGACGCCTACGGCACCGACGTCATCCCCGCGCTCCGCTGACGGCGAGCACCCGGAACTGACGGCCCGCCGCCATGACCGTGACGGCCGCCGCCTCCGCCGCGGTCACCCTCGCCCTCGCACCCGGCCTCCGATGCGGGGGACCGGCGGCCGGACCCGTCCCTGCCGCAGCCGGGCGCCAACCGGCCGACACGGACAAGGGCTGAAAACGTGAAGCGGCCGCGCCCCGTCCAGGGTGTCCCGCAACCCCCCGGACGGGCAGGCCGCGTGCCGGCTCCGGATCAGCGACGGACGGCTGCCGGCTCTCCCGCCGTCACTTGCGGCCGACGCCCGCGTACATCGCGACGTCCGGCGTCGGCGTCCGCGGGCGCCAGGCGGAGCACGACACCACCCCGGGCTCCAGGAGCTCCAGGCCGTCGAAGTAGCGCGCGACGGCGGCAGGGGTGCGCTGGGTGAGCTTCGGGGTGCCGTGCTCGTTCCAGAACGCCACCGCCGCGTCGACATCCGGCATGTCGGGGTGCGTGACCGTGTGGGACAGGACGAGGTGGCTGCCGGGGGCGAGCGCGTCCATGAGCCGGCGGACGATCGTGTACGACTCCTCGTCGTCCTCGACGAAGATGACGACCCCGAGCAGCATCAGCGCGACCGGCTGCGAGAGGTCGAGCGTCTTCGAGGCGGCGGCCAGGATCGTGTCGACGTCCCGCAGATCGGCGTCCAGGTAGTCGGTGCGCCCCTCGGGCGTACCGACCAGCAGGGCACGGGCGTGCGCGAGGACGAGCGGGTCGTTGTCCACGTACACGACACGCGTGTCGGGGGCGATGCGCTGGGCGACCTCATGGGTGTTGTCGGCGCTCGGCAGGCCCGTCCCGACGTCCAGGAACTGCCGGATGCCCTCCTGCTCGGCCAGGTACCGCACCGCCCGCCCCAGGAACAGCCGGTCGGCCTTCGCGTAGTCCCCGATCCCGGGGTGCAGCTCGCGGATCCGGTCGCCGGCCTCCCGGTCGACCGGATAGTTGTCCTTGCCGCCGGTCCAGTAGTTCCATATCCGGGCGGTGTGCGGCCTGGAGGTGTCGATGCGGGATTCGATGTCGCTCACGCCGTCAAGGTATCGCAGCGTCCGACAACTCCCGTCGCGCGACAACTCGTTGCCGCCCGTTGTTCACGTTGTCCGCCGTTGCAGGACAGAGACCCCTGTGAGCTGGGCGGCGCGCCGCCACAGGCGCGCCACGGAGGTGAAGAAGCGGTCGGGGAGGAACACGGCGTCCGCGATGATCATCGCGCCGGAGAAGAGGGGCAGCCCCATGAGTACGGCGATACCGAGGTGCATGCCGAGCAGCGCTGTCAGGACGGGGTACTTGAGCCTGCCGAAGAGCACGAACGGGAAGGCGACCTGCAGGAGCACCGTCACATAGCCGGCCATCGCGATCGCCATCGGGAAGTCGGCCACGAACCGGGAGAGCGCGGGCCAGGGCTGGAACAGTTCGAGGTTCAGCGCGTAGTGGAGAGCGGTGCCGCCGCCCCAGGTGGACCCCTGGACCTTGTAGAGCCCGGCTGAGCCGTAGAGG
Organism: Streptomyces sp. NPDC016459; assembly: GCF_040632845.1. Taxonomy (NCBI): domain Bacteria; kingdom Bacillati; phylum Actinomycetota; class Actinomycetes; order Kitasatosporales; family Streptomycetaceae; genus Streptomyces; species Streptomyces sp. NPDC016459. Next base: position 139,632 of record NZ_JBEYCR010000003.1, read on the forward strand.
AAGCAGACTTGTGCGGCGATGACGAACATGCCGCAGTTGTGCACCACCGTGGTCAAGGTATGTCGGGCGGAGCGGAGTTGGTGCGCGTAGAAGCCCCTCGTGGGCTTGGGCAAGACACCCGTACGAGCTGTCCTGAGCCGGCCACGGCGAGCGTCCAGGGACCAGCGCCGACCGGAGGCGGTGAGGACGAGGTAGAGGGACATCAGCAGGACCAGGTTGTCGCCGCCGTCCGTCATGAAGATCGCTCGGGAGTGGAACGAGACCACGACGACGGCGAAGAGGACGGACATGACGCGGGTCCGCCAGCCCAGCACGAACAGCGCGGACGTCACCAGGGCCAGCACGTAACAGAGCTCGAAATAGGCCCGGCCGCCGGACAGGGTCAGGATGCTGTTCCAGCCCGTCTGGTCGAAGAGCTGTCGGGCCAGCGCGGGCGTCCAGGGGGAGCCGGGCCCCCAGATCTCGTCGCGGTGCGGGAACTCGCGGAGGAGGAAGACCAGGTAGAGCAACCCGTAGCCGATGCGCAGAACCGAGGCGGCGTACAGGGACACCGGCTGGGCGGTGAGAAGTGTCCACAGAGCACCTGCCCGGCCGAGGAGCCATCGGTGGGCGGTGGCGGCGAGTGGCGTCTCCCGGTCCGCCGTGCGGTGCGGTGCGGCCGCTGTCGTGGGGAGCTGGGGGGTCTGCTCATTTCCCATCGGGGGTCACCTTCCACCAGGGCAGGAGCCGGTTCTCGGTGGGCACCGGCGGGCGTTTTCCGGCGGAGGTGCCGGGTGCGGCGACGGGCAGGGTGACGACCCGGAGCTGAACGAACTCGAAGGTGCCGCCGTCGTTGCGGGCGGCGAGGCGGTCCGCTGCGATGTTCCTCAGATACGCCTGCAGCATCACGGCCCGTTCCGAGCGTGCGGTGTCGTCGCCTCCGTGGGTCTCGACGTAGGAGCTCCAGGCGCGACGCAAGAGGTTCTGAGCCGTGTGACTCGGAAACGCGTGGTGCTCGACGGCCTCGTTGTCCACGGCGCTCAGGTCGAACCACGGGCTCACCCGTACCGATCCGTCGGGTCCCGTGTGCGCCGTTCTCGCCATGACCTGCCGGTTGAAGGAGTCGGGGTCCGGGGCGAAGAGCCGCCAATTCTGTTCGAAGAAGGGGTACACCCATCCGTTGACCTGGGGGCCGTACCGCTTCGACACCGGATTGGAGGGCGCCACGTGAAGGAACACCATGGCGACATGGACCAGAGTCGTCACCACACACAGGAGTACGGCGGTGTACAGAGCTGCTCTCAGCGCGCGGGGACCCGCACGGCGCCCGTCCGGCACGGCAGGTCCGTCACGGCGTGGCCGGGGAACCGGACCTGCTTGGGAAACGGGATCGGAATTCTGGATTTCCTCAACGGCCGCTGACGCAATTCCGCTCGACACCGCCCACCCTGTCTTTCTCGTATGTGCTGCTGACGCCCAAGCTCTTGGCGCCTTTCGTCGACGGCGCGCACGGAGTGCGGCGCACGGCGGATCCGGTGAGGATTCCGCCGCGCGCCGTTATCCGATCGGCGTGCCTCGTGCAGGCTGCTGACTAGCCCTCGTGGTCCGCGGGCTTCTCGGCGTAGCCGTAGTGCTCGACCGGCTTGCCGGCGTGGTCGCCGTGCTCCGGCTTACCCGGTCCTTCGTCGTGGCCGTGGCCCGGCTTACCGGGTCCTTCGTCGTGACCGTGCTCCGGCTTACCCGGTCCTTCGCCATGGCCGTTGCCCGGCTTGCCGGGCCCCTCGCCGTGGCCGTGCCCCGGGCCGCCGTGGTCCGGCTTGCCGCCGTGCCCGGGTCGGTCGGGCTTCCCGCCGTTCCCGCCGTTCCCGCCGGAGGTGTTTCCTGCGGTGTTGCCCACGGTGTTCCCGGCTGTGTTGCCGGCGACGTTCCCCGAGGTGCCGCCGCCCACCAGGCTGACGCTCGGACCGCCGATGAGGCTGCCGCCGATCAGGCCCAGAGTCGTGCCGGTGGTCGTGCCTCCGGTCGGTCCGGTCGTGGTGCCGGTCGTCGTGCCGGTCGTCGTACCGGTCGTCGTGCCGGCGGTCGGTCCGGTCGTCGTACCGGTGGTCGTGCCGGCGGTCGGTCCGGTCGTCGTACCGGTGGTCGTTCCGCTCGTCGTACCGCTCGTCGTACCGCCGGTGGAGCATCCGCCGAGGAAGATCCTGTTGTTGTCGAGCGTCACCGCCCCGTTACGGGCCAGTGCCCGGCCCTCGACGCTCGCCCCCTGCTGTACGAAGATCGAGGTCAGAGCCATGATCGTGCCCACGAAGGTGGAGGTGGTACCGAGAGTCGCCGAACTCCCGATCTGCCAGTAGACGTTGCACGGCGAAGCGCCGTTCGTGAGGAGGATCCGGCTGCTGGAGGCCGTCGTCAGGGCCTCGGGGATCTGGAAGACCCACACCGCGTTGGGATTTCCCCCGGCGTTCAGGACCAGGTCGCCGGTGAGGCCGACACCGGAGGTGGCCCTGTGGACGCCGGGAAGCAGCTCCTGGCCGCCGCCGATTCCCGCGGGGAGCGCGAAGTCCGGTGCCTGGCCGGTCAGTTGGTCGGCGGCCTGGTTGAACGCCACGATCAGATCGCTCTTCGCCAGGGAGGCGGCGGCGTCCGCGGGGTGCACCGCGCCGAGCACCAGGCCGGGCGGGAATCCGGTGATGGACGGGTTCGGGTGCGTCCCGAGGTCATGGTCGAGCACCGAGTTGCCGGTGTTGGTGACTCCCTGACCCGCCAGGACGGAATAGCTGGCGGTGGTGCCCAGAGGCACGGGTGTGGCGATGGCCAGTGCCTGCGTGGGTGTGACGGCGACCATCGCCGCGGCAATCGCCGCGGCGAGGGTCGAAGTCAGCCCGCCGGACAAAAAGCGGCGCTGAGCCGATGGGGAGATGTGCAGCTTCATCAAAGGGGCCATTTCTGTGGAGGCCGTGGCACACCGGGCCCTGTCGAGCGCCCGGGAAGCCTTCTCGCTGATGCCGCATATTACGCAGGAAATTCCGCCCATTCGGAAAAGGTCAGAACGGGGAGGGGGGATTAATACAAACACATTCAACGACGTCCGGTGGTATGACAATATGCAGCGTCAAGTCGCCGATGATCCGATGCGCCGCCGGATGGGTGGATCTCGGTTAGCTCAGACGAAAGAGCGCCGCACACGTGTCCATGAATCCGACTCCGATGTGAACACGGATGTACGGCCGATCGGGTCACGTCAGGAACACCGCGGGACGGGCGTGGCGCGCGTTCCGTCGGCGAGTTCCTGCCTGTCGCCCTCGGCGCTCAGGACGTGTAGACCTTGACGGCGTCGGCGATGAGGTGCCGGCTGTGGTCCGGTGCGAGGGCCCGTGCCCGCAGGTGTGCGTGGACCGCGCCGTACTGCTGCACGTCGGACGCTCTCTCCAGGCAGAGGTCGCTGGTGAACTTCTGCAGGTACACCACGGGCTCGCGGCCGCCGGGGAACCGCAGGAGGGAGAACGGGCCCGTCATGCCCGGGTGAGCGCCCGCGGTGTGGGGGAGGACCTGCACGAGGATGTGCGGCTCGGTGCTCAGTGCGTGCAGGTGCTCGAGTTGCTCGCGCATGATCTCCCGGCTGCCGACGACACGGCGCAGAGCTGACTCGTCCAGGACTGCTTCCACGCGAAGGCGGGGGGTGGGGTCGTAGATCCGGTGCTGACGACGGAGGCGTACCTTCAGGCGCGCGGCGGCCTGGCCGACCGTGACCAGGGGGATCGTTTCCTCGATGACCGCGGCCGCGTAGGCGGGGGTCTGCAGAAGGGCGGGGATCACCATGGAGTCGTAGGTGTGGACGGAGTCGGCGTGCGTCTCCAGGTCGATGTAGACGCTGTGGGGGATGTCGCCGTAGGTGTGCCACCAGCCCTGCCGGCTGGAGCGCAGGGCCAGCTCCCTGAGGGAGTCCACGACATGCTCGTCGGTGATGCCGTAGAGCGTGCACAGGTCGCGGAGATCGCGGGGGCTCACGGCGCGGCGGCCGGTCTCCATGTGGCTGACCTTGGCCTGGGAGATCAGCAGTCGTGACGCCACCTGGGTGCCGGTCAGGCCGCTCTCCTTGCGGAGCCGGCGCAGCTCCGTTCCCAGTCGCCGTCCTGTGACGGTGGGGTTGTTGTTCGCCGCCACGGGCGGTGTACCTCCGGCTCCAAACCACTACGTGCCCACCAGGTTGACATGGGACGCCAGTTGTTGATCACACGCCGTGCCGCCGGGGGCGCCCGGCGGGGAAACGGATTGTGACGATGTAATTTGCCGTGCGGCCGCCCGTCGACCCTGTCGCCGCCCGCCTCGCCGCGAATCCTTACGTGCCGCCCGGCTCCACCGGCCTCAGATGCCACCAGCCGCCCTCGGGTTGCACGTCGCGAGGGACCGGACCGGCCTGATCCGGGCGTCGTCGGGGGGCCTTGTGAACGAGTGGTAACTTCGGTGGCGAGAGTCGGCATCCGTGCCATCCGCGCCATCGCGGCGTCCTTGCCGACGCCGGACGGACCCGAGGGGGGAAGGCGTGAGAAGGATGACCGCTCGGCCTGCCAACGCACACCAGGCGCGCTTGCTGCGCCTGCTGCGGGACGAGGGCAGGAGCTCCCGGGCCCAGCTGGGCGACCGTATGGAGCTGTCGCGCTCCCGGCTCGCGGTCGAGCTCGACCGCCTCCTGGAGACCGGCCTGGTGGTCGGCGACGGCTTCGCGGCCTCCCGGGGCGGCCGCCGTTCCCACGGGATCCGGCTGTCCCCGACACTCCGCTTCCTCGGCGTCGACATCGGCGCGACCTCCGTCGATGTCGCCGTCACCGACGCGGAGCTGGAGGTGCTGGCCCACCTCACCGAGGAGACCGACGTGCGCCGGGGGCCCGTCGCCGTCTTCGAACAGGTCCTGGCGATGGCGGGGAAGCTCCGGGACTCCGGGGTCGCGGAGGCCTTCGACGGCGCGGGCGTCGGCCTGCCCGGTCCCGTCAGGTTCCCCGACGGCGTGCCGGTCTCCCCGCCGATCATGCCCGGCTGGGACGGGTTCCCGGTCAGGGAGGCGCTGAGCCAGGATCTCGGCTGCCCAGTCATGGTCGACAACGACGTGAACCTCATGGCGCTGGGGGAGCGGTACGCCGGCGTCGCCCGTAGCGCCCGCGACTTCCTCTACGTGAAGCTGGGCACCGGAATCGGCTGCGGCATCGTCGTCGACGGCCGCCTCCACCACGGCGCGTCGGGCTGCGCGGGCGACATCGGACACATCCAGATCGACCCGCTGGGCCGGTTCTGCGCCTGCGGCAACCGGGGCTGCCTCGAAGCCCACTTCAGCGGCTCCGCCCTCGCGGCGGACGCGGAGGAGGCGGCGCGCTCGGGCCGCTCCGCGGAGCTGGCCCGACGGCTGGAGGAGGCCGGGCGCCTGACCGCGGCCGACGTGTCCGCCGCCGCCGCGACGGGCGACGCCACCTCCCTCGAACTCGTCCGGGTCGGCGGCGCACGCGTCGGCCAGGTCGTCGCCGGTCTCGTGAGCTTCTTCAACCCGGGCATGGTCGTGATCGGCGGGGGCGTGACGGGGCTCGGACACTCCCTTCTCGCCAGCATCCGCTCGGAGGTGTACCGCAGGTCGCTGCCGCTGGCCACGGGCAACCTGCCGATCGTCCTGGGGGAGTTGGGCCAGACGGCGGGCGTCGTGGGCGCCTCCTGCATGATCAGCGACCACCTCTTCTCCCCGGCCTGACGGCCGACCGCCCGTCGGCGGCCCCGCGCCCGTCCGGCCGTGGCGGAGACCGACTCGCGCCGCCTCGTCGAGCGTGACGACGTCGGCCTCGTAGCGCGTCGCCCCCCCGGGGGCTGCCGCGACTCGGCCGGGAGGGGTGTCAGCCGGCCGGCTCGGGACGGTGGCGCCGTCCTCAGGACGCGCGGGGCAGCCGGCCGGTCGTCCGCTCGATCCAGGGGAGGTAGGACCCGACGCGGGTGTTCACGGCGGGGGTGTCGGTGGCGCACTCCCTGCCGTACGACACGAGACCGACGACGTACGGCCGCCCCGCGACGGCGCGGACCAGGGGGCCGCCGGAGTCGTACTGGCAGGTGTCGCGGCCGGGGGCGTAGGTGCAGATCTGGGTGGGGGCGAGGTGTGCCATGCCCCGGCTGGCGCAGGCCGGGTTGCTCATGGTGCCGAGGGTAACGGTCCGCAGGACGTCGGAGGTGCGCCCGCCGAACGAGGTGGTGCCCCAGCCGGGCACCTCGACCTGGGCGCGGTCGAAGGAACCCTGGGCGTACGCGGCGGGCAGGGCGATCGGCCGGACGTCACGGTTGAGGGCGACCGGCTCGGCGAGCCGGACGAGGGCGATGTCGTTCCGCTGGGTGTCCGGGTCGTACTCCGGGTGCGGCAGGAACCGGTCGGGAGTCGCCAGGACCGCGTGCGGGCTGTCGGCCCCGGTCGTGAGGTCGTGGTCGCCGAGGAGCACGCCCACGCGTGACGGGCTGCCGTACGAGCCCGTCAGGCAGTGCGCGGCCGTGAGGACGTACCGGTCGCCGATCAGCGCCCCGCCGCACATGACCCGGCGCTCCACCACGTCCACGAGCCCCGCCATGAAGGGGTACTGGTGGGGCCGCGCCTCCTGGCCGCCGACGACCGCCCGCGCGGGCGGCGCGACGCCGAGCGGGCACACCGCCAGCACCGTGCCCGCGACCGCCGCCATGAGCTGCCTCGCCCGTCCCACCTGATCTCCGCACTGCCGACGCCGTGTCTCCGGACCGCCCGTGGTGCGGAGACGTTTCCGCACGTCGTCACGGCCCGCGCGTGGGCATCAACGACACAGGCCGGACACGGTCACCCGATCGCGGGGCCGGACAGGTGTCCGACACAGGGATCCGCTGTCGGCGTCCGGAGCTCGGCCGGGCACGTGCGCGGCGGCGGCCGCGTCCCAGGCGGGGGCGCCGCCTGGGAAGGGTCGCGTACGCGGAGGCTGCGCCGCGACCAGTCGTCCGAGCCGGACGGGGCGGGCTCCGTGACCGCGCGCGCCCGTTCCGCCCGTAGCGGGGGCAGCGGGGGCGCGTACCGGCCCGTGCGCGCGTAGTGCAGGCCCCGGGGAGTGGCCTGCCGCGCGAAGGGCACCGGGACCCCCCCCGCATCAGCACCAGTGGGCGCCCGTCGGCGCTCTCCACCCGCAGGCCGGGCCTCACCGCGCGTCCACGCGCATGCGGTAACCCTGCGCAGACGCCCACGAACCGCTCAGGGGCCGTGGCGCGGGGTGGCACGAGAGGCCCGGGGACCCTCCCGGCACGTAAGGGGGGAACACGGCCGAAAGGTGCTCGCCGGGAGAACGGCGGGTGGCACCTGCGGCGATCCCGTTGTCAGCGCCGCGTGCTTAGCTGGAGGCATGACGGAAGACTTCATCGAACACGTCCTCGGCGGCCGTACGACCGAGGTGGAGGAGGCGGTCCGCAAGGCGGCCGCCGTCGAGATCATGCCGCGCTTCCGGCAGCTCGCCGCCCACGACATCGTCGAGAAGAACGGGCCGCACGACCTGGTCACCGTCGCCGACCGGGCCGCCGAGACCCATCTCACCGCCTCTCTGACGGCCCTGCTGCCCGGCTCGGTGGTCGTCGGCGAGGAGGCCGTCCACGCCGACCCCACGGTCTACGAGGCGCTGCGCGGCGACGCACCCGTCTGGATCGTCGACCCCGTCGACGGCACCCGCCAGTTCGTCCACGGCGACCCCGCCTTCTGCACCCTCGTCGCCCTCGCCCGGCACGGGGAGCTGCTCGCCTCCTGGACCTTCGCGCCCGCCCTCGACGAGCTCGCCGTCGCCGTACGCGGCCGCGGAGCCACCCTCAACGGCCGCCCCCTGCACTCCGGTTCACCCGAGCCCGGCGCGGTGCTCCGGGTCGCCGCCTCGCACCCCGACTACACCACCCCGGAGCAGAAGCACGCCCTGCTCGGCCTGGACACCGAGGGCGTCGCTCCCCGTCCCTGCGGCTCCGCCGGTCTCGAGTACCTGGCCGTGGCGCGCGGCACGCTCGAAGCCACCGCCTTCTCCTGGGAGTACGCCTGGGACCACGCGGCCGGACTGCTCCTGGTGACCGAGGCCGGCGGCACCCACACGACCGTCGCCGGGGAGCCGTTCCACATCACCGGAGGGAACGCGCTGCCCTTCACGGCGGCCAGGGACACGGCCACCGCCGACCGCGTCCGGGCCCTCCTGAGGGGTCGTTAAGAGTCCCCGGGTCACAGGAATATCCTGAGGTCCCTGGCCATCGGCTGACGAAGGAGTCCAAGGTGTCGAAGGTGACGTCGATGCTCGATGCCGTCGTCGTGGGCGCGGGTCCCAACGGACTGACCGCCGCCGTCGAACTGGCCCGCCGCGGCCTCTCCGTGGCCGTCTTCGAGGCCAGATCCACCGTCGGCGGCGGCGCGAGGACCGAGGAGCTCACCCTCCCCGGCTTCCGGCACGACCCCTGCTCCGCCGTGCACCCCCTGGGGGCGGGCTCGCCGGTCTTCAACTCCATGCCACTGGCGCGGTACGGGCTCGACTGGCTTCATCCCGAACTGCCCATGGCCCACCCCTGGGACGACGGCACCGCGGCCGTCCTCGCCCGCTCCGTCGCGGAGACCGCCGCCTCCTTCGGCCCGCGCGACGCGGGGGCGTACCGCAGGCTCGTCGCACCCTTCCACGGCAGGTGGGACACCCTCGCCCGGGACTTCATGCAGCTGCCGCTGACCGCGCTGCCCCGCGACCCGGTCACCCTCGCCCGGTTCGGTCTCGCCGGACTTCCGCCGTCCACCTGGCTGATGCGCCGCTTCCAGGACGAGAAGGCCCGCGGTCTCTTCGCCGGGCTCGTCGGCCATGTCATGGCCCCGCTCGGCGGCTTCGCCACCGGCGCCGTCGGCCTGGTCTTCGCGCTGGCCGCACACGCCGGCGGCTGGCCCCTGCCCCGGGGCGGCTCCCAGGCCATCTCCGACGCCCTCACCGCCTACCTGAAGGACCTCGGCGGCGCCGTCCACACCGACTTCGAGGTCAAGCGCCTCGACGACCTGCCGCCCGCCCGCGCCTACGTCTTCGACACCTCGCCGACCGCGCTCGCCAGGATCGCCGGCTTCGGCGGCCACTACGACCACTACCGGTACGGCGCCGCAGCCTTCAAGATCGACTACGCCCTGGACGGGCCCGTGCCCTGGACCGCGGAGGAGCCCCGGCGCGCCGGCACCGTCCAGATCGGCCCCACCGCCGGAGAGATCGGCACCGCCCTGCGCCAGGCCTCGTCCGGCACCGCCCCCGACACCCCCTTCCTCATCACCGCCCAGCCCAGCCTCGTCGACCCGTCCCGCGCCCCCCAGGGCAAGCACGTGTTCTGGGCGTACGGGCACGTGCCGAACGGCTGGCGGGGCGACCTCACCGAGGCCGTCGAGCGTCAGATCGAGCGTTTCGCCCCCGGCTTCCGCGACCGCGTCCTCGCCCGTGCCACCGCCGGACCGCCTCAACTCGCCGCCCAGAACGCCAACTACGTCGGCGGCGACATCGCCTGCGGAGCCGCCCGCGGCCTCCAGCTCCTGCTGCGCCCCACCCTCTCGCTCCGCCCCTACGCCACCCCGCATCCGGCGGTCTTCCTCTGCTCCTCCGCCACCCCGCCCGGCCCCGGCGTGCACGGCATGTCCGGCCACAACGCGGCGAAGGCCGTATGGCGACGACTGCGAAAATAGACTGACCCCCATGGCCAAGTACTACGACGTCCACCCCGACAACCCTCAGCCCCGCACCATCAACGCGGTGGCCGACTCCATCCGGAACGGGGCGCTCGTCGCGTACCCGACCGACTCCTGCTACGCGCTCGGAAGCCGCCTCGGCAGCCGCGACGGCATCAGCCGCATCCGGACCATCCGCGACCTCGACGACCGGCACCACTTCACACTCATGTGCCAGAACTTCGCCCAGCTGGGCCAGCTCGTGCACATCGACAACGACGTCTTCCGCGCGGTGAAGGCGGCCACGCCCGGCGCGTACACCTTCATCCTGCCGGCGACGAAGGAGGTGCCGCGGCAGCTGCTCCACCCCAAGAAGAAGACCGTCGGCGTCCGCATCCCCGACCATGTCGTCACCCAGGCCCTCCTCGCCGAGCTCGGCGAGCCGCTGCTGTCCAGCACCCTGCTGCTGCCCGACGAGGCGGAGCCGCTCACGCAGGGCTGGGAGATCAAGGAGCGGCTCGACCACCAGGTGGACGCCGTGCTCGACTCCGGCGAGTGCGGGACCGAACCCACCACGGTCGTCGACTTCTCCAGCGGCGAGCCCGAGATCGTGCGCCGCGGGGCGGGGGACACGTCCCGGTTCGAGTAGGGGGGGCGACGCGGTCCACCCGGTCCCGGGCGGCCCTTTCCGGGCCGGGCGGCGGCGTCGTACGGTCGGGTGACGCCCGTTCGCGATCACCCACGGAGGATCCGGCCGCATGATCGTCATCGCCCACGTCAGCGACCTCCACATCGACGGCGAGCCGCGCGGCACGGACCGAACCCGCGCCGTCCTGCGGTACCTGGAGGAGCTGCCGTACGACCTGGCGGCCGTGCTCGTCACCGGGGACGTCGCCGACCACGGCACCCCGGACGAGTACGCCGAGGCGCGACTGCTGCTGAACTCCCGTCACCCGCTGCTCATCTGCCCCGGCAACCACGACGACCGCGCCGCCTTCCGGAAGGCCCTCCTCCACGAGCAGGCGGGAACGCGTCCGGGCGCCCCGGTCAACCAGGTGCTCCGGGGCGAGGGTTTCGCCGTCGCCCTCTGCGACTCGTCCGTCCCCGGCGAGCACCGGGGTCTCCTGGAGGACGAGACGCTGGAGTGGCTCGACGGCGTCCTCACCGACACCCCGCACGAGGTGCCCGTCCTGGTGGCCTTCCACCACCCGCCCGTACCGCTGCACACCCCGTACGTGGACGAGATCCGGCAGTTCGGCGAGGAGCGGCTCGCCGCGCTCGCCGACCGCCACCCCCACCTCACGGCCTTCCTCGCGGGGCACGCGCACACCGCCGCCGCCACGACCTTCGCCGGCCGCCCGCTGCTCGTCGCCCCCGGGGTCGTCTCCACCCTCCGGCTGCCCTGGGAGAATCCCGGCCCGGACAGCCCGCACGTCCACCTCGACCTGCCGCCCGCCCTCGCCTTCCACGTCCTCGGCGACGACGGCAGGCTGACCACCCACTACCGGACGATCACCGTCTGAGGCGGCCCCGGACGGCCATGTCGTTTTCTCGCTAGCCCGGGACCCGCCCGTCCCCGATCCTGTAACCATGCACACCGACACCGAGCGCTGCGTACGGGCCGTCCAGTCGAAGGACGCCCGCTTCGACGGCGTGTTCTTCACCGCCGTCCGCACCACCCGGATCTACTGCCGCCCCAGCTGCCCGGTCGTCCCGCCCAAACCCGAGAACATGGAGTTCCACGCCAGCGCCGCCTCCTGCCAGCGCGCCGGCTTCCGGGCGTGCAAGAGGTGCCGCCCCGACACCAGCCCCGGCTCGCCCGAGTGGAACGTCCGCGCCGACGCCGTCGCCCGCGCCGTGCGGCTCATCCAGGACGGTGTCGTCGACCGGGAGGGCGTTCCCGGCCTCGCCCGCCGACTCGGCTGGTCCACCCGCCAGATCGAGCGCCAGCTCCTCGCCGAACTGGGCGCCGGCCCCCTCGCCCTCGCCCGCGCCCAGCGCGCCCAGACCGCCCGGGTCCTGATCGAGACGACCCCGATGCCCCTCGGCGAGATCGCCTTCGCCGCCGGCTTCTCCTCCATCCGCACCTTCAACGACACCGTCCGCGAGGTCTTCGCCCTCACTCCCGGCGAACTCCGCGCCCGCACGGCCCGTCCGGCGGCCGACCGGACCCCCACCCCCGGGGTGATCAGCCTCCGGCTCCCGTTCCGCGCCCCCCTGGAACCCTCCAACCTCTTCGGCCACCTCGCCGCGACCGCCGTCCCCGGGGTGGAGGAGTGGCGCGACGGCGCCTACCGGCGGACGCTGACCCTCCCGTACGGGCACGGCATCATCGCCCTCGCCCCGCGCGCCGACCACATCGCCTGCCGCCTCTCCCTCACCGACCCCCGCGACCTCACCCACGCCATCAGCCGCTGCCGGCGCCTCCTCGACCTCGACGCCGACCCCGTCGCCGTCGACGACCGGCTGCGCGCCGACCCGCTGCTCGCGCCGCTCGTCGACGCGGCGCCCGGTCGCCGGGTGCCCGGCACCGTCGACCCCGCCGAGTTCGCCGTACGGGCCGTCCTCGGCCAGCAGGTGTCCACCGCCGCCGCCCGCACCCACGCCGCCCGGCTCGTCACGGCGTACGGCACACCCGTCGACGACCCCGAGGGCGGCCTCACCCACCTCTTCCCCGGGCCCGAGGCGCTCGCCGCGCTCGACCCCCAGACCCTCGCCCTGCCCCGCAGCCGCCGCGCCACTCTCCTCACCCTGACCCGCGCCCTCGCGGACGGCTCGCTCACCCTCGGACCCGCCGACGACCGCGAGGAGACCCGCGCCCGGTTGCTCGCCCTGCCCGGATTCGGCCCCTGGACCACCGAGATCATCGCCATGCGGGCCCTCGGCGACCCCGACGCCTTCCTCCCCGGAGACCTCGGCGTCCGCCGCGCCGCCGTAGGACTCGGCCTGCCGGGCACCCCGGCCGCGCTCACCGGCCGCGCCGCCCACTGGCGCCCGTGGCGCGCCTACGCCGTCCAGTACCTCTGGGCGACCGACGACCACCCGATCAACCACCTGCCCAGCGAAGGACACTGAACCGCCATGGCCCCCACCGTCCGGCACACCGTCGTGGACAGCCCGTACGAACCGCTGACCCTCGTCGCCGTCGACGGCGTCCTCAGCCGCGTCCATATGACCGGCCAGCGCCACCGTCCGGCCGAGGAGACCTTCGGCGAGCCCGACCCCCGCCCGTTCGGCGAGGCGATCCGCCAGCTCGACGCCTACTTCGCCGGTGAACTCACCCGCTTCGACCTGCTGCTGAACCTGATCGGCACGCCGTTCCAGGTGCGGGTCTGGCAGCGGCTGCTCCTCATCCCGTACGGGGAGACCCGGACGTACGGTGCACTCGCCGAGGAGCTGGGCAACACCGGCGCCTCCCGCGCCGTGGGCCTCGCCAACGGCAAGAACCCCGTCAGCATCATCGTCCCCTGCCACCGGGTGATCGGCACCGGCGGCGGCCTCACCGGATACGGCGGCGGGCTCGACCGCAAACAGCGGCTGCTGGCCTTCGAATCGGGCATCGCGGAACCGGAGACCCTCTTCTGACCGAGGTGTTAGGTTCCCGCCATGGCCAAGGTGAACATCGCGCTCGACGCGGAACTCGTCGTGGAAGTCATGGTCCTGGCCGGTATCGGCAACCCCCAGGACGCCGTCGAGGCGGTGGTGCGCGACTACATCGCCCGCGGACACCGCACCGAGGCGCGAGCCGTCAGCCGGGACGAGGCCGGGCGCACCGGCGAGATGGTGCCGCCGGAGCCCCCGCAGGGCTGAGCACCGCAGGTGATCGAGCCGCGTTTGATCGATCGATTCCGGGCTCGGGGGACCGGCATCGTGCGACATATCCCTTTATCCGGGGGTGGCCTCCTGTCGGGCGGTCCGGATAGGGTCGGCCTCGGCGCGACTGCACGTTCGAAAGCAAGGGATGCAAGGTGACGGACGGGGCAGCAACTCAGGTCGCTCACGTACTCGTGGCGGCTGACAAGTTCAAGGGTTCGCTCACGGCCGTACAGGTCGCGGAGCGGGTCACGGCAGGACTGCGACGGGTCGTCCCGGAGCTCAAGGTGGAGACGCTGCCCGTCGCGGACGGCGGCGACGGCACCGTCGCGGCAGCCGTCGCGGCCGGATTCGAGCGCCACGAGGTCCAGGTGACGGGGCCGCTCGGCGAGCCGGTCACCGCTGCCTTCGCCCTGCGCGACACCACCGCGGTCGTCGAGATGGCCGAGGCCTCCGGCCTCCAGCTCCTCCCGTCCGGCGTGTTCGCCCCCCTCACCGCGACCACCTACGGCTCCGGGGAGCTGCTCCGCGCCGCCCTCGACGCCGGCGCGACCACCATCGTCTTCGGCGTCGGCGGCAGCGCCACCACCGACGGCGGCGCCGGCATGCTCGCCGCGCTCGGCGCCCGCTTCCTCGACGCGTCAGGCGCCTCCGTGGGCCCCGGCGGCGCGGCCCTCGCCGACCTGGCCACGGCCGACCTCACCGGGCTCGACGCCCGCTTCGCCTCGGTCGACCTGGTCCTCGCGAGCGACGTCGACAACCCGCTCACCGGGCCCAAGGGCGCCCCCGCCGTCTACGGACCGCAGAAGGGCGCCACCCCGGACGACGTCCGCACCCTGGACGCGGCCCTCGCCCACTTCGCCACCGTCCTGGAGAAGGCCGTCGGCCCCAGGGCCGCCGAGGCGGCCCTCGCCCCCGGCGCGGGCGGCGCGGGCGGCATCGGCTACGGCGCGCTCATCCTCGGCGCGAGCTTCCGCCCCGGCATCGAGCTGATGCTGGAGGTCCTCGGCTTCGCCCCCGCCCTGGAGCGCGCCACCCTCGTCATCACCGGCGAGGGCTCCCTCGACGAGCAGACCCTCCACGGCAAGGCCCCTGCGGGGGTCGCCGCGGCGGCCCGCGCCGCCGGCAAGGAGGTCGTCGCGGTCTGCGGCCGCCTGGCCCTGCCCCCCGAGGCCCTGGGCAAGGCGGGCATCCGCCGTGCGTACCCGCTCACGGCGCTGGAACCGGACCCGGCCACGTCCATGGCGAACGCGGGGCCGCTTCTGGAAGACGTGGCCGCGTCGATCGCCCGCGACTTCCTGACGTAGGGCCACACCGGGCGTCCCTGCCGACGCCCCAGAGATGCGGAACCCCCACCCCCGTTGTGGGCGATTGTTCCGCTGGGCGTGGGGGTCCCTCAGACTCCGTCCGGGGGACCCGCACGCCCAGCGGGACAATTGCCCACACGAGGGGCGCAACGGGCCCCCCTCACCCCGACGCCGTCAAGCGGAACGCGTCCAGCGCCAGCGTCATCTCCGTCAGGTCCCGCGGCCGCGACAGCGACCGTGACGTCAGTTGTTCCAGCCGCCGCAAGCGGTTGAAGACCGTGTTCCGGTGGCAGTACAGCCGTCCCGCCGCCCGTCCCGCCGACCCCTCGCAGTCCAGCCACGCGTCCAGTGTCTCGAGGAGCACCGCCCGGTCCGCCGGGTCCAGTTCGAGCAGCCCGCCGAGGACGTCCGTGACCAGCAGGCTCGCCATCTCCGGCTGGCCCACCACCAGCGCGCCCGCCATCCGCCGGTCGAGCCGCACGATCTGCCGGCTGCCCGGCGGGCAGGTCCGCAGCGCCAGTTCCGCGAGCCGCCGCGCCCGGCCCAGCTCGGTGAGGCCCACCACCACCGGACTGATCCCCCCCGGCCCCGGGCACCGCCCGTCGAGAAGCTCCGACAGCGCGTCCAGACCGGTGTCCCCGGCCAGCGCCACCACCCCTAGCTCGCAGTCCGCGCCCATCCGCCACAGGAACCGCACGCCCTCGCCCTGCACCTGCCGGTGGAACGGCTCCCGCTCCTCCCGCCGGTCGTAGCGCAGCACCACCACCGCGTACCGCCCCTGCTCCGGCAGGTCGAGCCCCGCCGCCGCGCGCGCCACCAGCTCGGGCGACCGCTGGCCCTGGAGCAGCGCGTCCAGGAGCGCCTGGAGCTGCTCGTCCGTCCGGCGCCGCAGCTCCAGCTCCCGCGACCGGTACGCCTCCGACGCCGTGTCCGCCTGCGCGTCTACCGCCGACCACACCGTGGTCGCCGACTGCATGAGCGCGGCCAGCTGCGCGGTGTCCGTTCCCGCCCCCTCGATCAGCGCGTCCCACACCAGGTGCCCGGCGTGCCGGTAGGCGTGCACGACCAGTTCCAGCGGCATGCCCTGCGCGGCCCGCCGACGGCCCATCTCCTCCGCGTGCTCCAGGTCCCGCCGGGGCGAGTTCCGCGGCGCCGAGATCATCTCGATCCCGATCCGCATCGCCTCCTGGGCCTCCTGCCAGTGCTGGTCGTACGGAATGATCCGCCCGTAGGCGGGCTCGTAGGCGTGAAGTTCCCTCAGATGCTCGTCCACCAGCTCCGGCACCCGCTCCAGAAGCGCCGTGCACGCCTGAGCGAGCACCTTCCAGTCGTCACCGGTCCGCCGTCTGCGCCGTCCCATGCCGGGAGGATCCACCGCCCGGGCCCCTCCGCACACCCCTGACGCGCACTGTTGTGCGCATGCACAGTGGCCCGCCGTCCCTGCTGGTCACCGGCAGCGTTTCGGCCGCGGAACGTGGACGCGCGGCCGGGCGCGGTGTTGGGGTGAGCGCCACTGAACGGCCGAGTAACAAAGGCGGCCGGGGAAAGAGGAACCATGGGAGGTACCGCACCCGCTCTCGAGGTGACGGACCTGACGGCGGGATACGGACCGGTACGTGCGTTGCGGCGGGTGTCGCTGACCGTGCCGGCGGGCGAGGTCGTCACCGTCCTGGGAGGCAACGGAGCCGGCAAGTCCACGCTGCTGCGGGCGGTCTCGCGCACCCTGCGGTTCCACGGCGGCGCCGTGGTCTCCGGCACGGTGAGCCGCGAGGGCAGGCCGCTCGACGGCCTGCCGCCGGACCGGGTCGTCGCGGCCGGCGTCTCCCAGGTGCCCGAGGGCCGTCAGGTCTTCGCCCGGATGACCGTCGAGGACAACCTGAAGGCCGGCGCACTCGGCGGGCGCGGCGACCGGGCGGCGAAGGCCGCCGCCCTGCGCCGGGTCCACGAGCTGTTCCCCGTCCTCGCCGAGCGCGCCCGCCAGCAGGCCGGGCTGCTCTCCGGCGGCGAGCAGCAGATGCTGGCCGTCGGCCGCGCCCTGATGGCCGGGCCCGACCTGCTCCTCCTGGACGAGCCGTCCCTCGGCCTCGCCCCGCTGATGGCCGCCCGCATCGCGGACGCGATCCGCGAGATCAACGCCCAGGGCACTGCGGTGCTCCTCGTCGAGCAGAACGCGGCGCTCGCGCTGCGGCTCGCCTCCCGCGCGTACGTCCTGGAGGTCGGTGAGGTCACCCTGTCCGGTCCCGCCGCCGAACTCGCCGCCTCCGACGAGGTCCGCCGCCGCTATCTGGGCGTGGTCGACGAGGACGCGGCGGCCGACGCGGCCCGCGCCCGCGCCACGCACCCGGTCCTGTCCCGCTGGGAGGAAACCAGATGACCGACGCACCAGCGCCTCCCGAGGCCGCTCCGGGCGTCCCCGCCCTCGTCGTCGAGGGCCTCACCGTCCGCTTCGCCGGGCTGACCGCCCTCGACGGCGTCGGGTTCACCGTCAGGCCCGGCACCGTGCACGCCCTCATCGGGCCGAACGGCGCCGGAAAGTCCACCTGCTTCAACGTGCTCTCCGGCGTCTACCGGGCCACCGAGGGCTCCGTCCGCCTCGGCGCGCACGAGCTGACCGAGCTGCCCCCGCACCGCATCGCGGACCTCGGCGTCGGCCGGATCTTCCAGAACCTGGCCCTGCCGCCCCGCGCCACCGTCGAGGACAGCCTGATGCTCGGCCGCCACCGCCTGACCCGCACCGGCTTCGTCGCCGCGGGGCTCCGGCTCCCCTCCGCCGCCCGGGAGGAGGCGCGCCACCGGGCCAGGGTCCGGGAGATCGCCGCCTTCGTCGGTCTGGAGAAGCAGCTCGCCCAGCCCGCGGGCTCCCTCCCGTACGGGCAGCAGAAGCTCGCCGAACTCGCCCGTGCCCTCTGCATGGAGCCGAAGCTGCTCCTGCTCGACGAGCCCGTCGCCGGCATGACCGCCGACGAGCGGGTCCGTACCGCCTCGGTCATCGCGGGCGTCCGCGACAGCCTCGGCATCTCGGTCCTCCTCGTCGAGCACGACATGGGTCTGGTGATGCGGCTCGCCGACTCCGTCACCGTCCTCGACTTCGGCCGCCGCATCGCGGACGGGGCACCCGCCGCCGTCCAGAACGACCCGGCGGTCGTCCGCGCCTACCTCGGAGAGGAGTCCGCCGCGTGAGCACCTTCGCCGAGTTCCTGATCAACGGCATCTCCCTGGGCTCGATCTACGCCCTCATCGCCCTCGGCTTCGTGGTCATCTTCCGCGCCACCGAGGTCGTCAACTTCGCCCACGCCTCCCTCCTCCTGGCCGGCGGCTACGTCACCGCCGTGCTCCATGAGGAGATCGGCTTCTGGCCCGCCCTGCTCGCGGGCATAGCGGGCGCGGCGGTGGTCGGAGCGGCCGTCGAGTTCTTCGTCATGCGCCGGCACCGGGGTGGCGACCACAGCGTCCTCGCCATCGTCACCATCGGCGTCGACATCCTGCTCGCCACCGAGCTGACCCGCAGGATCGGCACCGACATCCTGTCCCTCGGCGACCCCTGGGGCGACGCCGTCGTCACCGTCGGTCCGGTCACGATCGCCGAGACCCGGATCGCCGCCCTGCTCGCCGCGGCCCTCCTCATCACCGCGTTCCTGCTCGCCTTCCGGTACACCTCGTGGGGCGTCGCGATGCGGGCCGCCGCCGAGAACCAGGAGACCGCCGCCCTCATGGGCATCCGGCTCGGCCGGGTGTCGCTCGGCGCCTGGGCCGTCGCCGGAGGTCTGGCCGCCGTCGCCGCGCTCTTCCTCACCGTCTTCCCGACACCGGGCCTGGAGCGGGCCACGTCGTTCGCCGCGCTCAAGGCCTTCCCCGCCGCCATCCTCGGCGGCCTCGACTCCACCACGGGCGCTCTCGTCGGCGGTCTCCTCGTCGGCGTCACCGAGTCCCTCGCCACTGGTTACCAGAGCGACCTGGCGTTCCTCGGCCGGGGGATCGGCGACCTGGCCCCCTATCTCGTCATGGTCGCGGTGCTCCTGATCCGCCCGGCCGGACTCTTCGGTACGAAGGAGCTGGCCCGTGTCTGAGACCCTCGCCCGGAGCGGCCTCCGGGTCCGTACCACCGCGGTGTACGGGTGGGCCGCCGCCGGCCTCGTCCTCGCCGTCCTCCCGTTCTACCTGGACCGCTTCTGGCTCCAGGCGGGCCTGTTCGCGATGGCCGCCGCCCTCGGCGCGATCGGCATCAACCTGCTGACCGGCGCCACCGGACAGCTCTCCATGGGCCACGCCTTCTTCCTCGCCGTCGGCGCCTACGGATACTGCGCCTTCGCCGGGGACGGCACCGACGGACTCGCCGGGCTCGGACTGCCCGGCTGGCTCGCCGCCGTCCTCGCGGTCGCCCTCTCGGGTGTGGCGGGCGGCGTGTTCAGCCCCATCGCGGGCCGGCTGCGGGGCGCGTACCTCGGCATCGCCACCCTCGCGCTGATCTTCATCGGACAGCACGTCCTGTTCAACGCGCATGACCTCACCGGCGGCTACAACGGCCGCGCGGTCCCGCCGCTCTCCCTCTTCGGGCTCACCTTCGACGACAGCGAACTCCTCGTCGCCCAGGTGCCGTTCGGGGCGGTGGAGAAGCTCTGGTACCTCGGTCTCGTCCTGCTCCTCGCCGGGGTGGTCTTCGCCCGCGGTGTGCTGCGGGGCCGGCCGGGCCGCGCGATGAACGCCATCCGGGACCACCGGATCGCGGCCGGTGTGATGGGCATCCCGGTGGCCCGCTACCGGTCCTCCGTCTTCGTCCTGTCCTCCATGTACGCGGGCCTTGCGGGCGTCCTGCTCGCCCTGGTCTTCCAGCGCACGGTGCCGGAGTACTTCGGCATGGCGCTCTCGCTCGAGTACCTGGCCATGATCGTCATCGGCGGTCTCGGCTCGGTCGCCGGCGCGGTGGCCGGAGGCGTCTTCGTCTCCCTCCTGCCGCAGCTCCTCAACCGGTACAGCGACGCCCTCCCGCTCGTCTCCGCCCCCGGGACGGGCGGCATCGCCCCGGGGGAGGCCTCCCGCTACCTCTACGGCGCCGCCGTCGTCGCGGTGGTGCTGTTCCTGCCCGGAGGTCTGGCCCGGCTCGCGGCCCGGAGGCCCGGCAGGGCCAGGAAACCCAGCCACCCCATGAACCCCACGAACCCCACACACCCCACTCCACCCGACACCTCTTCCACCGAACCCTCAGGGGAGGCACGATGACCCACCGACGACAGGCCGTGCGGGGCCTGGCCGCCGCGCTCGCCGCACTGGTCGCCCTCACCGCCGCCGGCTGCAGCTCGAAGGCCAAGACCGACGACGCCAAGCAGACCGACGCGGGCGGGGTGAAGACCGGCGAGGGCGTCACCGACAAGACGATCTCGCTCGGTGCGCTCACCGACATGACCGGCGTGTACGCCACCCTCGGCAAGAGCGTCACCCAGGCCCAGCAGCTGTACGTGAAGCAGATCAACGCCGCCGGCGGGATCTGCGGCCGGCAGCTGGAGCTCACGGTCCGCGACCACGGCTACGACCCGCAGAAGGCGCTCGCCGCCTACACCGAGCTGGAGCCGAAGGTCGTCGGCTACCCCCAGTTCATCGGCTCCCCGTTCGTCGCCGCCGTCAAGTCCCGGGTCGACGGCCAGGACAAGGGCCTCGTCCTCCCGCAGGCCTGGTCGGCCTCGCTGCTCGGCTCTCCGTACATCCGCGTCCTGGGCTCGACGTACGACGTCGAGACCATCAACGCCGTCGACTTCCTGACGAAGGAGAAGGGACTCAAGTCGGGCGACAAGCTCGGGCACGTCTACTTCGAGGGCGACTACGGCGAGAACGCCCTCAAGGGCTCGAAGTACGCGGCCGGGAAGGCGGGCCTCACCGTCGTCGAGCAGAAGATCAAGCCCACCGACAACGACATGTCGGCGCAGGTCGCCGCGTTGAAGCAGGCCGGGGTCAAGGCCATCGTCATCAGCGCGGGCCCGCGCCAGGCCGCCTCCCTCGTCGGCGTCGCCGCCGCCACCGGCCTGCGGGTCCCGGTCGTCGGCAACAACTCGGCCTTCGCCCCGCAGCTCCTCGGCACCCAGGCGGGACCCGCCCTGGAGAAGATGTACTGGTTCGCCTCCCCGAGCCTCCCCATCGGCGCGGACACCCCGACCGCGAAGAAGCTGGTCACCGACTACAAGGCCGCCTACCCGGGCGACTCCCTCGACAACGGCATCGTGGCCGGCTGGACCGCGGCGAGCGTCTTCGGTGAGGCCCTGAAGAAGGCCTGCGCCAACAAGGACCTCACCCGCGACGGAGTCGGCAAGGCGCTCCTCACCATGACGTCCCACGACGCCGGCTTCGGACTGAGCCACAACCTCGGCGACCCGAAGGCCCCGTCGGCCCGCGAGTCCGTCATCATCCAGCCCGACAAGAGCGTCCCCGGCGGCATGCGCACGGTCCGACCGCCCTTCGTCTCGGACGCGGCGAAGGCCTACACCCCCTGACCGACCCGCTCGACCCGTGGGCCGGGTTTCACACGCGGGAAACAACGCGATGTGAAGCTCGGCCCATGCACGTGACGATCGAGGAGAACCGCTCCCACCCGCGCCTCCCTGACCTGCTGGCCGCCTACCACCTGCTCAACGAGGCCGAGAAGGGCACGCCGGTGACGACGGTCGCCGGGCTCCCGGCCGCGTACCGGACGGAGGCGGAGGACCCCGCCGTCGCCTTCGCCGCCGACACGGTCCTGCTCGCCACCCCGCCCGGCGGGGACCTCCCGGCCGGCTGCGTCGTCCTCAAGGCCCCGTTCGACGGTCCGGCACCCGAGATCAAGCGGCTCTGGGTCGCGCCCGAGGCCCGCCGCAAGGGAATCGCGCGGGCCCTGATGACCGAGGCCCTGCGCCGGGCGGCGGCCGCGGGGGCCCCTGCCGTACGCCTCACCGTCTGGAACTGGCGGGAGGAGCCGCTGGCCCTCTACCGGCGCCTCGGCTTCGAGACCGTCGCCTCCTGGGACGAGCGCCCGGACCTGCTCTGCCTGGAGAAGCCGCTCGACGTCGTCGAGCGCCTCACCCCCGACGCGGTACGGGCCCACGCCTCCGGCGGTCTCGCCGCGCTCCTCGTCGACGCCGTGGACGGCGGGGCCTCCGTCGGCTTCCTGGCGCCTCTGGAGACCGCCGAGGCAGCCGCGTGGTGGATGGGGGTGGCCGACGAGACGGAGGAGGGCGTACGGGACGTCTGGGCGGCCCACGGCCCCGACGGCCGGCTGACCGGTGTCGTCACCCTCGTCCGCGCGGGCGCCGCCAACGGCCGGCACCGCGGCGAGATCGCCCGGCTCCTGGTGCACCGCTCCGCCCGGGGCCGCGGCCTCGGCTACCGGCTGCTCGCCACGGCCGAGGACCACGCCGCCGCCACGGGCCTCACCCTGCTCGTCCTGGACACCCGGACCGGCAGCCCGGCCGAGCGCCTCTACCGGGGAGCGGGCTGGACGGCCGCCGGCACGATCCCCGACTTCGCGGCCGACCCGACCGGCGTCCCGCGCGCCACGACGCTCTTCTACAAGCGGCTCGGATGACCCCGGGTACGCGGAAGGGCCCCGGAGGCGACGTCGGCTCCGGGGCCCTTCCCCACATCGTCGTTACGGCAGCTGGGCCGCCCGCGCCTCCCGGCTCTCACGCCGGTTGCCGCGGAAGGTGTTCACCCGACGGGCCGTCGCGAAGAGGGGGATCACGGCGCCCATCACGACCTGCAGCGCGCAGCCGGTCTGGAGCAGGAACGCCCCGCCCGGCGCGTCGAACGCCCAGGCCGCCAGCATGCCCATCGCGCCGACGATCCAGCTGAGCATCGCCACCGCGAGGACACCCCGCGGCTTGGGGTACTCGACCCGGCTCACCATCAGCCAGGCCACACCGATGATCGCGAGCAGCGTCGGGATGAACGGCAGCTCCAGGAGCACGATCGAGACCACCGTCAGCGCGCCGAAGGGGCTCGGCATGCCCTGGAACATGCCGTCCTTCATGGTCACGCAGGAGAATCTCGCCAGCCGCAGGACCACTGCGAGCAACACCACGATCGCGGCCACCGCCGAGACCTTCTGCTGCGCGTCGTCCGCGACCATCCCGTACACGAGTACGAAATAGGCCGGGGCGAGACCGAAGCTGATCAGGTCCGACAGGTTGTCGAGCTCGGCGCCCATCGGGGACGAGCGCAGCTTGCGGGCCACGATGCCGTCGAAGAGGTCGAAGATCGCCGCGCACAGCATCAGGATCACGGCGGTGGCGGCGCTGTTGCGCGCCATGCCGGACTCGGTGCTTCCCGTGAGGTGCGGGATGAGGATGCCCGTGGTGGTGAAGTACACCGCCATGAATCCACAGGTGGCGTTACCGAGCGTGAGGGCGTCCGCTATGGACAGCCTCATCGACAGCGGCATCTCCTCGGCGTCCTCGGCCTCCGCGTCGGTGCCCGAGCCCCAGTCGCCGGCGTGTGTGTCGGGATCAATCACGGTCAATGCGAGTCACCCCCGCCGTGGTGGCCTGGCCGACCTCGACGGCGACCTCGACACCCTCGGGGAGGTAGATGTCGACGCGCGAGCCGAAGCGGATCAGACCGATGCGGTCACCCTGCTCGACCTTCGTCCCCTGCGGGATGTACGGCACGATGCGCCGGGCGACGGCACCCGCGATCTGCACCATCTCGATGTCGCCGAGCTCGGTGTCGAAGTGCCAGACAACGCGCTCGTTGTTCTCGCTCTCCTTGTTGAACGCCGGGACGAACCCACCGGGAACGTGCTCCACGGACGTCACGGTGCCGGCCAGCGGCGCCCGGTTGACGTGGACGTTCAGCGGGCTCATGAAGATGGCGACCCGGGTCCGCCCGTCCTTCCACGGCATGATGCTCTGCACCACACCGTCGGCGGGGGAGATGACCCGGCCCTGAGCGATCTCACGCTCGGGGTCGCGGAAGAACCACAGCATGCCGGCCGCGAGAGCGGTTGTCGGCACGGCGATGGCCGCGGCCCGCCTCGACTTGCGCGCGCGCACGAGGCTGAGCGCCGCGGTGGCGACGGTCGGCAGAAGCCACGGCGATGCTCCGCGCGCGAGGCGTACGCCCGAGAGGCTGTCGCGGTGTGCAGAGGTTTGGCTGTGGGGCATGGATGACCTTCGTAGCGGATGATGCCGCACTGGCAACGGGGACGGCGGCTTTCCCGCGATGCTAGCGGTTGCGGGGCGCAACTGGGTAAGCCAGGAACCGAGTCGACGGCCGGAAGACGAACACGGGGTGTGATCTTCTTCGCGGCCGAATCGACTCAAAGCCGACATTCACCCCTGGATGCGGTACTCCTCGAGGAGTCGGCGACCAATGATCATTTTCTGGATCTCGGCGGTACCTTCACCGATGAGCAGCATCGGCGCCTCGCGGTAGAGGCGCTCGATCTCGTACTCCTTGGAGAACCCGTACCCGCCGTGGATGCGGAAGGCGTCTTCCACGACCTCCTTGCAGTACTCGGAGGCGAGGTACTTCGCCATCCCTGCTTCAAGGTCGTTTCGTTCCCCGGAGTCCTTTTTGCGTGCTGCGTTCACCATCATGGCATGGGCGGCCTCGACCTTGGTAGCCATTTCGGCCAGCTTGAACTGGATCGCCTGGTGCTGGGCGATCGGCTTTCCGAAGGTGTGACGCTGCTGGGCGTACGAGACGCCCAGCTCGAAGGCACGCTGAGCGACGCCACAGCCACGCGCCGCCACATTCACGCGCCCGACCTCGACACCGTCCATCATTTGGTAAAACCCTCGGCCGGTGGTCCCGCCGAGTACCCGATTGGCCGGAATGCGTAGTCCGTCCATGATGAGTTCGGTGGTGTCGACACCCTTGTAACCCATCTTGTCGATCTTCCCGGGGATGGTGAGGCCGGGCCGGACCTCTCCGAAGCCCGGCTCCTTCTCCACGAGGAAGGTCGTCATCGACTTGTGGGGGGCGGTGCCCTCCGGGTGTCCTTCGTCACTTCGGACGAGGACGGCGACCAGCGTGGACGTTCCGCCGTTCGTCAGCCACATCTTCTGACCGTTGAGGACGTACTCGTCACCGTCCTTGACCGCCTTGGACGTGATGGCCGACACGTCCGAGCCGAGGGCGGGCTCCGACATCGAGAACGCGCCACGCGTCTCGCCGGCGGCCATCCGCGGAAGGAAGTGGTCCTTCTGCTCCTGGGTGCCGTGCTGCTTCAGCATGTACGCCACGATGAAGTGGGTGTTGATGATGCCGGAGACCGACATCCAGCCGCGGGCGATCTCCTCCACGCACAGCGTGTAGGTGAGCAGCGACTCACCCAGACCCCCGTACTCCTCGGGAATCATCAGACCGAAGACACCGAGCTCCTTGAGCCCGTCGACGATCTGCTGCGGGTACTCGTCGCGGTGCTCCAGCTCCGTCGCGACCGGGATGATCTCCTTGTCGACGAAGTCCCGGACGGTGGCGAGGATCTCCTGCTGGACGTCGGTCAGACCGGGGGTCTGGGCGAGGCGCGCCATGGCTACTTCCCCTGTTCCTTCAGCTCCGGGCGGCCGGGCTGCTCGCCGCCGCGCGCTTCGATGTACTCGGCGGTCGGGACCATCACCTTGCGGCGGAAGACGCAGACGAGGGTGCCGTCCTGCTTGTAGCCCTTGGTCTCGACGTAGACGATGCCGCGGTCGGTCTTCGACTTCGACGGGGTCTTGTCGAGGACCGTGGTCTCGCCGTAGAGGGTGTCGCCGTGGAAGGTCGGCGCCACGTGCCGCAGCGACTCGATCTCCAGGTTGGCGATGGCCTTCCCGGAGACGTCCGGGACGGACATGCCGAGCAGCAGCGAGTAGATGTAGTTGCCGACGACCACGTTCCGCTTGAAGTCGGTCGTGTTCTCCGCGAAGTTCACGTCCATGTGCAGCGGATGGTGGTTCATCGTCAGCAGGCAGAAGAGGTGGTCGTCGTACTCGGTGACCGTCTTCCCGGGCCAGTGCTTGTAGACGGCGCCGATCTCGAACTCTTCGTAGGTGCGGCCGAACTGCATGGGTCTCAGGCCTCCGGGATCTCGAACTTCGACGTGCGCTGCATGCCGGCGGCGCGGCCCTTGCCGGAGATGACCAGGGCCATCTTGCGGGAGGCCTCGTCGATCATCTCGTCGCCGAGCATCGCGGAGCCCTTCTTCCCGCCGGCCTCGGACGTGTAGTAGTCGTACGCGTCGAGGATCAGCTCGGCGTGGTCGTAGTCCTCCTGCGAGGGCGAGAAGATCTCGTTCGCGGCGGCGACCTGGTCCGGGTGCAGCACCCACTTGCCGTCGAAACCGAGGGCCGCGGCACGCCGGGCGACCGCCTTGTAGCCCTCCTGGTTCCGGATCTGGAGGTAGGGGCCGTCGATCGCCTGGAGGTTGTTGGCGCGGGCGGCCATCAGGATGCTCATCAGGATGTGGTGGTACGCGTCCGCCGGGTAGCCGGGCGGCTGCTCGCCCACGACCAGCGACTTCATGTTGATGGAAGCCATGAAGTCGGCCGGGCCGAAGATGATCGTCTCGACGCGCTGGGAGGCCTGCGCGATCGCGTTGACGTTGTTCAGGCCCTGGGCGTTCTCGATCTGCGCCTCGATGCCGATCTTGCCGACCTCGAAGCCCATCGTCTTCTCGATCTGCGTCAGCAGCAGGTCGAGCGCGACGACCTGCTGGGCGTCCTGGACCTTCGGCAGCATGATGCAGTCGAGGTTCTGGCCGGCGCCCTCGACGACCGTGACGACGTCACGGTACGTCCAGTGGGTCGTCCAGTCGTTGACCCGTACGACCCGGGTCTTGCCGGTCCAGTCGCCCTCGTTGAGGAACTTCACGATGGTGTGCCGGGCCTCGGGCTTGGCCAGCGGGGCGCACGCGTCCTCCAGGTCCAGGAAGACCTGGTCGGCGGCGAGGCCCTGGGCCTTCTCCAGGAAGCGGGGGTTGGAGCCGGGGACCGCCAGGCAGGAGCGGCGGGGGCGGAGCCGGTTCACCGGGGAGAGGCTGCTGGTCATGCGGGGACCTCCGTACTTTCAAGGGGGCTGAGCTTGTTGGCTGTGCGGATCTCGTCGACGATACGGCCGATGATCTCCGTGATACCGAAGTCCTTCGGTGTGAAGACGGCGGCCACACCCGCCCGCTTCAGTTCTGCGGCGTCGGCGTTCGGGATGATCCCGCCGACGATGACCGGGACATCGGTCGCGCCCGCCTCGCGGAGGCGGTCCAGGACGTCCGGGACCAGTTCGGCGTGCGAGCCGGAGAGGATCGACAGACCGACACAGTGCACATCCTCGGCGAGGGCCGCGTTCACGATTTGCTCGGGGGTCAGCCGGATGCCCTGGTAGACCACCTCGAAACCGGCGTCACGCGCGCGTACGGCGATCTGCTCGGCCCCGTTGGAGTGACCGTCCAGGCCCGGCTTGCCGACGAGCAGCCGCAGCCGCCCGCAGCCGAGCTCCTCGGCGGTCCGCGCCACCTTCTCCCGTACGAGAGCCAGGGGTGTGCCCGCCTCGGCCGTCACCGCGACCGGGGCGGAGGACACGCCCGTCGGGGCGCGGAACTCGCCGAAGACGTCCCGCAACGCCCAGGACCACTCCCCGGTCGTGACGCCCGCACGCGCGCACTCCAGGGTGGCGGCGAAGAGGTTGCCGTCGCCGGCAGCCGTCGCCTTCAGCTGCGCCAGGGATTCCTGGGCGCGGGTCTCGTCGCGGTTGTCGCGCCACTCGTGGAGGGCCGCGACGACCCGCGCCTCGTTCGCCGGGTCCACCGTCATGATGGCGGTGTCCAGGTCGGCGGTGAGGGGGTTCTCCTCGGTCGACTGGAAGATGTTGACGCCGATGATCTTCTCGTCGCCGGCCTCGATCCGCGCCCGCCGCTCGGCGTGCGAGGAGACCAGCTGCGACTTGAGGTAGCCGGACTCGACGGCGGCCATCGCGCCGCCCATCTCCTGGATCCGCTCGATCTCGGCCAGGCACTCCTCGGTGAGCGAGTCGACCTTGGCCTCGATGACGTGCGAGCCCGCGAAGATGTCCTCGTACTCCAGGAGGTCGGACTCGTGGGCGAGGACCTGCTGGATGCGGAGCGACCACTGCTGGTCCCAGGGCCGGGGCAGGCCGAGGGCCTCGTTCCAGGCGGGCAGCTGCACGGCACGCGCGCGGGCGTCCTTGGAGAGGGTGACGGCCAGCATCTCCAGGACGATCCGCTGGACGTTGTTCTCCGGCTGGGCCTCGGTCAGACCGAGCGAGTTGACCTGCACGCCGTAGCGGAACCGGCGCTGCTTCTCGTTCTCGATGCCGTACCGCTCGCGGGTGACCTTGTCCCAGATGCGGCCGAAGGCGCGCATCTTGCACATCTCCTCGATGAAGCGGACGCCCGCGTTCACGAAGAACGAGATGCGGGCGACCACCTCGCCGAAGCGGTCCGCCGGGACCTGCCCGGAGTCCCGTACCGCGTCGAGCACCGCGATCGCGGTGGACATCGCGTACGAGATCTCCTGGACCGGAGTGGCTCCCGCCTCCTGCAGGTGGTAGCTGCAGATGTTGATCGGGTTCCACTTCGGGATGTTGTTCACCGTGTAGGTGATCATGTCCGTCGTGAGGCGGAGGGAGGGGCCGGGCGGGAAGACGTGCGTCCCGCGCGACAGGTACTCCTTCACGATGTCGTTCTGGGTGGTGCCCTGGAGCCGGGTGACGTCCGCGCCCTGCTCCTCCGCGACCACCTGGTAGAGCGCCAGGAGCCACATCGCCGTGGCGTTGATGGTCATCGAGGTGTTCATCTGGTCCAGGGGGATGTCCTGGAACAGCCGGCGCATGTCACCGAGGTGCGAGACGGGGACTCCGACCCGGCCGACCTCGCCGCGGGCGAGGATGTGGTCGGGGTCGTACCCGGTCTGCGTCGGCAGGTCGAACGCGACCGAGAGGCCGGTCTGACCCTTGGCGAGGTTGCGCCGGTACAGCTCGTTGGACGCCTCGGCGGTCGAGTGACCGGCGTACGTCCGCATGAGCCACGGCCGGTCCTTCTGGCGCTCAGTCATCTATGCTCCCGGGCTCAGATGTTGCGGAAGCGGTTGATGGCGTCGATGTGCTTCTCGCGCATCTCCGGGTTCCGCACGCCGAGGCCCTCCTGCGGGGCGAGCGCGAGGACGCCGACCTTGCCCTGGTGCAGGTTGCGGTGGACGTCGTAGGCGGCCTGGCCGGTGTCCTCCAGGGAGTAGACCTTCGACAGGGTCGGGTGGATCTTGCCCTTCGCGATCAGCCGGTTGGCCTCCCAGGCCTCGCGGTAGTTGGCGAAGTGCGAGCCGATGATGCGCTTGAGCGACATCCACAGGTAGCGGTTGTCGTACTCGTGCATGTAGCCCGAGGTCGAGGCGCAGGTGGTGATGGTGCCGCCCTTGCGGGTGACGTACACACTCGCGCCGAAGGTCTCGCGGCCGGGGTGCTCGAAGACGATGTCGATGTCCTCGCCGCCGGTGAGCTCGCGGATGCGCTTGCCGAAGCGCTTCCACTCCTTCGGGTCCTGGGTGTGCTCGTCCTTCCAGAACTTGTAGCCCTCGGCGTTGCGGTCGATGACCGCCTCGGCGCCCATCGAGCGGCAGATGTCGGCCTTCTCGGGGGAGGAGACGACACAGATCGGGTTGGCGCCGCCGGCCAGGGCGAACTGGGTGGCGTACGAGCCGAGACCGCCGCTCGCGCCCCAGATCAGGACGTTGTCGCCCTGCTTCATGCCGGCGCCGTTGCGGGAGACCAGCTGGCGGTACGCGGTGGAGTTGACGAGGCCGGGGGAGGCCGCCTCCTCCCAGCTCAGGTGGTCGGGCTTCGGCATCAGCTGGTTCGACTTGACCAGGGCGATCTCCGCCAGGCCGCCGAAGTTGGTCTCGAAGCCCCAGATGCGCTGCTCGGGGTCGAGCATCGTGTCGTTGTGGCCGTCCGAGGACTCCAGCTCGACCGAGAGGCAGTGGGCGACGACCTCGTCGCCGGGCTTCCACGAGTTCACGCCGGGGCCGGTGCGCAGCACGACGCCCGCGAGGTCGGAGCCGATGATGTGGTACGGCAGATCGTGGCGCTTGCTGAGGTCGCTGAGCCGGCCGTAGCGCTCCAGGAAGCCGAAGGTCGACACCGGCTCGAAGATCGAGGTCCAGACCGAGTTGTAGTTCACCGAGCTGGCCATGACGGCGACGAGGGCCTCACCCGGGCCGAGCTCCGGCAGCGGCACGTCGTCGAGGTGCAGCGACTTGCGCGGGTCCTTGTCGCGGCTGGCGAGCCCGGCGAACATCTCCGTCTCGTCCTTGTGGACGGTGACCGCCCGGTACGACTCGGGGAGCGAGATGTTCGCGAAGTCGGCGGACGTGGAGTCCGGGGACTGGATCGCGTCCAGGATGTCCTTCACGGGGGTGCCTCCGGCGGTGCGGCGTCCGAGGGGGACGCGCTGAGGGTTACGTCTTGGTTGCTGCTGTGGAGGTGTGCCGTCGGTTCGGCGGGTGGAGCGGTGGCGGCGCCTGTGGGCGCGAGGGGTGCCTGTGACGCAGGCGTCCGGGCGCACAATCACGATCGCTTGTGGGGACAGCCGGCGCACGAGGAGACCTCGGCGCGCCGGCCGCCCGGACACCATCAACGTATGGCACGCCGTGTCACGTGACAAGGCACTGCGTGCCAACAATTTCACTCATATGCAATCCGCCGGTCACATGTGAGCGATGATCGATCGAACGGGGGATGAAAACGGACGAAGGCCGCCCCGGGTGGGGGCGGCCTTCGGCGTGGAGGTGGGGCGGGAGGTCAGCGGGTGCGCAGAGCCTGCTGGATCGTGCGCATGACCTCGTCCAGGGGTGCGTCCGTACGGGCCACGGCGACCACCACGTCGCCCTCCGTGGAGGCCATGGCGACGGGGGCCGGGGGAGCCGGCTGCGCGGAGGTGGTGGGCCGCGCGCCTATGCCCGAGCCGAAGGTCTCCCGGACGATGGCGAAGGCGTGGTCCAGCTGGGACTCCACGTCGCCCTGGCCGCCCGCCCGCAGCCAGCGGCGCAGGACGTGGTTGTGGGCGGTGACGACCGCCGACGCGGCCACCTCCGCGAGCAGCGGGTCGTCGTTGCCGTCGTGGTGGTCACGCTCGTCGAAGTGCCCGAGGAGATAACGGGTGAACAGGCGCTCGTAGCGGGCCACCGAGGCGATCTCCCGCTCCCGCAGTGTCGGCACCTCACGGGTGAGGCGGTACCGCTCCACGGAGACCGCGGGGGACCCCGCGTACATCTTCATGACTTCCTTGATGCCCCGGCACACCGTGTCGAGCGGGTGCTCGTGCGGCGGCGCCGCGTTCAGCACCGCCTCCGCCCGCACCAGCGTGTCGTCGTGGTCGGGGAAGATCGCCTCTTCCTTGGAGCGGAAGTGGCGGAAGAAGGTCCGCCGCGCGACCCCGGCCGTGGCCGCGATCTCGTCGACCGTCGTGGCCTCGTACCCCTTGGTCGCGAACAGCTCCATCGCGGCGGCGGCCAGTTCCCGGCGCATCTTGAGCCGCTGCGCGGCGGCACGCGTGCCGGCCGCGCTCTCCGGAGCGTCGGACAGGGAGGTGGCACGGGGTGTCTTCGCGGCCTTGGGCATGGTCCGAACGTACTGCATCGGAGGGAGAGTGTGCCCAGGTGGGGGCGGGGAGCCACCCGGGGCACCGACGGTGCCCGGTGGGCTCAGCAGACCGCCCCATCCGGCCGTTCCGGGATCAGCGTCGGGCATATTCGCGGAAGCCGCGCCCCGTCTTGCGGCCCAGGCAGCCCGCCGCCACCAGGTGCTCCAGGAGCGGAGCCGGGGCGAGACCCGGGTCGCGGAACTCGCGGTGCAGCACCTGCTCGATCGCCAGCGAGACGTCCAGGCCGACCACGTCGAGGAGCTCGAACGGCCCCATCGGGTAGCCGCCGCCCAGCTTCATCGCCGCGTCGATGTCGTCCAGGGTCGCGTAGTGGTCCTGGACCATCTTGATCGCGTTGTTCAGGTACGGGAAGAGCAGCGCGTTCACGATGAAACCGGCCCGGTCGCCGCAGTCCACCGGGTGCTTGCGGATCCTCGTCGTGACCTCGCGCACCGTCGCGTGGACGTCGTCGCCGGTCAGGACCGTACGGACGATCTCGACCAGCTTCATCGCGGGCGCCGGGTTGAAGAAGTGCATCCCGATGACGTCCTGCGGGCGCGAGGTCGCGCGGGCGCAGGCCACGACCGGCAGCGAGGAGGTCGTGGTGGCCAGCACGGCGCCCGGCTTGCAGATCTTGTCGAGCCGCGCGAACAGCTCCTGCTTGATCGCCAGGTCCTCGGCGACCGCCTCGACGGCCAGGTCGACCTCGGCGAAGGCGTCCAGGGTGCCCGCCGCAGTGATCAGGGCCAGCGTCGTGTCACGGGCCTCGGCCGTCATCCTGCCCTTGTCGACGGAGCGGGCCAGCGACTTGGCGATCCGGGCCTTGGCCGTGTCGGCCTTCTCCTGGGAACGGGCGGCGAGCACGACCCCGTACCCGGCCTTGGCGAAGACCTCGGCGATGCCGGAGGCCATGGTGCCCGAGCCGGCGACGCCCACCGAGCGGACCTCACGTCCGGCGGCGGCCTCCGCGGAGCCGAGCGGGGTCAGCGCGTCCCGCACCACCTCCCCGGAGCCCGGAGCCTCGTACGTGTAGAAACCGCGGCCCGACTTGCGACCCGTCAGGCCGGCCTCGCTGAGCTGCTTGAGGATCGGGGCGGGGGCGTGCAGCCGGTCGTGCGAGTCCGCGTACATGGCCTCGAGGACCGTACGGGCGGTGTCGACGCCGATCAGGTCGAGCAGCGCCAGCGGGCCCATCGGCAGACCGCAGCCGAGCCGCATGGCCGCGTCGATGTCCTCGCGGGAGGCGTACTTGGCCTCGTACATCGCCGCGGCCTGGTTCAGGTAGCCGAAGAGCAGCCCGTCCGCGATGAAACCGGCCCGGTCGCCGACCGCAACCGGTTCCTTGCCGAGGTCATGGGCCAGTCGGGTGACGGCGTCGACGGCCCGCGGGTCGGTCAGCACGGAGGAGACCACCTCGACCAGCTTCATGGCCTGGACCGGGGTGAAGAAGTGCAGGCCGAGGACCCGCTCGGGGTGCGCCGAGTCGGCGGCGAGCCGGGTGACGGAGAGCGCGTTGGTGCCGGTGGCCAGGACGGCGTCGGGCCGCACGATGCCGTCCAGGGCCCGGAAGACCTCCTGCTTCGCCTCGTACGACTCGGGCACGACCTCGATCACCAGGTCCGCGTCGGCGGCCGCGTGGAGGTCGGAGAAGGTACGGAAGCGGGCCAGGACGTCCTGCCGCTCCTCCTCGGTGATCCGCTCGCGGGCCACCGCACGGGCGGTGGAGGCCTCCAGGGCGGCGACGGCCTGGGCGGCGGCGGTGTCGCTGATGTCGATGCCGATGACCTCGCGGCCGGCGCGCGCCAGGACATCGGCGATACCGGTGCCCATGGTGCCGAGACCGACGACGGCGATGGTGGAGAGAGGGGTGTCCATCAGGGGACTCCTGAGAGGAAGAGTGACGACTGAGGGCAGTACGTACGAGGGCGATACGCGCGGAAGGTGCCGCTGAATTGCACGAGGAGAAGTCGTGCGGGAGAAGGCCCGAAGAAAAGGGCGGTGCCCGGTGAAAGGGGGCCGACGGACTCTGTCCCGGAGCCACGTCGAAACTGCCGAACCGACGAAACGCTCACAACGGCTGCGTCACCAGGCCGAAGTGAGAAGCGCGGGTGGTGTCCCGCTCACCTGAGACTAACCGGCGGGTAACGAGCGCGCCAGTCCCGCGAAGTCGGGGAAAATGTGATCTGGATCGCGGATAGGCTCGGATTCATGGAATACGCGGACGATCCGGAATTCTGCTCGATGATCGATCGATTGCGGGAAGAGATCGAGAATGACTCCGGAGAGATCCCGACGGCATTCGAACACCTTCTGCGAACGGCCGACCCCGAGGAACTGCACGGCGTCCTCACCGCACCCGCGCAGCCGCTCTGGGCCCACGAGATCGCCGCCTACGTCCTCGGCGTCGCCGGGGACCCCCGCGCCTTCGAGGCGCTGGTGCTCCTCCTCAACCACCGCGACCCCGAGCGCTGCGTCACCGCGGCCCACGCCCTGGTCCGGCTCGGCGACCCGCGCACCGCCCGCGCCGCCGCCGCCCTCGCCACCAACGAACTCCGGGTCGCCTACGCGCTGCTGCCGGTCCGGCTGCTCGCCGAACTCCGGGCCCCCGAGTCCGTCCCGGCCCTGATCACCGTCCTCGAACGGCGCCTTCCCGCCGACGACCCCCACTGGCGGGTCGGCCTCGCCTGTGTCGAGGCCCTCGGAGCCCTCGGTGACCCCCGGGCCCGCCCCGCCCTGGAGGCCGCGCTCCCGCACCCCCGCCTCGGCGCGGCGGCCGAGCGGTCCCTGACCCGGCTCGCCCCGGCGGCCGAGTAGCCGACGGGCAGACGGACAAGGAGGCAGGCGGGCGGGTAGGCGCGCGTCAGCGGAGCAGCCGGAGTCCCGCCCCGGCGTCGCCGAGCGCGTCGAGCTCAGGTGCCCGCTCCCGCGTCCGCTCCGGCCGCTTCTCCGGCACCAGGGCGAACGCCTCGATCTCCAGGAGCAGTTCCGGCCGGACCAGCGCCGACACCTGCACCGCCGAGCTCGCCGGCAGCGGCGCCCCCGCGAAGTACACGTCCGCGCCTCCCGCACCGCGGGCAGGTGGGCGACGTCCGTGACGAAGTACGTGAGCTTCACGACGTCCTCGAACCCGGCGCCCGCCGCGGCGAGGCAACGGTCCAGGTTCGCGAAGACCTGGCGGGCCTGCGCCACCGCGTCCCCCTCCCCGACCACCGCGCCCGAGGCGTCCAGGGCGCACTGGCCGGATATCGCGACGAAACGGCCCGTCCCCCAGACGACATGGCTGTACTGCGGGCTGGCGGCGACCCCGGCGGGTGCGGGGACGTGGGTGAGGTGGCTCGTCATGTCGGACATCCTCGCGCACGCCACTGACAGTGCCCGCCACCCCCTCAGGGGCGCGGGCACGGTCAGCGGGTGCACGGACTACGTCAGCGGACGTGTCCGAGGAGCCCGTGCAGGGTGGCGCCGGTCGACTCGGCGCGCGGGGCACCGGCCCGGCTGCCCGACCTCTGCCCGGTCTTCGTCCCGGCCTCCGCCCCGATCTCCGTGCCGGTCTTCGCCGCGGGCCCGGTCTCCTTCTTCGTCCCGGTCTTCGTCCCGGCCGGGGCGACCAGGGCCGGTTCCGGCTCCGGGAGCGTCGCGCAGACCGCGTCCACCTCGGCGTCTCCCTCGGCGCGCGGGACCTTGCCCGTGGCGAGGTAGGCGGCCAGGTGCTCGTCCATGCAGTCGTTGCCGCCGAGCGTCACCCCGTGGTTCCCGCCGCCCTCCTCGACGACCAGGCTGGAGCCGCGGATCAGCCGGTGCAGGGCGACCCCGCCCTCGTACGGCGTGGCTGCGTCGTCCGTCGCCTGGAGGATCAGGACCGGCGGCACCTGGTCGTTGGTCACGTCCGGCGGGCTGAGGGACTCCACCGGCCAGAACGCGCACGGGGCGTTGTACCAGGCGTTGTTCCAGGTGGAGAAGGGTGCCTTGGCGTGCACGTCCCAGTTGTCCTTGCGCCAGACGCTCCAGTCGCGGGGCCAGGCCGCGTCCCGGCACTGCACGCTCGTATAGACCGAGTAGCCGTTGTCGGCGGCGGCGTCGGCCTCCCCGTACCGCTCGTACGCCTCCGTCAGCGGCGCCGCGTCCGCGTCGTTGACGTAGGCGGAGAAGGCGGTCGCGAGGCGCGGCCAGTAGCCGTTGTAGTACCCGCCGGGCAGGAAGGTGTCCTCCAGCTCGCCGGGGCCGACCTTGCCGCCGGCCGGAGCCTCGCGCAGCGCGTCGCGCATCCGGTACCAGGCCGCCTCGACCGCCGCCGGGTCGGTACCCAGCTTGTACACGGCGTCCTGCCGGGCCACCCAGGCCATGAAGTCCTTGTGACGGGTGTCGAAGGCGTAGTCCTGCGCGATGTTGTCCTCGTACCAGACGCCGTGCGGGTTGACGACGGAGTCGAGCGCCATGCGCCGCACCCGGTCCGGGTGGAGCCGCGCGTACACGGCGCCGAGGTACGTCCCGTACGAGTAGCCGAGGTAGTTGATCTTCGGGGCGTCGAGCGCGCGCCGGATGACGTCCAGGTCCCGTGCGGTGCTGACGGTGTCGATGTACGGCAGCACGTCCGCGTACTTCTCGCCGCAGGCGTCGGCGAAGTCCTGCGCCCGCTCGACCGCGGCCCGCTCGCTGTCGGCGCCGCGCGGCACCGAGTCCGGGCGCACCGGGGCGAAGTGGCCGGGCCTGCAGTTCAGCGCGGGCTCGCTCTTTCCGACCCCGCGCGGGTCGAAGCCGATGACGTCGTACTCGGCGGCCACCTTCGGGGGCAGCGCCGCCGCCACGTACCCGGCCATGGTCCGGCCGCTGCCGCCGGGCCCGCCGGGGTTCACGAGCAGCGGCCCCTGGAAGGTCTTCGCGGTGTGCGGGACCCGGGTGAGGGCGAGGGTGATGGTCCGGCCGGCCGGGTCGTCGTGGTTGAGGGGCACC
The DNA here is from genome assembly GCF_040632845.1 of Streptomyces sp. NPDC016459. Taxonomy (NCBI): domain Bacteria; kingdom Bacillati; phylum Actinomycetota; class Actinomycetes; order Kitasatosporales; family Streptomycetaceae; genus Streptomyces; species Streptomyces sp. NPDC016459. Next base: position 175,954 of record NZ_JBEYCR010000003.1, read on the forward strand.
TTCAGGGTGGCGCACTGGAGCTTCGGGTACGCCTGCGTGGCGCAGCCGGTCCAGGCGAGCGGGGGGAGCGGGCGGGGGGCCGGTTCACCGGCGCCCGCGGCGGCGGCGGGCAGGACGGTGACCGTCCCGGCGACCAGCGCTCCCGCGGCGATCAGCATTCCTGCGCGTGGGGTCATAGGGCGTTTGTGTCCCGAACGGGCCGCGTTGGGACCTGTTTCGCCGAGAGTTGACCCGAACGGAGGGAGATCCGACGGCGTGTCAGGTGAACGGTCGGATGATCGGAGGAGGTGGCGGGAGGGTGACTGGGGGTCAGAGGAGGGTGAGCTGTTCCGGGGCGGCCGCCGTGTCCGCGTCCTCCGGTACGGGTATCCGGCGTGCCGCCCCCCGGTGCGCGGGTCCGATCCCGAACTCGGCCGCGAGTTCGTGCACCTGACGGGTAATCCGGCGCTGGTACCAGGTCGGCGCGTAGGCCCCGTCCGCGTACATCCGCTCGTACCGGCCCACCAGGCCGGGGTGGTGGCGCCGCAGCCACTGCATGAACCACTCGCGGGCCCCCGGTCGCAGATGCAGCACGAGCGGGGTGACCGAGCTCGCCCCCGCCTCCGCTATCGCCCGGACCGTGTCGCGCAGCTGCTCGGGCCGGTCGCCGAGGAAGGGGACCACGGGAGCCATCAGGACCCCGCAGTCGATGCCGTGCTCGCCCAGGGTGCGGACCACGTCGAGGCGGCGCTGCGGCGAGGGGGTGCCCGGCTCGACCGTGCGCCACAGCTCCTGGTCGATGAAACCGACGGAGACGGAGATGCCGACCTCGGTGACCCGGGCCGCCTGGGTCAGGAGGTCCAGGTCGCGCAGGATCAGCGTGCCCTTGGTGAGGATCGAGAACGGGTTCGCGCGGTCCCGCAGGGCCGTCAGGATGCCCGGCATCAGGCGGTAGCGGCCTTCCGCCCGCTGGTAGCAGTCCACGTTGGTGCCCATGGCGACGTGCGCACCCTGCCAGCGGGCGGAGGCGAGCTGGCGGGTCAGCAGCTCCGGGGCGTTGATCTTGACGACGATCTGGGAGTCGAAGCCGAGTCCGGTGTCGAGGTCCAGATGGCTGTGGGTCTTGCGGGCGAAGCAGTACACACACGCGTGCGTGCAGCCCCGGTAGGGGTTGACCGTCCATTCGAACGGCATCCGGGAGGCGCCCGGCACCCGGTTGAGGATCGAGCGGGCCCGCACCTCGTGGAAGGTGATGCCCCGGAACTCGGGGGCCCCCGAGTTGTCCCCATAAGCATGTCACAGACCGTCCGGACACGAGGAAGCCCCGGCCATCCTCCACGGGGGGAGAGGACGACCGGGGCGGTCAGGGGTGGGGCTGGTTCGACGTCGGCCGCCTCCTCCCCTACCGGGGTCGGACTGGCGCCAAACCGTCAAACCAGATGGACTTTTCAGGAAGCCCTAAGGAGGTCTATAGGGTTTCTTATATTTCTCTTCAGTTTGACCCTAGAAAAGAGAAATATGAGGGAAAACCGCCTCTGAGCTGGGGAAACGTGGCGATGGACTCAGGGTCAAAATTGACCCGTCCGCCTGCGATTCTGACCCTGCGCGGGACGAGGACGCCGCTCGACGTTGCACGGACGGGGAGCGGCGCCGACCTCACATCCGCAACCACACCCCGCCCGCTCCCGGCACGGGCGCTCGCGAGACGCACCGCGCGGGCCTGGCTCCGCTCCCCCGGCATGGGATCGTCCCCGCAGTAAAGGCCGGCCGGAGGAGCGGAAATCTAGAGCTGAGCGACTATCAGCGCAACGGTGCAGATCCAGACCACCGCGCTGACAGTCACCACCACGGCGTGCCTCATTCGGTGCGCACCACCACGGCTACGTCCTCGAACTTCCGGGCGAAGATGCCGTGCCCGGTGGCGCCCGTGTGCGCCATGCACTCGACGTCGGCCTGTTTGACGTCGGCCGTTGGCGCGACTTCCCACGTGCAGTCGGGATTCAGGCACCGGGCCGTGGCGGTGACTTCGGAGTCGGGGTGCCTGGTGATGCGGTGCGTCACGAACCGCATAACCGTCCCGACGGCGCTCACGGCTTCACCGACGTTACGGGCGTGGTGTAGACCTGGATTGCCCGCATCTCCGCCTGTGTCGGCGGGCGCAGCTCCTCCGGTGGGACCGACCACTCTCGCCCACCACCGGGCGGACGGAGATAGACACTTCCCTCGTACCGGTCGACCACACGGCCGATCCGCCCGTCTGCATCGACCGCGTACCGGCTCCTGGCCGGCCGCCACTGCTCTTCGGACATTGCACACCGTCCCCTCTTCGTCTCTGACGGTAAGAGGCACGGGGAGGCGGGTTCCACGAAGTTCTACAGAGTTCTACGCAACCTAGGAGGGGGCGGGAATCGATCCCGCGATGATCCGGTAGGCGTCGGGCCCGAACACCGCAGCACGCGTCATCTCGGCGTGTGCAGTGACGTACTGAGCGACTTCGGTCGGCGCCGTGATCGTCAGCGACGCTGTCAGCAACTCCACGAAAACCGTCTCGTCGTCATACACGCTGAAGGTCTCTACCGGCCACATAGCGCCCGCGGAGGCCGGGATGACACCGAGCGAGACGGCGGGATACCGTGCTGCGTCCAAGAGATGGAGAAGTTGTTCGGTCATGACGTCGGCGCTACCGACGCTTCGACGTAGGGCCGCCTCCTCCACCACGAAGGAGTACGTTCGGCCGGCTTGCTTAATGATCTTTGACCGCTCGACTCGGGCGGTCGCTGCGTCGTTGACGTCGTCAGGCGTGCCGTGGAACCGCGCGATGCTCCCCAGGAGGGCCGCCGCGTATCCGTGGGTCTGGAGGAACCCGGGGATAACGGTAGAGCTGTAGACGCGAAACTGACGCGTTCGCTCGTACAGCGGGATGCGGGACTCCTGGAGCCGTCGCAGGCCCGAGCGCTGCACCCGGCGCCACTCCATATACATGGAGTCGGCTGTCCGGTTGGCTGCCAGGAGATCCGGGATCCTGTCCTCTGCGCCGCACGCGGCGCACCACTCACGGATGTCGTCGTCGGACGGGGGCGTCGTGGCGCTCTGAAGCCGGGACACCTTCGACGGTTGCCAGCCCGCGCGTGCAGCGACGTCCCTACCCGTCAAACCGGCGTCGCGGCGAATCTCGCGGAGTTGATCCGCTATGGCACGGCGCGCGGCGTCGAGAGCCGTTGACGGGTAGGGGCTGTTCATCAGTGTGAGTCGCTCAGATCCGGTATTCCTGGTGTGGGATGGCGCGTTCCCAGATGGCTTCGAACGCCTCAGCGTGGCGCTTCACGACGTCGGCCCCGTCCTCCATGACATCAGCGACGAACCGTCCGTCGCCTCCGAAGAGGCTGAAGCGGATGAGTCGGTCATCGAAGATCCACAGGTCGTTGCCCGGGAGGAGCAAGTCCGACGCCAGGCGACGAGGCAGCCACCGCACCTCTTCGCTGGCCGCGAGGTTCTGCGGCGTGCAGGCGTGCTCGAACTGCACGTACTCACTCAGCGGTTCCGAAACGACGCGAGCGCGACGCACGAGGACACCACGGCTTACAGCGTCGGCAACCGACTGATGGAACCCGTTCCACCACGACGATCGGTCGCGGTGGTCGTACCTCCACCCGTCACGCCACGCTGCAAACTCGGCGTCCTCTTCCACGACCCCGTAGACGTCGCGCGTCTCCAGGTGAACCGCCGAGCGGCTACAGCCGGCGAGTAGCTCAGCGAACGGCGGCACCTTCGGCGACATCGCACGCCTCCCTGATCTGCTGCACCATGCGGACGGGCAGCCGGACGACTGCCTCAGTGTCGGGAATCGATCCCGTCGCAAGGCATTGTGCCTGGAGTACCTCGTCCGCCTTCCATCCCTGGAACACGAACTCTCCCTTGTCCTCGTCGAGCCACACCGTGGGGCAGTGGTCGCCGTTGGTGTTGGGGTCCTTGCCGAACGAGCGTAGAGCCATGGTGTCCTCCGTCGTCACGTGGATTGCGCAATGTTCTACGACCATCCTGCCTACGGACGAGACCGTCAAGGGTGCCTAGATGGGAAAGCCCAGCGCCCGCATGTGACGCCGCCAGAGCCTCCCGTGCTCCGGGGTGCAATACCGCTTCAGGCGGCCCGCTCCCGTCGTCTGCGGCACATCGGACCCGCAGTGCAGGCAGGTGGCTGGTCGCTCCTTGACGGAGATCAGGGTGTTCATCGTGTTGCCTCTCGAAGTAGGGGCCCCGCGGCTCCATGTCGGATCCGCGGGGCGTGTGGTGTTGTGCGCTAGCCAGTGCGCCCGTAGTTGAGTGCGGACGCCGTCGCCTCATCCCGGAGTTCAATCCGGGTGTCGACGATGTCCGTGATTTCGCGGTCACCGACGTAGACGTGAACGTCGGCCTGGAGCTGAGTCGGCCGTCCTCCCCCGCCCTGGAGCGACGCAGCCTGGCGGACCATGGCCGTCGAGTCGTTGTGGCTGTAGACCTGCGTCGGGTGGAGGAAGCGGACCAACTCGGGCCCACGCTCGCCGACCCATGCCAGCTCGCCGACGCCAGGGAACCCACCGGCGGCGTAGCCACCCGGACGCCCGTAGGCCGCCGGGAGCGAGCCGTAACGGTCCGTGGCGTAGCGCATCGACGAGTAGATGTTCGCCAGAGGGTTCGTCGAGACGCCGTGGAGCTTCGGTCCGACGTTGCGCATCTGGCCGGCGAAGGCTTCGAAGGTGGGCCTGATCAGTTGCATGAGGCCTACCGACGGTGTGCCGTTCTTCGCGTTGATGTCCCAGTCATTCACCGCGTTGGGGTTACCGCCGGACTCCTGCCGAAGACGTCGGAGCGTCACGTCCGCGTGAGCGGCGGGGTTGCCGGTCATCCGGAGCGCCTGGAGCACGACGCTCCGCCAGCGCTCGACGCCGGAACCGCCTCCGCCACCGCCCGTCAGGAACGGCATGGGGTCGACGCTGACACCGTTCCGGCGCGCCTCCAGGTGGAGGTGAGGGCCAGTGACGTTGCCGGTCGCACCGACACGGCCGATCGTCTGGCCCGCCCTGACCTCATCGCCGACCCCCGTCAGCATCTCGGACATGTGGGCGTACAGGGAGGACATGCCTCCACCGTGGTTGACCATGACGTGGTTGCCGTAAGGGCCACCACCCTGTGCCATGGCGACACGACCGCCGGCTACGGACCGGATAGCGGTACCGATTGCGGCGGGGAAGTCGAGACCGGTGTGTCGGCCCGACGACCACATCGAGCCGCGCTGACCGAACGGGGTGCCGAACGGTGCGTCAACGGGCCTCAGCCACGTCGAGCCGCCTCCGCCCGGTCCCCCGCCGAAGCCGAGGAAGTCGAGCGCCTTGGTCTTCAGGCCGTCGAGCATCTTGACGGGCAGCTTCGCGACCTCACGGGCCCACGGGTTCGTCAGGATCGACGCCATTTGATCCGTGATGATCCGCTTGGCGTCGCCGAAGACTTCGAGCGGGTTACTGAAGAATTCACCGACGTCGCCAGCACGGTCCTTCAGCCATCCGACGATGCCGCCTTCGGCGTAGCCGCCCTGGAATGCGGAGAGGGAGTGACCGTTCATCGCAGCCTGGTTGACCGCGTGGAGTCGGGCCCGCTCGTAGGGGTCACGCATCGCTTCGGAGACGTACACGCCTTCGCCGCGTCGCATGGGGACGAGCTGGTCGTCTCCCTGCCTCCACGTCGACTGCCCGGGGAGGATGCCGCCTCGTGCGAAGCCCTTGAGGTCCATTGCCTTCAGGGGGTCGACGCCTGTGATATCAGCGACTCGGTTCCATACCGGCACGATGCCGTTGTTGTATACCTTGTCGATGATGAAGCGAACGGGCTTCTTCGCGATTTCCGCGACCTGATCCCATGCCTTCTTGATGGAATCCTTGCCGAATCCGAAGGAGTCCGCCACGGACTTCATAGCCGACTTAACCTTGTCGAAAGCGGGCTTGATGCCGACGTCGTAAAGCCACTCCGCCTTATCTGCAATCCATGTGAACACCGGACGGAGGATCTTCTCCCACGCCCACGTTGCGACGGTGGCGACATCCTTGAGAACCTGCGTGAACTGCCTGAAGGCGGGCTTGATCCCATGCTCCCACAGCCAGATCGCTGCTTCTCCGATCCAGCGGAAGACAGGCTGAAGAACGGTCTTCCACAGCCACCCCGCGATGACGCCCACGGCCTTGAAGGCCAGGTAGATCGGGGTCAGGACGGCTACGACTACGATCGTGAAGAGGAGCTTCGCCGCTTCCCAGATGAACCTGAAGACGGGCTGGAGTACGACGTCCCACAGCCAGACGGCGATGTCGCCGACTCGCTTCATCACCCACCAAATGCCGTCGAAGACAGGCTTCAGGACGGTCGTCCACAGCCATGAAACGGCGACGCTTACGGCCTCAACGACGAAGTCAACGGTTTCCCTGAACCACGTCCAGTTCTTGTACGCGTAGATCACGCCTGCAACAAGCGCGGCCACGGCCACAGCGATTGCCATGATTAGCGGGACGATCCCCGTCGCCGCGAGGGCCGCTGACCAGCTCCATGTTTCCATCGCTGCGAGCGCCACGGCTGTGTTGTAGATGCCCATGGCTAGGCCGAATGCAGCCATTCCGACGCTGATTGCCTTACTGGCCGCCCACAGCCCCCACAACGTCTGGACGAATCCCGGCATGTTCGTTGCCAACCACGAAACGGCGTCGAACAGGGGCTTAACAACGGCGATCAACGCGGCTGAAACGGGTGCCATTGTTTGCGACACCGAGATAAGTGCCGTCAGAACACTCCCGACGAGCGCCCCAACGCTTGGTGCATTTTCCTTGACGTAGTCTAGGAACTTCTCAAACGCCGGGCTGCCCTTCAAGCTCGTGCCCCACTTGGCAAATCTCTCCGTGATCGAGTCAGAACGTGCCGCAATCCCATCCATTCTCGGAAGGAATGCGTCGATGACTCCGGCAATGCCCTTGATCACGTTCCCGAACGCCACACCGAAGCCGACGATCGCAGGCTCCACGTTGTCGGCAAGATCCTTCTTGAACTCCTGCCAGAACGGCGCCTTCAACTGCGCAGACGCCTTGTCCATGAGCGTCTGAATCGCACTCGACGCACCAAGAACCAGCGGCGTCAGGCCTGGCAGGGAGTTCTTCGCTCCGTCGACGCCCCGTGTGAAGATGGGTAGGACGTGCGGCTGAAGCGCCGTCGACCACTCCTTGAAGGCCGTCTTGATGCCCTTCGGGCCTGCGATGGAGTCGTACAGATCCCGCTGTGCCGGCGTCAGCTTCGCGAGGGCTCGTTCGTATTCCTGCTGCTTGGTGATCGCCGTCGCCGTCGCGGAGGCACCCGACATGCGGGCGGACGCTACGCCGCGTTCCGCGGATGCGATGGCCTCCGACGCAGCTACCTGAGCGTTGGCGGCGTTCTCCACGGAGTCCGCTACCTTGCGCTGTGCGTCGGCCAGGTCAGCCTGTATCTGGAGCTGCACGCGCGCCGCTGCTTGCTGCGCGTCGGCTACGTCCTTCGCCTCGTCCGCAACCTTCCGGTTGGCTTCGGCGACCCGCTCCGTAGCGGTAGTGACGCGCTCCTGTGCACGGACGACCTCGTCGGAACCTTTGACAGACGCCCTTGACTGCTTCAAGCTCTCGGCGCGGAGTTCCTTGATCTCCTCGCGCTGCCGCTTGAGAGTGTGCTCCGCCTCGTCGGCCGCGAGCTGCGCACGCTCACGCTGGAGGGCCGAAGCCTTCGGGTCCCGCATTACCCGGGCCAGTTCCTCCTGAGCTTCCTTGACGCGCAGGACCGAATCCCGCTCATCGAGAGAGGCATCCTCCAGGCGGACGGACAGCTCGCGGCGCTGCTTCTCCAGCTCCTCGCGCTGCTTGGCCAGTTCCTCCGACACCTCACGGTGAGCCTTGGCGAGATCCTCCTCCGCTTTCAGCGCGTCGCGCTTGGCGTCAGTGAGGGATCGCTCAGCGCGTTCGACGGATTCAGCCGCCTGGCGTCGCTGGTCTGCGGCCCGAATGCCGACCTGCGCGAGGGCTCGTTCCGCATCTTCGATCGCCCGATTGGACTGGACGATCGTGCGCTCCGCATTACGATGAGCAGTCGCCAGGGAGGCCTGTGCGCCCGCCAGTTGAAGCGCCTGCGACGCTGCCTGCTGCGCGGCTCGGGCCGTCGCAGCGGAGCCACGGAGAGCCGCGTTAGCGGCGTCGTCCTGCGCGGCTGTCTGCGCCTTGAGCGCCTCCCCCACACCCTTGACGGCAGGGATAGCCGCGAGGGCGAATGCACCGAAACCGGCGCCGGCAGCCGTCGCCATAGTGACCACGGATCCGAGACCCGCAGCAATCACGGGACCGAGGGGGATGGCGAGGAGGACAGCCATTTGGATGCCGAGGGCGATCAAAGACGAGCGAGCGCCGCTCGTGTCGACGTCGACGTCAAGGTCGATGTCAGCGGCATCCACGGCTGCGATCTCGGCTCGTAGCTCCGCCAGGGCTGCGCGTGCCGTGGCGGTGTCGGCGCGTACTGCGATGTTCGGGTGCGACGCTCCGAGCCGCTGGAGTTCGGCGTCGATCGCCCGGACCTGCGCCTCTGCGGCCGACACGTCGATGTCGATACCAATGCGCTTATTGGAGAGCTGTTCCATGCGCGCCCGGAGGCGTGCAAGTTCGGCATCTACGCCCGTGTCGGAGACACGGACATCGAGACGGGGCATAGCGCGGAAGGCCGCTTCCAGCTTCGTCCGCAGGCTCCGCGCGAATGCACCACCTGTATCTGAGCCCTGCCGGCTCGCCTGACGCTGCGCAGCCTGGCCGCCTGCCTGAACTGCTTGCGGAAGTGCTGGACCAACCTGCCGGACGATCGCGTCGGCCATACGGTCACCGAGGATGCGGCCAGCCTGTTGGCCGACCCGTTCCGCAGCGGGGATGACGACCCGCTCCATGTGACGGTGGAAGGTTGGCGCGATGGGTACGACGTCGACACCGACACTGCCCACGATGTCGTGGTCGACGGCCATCAGACGATCTCCGTTGGCTGTGCGCGCCCGTTCAGCACGGCGTCCAGGGTGAACATCTGCTTCGCCTCCCACTCAACCCGGGGCGACCACGGGGCCTGTGCGAGCGCGAGGGCGTACTCCGCCCACATCCGGCAGAGAGCGGAGCAGTACGGGTCGATGACGATGTCACCCGTGGTCGTCATCGTCGGCATCGGTGCGAACGCGCAGTTCGGCCGCAGGCAGACAGTCGGGTCGTCTGGGTCGGTCATGCTGATACCTCTCGGAAATGCCGGAGGGCCCGCAGCACAGTGGCTGTGGGCCCTCCGGGGAGTTGGCAGTCGTGTCACGTTTTTAGGCCTGCGACCTGGGCTTATGTGCTGGTCGAGCAAATCTCCTCAGACCGTCGACGCAGGATCCTTGATCGTCGAGCGAGCGTGATCCATCACGTCCATGCCTCGCTGGCCCCCTGACGGGCCCGTATTCGGCCTTTACGAGGCTCCTGCGGGCGCCATGGCGGCATCCCCCAGACCCGTACAGACAGAGAGGACCAGCACCTGTACGGTCTTGAGGTTTTCCGGCAGGGGGTCACCCCCCCCTGGTCCGGGCTAGTCGATCTTGGCTGCGAAGCCGGCTCGCGGCAGGCGTCAACTGCCTCTGCTAGGCTGCTCTCAGAGCCACTCGGAGCGTAATTCGAGACACCACCCAGGGTGATCCCACTGGGACGCGTCAGCCACCACGGAGACGCCGCCTGACAGACATTGGATGTCCGTCAAAGGGATCACGCCTCGTGTGGAAGTCCCCGCGACGGTTGACGCCTCGTGGAGGCCAGCCCATGTGGGCCACGCTCACCCCTCTCGCCACACTCGCCTACTGCCTGACGGTCGTATGTCTGACGGCCATCGCCCTAACACTCGTCATCCTCCGCGGATCGGCCCCTGCCGAGCGTCCACCCATCCTGCGGGCAGGAGCTCACGTCGTACGTGCATGGGCAGACGCCCTGCGGTTCTGGCGTCGACGCTAGGCGGCTAGCTGTTGGCGTTCACCGGTTCTCCCACGTTGTGCGGCTCTCCGTGAAGGGGTTGCGGGTGGGCGTCGGCAGATGCCTCTTCTTCTCTGGCCGCTTGCCGTCCTCGTCGAGCCCGTGCCGATCTCGGTAGAGCGCGGCGCCAGCGCTGACGCCTCGTCCTCCGCTGCCAACGTCGACTCCACGGGGACCGCCGGAACGGTAGACCGGTGCGGGCGGCTCAGGGGTACCGAAGGCTTCGAGGAACGCCACAGCGTCCGCGCTCAGTTCCTCAGGAGTCTCGCCGCGCAGGAACGCGCACATGGGCGGAGTCAGCCCGTGCGCTTCGCCGGCCGCGAGCTGTTCGGGAGTGGGGTCGTTCATGGGTGCTGCCTCTCTACTTCAGGGTGAGGTCGGGGTTGCGCTCGTGGCCGTGGCGTACCGGCTCCGGATGCGCAGGGGTGATCCGCTCGCGCGGGGTGTAGTCGATGACGGAGTCGTCGGGGACGCCGCAGTCGGTGATGTCCTCGGCCTCCAACGCGTCAAAGCTCGTCGGCACCCACACGTTGGGGAGGGTGGAGATGTACACGAGATAGTTGACGTCGTAGTAGCCCGACGTCATGGCGCGCATGACGTCGTCGGGGACGCCGTCGGGTGCGATGCCCGCCGCTTCGAAGTAGCCCTTCTCGCGGAGCTCCTGGAGGCGGTGGCCGTCGCCCAGGGGCCTCAGGATGTCGAACTGGGCCTGACGGATGTTGCGCAGCGCTCCCAGCATGTCCGTGAGCGTCTTCCACGCCGCAGGAGCCTTACCACCGCGCTGGATAGCCTCTTCCGCGGACCGGGCGCCGTTCAGGTCGGCGGCTGGCTTCTTCACCTCTGCCAGGAGCTCCGCCAGGCGCTTGCCGAGTGCTTCGAGGGCCGTCTCCGCGCCGTCAGTGCTCCGCAGGTAGTCCAGGTGAGCCCGAAGACTCCAGACGCCCTCATTGAGCCCCAGAACCTCCGACTCGGCCTCCAGCGCGCCTCTGTAGGCGTCGGCTGCGCGCTTCCCGATGTCGTCAGGGAACTCCGCGCCGGCGCGCATCGCCGTCACTGCGTCGTCGAACACCTTGCGACGGGCAAGATCGGGGCTCAGGACGTCGCCCAACGCACTGCGGCGCTCCTCCAGCTTGCGGAGCTGCGTCTCTGCGTGGACGACGTCCGGGACGGCGCTCCATGCCGCCCGATACTCGGGGTTGTTGTGGTCTCGCATGTGATGGCCTCTCGGTTGATTCGGGGTACGACAAAGCCCCCTGCCGATCGTCGGCAAGGGGCTGGCGGGGCTGTTCGCCTCAGGCAGGCGTCCAGTGGTCTGTAGTGGCGAAGTAGGAAGCGCGCTCTACGCGCTGCTCTCTCTTGCGCTCCAGGATGGTCGGGGCGTTCTCTGCGTACCGCACTCGCTCCTCTGCGGCGCGACAAGCCTTGCAGCGTCGACGGAGTCCCTGAGGACTCATCGAGTCGTGCGCGTAAAACTCGTCAGTGCGGGGCAGTCGGCGACCGCACGGCCCGGTGCAGGGAGGCGGGCCCTCCACGTCGCGGTACTGCATATGAACTCCTGTCCTGGCTTATAGGCTTCCTGCCGTTTTATGGGCCAAAAGGACAGGCGCCACCCGACTACGGATGACGCCTGAAGTCATCGCCCCTGCGACGGAGCGCACCACCGCTCACGGAGGAGAGAGCGTGGCGCGAATGGCGGCTCAACGCCGCAGGGACGGAGCGTCAGCCGGGAAAGGCGGCCGGCGACGCAGCGCAACAGGGAGGGCGACTGTGCGGCGCCCTCCCCTTCTCTATGTAACGCGAACGTCAGGCGGCGTCCCTAAGCGTCCGCATCCGCTCCCGAGCGGCCGCCCTGCGCCACTCAGTAGCGCACTCGTCCCCACACAGCCGTCGCCATCGCCGGCGCTGACTCGCCGGGCGACGCTGCACGAACTCCTCAGAGCACCGCAGGCATTCACCCCGCCAGACCTTGAAGGACCCTTCCACTGTGACGTGCCCGCCGTCCGTGCCCCAGGAGGCTCCTTCGGGCGCCTGTACCTGACGTGCTGCGAACGCCTCCGCGATCGACGGATCTACGCGAACCACCACCTCACCCACGACGGGAGGGACGATGTCGTTTCTGCGACCCGACGGCCGGTGCCGCTTCGGGCGGTCCTCCTCGTCGAGCCCCGCGTCCTCCCACTCCTCGAAGTGCCGGGCGCCGAACTCCTCGTCGGGCAGGTCGTCGAGCGGGTCTCGCCCGCTGAGACCTCTCCACGGCATGCGTCCGGGAGACACATAGGCGCCGTCCGTCTCCATCTCCAGCGCCAGGTGAGCCAGCTCTTCAGCCTCGTGCCCACGGCGTGCCCTGCGGAGTGAAGGAGCTCCGGAGTCGTCGTGCACAGTGATCCTCGCTTCGTCGCGGAGCGGCGCGCGGTGCGCCGCTCATGGGGTAGTTATGGGGCGGTGGCGCGAGTTTGTGACGCGGGCCCCGCTACATGAGTTATGTAGGGGTAGCTTGGAAATGTTTGGTGTGAGGTCGGTCATCCTGTCCGCCGCATCCCAAAGGCCACTCTCCGTAACGAGGCCTGCAAAACGTCGAGCGCAGGCCAGTTGGCGGCGGCGGGCTCGTGTGCACCCCTGGGGCCCTTAACCCTGTTCACGCATCCCCGGATAGCTTGACCGCCGGTTCGGGCCTCTGAGACCGCTTTACGGGCCGTCTCACGCCTCTTGCGCCTCGCCCTTCCGCGTCCCGCTGCGTCGGATGGGCGTCCGGGTCAGAGCAGGGTCCAAAAAGGCAAACTAACTACCTTTCTCACTTTCTCCTTAACGCGTTAGAGAGAAAGGTGAAGTAAGGGCAAGAAACGACACTTTCGACCCCGCGCGCGGACGACGAGGACGCCACTCGACGCCAAAAGGCCAGGTCAGGCGCTCGCAGGCGATCACGGACAGCGTGGCGGGGTCGGTGCCAAACTCCACGCGGTTCGACCCGGTCCGACCTCGTCGGCGGACGAGGACGCGGCTCGACGTCCCCGGAAACGCCAACGACCGGCCTCCACGGAGCGCGGAAGCCGGTCGGTTGACAGGTGAGGGGTTACGGAGAGTTACGCGGCGAGCGACATGAGACGCACGGGGCGGCCGGAAGCCGCGTCCGCGCATCCCTGGCAGACGCTGGGGGTCCACGTCAGGCCGGGCCCAAGGAGCGGTCCCGCACCTTTCTCGCCGCAGTGCCCACAGGTGTCGGTGATGGGCTCCTCCATCACGTCGTTCAGGGTGAGGCACTGCATGTCGGTGTTCATGGCCTCAAAGCCCAGGACGACGCTGTCGACCGTGTTCATCCATCCGTCGACGAGGACGACGGACTCGTAGTCCGCGACGTTGTACTGACGTCCCACGGCCACCCGGGCGAACATCCCCATGCGGTCCGCGACGTCGCTGGCGGCCATCGTCAGGTCGTCGAGCGCGTCCGGGGTGGAGGCGTCCCCTACGACGAGGACCACACCCGCCGCGTCCTGGCGGACGGCGTCGGAGACGCACGAGGCATGCGCGAACAACTGGATGCCGTCAAGCATGTCGACCGGGACCATGTAGCCCCGCTCGCCAGCACACACGGCGCAGGCCACGCCGTCACGCTGCGCGGGGGTGAGGGTGGCGACGTCGATGCGAGGGGAAAGGGTGTGTGCGAACATGTTGCAGCTCCTTCGGAGTCAAAGGGCCCGTCGTTCCGCCAAGACCTGCGGGCCCTTCGCCGTGCCGTTCCTTGTAGCCACAAAGCTAGACCCGTTTGTAGCCACAAAGCAAGCTCCGTGTGAAGAAGTTTTGTAGCTACAGGCTGAGGAGCTGTGCACAGTCGCCCTGTGGCCACGAGTTGGCTACGGTGGCGCTATGACTGAGCAGCCTGACACCGAGTACGACACCCCTCGTCGCGTCCGCATGCCTGACGACGAGTGGGAACCCTTCCTCGCGGCTACGAAGGCCATGAACCCCGACGGCCGGAGCCCTCGCGGGAAGGTGCTGCGCGAGTTCGTCCGCTGGTACATGCGGCGTCCCGGCGCCAAGTTGCCGGAGCGACCGCCGGCGGGGCCGTGGAGCGTCCCACCGGAGTGAGCGCGTACAGCAAAGCGGCCCCCGTCGTTACTGACGGGGGCCGCTTTGCTGCCTGCTAATCCACCTGATCGGCGGGATCGTCTGGCATCCACCTCAGGAGCACTCGGCCCGGGTCAAGCTTCTTGGACCCGCGCTTGCCGGGAAGGATGACGATCTCGTCGAATGCCGCCTGAAGCATGGACCGTTGATCGTCGACGATGGCCGCCTGAAAGACCTCTCCGCACGTCAGCCCAGTGTCGACGAGCGTCACAAGTTGTTCCGGGACCTCCGCCATAAGCTCGTCACGACGTGCCTGGAGCTCTTGGAGTCGAGCGAACCCTTCCGCGGTAGCCGTCGACGCCAGCTCCCTGGCTGCCTCTGCGATGTCCGACTCCACGAGAGCGAGCTCCCCCGCGTTGGACACGCGTACCTCTTCCCGGAAGTAGGGCAGTGGACCAGCCGCCCGCAGGTACACCCCCGACACATAGTCCTCGATCTGCGGCGCGGAGATGCTCACCGGCTGCGTGCAGACTCCCCCTTGCGCCCGGGTCTGGCACCGGTAGACCGGATTCGCCTGCCTGCGTGCCACCGTGAGGAAGCTGGGACACCCCGGGCAACTCAGGAACGTCGAGAGCAGCCGAGCCGGATGCCGGCCAGTTGTCTTGGGGCGGGTGGGGTCCGGCTTCAGTGCCAAGCGAAGTGCTTGCGACTGCTCGGGCGTGAGGATCGCCGGGTACGGCGTAGCGATCTCGCCTTCGTCGGTCCGCAGGAGGTCACCGTTAACCGTGATGCGTCCTAGCGCGGCGTCTCCGCAGAGCACCTTAGCCAGCGTGACCCGGCTCCATTCACGAGCGCGTCGCGGCTTCGTGCCTTCGTGGTTCAACACGCGACACACAAGGGTGAGGGGGTCCCCGCTCAGTACACGGTTTGCCGCTTCCTGAATGGCCTTCGCCTCCTCGGGTTCCACGTCGAGCGTCTTACCGGCGCCTTCGGGGTTGTCGACGACCCGGTACCCGAAGGGTGGAGCGCCGCCAGGCCACCGCCCCTTGCGTCGCAGGCGACGAACCGAAGAGCGTGTCCGGTCACGCATCCGTTCCCGCTCGCTCCTAGCCACCTCTGCTTGAAGCACGAACCGGAACCGGAAACCATCCCCGTCATTGCTATCGATTCCCCGGGCGTCCACAAGGCGTACCGGGCGATGGACCACGCGGCCTGTCAGAGGGTCCTTTCCCTCCACGACGTCCAGGAGTGACGCTGCCACGTTGAGACCCTCGCGGGTGAGGCGGTCCACGTGGGGCGTGAGCAGAACGTCCGTCCGTTCCTGACGGGCGTCGGAGATCCACGCTTGGAACTCTGCCCGGTCGCGGTAGCCGCCGGACAAGCCGTCATCGACGTGAAGCGCCACCTCGCGGAGTCCGAGCCTCACGCAGAGCTCTCGGAGTTCGGCGATCATTCCTTCCAGGCTGGCGTTCGTCTCATCTGCCCTTTGCGATAGCCGGACATACAGCGACGCGCGGTTACGTAGCATCGTTCTCCCCTCCTGTCCTGCGCCCATGGTGGCGCAGACATGCTTATGGGGACAACTTGGGGGCGTCGAAGGTGCGGGTGGTGACCGCGTCCGTGCCGAACAGGGCGATGTCGGCGGGAGCGGCGGGGGTGTCGCCCAGATTGTCCCAGCGCATGGACGCCTCCTCGATGGCTCTGGCTCGGCCCCGCTTCGACTCCGCGTCGGCCGTTCGACCAGAATAGAACAACTGTTCCCTTGATCGTCGCAACCCCGATTTCGCGCCCCGGAGCCCACGTGGTTCCCTAGGCCCACACCCCCGAGGAACCACGAGCTGGAGGAAGTCAATGGCGCAGGTCGAGGCCACGACGGAACGGATCATCGCCGCGGACGCGGAGACGGTGTTCGACGCGCTGGCCGACTACAGCGGCACGCGCGCGAAGGTGCTCCCGGAGCACTTCAGCGAGTACGAGGTGCGCGAGGGCGGCGACGGCGAGGGCACCCTCGTCCACTGGAAGCTCCAGGCCACCAGCAAGCGCGTCCGCGACTGCCTCCTGGAGGTCACCGAGCCCACCGACGGACAGCTCGTCGAGAAGGACCGCAACTCCTCCATGGTCACCACCTGGACCGTGACCCCCGCCGGCGAGGGCAGGTCCCGCGCCGTCGTCACCAGCGTCTGGGACGGCGCCGGCGGCGTCGGCGGGTTCTTCGAGCGGACCTTCGCGCCCAAGGGCCTCGGCCGCATCTACGACGCCCTTCTCGCCAAGCTGGCGGACGAGGTCGAGTCTCTCGCCAAGAAGTCCGACGACGCCGAGAAGTAACGCCCGGAGCGTTCACCGGTTCGAGTGGATCGCCCGCGCCCCCGTCACCCGCGTCCGCGCGCGACGGGGGCGCGGGCCTTCCTGTCAAACGTGCTGATGAGCGCCCCAAGTGCGCCGTAGCGCCGGGACGTTCACCGCCCCGGACGCCACGGGCGGCCCGTACCGCCCGACTTGCTCCCCCTTCGCGCCCAATGCGAAGAATGGCGCGGCGCAGACGCCGTGACGAGGGGAGCAGGTACGTGGGTGCGATCACGATGGCCGAGACCACCGAGGGTGCGGCGGGCACGGTAACCGCGGAGAGCGCCGACCACCTCCCCGCGAGCGGTCCGCCCGGGGGCCTCGCGCCGCCGCCCGAACCCGCGCCCGCCCCCCTCGACCCCCGCCGCGTCCGGCTCGTCTTCTGCGGCCTGATGCTCGCGCTGCTTCTCGCCGCCCTCGAGCAGATGATCGTGGCCACCGCCCTGCCGAAGATCGTCGGCGAGCTCCAGGGTCTCGACCGGATGTCCTGGGCGATCACCGCGTACCTGCTGACCTCCACCATCGGCCTGCCGATCTACGGAAAGCTCGGCGACCTCCTCGGCCGCAAGAGTGTCTTCCTCTTCGCCATCGTCGTCTTCGTCGTCGGCTCCGGCCTCGCGGGATGGTCCCGCAGCATGGACGAGCTCATCGCCTTCCGCGCGATCCAGGGCATCGGCGCCGGCGGCCTCATGATCGGTGTCCAGGCGATCATCGCCGACATCGTCCCCGCCCGGGAACGCGGCCGGTACATGGGCATGATCGGCGCCGCCTTCGGCCTCGCCTCCGTCGCCGGGCCCCTCCTCGGCGGCTTCTTCACCGACCACGTCTCCTGGCGCTGGTGCTTCTACTTCAACGTGCCGTTCGGGCTCCTCACCCTCGCCGTCGTCGCCGTCGTCCTCAAGCTCCCCAAACCCACACCGCGCGGGCGCTTCGACGTCCTCGGCGCCCTGCTCCTCGCCGCCGCCTCCACCTGTCTGGTGCTGCTGACCAGTTGGGGCGGCACCGAGTACGCCTGGGACTCCCGGGTCGTCCTCGCCCTCGCCTGCGGCGCCGCCGGAACCACCCTGCTCTTCCTGGTCGTCGAGCACCTCGCGCCCGAACCCCTCATCCCGCTCCGGCTCTTCCGCGACTCCGTCTTCACCGTCACCGCCCTCATCGGCGCCGTCGTCGGCGTCGCGCTCTTCGGCGCCGCCAGCTACCTCCCCAGTTTCCTGCAGATGGTCGAGGGCGCCAGCGCCACCGAGTCCGGGCTCCTGATGCTGCCCCTCATGGGCGGCATCGTCATCGCCTCCATCGCCTCCGGCCAGCTCATCAGCCGCACCGGCCACTACAAGATCTACCCGGTGGCAGGCGGCGCCGTCTCCGTCCTCGGCATGTGGCTGCTCTCCGGGATGGACGCCGACACCCCCCGTCTCCAGCACAGCCTCTGGCAGGCCGTGCTCGGCATCGGGATCGGCCTCGTCATGCCGGTCCTCATCCTCGCCGTGCAGAACTCCGTGCGCCCCGCCGACCTCGGCACCGCCACCAGCGCCCACAACTACTTCCGCCAGATCGGCGGCAGCGTCGGCGCCGCCGTCTTCGGCACCCTCTTCGCCTCCCGGCTCGACGACGCCCTCGGCGACCGGCTCGCCGGCGTCCTCTCCGGCGGCCCGACGTCCCTGCCCTCGGCCGAGTCGATCACGCCGCAGACGGTGCACTCCCTGCCGCCCGCCGTCCGCGACGCCTACATCCAGGCGTACGCGGACGCGATGCCGCGGATCTTCCTCTACCTCGTGCCGGTCCTCCTGCTCGGCCTCGTCCTCGCCTTCTTCCTCAAGGAGAAACCGCTGGTGTCCCACCACAGCCCCACCACCGAGGCCGCCGGGGCCGATCACCTCAGCGTCCAGGCCGTCCCGCACGCCCGGCACGTCACCCCCGCACCCGCCCCCGTCGCCCCGCCGCACTCCGGGCTCCCCGTCTGCGGCGCCGTCCAGCACCACGACGGCAGCCGGGTCCCCCGGGCCGCCCTCACCCTCATCGACGTCCAGGGCCGGCAGGTCGGCCGCGGTGCCAGTGGCGAGGACGGCCGGTACGCGCTGAGTGTCCCCGGCAGCGGCGCGTACGTCCTCATCGCGGCGGCCGGCGGACACCAGCCGCAGGCCGTGGCCGTCACCGTCGGCGACCGGCCGATCGAGCTCGATGTCGTCCTCGGCGGCGCCGGGCGGCTCGCGGGCAGCGTCGTCACCGCCGACGGGACACCCGTACGGGACGCGGCCGTCACCCTCACCGACGTACGCGGCGAGGTCGTCGCCTCCACCCGCAGCGGACGGGAGGGCGGATACGTCATCACCGAACTGGTCGCGGGCGAGTACACGCTCGCCGCCAGCGCCCCCGCCTTCCGGCCCGCCGCGCTCCCGGTGAGCGTCCAGGCCTCCCGCGAGACCCGCCAGGACATCGAACTGGCCGGCGGCGCCGTACTGCGCGGCACGGTACGGGGCGGCGGCGGGCGACCCGTCGAGGACGCCCGGGTCACCCTGCTCGACGCGGCGGGCAACGTCGTCGACACCCTCACCACCGGCGCCGACGGCACCTTCCGCTTCGTGGACCTGTCCTCGGGCGAGTACACGGTCATCGCCGCCGGCTACCCGCCCGTCGCGACCGTCCTCCAGATGGCCGGCGGAGGCCGCACCGAGCGCGACCTCCAGCTCGGCCACCAGGACTGACCCCCTCCGGGGCCGGTCAGGAGGCGGTCGTCGCCTTGCGCAGCGCGCTGATGCAGGTGCCGATCGCCTCCTGGAGGGCTTCCAGGCGCTGGAGCATGTCGGCCTCGTAGATGTCCTCCTCCATCACCTCGTCCAGGGTCAGCTCCTCGAAGACCTTCGTCGCCTTCTGCAGGCTGTTGTAGAACTTCGTCCGCCGCTCCTGCACACGCAGTGCCGGGTCCTCCTCGACCGCCTTGGCGACCAGGCCCTTGACCGTGTCGTAGGCCTCGCCGGCCCACTCGCCCGCCTCCTCCGAGTCGTCGAGCTCGTCGAGGAGGGACAGGTGCCGCTCCGCCTCGGCCCGCAGCCCGGCCGGCGCCTCCACCAGCTGCCCGGCGGGGGTCTTGATCCGGCCGTTCTCCACGATCTGCCGCACGTATCCGATGCGGTCGGCCGCCTTCGCCTCGCTCGCCACCGCCTTCTTCAGATCGTCGGTGCGCGCGATGGCGCGGGCCAGCTCGGTCTGCAGGGCCGGGTCCTCCTTCATCCGGTCGAGCAGCGCGCCGCGCGCGGCCTGGGCCGTCCCCGGGTCGGCGAGGATCGCGGCCCGCAGCGCCGTCGGGTTCTCGGCGACCTCCAGGGCCTTCGTCGGCCGGATGCCCTCCGCCTCGGCCGCCGCGCTGATCGCCTGCCCGCGCACGGAGGAGGCGCCGTTGCGGGAGGCGTAGTACGCGTGCCAGACGTCCGCGTCGGGCAGTTCGATGTCCTCCCCCGGGACGAGCACCTCGAACTGCGGGACCAGACCGTCGTCGGCCGCCATGTCCCAGGCCTTGTAGTGGCGCATGACCCGGTCGGGCGAGCACCCCGCGAGCTCCGCGAAGGCCTTCGCGGAAACCTTCCTCCGGGCCGTCCCCTCGGCGGGCTGGCCGCCGGGCCGGACGCTGCGGGCCACCTTGAGCGCGAAGGCCCAGCCACCCGTGCGCGCGTACACCCCGAAGTCCTGGGCGTCACGGACGACGACGGGGTCGAGGTCGACGGCGGAGGGCTCCTCGGGCCGGGGCCCGTCCTCCGCGCCGGAGGGCTCCTCCGGCGCGGGCGCGGGCTCAGCCGGGGGCTCCGGCTGCTGTACCCAGAACTCCTCCGAGGCGTCCGGCCGCGCCGCCGCGGAGGGCTCGGGACCGGCGGGGGCGGGGACGGTCGAGGAGGTGTCGGACGGGTCGAGGACGATGCTCACCGAGTGCACTCCGGAAGGTCGGGTAGGAGAACTGCGGCCGACAGCCTATACGCACCCCTTGACGTGTTTCGCCCGTTTCCAGGGGTCGGCTCCCCGGGGGCGTCCGGAACCGTGCGGGCGTCCCGTACCGCCGTCCCGGTGACTCCAGTGGTCCACTCCAACGGCGGTTATCCACAGGGGTGGTGGGGTCGCCGGGCGGCGCGTACGGTGCCAGACATGAAGATCCTCATCAGCGCCGACATGGAGGGCGCGACCGGTGTGACCTGGCCCGCCGACGTGCTCCCCGGCACGCCCCAGTGGGAGAGGTGCCGGGCGATGTTCACCTCCGACGTGAACGCCGCGGTGCTCGGCTTCCTCGACGGAGGCGCGGACGAGGTGCTCATCAACGAGGCGCACTGGTCCATGCGGAACCTGCTCCTGGAGCGGCTCGACGAGCGGGCCGAGATGCTGACCGGCCGGCACAAGTCGCTCTCGATGGTCGAGGGCGTGCAGCACGGCGACGTCGACGGCATCGCGTTCGTCGGCTACCACACGGGCGCCGGCGCCGAGGGCGTCCTCGCCCACACCTATCTCGCGAACTCCATCACGGGCGTCTGGCTCGACGGCGAGCGGGCGAGCGAGGGCCTGCTCAACGCCCGGGTGGTCGCGGAGTACGGAGTCCCCGTCGTCCTCGTCACCGGCGACGACCTCACCTGCGAGGACGCCCTCGGCTATGCGCCGGAGGCCCCGAAGGTCGCCGTCAAGGACCACGTCTCGCGGTACGCGGCGGTGTGCCGGACCCCGGCCAGGACCGCCGCCGACATCCGGTCGGCGGCGAAGGCCGGTGCCGCGCTCGCCGTCCGCCACGAACCCGTCCGGGGCGGCCCTCACACCGTGGAGCTGGAGTTCGACGCCGACCACCTCGGCGCCGCCGCCACGGTGGTTCCCGGCGTGGCGCGGAGCGGCGAGCGGCGCGTCGTGTACACCAGCGAGACGATGTACGAGGCGATTCGTACGTTCAAGGCGGTCACGACCATCGTCTCGGCCGCGGTGGAGGAGCAGTATGGCTGACGAGGCCCGGGGCCCGGACGCGACGGCGCTCGACGAGGTGGTCACCTTCACCTCCGAGCTCATCCGCATCGACACCACCAACCGGGGCGGCGGCGACTGCCGTGAGCGGCCCGCCGCCGAGTACGTCGCCGAGCGGCTCGCCGCCGCCGGGATCGAGCCCACCCTCCTGGAGCGGACCCCCGGCCGGACCAACGTGGTGGCCCGCATCCCCGGCACCGACCCCTCCGCCGATGCCCTCCTCGTCCACGGCCATCTGGACGTGGTGCCCGCCGACCCCGCCGAGTGGAGCGTCCACCCCTTCTCGGGGGAGGTCCGCGACGGGATCGTGTGGGGGCGCGGCGCCGTCGACATGAAGAACATGGACGCGATGGTCCTGGCCGTCGTCCGCTCCTGGGCCCGCCGGGGCGTCCGGCCCCGCCGCGACATCGTCCTCGCCTACACCGCGGACGAGGAGGCCAGCGCCGACGACGGCTCCGGCTTCCTCGCCGACCGGCACGCCGCGCTCTTCGACGGCTGTACGGAGGGGATCAGCGAGTCCGGGGCGTTCAGCTTCCACCCGCAGCCCGGCACCACCCTCTACCCGATCGCCGCGGGGGAGCGGGGCACCGCCTGGCTCAAGCTGACCGCCCACGGCCGCGCGGGCCACGGCTCCAAGGTGAACACGGCGAACGCCGTGACCCGCCTCGCGGACGCCGTCGCCCGGATCGGCTCGCACACCTGGCCGGTCCGCCTCACCTCGACCGTCCGCGCCGCCCTCACCGAACTCGCCGCGCTGTACGCCATCGACATCGACACCCGTGCGCCCGACGTCGACGTGGACCTGCTCCTCGACAAGCTCGGACCGGCCGCCGCCCTCGTCCAGCCGACCGTCCGCAACAGCACCAACCCGACGATGCTCGACGCCGGCTACAAGGTCAACGTCATCCCGGGCCAGGCCGTCGCGTACATCGACGGGCGGACGCTGCCGGGCACCGAGGAGGAGTTCGC
Source organism: Streptomyces sp. NPDC016459 (assembly GCF_040632845.1). Lineage (NCBI taxonomy): Bacteria > Bacillati > Actinomycetota > Actinomycetes > Kitasatosporales > Streptomycetaceae > Streptomyces > Streptomyces sp. NPDC016459. The sequence goes on from NZ_JBEYCR010000003.1 coordinate 198,342, forward strand.
CGCGACCATGGACCGGCTCACCGGCCCGGACGTCGCGTGGGAGTACCACCACCGCGAGGTCGCCCTGGAGGCACCGGTGGACTCGCCGACCTTCGCGAAGCTGCGGGCCGCCGTGGAGCGCTTCGACCCGACCGGGCACGTCGTGCCGTTCACCATGTCGGGCGGCACCGACGCCAAACAGTTCTCCCGGCTCGGCATCACCGGCTACGGCTTCTCGCCGCTCCGGCTGCCTCCGGACCTCGACTACGGTGCCCTCTTCCACGGCGTCGACGAGCGGGTCCCCGTGGACGCCCTGCACTTCGGTGTCCGGGTGCTCGACCACTATCTGAAGTCGGCGTAGGACCGTGACGGGTCCGCGTGACACCGCGACCGGGGGAGTTCCGATGACCACGACCACGGCGGCCTACGGCAGCTGGCCGTCACCCGTCGACGCGGCGCTCGCCGCCGCCCACGACGGGCGGCCCGAGTATCTGGGAGCCGTCGGCGACGAACTGTGGTGGACCGCGCCGCGCCCCGCCGAGGGCGGCAGGCGCGCCCTCGTCCGGCGGCGCGCCGACGGCGCCGAGGAGAGCGTGCTGCCCGCTCCGTGGAACGTCCGAAGCCGGGTCATCGAGTACGGCGGCCGTCCCTGGGCGGCGGCCGTACGCCCGGAGGACGGCCCGCTCACCGTGTTCTGCCACTTCCCGGACCAGCGGCTGTACGCGTACGAGCCCGACGCCGACGCCGCGCCCCGGCCCCTCACCCCCGTCTCCGGGACCGGCGGCGGACTGCGCTGGGTGGACCCGGTGATCCATCTGGACCGGAGTGAGGTGTGGTGCGTCCTTGAGGAGTTCACCGGGCCCGCGCCGACCGACGTACGCCGGGTGCTCGCCGCCGTCCCCCTGGACGGATCGGCCGCCGACGACCGCGCTGCGGTCCGCGAACTCTCCGACGGACGGCACCGGTTCGTGACCGGGCCCCGGCTCTCCCCGGACGGGCGACGGGTGGCCTGGATCGCCTGGGACCACCCCCGGATGCCCTGGGACGGCACCGAGGTCCAGCTCGCCGACGTCGCCCCCGACGGCACCTTCCGGGGCGCCAGGACCGTCGTCGGCGGCCCCGCGGAGTCCATCCCGCAGGTCGACTGGGACACGGAGGGACGCCTGCTCCTCGTCAGTGACCGCACCGGCTGGTGGAACCTCTACCGGGCCGACCTCGACCCCGTCGGCGACCTGACCGACCCCGTCGCGCTCTGCCCCCGAGCCGAGGAGTTCGGCGGACCGCTCTGGAAGATCGGACTGAACTGGTTCACCCCCCTGGAGGACGGGCTGATCGCCGTCGTCCACGGCAGGGGGAGCACCGCCCTCGGCATCCTCGACCCCGGGCGCGGCACCCTCGTCGACGCGGCGGGACCCTGGACCGAGTGGGCCTCGACGCTCACCGCGCACGGCACCCGGGTGGTCGGCGTCGCCGCCGGACCGCGCACCTCGTACGAGCTCGTCGAACTCGACACCCGCACCGGGCGCACCCGCGTCGTCGGCGCCGCCCACACGGACGTGGTCGATCCGGCGTACCATCCCGAGCCGCGCGTCCGCACCTTCACCGGCCCCGGCGGCCGGGAGATCCACGCGCAGATCCATCCGCCCCACCACCCGGGCCTCACCGGACCGGAGGGCGAGCGGCCGCCCTATGTCATCTGGGCGCACGGCGGGCCCACCGGACACGCACCGCTCGTCCTCGACCTGGAGATCACCTACTTCACCTCGCGGGGCATCGGGGTCGCCGAGGTCAACTACGGCGGCTCGACCGGCTACGGCCGGGAGTACCGCGAGCGGCTGCGCGAGCAGTGGGGCGTCGTCGACGTCGAGGACTGCGCCGCCGTCGCCGAGGCCCTCGCGGCCGAGGGGACCGCCGACCCTGCCCGCCTCGCCGTGCGCGGCGGCAGCGCGGGCGGGTGGACGACGGCCGCCTCCCTCGTCGCCACCGAGGTGTACGCCTGCGGCACGATCCTCTTCCCCATCCTCGATCTGCGGGGCTGGGCGACCGACGAGACCCACGACTTCGAGTCGCAGTACCTGTACGGCCTCATCGGCGCCCTCGACGAGGTGCCCGGCCGGTACAAGGAGCGCTCGCCGATCGAGCACGTCGACCGCGTCACGGCCCCCTTCCTGCTCCTCCAGGGCCTCGACGACGTCATCTGCCCGCCCGCGCAGGCCGAACGCTTCCTCGCGGCCATGGCCGGCCGGGGCGTCCCGCACGCCTACCTCGCCTTCGAGGGCGAGGGCCACGGCTTCCGCGGGGCCGACACGCTGGTGCGCGCGCTGGAGGCCGAACTCTCGCTGTACGCGCGAGTGTTCGGCTTTGATCGGCCGGACGTCCCGGGTCTGGAGTACCGCACATGACCGAACCCGCCGCCGAGGCCACCGCGGGGCCCGTCACCGGGCGCGCGGCCGGGGTTGCGGCCGGTGCTGCGGCCGCGGGCCGACCGCGTGTCAGCCCGCTCACCCGGCCCGACCGGCTCCGGCCCGGGGCGCGGGTCGCCGTCGTCGCGACCAGTGGTCCCGTCCCCGAGGACCGGCTCGGGGCGGGGCTCGACATCCTGCGCGGATGGGGCCTGGACCCCGTGGTCGCCCCGCACGTCCTGGACACCCATCCCGAGCTCGGGTACCTCGCGGGCGCCGACCGGGCGCGGGCCCGGGACCTGACGGAGGCCTGGTGCGACCCGTCGGTCTCCGCCGTCATCTGCGCGCGCGGTGGATACGGGGTGCAGCGGATGGTGGACCTCGTCGACTGGGGGGCGATCAGGGAGGCCGGGCCCAAGGTGTTCGTCGGCTACAGCGACGTCACCGCCCTGCACGAGGCCTTCGCCGTCCGGGCCGGGTACGCCACCCTGCACGGCCCGATGGTCGCCGCCGGCACCTTCCTCTCGGACCCGCGTACCCAGGAGTCGCTGCGGGCGACCCTGTTCGAGCCCGAATCGGTGCGGACGCTGGGCCTCGGGACGGCGAAGGCCCTGGTGCCGGGCCGGGCCCGGGGGGTGACGCTCGGCGGCTGCGTCAGCCTCATCGCCGCCGATCTGGGCACTCCGCACCACCGGCCCTCGGCACGTGGCGGGCTGCTGCTCCTGGAGGACGTGGGGGAGGAGTCGTACCGGCTCGACCGTGTCCTCACCCAGCTGCTGCGCTCCGGATGGCTCGACGGGGTCGCGGGCGTCTGCCTCGGCTCCTGGGTCGAGTGCGGCCCCTACGAGGAGGTGCGGGCGGTGCTCGCCGACCGGCTCGGCGTGCTGGGGGTGCCGGTCGTGGAGGAGATGGGGTTCGGGCACAGCGCGACGGCGCTGACCATGCCGCTGGGGGTGCCCGGGACGCTCGACGCGGAGCGGGGCACGCTCACCCTCGACGTACCGGCGCTGCGCTGAGCCGCGCGGCGCCGTACCGGATCGCGCCCGGGACGCTCGTACGGCGCCTGGTCCGGAGGTGGGGGAAGCCGGGCCCCACCCCCCCCACGGGCGACGGTCAGAGCGTCGCGTACCCCGGGCGGACCACCTCGTCGATCAGCCGCTGCCGTTCCGGCAGCGGCAGGAACGCGGCCTCCAGGGCGGCGACCGTGAACTCCTCGAAGACCTCGGGGCCGTACCCGAAGGCGTCCACCATGTGCTGGAACTCCTCGCTCATGGTGGTGCCGGAGACCAGCCGGTTGTCCGTGTTGAGCGTGATCCGGAAGCCGAGGCGACGCAGCTCGTCGATCGGGTGCGAGGCGTAGTCCTTCGCCGCGCCCGTCTGGAGGTTGGAGGTCGGGCAGACCTCCAGGGCGATGCGGTTGTCCCGGACGTACGAGGCCAGCCGGCCCAGGGTGCCGTCCTCCGCGATGTCGTCCGTGATCCGCACGCCGTGGCCGATCCGCTCACTGCCGCAGACCTGCACGGCCTCGTGGATCGACTCGGCGCCGACGGCCTCGCCCGCGTGGATCGTGAAGTGGCAGTTCTCCCGCTTCAGGTGCTGGAAGGCGGGGAGGTGGCGGGCCGGCGGGTTGCCGATCTCGCCGCCGGCGATGTCGAAGCCGGCGACGCCGTTGTCCCGGTGCGCGACGGTGAGACGCGCGATCTCCAGCGAACGGTCGGTGTGGCGCATGCCGGTGAGCAGCGTACGGACGGTGATCCGGCCGCCGGTCCTGCGCTCGCCCTCGCGGAAGCCGTCGTTGACCGCCTCGACGACCTCGTCGAGGGTCAGCCCGCCCTCCAGGTGCTGCTCGGGGGCGTAGCGGACCTCCGCGTAGACGACACCGTCCGCCGCAAGGTCCTCGGCGCACTCGGCCGCGATGCGCGTGAGCGCCTCACGGGTCTGCATCACCGCGCAGGTGTGGGCGAAGGTCTCCAGGTAGCGCTCCAGCGAACCGGAGTCGGCGGCGTCCCGGAACCAGACCGCGAGCGCGGCCGGGTCCTCGGTCGGCAGCGCGGTGTAGCCGCACTCCCGCGCCAGCTCGACGATGGTCGCGGGGCGCAGCCCACCGTCGAGATGGTCGTGGAGGACGGCCTTGGGGGCCCGGCGGATCCACTCGGAGACGGTGGCGGCGGCAGGCGTGGCGAGGTTGTCAGACAAGTGCATGGCGGGGAAGTGTACGCGACGGGGGAGGCGCGCGCAGTGACGGGCCTGACGGGGGCCCAGCCGACGCGGCCGGCGGTGCTGTGACGGCCCGGGGCAGGGGTGCCGCCGGGGCCCGGCCGGTGGCGCTGTGACGGCCCGGCGCGGGGTGCCGTCGTGGCCTGACCAACGGTGCCGACGGGCCTGACGAGGCGCCCTAGTGGGACTGGAGTACCGGCAGGGCCGGAACGCCCGTCGGCAGCATGTGCTTGGCCGCGAGGACCGGGACCTCGCCCACCCGGACCACCTGGGTGACAAGGACGGCGGGGGTGTCCGCGGGGCGGCCCAGCTGCTCCCCCCGCCGCCGCCCGAGCAGCGTCGCCGTGATCCCGCTGTGCGCGCTCAGGGCCGTGTCGCGCGAGGCCCCGATGAGCACCGACAGCATGGAGACGGCCGGTCCGCGCCCGGCGCCTCGCGGGTCCGTCGCCCGCAGCGCCCGCGCGAACTCCGGGTGCACCCGGTCGAGCAGGCCGTCGGCCGTCGCCCACTCGTGGCTCAGCGCCGCCGCCGTACCCTCTCCGGTCAGCACGGACTCCCAGAACCGCAGTTCGGCGCGGGCAGGAGCCAGCAGGTGCTGGGTCGTGAAGTCGGTCGGCTCCTCGACCGTCCGCAGCAGCGCCCGCACCCGCAGCGGCGTTCCCGCACCGATCAGCTCCTCCAGCGGCTGGACGTGCTCGAAGCCGCGCCGGGGCGGGCGGTCGTTGACCGTACGCCCCACCCCGCGACGCACGGTCAGCAGACCGTCCTCCTGGAGCAGCAGCAGGGCCTCGCGCAGGGCGGGCCGGCTCACTCCCAGCTCGGTGGCGAGCTTGGGTTCGGAGGGGAGCGTCGACCCCGGCGGATAGGTGCCGTCGTGCACGGCGTCCGCGATCCGCTCGTAGAGCGCGACGACCGGTCGCCGTCGCTGTCCGCTGACCGCCACGGCCGCTCCTCGTCTCGTTCCCGCCGGTGTCCGGCACCACCGTAGTCGGCCCGCGTTGTCTGACAAGTCATCCGTACGGCGCTCCACACCGCCACGGTGACGCCGCGCTCACCCCATTCTGGTCCCACGGCGGTGGCCGCGTACGACCGACGGCACACGACGGAGGAGAGGGCCGGGCATGAGTCCGAAGAAGACGTCACGGGAGCACGGGGCGGGGGCGGGTCCCGACTCAACGAAGCCCTCACGCCGGGCCGGATCGCGATGCTCGCGCTCGCGGTCATCACCCTGGTCCTCATCTTCCGGAACACCGGCCAGGTCAGGATCAGGCTCCTGACCCCCGTGGTGACCATGCCGTTCTACCTGGCGCTCCTCGCGACCACCCTCATCGGCGTCGCCTGCGGCTTCTCCTTCGCGGCCCGGAGACGGACGTGAGGCGGCCGCCGTCGTGGGCGCGGGGGCGGTCCTCGCGTTCGCCGCACTCGCGGTGACCTCGACCCAGGAGACGGCGACGGCGAGGGCGGACGCCGACCCCCGGGGCCGTCCGATGCCGGACTTCCTCGGTCAGGGGCTCCGACGTGTCCTCACCCGGCTGGACCGTCGAGCGCGGCTCGACGTCCACGACGTGAGCGGCCGCGACCGGCGCGTCCTCCGGCCGCCGAGGTGGCAGGTCTGCGCGCAGTACCCGGCCGCGGGCGCGGGCCTCGACGACCGCCGGGCCATCGTCATGATCGGAGTCGTACGGAAGGGTGAGACCTGCCCGCTCCGGGTTCGGACGGCCCGCCGCTGAGTACCGTGAACGGAGCGGGACGTCCCCACACCGACGTACGAGGCAGACGTCAGGCTCGGCGCTTGTAGTTGATCTTCATCGTGTCGACGTCGGTCACCGTCGAGCGCAGCGCCCCGTGCCCGTGGCCGAGTTCCCTGAGCGCCGTCTCCACCCGGTCCTCGGCGAGCGCGCCCGCCATCTCGTCGCCGTCCTCGGCGTCGGAGACGACGGCAAGGCGGTACGAGAAGTGCTTCAGCGTCCGGTCGTAGGACAGCGAGCCCTGCTCCGTGAACTGCATCGCCGTCAGCCCGTGCGCGTCCACCTCGGCGAGCAGCCGGGACCGGCTCTCCTCCGACAGGCCGTCGAACGTGCCGCGCACGATCACCCGGTAGGTGTGCTGCGTGCCCATTCCTCGTACTCCCCGCACCGTGGTCCCCCGGCCGCCGATCAGCCCGCCGACCGTCCACCCTACGGCGGGGGCCGCGGCGCCGCCGGGAATATCCGGCGGTGCGGGCGGAGCCCGCCCCGGGGAACGTCAGGGCGCCCCGGCGCGTGTTCCATGCGGCGATGACGACCGTACGGCGTGCCGTACTGACGCTGCCCGCGTCCCCGTTGGGCCCGGACAACCCTCTCCCCGCGCTGCGGGCCCCGCGCCGAGATCCTGGGCGAGGTCTGGCCGCCTGGCCGACGAACCCCTGCCGTACGCCTACGAGTTCCGGACGCGACCGAGCTGGGGGAGGGGCGGGGCGGGGGACCGGTCGCTACTTTGGCGGGGAGACGGCGACGGGACGGGGGGTCCGGAGATGGCGGCGTGGGCGACACAGGAGTGCCGGTGCGGACATCCGCGCTTCCGTCATGGCGAGCCCCGGTTCTCGGGCGTCTGCGGAGCCTGCCTCTGCGGCGCCTTCGCGATGCCGCCCGCGCCGGTCGTCCACGAGCCGCCCTCGACACCCGACCCGGATCCGACGCCCCACCCGAGCTGCCCCGATCAGAACCCGGACTGCCTGGGCGTACACCACTTCTACTGAGCAGGCCCGCGACGGCGGCTGAGCCCCTGGCAGGGACTCAGGACACCCCGCCCCACGCGGGGCACCCGTCAGGACACTCCGGCCGCTCCACGCGGGGCAACCGTCACGACACCCGGCACAGGATCTCGCCGTGCGGGACCATGAACCAGGCGTCGTCCCGCGTGCCCCACTCCCGCCAGGCCTCCGCGATCGACGCCAGCTCGGCGGTGGTCGCGTGGCCGCCGGACACGGCCAGGTCCGCGTAACCGGAGTCGGTCGTACGGTCCGCCCACAGGCCGCTCCACCAGGCCCGCTCGTCGGGGGTGGCGAAGCACCAGGTGGCGGCCGTCGTGGCGATCTCGGTGAAGCCGGCTTCCCGGGCCCAGGAGAACAGGCGCCGTCCCGCGTCGGGTTCGCCCCCGTTGGCGCGGGCGACGCGGTGGTACAGATCCAGCCAGCCGTCGAGCGCGGGCCGTTCGGGGAACCAGGCGAAGGCCCCGTAGTCGCTGTCGCGGGCCGCGACGACACCGCCGGGGCGGCACACCCGGCGCATCTCGCGCAGCGCCCGTACGGGGTCGCCGACGTGCTGGAGCACCTGATGGGCGTGGACGACGTCGAAGGAGTCGTCGGGGAAGTCCAGGGCGTGCACGTCGGCGACGGCGAACTCGAGATTGTCCAGAGCGCGTTCGGCGGCCACGGCGCGGGCCTTCGCCAGGACGTCCTCGGCCGAGTCGACCCCGGTCACCCGGCCGGGTGCGACCAGGGCGGCCAGGTCGGCGGTGATGGTGCCGGGCCCGCAGCCCACGTCCAGGATGTCCAGGCCGGCGCGCAGCTCCGGCAGCAGATAGGCCGCCGAGTTGGCGGCGGTCCGCCAGCTGTGCGAGCGCAGGACCGACTCGTGGTGACCGTGGGTGTAGACGGCGGTCTCGTGGGCCCCGTCGGGGGTGGACGGTGCGGAGGCGTGCGTCATGGAAGCGACTCCCTCGGTGGCGGGTGCGTGCTCCCACCGTACGCACGCGTGCCGAATGATGAGACCCGCGTCTTGTGATGTGGACTTCTCCTCCTCGGGCGACCCGTACCGCGACCGTACGACTCTGCTGCGGGGCAGCCCGTACCGCGACCGTCGTCCGGTCCTCAGGCCAGACCTGACGAACCCTCTGTGACAGCACCGTGAACAGACCGCCCGAACCGCCCCCGCGCACCTACTATCGGCGCGCCGCCGCCCGGTGGTTCGCCGCTGCCACGTGCCGAGGAGTCCCGTGCCGAACTCACCCGCGCCCGCCCGCCGCTCCCTCCTGAAGCTGCTCGCGGCGGGGCCCGCCGCCTCCGCCGTCGCCGGGCTCGCCACCGCCGCCCCCGCGTACGCCGCCACCGGCGCCCTCGCCGTGCCCGGGATCGTCAAGGCCCTGCCGCCCGAGCACTTCACCGTCCGGGGCACCAACGCGGAGGCGCGGTTCGACGGCTTCGCCGACACCGGGCTCCTCACGCCCGCCGACCGCTTCTTCGTCCGCAACCACACGTCCACCCCCGTCCTCGACGCCGCCGACTGGCACCTGACGCTCTGGGGCGACGGACTCCACGGCCGCACCCCGGTCCACCTCACCTACGGGCAGCTCCGTGACCTGCCCTGCGTCACCCGTACGGCCCTGATCGAGTGCGCCGGAAACGGCCGGAGCCTCTACACGAGCCAGCAGGGTGAGCCGGTCACCGGCACCGCCTGGACCCTCGGCGCCGTCGGAGCCGCCCGCTGGCGCGGCGCCCGCCTCTCCGACGTGCTCCGGCGCGCCGGGATCGCCCGCGACGCCGTCGACCTCCTGCCGCGCGGCCTCGACGACCCGTACGTCTCCGGCGGCGTCGACCACGGCCGGGTCCGCCGCCCGCTGCCGGTCGCGAAGGCCTTCGACGACGTGATCCTCGCGTACGAGATGAACGGCGAGCCCCTCCCGTACGACCACGGCTTCCCCGTCCGGCTCGTCGTCCCGTCCTGGGTCGGCATCGCCTCGATCAAGTGGCTCGGTGACATCGAGGTGTCCACCCGCCCGCTGGCATCGCCCTGGTCCACCGACTGGTACCGGCTCTTCGGCACCGCCCACCCGGAAGGAGGCAGCACCCCGATCAGCAGCCAGACCCTCAAGTCCGGCTACCAACTGCCCTTCGGCGCCACCCTGGAGGCGGGCCGCGTCCATCGGCTCACCGGCCGCGCCTGGTCCGCCCTCGCGCCCGTCCGCACGGTGGAGGTGTCCACCGACGGCGGCGCCCGCTGGCGCCCCGCCCGGCTCCTCGACGCCCCCCGGCGCAACGGCTGGGTCCGCTGGACCGCGCCGTGGAACCCGCACCGCACCGGGCCGGTCACCCTCCTCTCCCGCACCACCGACACCGCCGGAAACACCCAGCCCGAACGGGCCGTCCACAACACCCAGGGCTATCTCTTCGACGCGGTCGTACGGCACCCCGTGACCGTCGTCTGAGCCCGCCCGACCCCGCCCCGCCCCGCCCGACCCCATCCGGTCCGCTCGGCCCCGTCCCTCGCCGTCGCCGCACCGGCACCCCCCACGCCGTCGCATGAAGTGACGTCTGGGGCGGCGGGAACGCCCGAAACTTCGTATAAAGGGCACGGGGTGCCGTATCGGCGCCCCCGTCCGCTCAGGAGGTACGGGACATGCGGCAGACCGCTCCGGACGGCCGTGGCCCGGTGCGCTACGGCCCCTCCGTCCCCGACACCGGCCTGCCCGTCCTGCCGGGACTCGCCGCACTCCTCGCCGCGGCCGCAGAGCGAACCGCCCCCGAGCCGCCAGGGGGCGGCCCCGTCCTGCGGGAGGCGGCCTCCGGCTACTGGTGGCGCCGGGGGCTGCGCACCCATCCCGAGGACGTCGTGGCGGGCCCCGGCGCCCCCGCCCTCCTCCTCGCCCTGATCGCCGCCCACGGCGGCGACCTCCTGATGCCCCGGCCCTGCCCCGCCCGCTGGACCCCGCAGGCCCGGCTCCTCGGCCACCCGGCCTACCACGTGCCGACCCCCGCCGAGTGCGGCGGCGTCCCCGACCCGTACGCCCTCCTGGAGACGGTCCGGCGGGTCCGCGCCGAGGGCGGCACCCCCCGCCTCCTGCTGCTCTCCGTCGCCGACGATCCCACCGGCACCGTCGCCCCGCCCGAACTCGTCCGCGAGGCCTGCGAGGCCGCCGTCGCCGAGGACCTCCACGTCATCAGCGACGAGACCTGGCGCGACACCCTCCACCAGCCCCACGACACCGTCTTCCTCAGCCCGGCCGAGATGTGCCCGGACGACGTGACCGTCGTCAGCGACCTCGGCGGCGCGCTCACCCCGGCCGCCTGGCCCTGCGCCGTCGCCCGCTTCCCGCCCACCGACCCGTCCCGCGCCGACCGCTGGACCGACCGCAGGGCCCGCGTCCTCGACGTCCTCACCGCCCTCGGCGCCGTCGTCCCCGGACCCGTCGCCCCCGCCGCCGCCCACGCCCTCGACGAACCCGAGGACGTGACCGTACGGGCCCGCCTCGCCGCCACCGTCCACGGCCGCCTCGCCGGGGCCGCGCACCACGCCGTCCTCGCCGCCGGCGCCCTCGCCCGGCCACCTGCGGCCGGCCGCCACCTCTACGCCGACCTCGGGCCGCTCCGGGCCGGCCTCGCCGCGCGGGGCGTCACCGACTCCCTGGAGTTGGAGAGCCACCTCACCGAGCGGCTCGGAGTCCCGGTGAGCGGTGGTCACCGCTTCGGTGACGAACTCGGCGCGCTGCGCGTCCGGATCGACACGGGCATGTTCCTGGGGACCACGGGGGAGGAGAGGGCCGAGACGCTGCGGTTCCGGAACCCCCTGGACCTCCCCCATGTGACCCGCGGCCTCACGGAGTTCGGGGGAGCCCTGGAGGAACTCCGATGACAGAGCCCGCAGAGCCCCTACGAGCCGCACGACCCGCGCAGATCGGAGTCCGCAGATGACCGAACGGACGGCACCGCCCGCGCACGCCGTACAGCCCCCGGCCACGGTTCCCGTCACCGTGCCCGGCGCCGAGCCCGCCCCCGCGTCCGTCCTCCAGCCCGTCGGGCGACTGCGGTCGGACTGGCCGCGCACCTTCGCCGACCGGCTCACGGCGCCCCTTCCCGGCATCCGAGCCCTGGCCAGGTTCGCCCGCGAGGGATCCGTACGCCCCCGTCCCGAGGGCCTCCGTGACGTCCCCCTGCTGCCCTTCGAGCCGAGCCCGCTCCCGCCCGCCGGGCCGGACACCTTCGCCGTCACCTGGGCGGGGCACGCCAGTTGGGTGCTGCGGCTCGGCGGGCTCACCGTGCTCACCGACCCGGTCTGGTCCCGCCGCATCTTCGGCACCCCGGCCCGTCTCACCCCGGTCGGCGTCCCCTGGGCGGACCTCCCGCCCGTCGACGCCGTCGTCATCAGCCACAACCACTTCGATCACCTCGACGCCCCCACCCTGAAACGGCTGCCCCGGCACACCCCCGTCTTCGTCCCGGCGGGCCTGGGCCGCTGGTTCACCCGCCGCGGGTTCAGCCGGGTCACCGAACTCGACTGGTGGGAGGCGGCCGAAGTCGACGGCGTGCGCTTCGACTTCGTCCCCGCCCACCACTGGTCCAAGCGCACCCTCCTGGACACCTGCCGCTCCCTGTGGGGAGGCTGGGTGATGACCGACCGGGCCGGGCAACGGGTCTACTTCGCGGGGGACACCGGGTACGGCCACTGGTTCGCCGAGATCGGCCGCCGGTACCCCGGCATCGACCTGGCGCTGCTCCCGATCGGCGCCTACGACCCCCGCTGGTGGCTCAGTGACGTCCACACCGACCCGGAGGAGGCGGTCCGCGCCCACCAGGACCTGGGGGCACGGCGGATGGCGCCCATGCACTGGGCCACCTTCGTCCTCTCCTCCGAGCCGGTCCTCGAACCCCTCGTCCGGGTCAGGACCGCCTGGGAGAAGGCCGGGCTGCCCCGCGAGGACCTCTGGGACCTGCCGGTCGGCGGCTCACGGGTGCTCGCTCCCTGACGGAGCGGCCGCGCGGGGCGCCCCCCGGACCCGCCGCCACAGGCCGGGGACCGCGCTGACCAGCACCGTCAGGAGCACCGCCGCGAGGACCCCCTGCCACGGTTCCGGGAAGAGGAAGCCGCCCAGGATCCCGATCAGCTGGTACGTGGCCGCCCACGCCAGGCAGGCCGCGACGTCCCCCCGGACGAAGCGCCGCAGCGGCATCTCGGAGAGCAGACACGCCAGCATCACCGGGATCCGCCCCGCCGGCACGAGCCGGGACAGCACGAGCACCGACACCTGATGGGTGTCGAGTTGCTCCTGCGCGTGGGCGAGCCGGTCCGGGGTCGCCCGCCGCCGCAGCGCGGCGAGCCACCGCGAGCCGTTGCGGGAGCGGCTCCCGCGCTGCCCGAGCCAGTAGAGGGCGGTGTCGCCGAGACACGCGGCGGACGCCGCCACCAGGAAGACGAAGAGCAGCGCGAGCGGCGAGGTTTGGTGGAAGGCGACCACCGCCGCGGAGCTGACGATCGCGCCCGTCGGCACGATCGGCACGAGCGCGCCGAGCGCCACGAGCAGGAACAGCGAGGGATAGCCGACCGCCTGCTGGGTCGACTCCGGCGGGAGCTCCCGCACCACGTCGACGATCCGGGTGAACCCGTCGCTCACCGCGCGACCTCCGACCGCCCGGGCGCCCCCGGCCGACGCGTCGACCCCGACCGCCCGAGCGCCCCTGCCCGCCGCGCCGTACTAACCCGCCCCGTCGCCCCCGGCCTCACCGCGCGACCTCCGGCCGCACCCGTTCGCCGTGGTCGAGCCGATGGACCGCGACCTTCGGGGCGAGCCGGGCCGCGTGCCGTACGAACTCGTCGCCCGGCGCGTGGAACTCGTGCGGCCGGACCCCGTCGAGACCGATCGGCCAGTACGTGCCGTAGTGCACCGGGACCGCCGCCGCGGGTGACAGCGCGGCGAGCGCCTCGGCGGCCCGGCCCGCGTCCAGGTGGCCGTGTCCGAGGTACGGGCCCCAGCCGCCGACCGGCAGCAGTGCCACGTCCACCGGCCCCACCGCCTCCGCCATCCCGTCGAACAGGCCCGTGTCCCCGGCGAAGTACGTCCGCGCCTCGCCCTCGACGACGTACCCGAGGGCGGGCGCGCGGTGCGGTCCGACCGGCAGCCGTCGCCCGTCGTGGAGCGCCGGCACGGCCCGTACCGTCACTCCCTCCACCGTCACGGTGTCACCCGGCTCGACCTCGGTCAGCCGCACCCCGTTCCCGTCGAGCCTGCGCAGTCCCGGTACGGCGGCGGGGGCGCCGCGCGGCACGACGAGCAGGGTCCCGGGCGCGAGCCGGGCGAGCGAGGGCAGATGCAGGTGGTCGGAGTGCAGGTGCGAGACGAGGACGGCCTCGGCGACCGCCGCCTCGGGCGGGGGCAGGGCCCCTCGCCGTCGCCGCAGATGGGCGAGCCGCCGGGCGAACAGCGGATCGGTGAGGAAGCGGACCCCGGAGTCCTCGACCGTGCAGGTCGCATGACCCCACCAGGTGACCTCCACCGGCATGCCGCCTTCCGCTCTCGTGGGCTCCGGCCGCCGTTCACGATGTCCACGGCCGTCCCGTACCTCCGTAACGAGGGTAAATGCCCGGGGCGGGCGCCGGAGGATGTTCGGCCGTGCCGGACCGCAGTAGGGTCGGCCCATGGACGACGTTCGGGTGGCGGCGATCGCCAGCCTCACCCCGCTCGAAGAGCTGGACAGCGAGCCCTTCCTTGTCGACACGCGCCGCCAGCACGCGGTGTGTGCCCGCTGGGCCGACGGCAAGGGGTACGTGGTCGCCCGCCAGTTGCTGTTCTACGGCATCAGGCCCGACCACGCGGCCCTGTGGGCGGACGTGGAGGCGGGGGCGGTCGACCTGTTCGTCGCAGCCAACGAGCGGGTCCTCGCCCGCGCGTTGACCTCCGTGCCCGGCTTCCGCGCCGAGTGCGCGCGGCGCGGGGTGCGCGTGGAGACCGTCTGTCCCGACGAACCGGCGTACGACGCGGCGGCCAAGGCGGGGGTCCACCGCCGGCTCTCCATGCCGACGGCCGGGTACGACGGCTGCTGAACGGCGGTCCTCCCGCCCACGGTGCTCCGCACGCGGCCGGGCTCACGGCCCGACACGTGGCCTGACACGTGACCTGTCGCCTCACGGACGCAGGATCTGTCAGGTGACCTGTCGCCTCACGGACGCAGGATCTGTCAGGTGACCTGTCGCCTTACGGACGCAGGATCTGTCAGGTGACTGACGCCTCACCGACGCATGACCCTCCGGTGACCTGACACGGACCTGACACATGACCTGACACATGACCTGACACACCAGGGCCGATCGCCGTCGCCCCTTGTCCCCGTCGGCCGAGGGCGTTGTGCCACGCTTGCACCAGGAAACGGGCGAAAGGTGAGGCGGGCGTGGGTGACGGGCGATGGGGTGGCGCCGACCGCTGGCGGTCCGCGGGCCGTGCGCTGGGGCAGGTCGCGGTGGTCTGGGCGGTGTCCACGCTCACCCTGCTGATCCTCGCCGGGCTGCTCCCCGACTTCCACCTCCAGTCCCCCGACGGCGACACCTTCACGAGGACGGCGCTCACCGCCGCTGCGGCGGCCGGCGCCTTCGGTCTGCTCGGCGCGCTCGTGTGGCCGCTGCTCGTGCGGGCGCTGCTGCTCGTCCCGGCCCTCGTCCTCGGCCTGCTCGGCTTCTTCCTCAACGGCTCGCTGCTGCTCGTCGCGCTCTGGCTGGTGCCCGACGGGCGAGGGGCCGCCGACCCCGAGACGGCCGTCGTGGTCGCCGCCGTCATATCCGCCGTCGCCTCAGCCACCTCCACCGCCCTCGCCGTCCGCGACGACGACGCCTACCGGCGCCGCCTCTACCGGCTCACCGGCCGCACCCGGCCCCGCGCGCCGGGCGATGCCCCCGAGCAGGTCCCCGGCACGGTCTTCCTCCAGCTCGACGGCGTCGGCCACCACGTGCTGCGCGGCGCCGTCGCCGCCGGGCTCATGCCGACCGTCGCGGGCCTGATCGACGCCGGCCACCGGCTCGTTCCCTGGCGTACCGACTGGTCCAGCCAGACCGGCGCGAGCCAGCTCGGCATCCTGCACGGCTCCAACGAGGACGTGCCCGCCTTCCGCTGGTACGAGAAGGACACCGGCCGGATCATGGTGGCGAACCGTCCGGCCAGTGCCGTCGAGCTCCAGCGCCGGGCCGTGCGCCGTACCGGGGACGGCGGGCTGCTCACCTTCGACGGGGCCTCCCGGGGCAACCTCTTCAGCGGCGGCGCCGACCAGGTCGCCCTCGTCCTGTCGGTGGCCGCCCGCCGTGGCCGTCGCAACCGCTCACGGGCCGGTTACTTCGCGTACTTCTCCGACCCGGCCAACGCCGTCCGTACCGCCGGATCGTTCGTCGCCGAATGCGTCCGCGAGGTGGGGGAGTCGGTCCGGGCGCTGTTGCGCCGCGAGACGCCGAGGGTCTCGCGCGGCGGCACGTACCCCTTCGTCCGCGCCTTCGCGACGGTCCTGGAACGGGACGTCGTGGTCTCCGCCGTGATGGGCGACATGCTGGCGGGGCGGACCGCCGTCTACGCCGACCTCGTCGCCTACGACGAGGTCGCCCACCACTCGGGTCCGCACGGCCGGGACACCGACCGGGTCCTGCGGCGCCTCGACCGCTCCGTCGCGCTCATCGCCACCGTCTCCGAGCACGCCCCGCGCCCGTACCGGATCGTGCTGCTCTCCGACCACGGGCAGAGCCCCGGCGAGACCTTCGAGGGGGCGTACGGACTGACGCTGAAGGACCTCGTCAGGGCGGGGTGCGGGCTTCCCGTGCCACGTCGGGTGGGCAGGACCCGCAGCGGTTCGGAGGCGCGGGACGCGGCCAGGGACGCGCTGCGCCTCGCGCTCCACCGGCCGGTGGACGAGACCGACGAGACGGCGCGTGAGCTGCCCGCCCGGCCCTCCGAACCGGTCGTCCTCGCCTCGGGCAACCTCGGCCTCGTCTCCTTCCCCGACGTGCCGCACCGGATGACCCGGGAGGAGATCGACCGGCGCCACCCCGCCCTGCTCCGCACGCTCGCGAACCATCCGGGCGTCGGCTTCGTGCTCGTGGCGAGCGCCGAGCACGGCTCGGTGGTGCTCGCCCGTGACGGGGCGGAGGTGCCGGTCGCCCAGCTCGACGACGGGGGGCCGCTGGCCGTCTTCGGGCGGGGCGCGGCACGGGCGGTGCGACGTACGGACGGTTTCCCGCACGTCGCGGACATCATGGTCAACTCCATGTACGACCCGGTGACCGGCACCGTGCACGCCTTCGAGGAGCAGATCGGTTCGCACGGCGGTATGGGCGGCGAGCAGTCGTGTCCCTTCCTCCTCTCGCCGCCGGAGCTGTCGCCGCCGGTGGCCGAAGGGGAGGAGCTGGTCGGCGCGGAGCAGGTGCACCGGGTGCTGCGGCGGTGGCTGCGCGAGTGCTCGGGCCCGCAGGTGCCGGTGTCCCCGCTCGCGTCCCTGGACTCGTCCGACGGCGGATCGGGACCGCTCCTTCCGGTGGACGACCCGGTCGCGCAGGACGAGAACCACTGATGCGGGCGCCTGTTCGTCGCGAGCGGTCGATGGTCCGGACGCATACGACGGACCGCGTCCCAGGGCTTCTGGCACGGCGAGTAGCCGCCCCCCTGACGCCGACTTGACGCTCACGCGCCCGGCCCGCCGGCGACGCGCGGTCGCCAGGCCTGGCGACCCCCGGAGGTGACCGCCGTGGCGGTGAAACAGGGGCCCCACCCGTAGGCCGCTCGGGCGGATCTCGGGCCCGGGGCGCCGCGCCGGGACCCCGGCGGGGCAGTACGGATCTCCATGAGCCCCGCGCCCGAGCCGACCGTCGAGCCCGCCGCCCCGGCGGGCCGCCCGGCACGCCCGGACCGGCGCCGCCGCCCCTGGGTCACGCTGCTCCTGATCCTCGCCGCCCTGCTCGGCGCCGGGGCCGGGGCCACGCTCACCGGCGGCGCCGAACTCCGGCCCGCCTCCGCCGCCCCGGCCCCCGACCCGAGCGGGGAGACCCACGATCCTGCCTCCACCGAGGCCGGGCTCGCCGGCCGCTCCCGACGCCACCGGACCGGCCTCCGGCCCGTCCGGCCCCGACACCCGGCCTTCGGCGCCCGCAGGCACCGTCGGATTCCGGTTCCCGCCCCCGTACCCGCCCCGCGCGGCGACGTGCTCCGGTGCGTGGTGATGCGCTGCTGAGGAGGCCCGCCTCCCCGCAGCCCCCGACATCCCCCCGCACCAACGAGGAGTTCCGTCATGCCCGTCGACCCCTTCGCCGTCCTCCAGGCCCTGCTGCGCGCCGAGGCCTCCCGCTCCCTGCGCACGGATGCCTCGGGCTCCCCGCGCACGGAGGCTTCGCGTTCCGTGAGTACGGAGGTCTCCGGCTCCCCGCGTACCGGGGCTTCGCGCTCCGTGAGTATGGAGACCTCCGGCTTCCGGCGTACGGAGGCCTCGCGCTCCGTGAGTACGGAGGGTTCCGGCTCCCCGCGTACCGGGGCTTCGCGCTCCCCGCGTACGGAGCCCTACGGCTCCCCGCGTCGGGCGCCCGAGACCCGGGCCGCCGCCCCGGCCTCCGATCCGCTCCCCGCGCCCGAGACGCCCGCACGCCGGGAGGACCGCGTCCGCTGACGCCGGGCCCGAGGTGAACCGTGGTGTCCCGAGGCACCCCCCGGGTGGCCCGCTGCGACCGGCGGCCGGTATGCGCGGCGCGCCTCCCCGTCGCCGGGCCCGCGCATTACCTCCCGGGTAATCGACCCCCCGCCGGTCGAGCGGCATGCTCGTGGACACCGGGACCCGGGCGGCGCACTCCGCTCGGGCTCCGGGCTCCCACCTGCGCCAACGTCCCTCTGGAGGGTGATCCGCCATGTCCCAGGCCCTGCTCACCGGTCTCGCCCGCACCACCCGGCCCCAGGCCGCGCTCCGCCGGTTCCTCGCCCTCGACGCCGTCGTCACCGGGGCCAACGGCATCGCCTACGCCGTCGCCTCCGGGCCGCTGGGGGAGTTCCTCGGGATCGACGCGGGCCTCCTGCTCGAACTCGGCGTCCTCCTCACCGTGTACGCCGCCGGCGTCGCCTGGCTCGCCTCCCGCCCGCAGCCCCCGGCGACCGCCGTGAAGCTGGTCGTCGACGTCAACGCGCTCTGGGCCGTCCTCAGCGTCGTCGCCCTCGTCGCCTGGCTGGAGCCGACCACCGCGGGTCTCGTCTGGACGCCGCTCCAGGCGGCCACCGTCGCCGGCTTCGGCGCGCTCCAGTGGACCGCCCTCCGGGCCTCCACGACATGAGGCCCGCTTCTCGGATCAGCCCTGATCGCTGAACGGCGGCAGCGACCGCAGGTACGTGACCGTCGCCGGGTCGGCCGGGAGGAACGTCTCGATGGCCAGCTCGGCGACCGTCACGTCCAGCGGCGTGTTGAACGTCGAGATCGACGACACGAACGACAGCACCCGCCCGTCGTGCTCGACACGGAGCGGCAGCGCGAAGTACGGGTACGCCTCCGGGTCCGGGGCGTCCGGCGCGTCCGGGGCACGCTCCTCGTCCGTGCCCGGCGGCAGCGGATACGCCGCCACCTCCGCGTAGAGAGCCCGCAGCGACTCCGAGCGGGCCAGGGCGATCTGACGTTCCATCTGGTGCAGCAGATGCCCCCGCCACTCCGACAGGTTCCGGATCCGGGGCGCGAGTCCCTCCGGGTGCAGGGTGATCCGCATCGCGTTCAGCGGCGGGGTCAGCAGATGCTCCGGCAGCCCGTCGAGCAGCAGCCCGATGCCCCGGTTGGCCGCCACCACCGTGTACGAACCGTCCACCACCAGCGCCGGATACGGCTCGTACCCCTGCAACAGGCGCTCGATGCCGTCCCGGAGCGTCTCCAGGCGCGGGGCGTCGAGCGGCGACTCCGTGTACCGGGGTGCGTATCCGGCGGCGAGCAGCAGCACGTTCCGCTCGCGTACCGGCACCTCCAGGTGCTCGGCCAGCTTCAGGATCATCTCCTCGCTCGGCCGGGACCGGCCCGTCTCCACGAACGAGATGTGCCGCGCCGAGGAGTCGGCGCGCAGCGCGAGCTCCAGTTGGCTCAACCGCCGTTGCTCACGCCAGCCGCGCAGCAGCGGTCCCACGCCCGTGTCGCTCACGACAGTTGTCATGGCCAGACGGTATCCCAGAGGTGGACCCGGGTACGTTCCTTCCGGGACCCCTGTCCGTCACCCGCGCCACCCGACCGGAGGGAGCACCGCCGTGCCCACACAGCCGCTGTCGCAGAAGGAGATCGAGGACCGTCTGCGGGAGCTCCCCGGGTGGTCCGTCGAGGACGACCGCCTCACCCGCCGCTACCGGCTCGGTGACCACTTCGCGGCGACCGCGCTCGTCGTCCACGTGGCGCGGATCCAGCAGGAGCTGGACCACCACTCGGACCTGACCCTCGGCTACGACACCGTCTCCGTGTCCGTGCACACCCACTCCGCCGGTGGCGCCGTCACCGAGAAGGACTTCGAACTCGCCGAGCGCGTCCAGGGGATCGCCCCCGGCCACGGGGCCGACTGACCGTTCCCGTCGGGTGCCGGCCACCGCTCGTAGGATCCCCGGCATGACGGAGACCCTGCTCGACTACGAGGCCGAGGCGGCGCACTACGACCGGACCCGGGGCGGAGTGCCCCGGGCCGCGGCGGCGGCCGAAGCCGTCCTGCGGCTCGTGCCGCCCGGCGCCCGGACACTGCTCGACCTCGCCTGCGGCACCGGCCTCGTCACCGAACGGCTCACCCGGCCAGGACTGCGCGTCCACGGCGCCGACGCCGCCCACGCCATGCTGCGGGTCGCCGCCGCACGCGTACCCGACCGCGTCGTACGCGCCGACGCCCGGCGGCTGCCGCTGCCCGACGCCTCCCTCGACGCGGTCTGCGCCGTCTGGCTGCTGCACCTCGTGCCGTTCACCGCGGAGATCGTCGCCGAGGCGGCCCGCGTCCTGCGCCCCGGCGGAGTCCTGATCGCCACCGTCGACAAGGACGCGGCCCACGACGTCGGCAGCGACATCGACGAGATCCTCCGCCCGCACCGGTCCGCTGCGGCGGCGTCCGACCGGGCCGAGCTGATCGCTCGTCACGCCGTCGCCCACGGTCTCGAACCCGCCTCCGGCACCCGGTTCACGGGCCACGGCCAGGGCGCCACCCCGCGCGACACCGTACGCAAGCTGCGCGCCGGCCACTTCGCCTCCTGGTTCGACGGCGACACCGCGGCCTCCACCACGATCGCCGCCGCCCTCACGGCCCTCCCGGACCAGGACCGCCCCCGTGACGATCCTCGCTACCGGCTGGCCCGCTTCGTCAGGCGCCGCTGAGCCGGTTCGCCCGGGCGACGGCCGCCTCGCCTGCCGTCGAGGGGGCCGGGAGCCTCACCCCGTCACCTCCGTCGTGCCCGAGGGCAGCGCGTCCCCGAGATAGCCGGCCAGATCCGGCGCGTCGGGCGCCAGGACGTGACGGACCCAGGCGCTCCGCTCGTGCCCCAGCGGCGCCAGCTCCCACACACAGCCAATCCACGAGCGGTCCACCCGCACGAAGCGCGTCGGATCGGTGTCGGGACAGCCGAGGACGGGCTGTCCCGCCGCCCCGCCGCCGAAGTGGAGCACGTTGTCCCACACCCAGCTGTACGCGTTGAGGTACGCGCCGGTGTCGCCGCCCCGGTGCAGCACCACGAAACCCGCCGCCGGCGTGCCGTCCGCCGGCGGCAGCAACTCCGGCAGCAGCGCGTACGCCGCCTTCTCCACCTCCGGTTCGATGCCCGCGCGATCGGCGGTGACGTGATAGCGCTTGAGCTGCCGCCCGCCGATCTCGACCGGCGGCAGCGCGAGGAGGAACTTCTCTGCGAAAGCCATGGCTGGACTGTAGGACCGCTTCACTGACACCTTGTGTCAGTGAAGTCCAGCCGGCTCATCTCGATCCTCCTGCTGCTCCAGACCCGGGGCCGGATGACGGCCGCCGAGCTCGCGGAGGAGCTGGAGGTCTCCGTCCGCACCGTCTACCGCGACGTCGACTCCCTGCACGCCGCGGGGGTACCGCTCTACGGCGACGCCGGACACCGCGGCGGCTACCGGCTCCTCGCCGGACACCGCAACCGCCTCACCGACCTGTACGCCCGCGAGGCCGAGGCACTGGTCCTCGCCGGCCTGCCCGGCGCCGCCGAAGAACTCGGCCTCGGGCCGCACTTCGCCGAAGCGCAGCTGAAACTGCGCGCCGGCCTCCCCGTACCGCTGCGCGAGCACGTCGACCGGCTGCGGGCCCGCTTCCACATCGACGCCCCCGGCTGGTACGACGAGGGCACCGAAGCCCCGTTCCTGCCCCAGGTCGCCGACGCCGTCCGCACCGGCCGCGCCCTCGAACTCCGCTACCGGCGCTGGCGGACACCGACCGACGTCGACCGCCGCCTCGAACCGTACGGACTCGTGCTCAAGGCCGGCCGCTGGTACCTGATCGCAGGACCCGGACCGCGCACCTACCGCGTCGACCAGATCCTCGACCTCACCGTCACCGACGACGAGGTCACCATCCCGGAGGGCTTCGACCTCGCCGGCCACTGGCGCGAGAGCCAGGCCGACTTCCACGCCCGGCTCCACGCGGACGAGGCCGTCGTGCGCGTCTCCGCGTCCGGCGCGGCCCGGCTGACCGGCGCCGCGGCCCGGGCGCTCGCCGCGACCGGCACCCCGGAA
The DNA here is from genome assembly GCF_040632845.1 of Streptomyces sp. NPDC016459. Taxonomy (NCBI): domain Bacteria; kingdom Bacillati; phylum Actinomycetota; class Actinomycetes; order Kitasatosporales; family Streptomycetaceae; genus Streptomyces; species Streptomyces sp. NPDC016459. The sequence continues at coordinate 220,374 of NZ_JBEYCR010000003.1, forward strand.
CCCGACGGCTGGACCCGCGCCACCCTCCCCGTCGAATCGGCCGACCACGCCCACGACACCTTCCTCGCCCTCGGCACGGAGGTGGAGGTACTGGCCCCCGAGGAGCTCCGCACCCGCGTCGCCGCGACCGTACGGACCCTGGCCCGGCGCTACGCCTGAACCGGTCTCAGGCGCCCTGACCGCCCCAGGCCTCCGCGGCGAACGCGGCGAACGAGCGAGGCTCGCGGCCCAGGACCCGCTTCACCCCGTCCGTCGCCGAGGCGTTGTGGCCGTCGAGGAGCGTCGCGAACAGGGCCGCGAGCCATCCCGCCTCGGCCTCCGGCAGTCCGAACCCGGCCAGGAGCCCCGCGTACTCGGCCTCCGACATCGCCCGATAGACCACCGGGCGCCCCGAGGCACGCGAGATCTCCGCCGCCACCTCCGCGAAGCCCATCGGTCGCGGCCCCGTCACCTCGTGCACCCGCCCCGCGTGCCCGTCCGCCGTCAGGGTCTCCACGATGACGTCCGCCAGATCGTCCACGTCGATGAACGGCTCGGCCGTGTCACCCGCCGGGAAGACCAGCTCCCCCTCCGTGACGCCCTCCGCGAGCATCCCCTCGGTGAAGTTCTGCGCGAAGAACGAGGCCCGGACGACGGCTAGTTCGACGCCGTCGGCGGCCACCCTCAGCGCCTCCTCCGCCACCAGCGCCTCGGGCTCCCCGCGCCCGGACAGCACCGTCAGTCGGCGCACACCGCTCTCGGCGGCGAGGCGGCCGAAGGTGCTCATCGCCTCCACCGCGCCGGGCGCGGCGAGGTCCGGGTAGTAGGCCACGTACGCGGCGTCCGCGCCCCACAGCGCCGGCGCCCAGGTCGCGGAGTCCTCCCAGTCGAAGGGGGTCGACCCGGTACGGGAACCGGCGCGGACCGTCGCCCCGCGGGCCGCGAGCCGCTCGGCCACGCGCCGCCCGGTCTTGCCGGTGGCGCTCGTGACGAGGAACGTCCGCGGGGTGTCGTTCGCGTCGGTCGTGTCGTTCGTCGTGCTCGTCTGGTTCGTGTGCGTCGTCATGGCTCAAGACTCCCGCCCACGGACGCCGTTGCCCATGCTCCGCAGTCTCAAGCCCCTACGCCTGCGTCTCACTCCCCAGGGTCTTCCGTCCGGTCCAGGCCCGGCCTGATCCAAACGAAAGGCCCTAGGCTCTCCCTCCATGGACGCACTCGCCGGACTGCTCGACGGGCCCCGCGCCCGGGGCGCCTTCCTCCTCCGCATGATCATGGACCCGCCATGGTCCGTGCGCATCGAGGACGGGGCGCCGATCTGCCTGATGTGCGTCACCGAGGGCGAGGCCTGGCTCGTCCCCGACACCGGCGAGCCCGTCCTCCTGCGGCCCGGGGACATCGCCATCGCCCGCGGTCCCGAGCCGTACACCGTCGGCGACGCCCCCGACGCCCCGCCGCGCGCTCTCGTCGGCCCCGGCGGCGTCTGCACCACCCTCAGTGGGGAGCCGCTCGCCGAGGCCATGCGGCTCGGCGTCCGTACCTGGGGCAACGCGCCCGACGGCGGCACCACGCTCCTCGTCGGCACCTACCGGATGGACGGCGAGGTCGGCCGGCGACTGCTCGACGCCCTCCCCAGGCTGCTCCACCTGCCCGCCGACGCGTGGAACTGCCCCCTCATGCCCTTCCTCGGCGAGGAGATCGCCCGCGACGAACCCGGCCAGTCCGTCGTCCTCGACCGGGTCCTCGACCTGATGCTGATCGCCGGCGTCCGTGCCTGGTTCGCCCGGCCCGGCGCCGAGGCGCCCGCCTGGTACCGGGCCATGGGCGACCCCGTGGTCGGCAGGGCGCTGCGGCTGCTCCAGAACGACCCCGCCCACCCCTGGACCGTCGCCTCACTCGCGGCGAAGACGGGCGTGTCCCGAGCCGCCCTCGCCCGCCGTTTCACCGCACTCGTCGGTGAGCCCCCCATGGCGTACCTCGCGGGCTGGCGGCTCGCGCACGCGGCCGACCTGCTGCGCGAGACGGACGCCACGGTCGAGACGGTGGCCCGGCAGGTGGGCTACAGCGGAGCGTTCGCACTGAGCGCCGCGTTCAAACGGGTCCGAGGGGTGAGCCCGCAGGAACACCGGGCCGGTGCTTGACGGGGCCGGTGCCCGGCCGGGCGGGTGCCTGACCGGGTCGGTGCCTGGCCGGGCGGGTGCCTGACCCGGTCGGTGCCTGGCCGGGCGGCGCCTCCATCACCCCCCCCGGGCTCTTTGCCGGACCGGCAATATTTCTCGCGCCTCGCGCCGACTTCGCGGAGGCTGGGCCCATGAGTCAGCACAGCGAATCCCCGCACACGCACGGCGGTCAGGGACACAAAAACGATCACGATCACGATCACGGGCAGGGTCACGGGCCGACCCACGCCCATGGTCCCGCGCAGGGCCACCGTCACGACGGCGGCCACCCGGACTGGAACGAGATCGCCCCCCTCCTGGAGCGGCAGGCCGAGATCGCGAGCCCCGCCTACGCGGACGCCGCCGCGTGGCTCGGCACGCTCGCCCCGGCGCAGGGCGTCCGCCGGATCCTCGACGTGGGCAGTGGCCCCGGCGTCGTCACCGCCGTGCTGGCCGACGCCTTCCCGGCCGCCGAGGCGGTCGCCGTCGACGGCACTCCCGAACTCCTCGCCCGCGCCCTCGCCCGCGCCGAAGCGCGCGGCCTCGGCGCCCGGGTCTCCACCATCCACGCCGAACTCCCCGACGGCATCGCCGGCCTCGGGCAGGCGGACCTGATCTGGGCCGGCAACTCCCTGCACCACATCGGGGACCAGCGGGCCGCGCTGGTGGAGTTCGCCGGGCTGCTCAACCCCGGCGGCCTGATGGTCCTCGTCGAGGGCGGCCTGCCCACCCGGCACCTGCCCCGGCACATCGGGATCGGCCGGCCGGGCCTCGAGGAGCGTCTCGACGCCGCCCACGCGGACGGGTTCAGCGAGATGCGCGCCGAACTCCCCGGGGCCGAGGACGAGCCGGAGGACTGGCGGGCGCTCCTCGCGGCTGCCGGCCTCACCCCCGCCGGCACCCGCACGTTCCTCACCGACGTGCCCGCGCCGGTCTCCCCGGTCGTGCGGGAGTTGGCGCTCGCCCACTACACACGGCTCAGGGACGGCTTCGGCGCCCGGCTCGACGCGGACGACCGGACGACGCTCGACCGGCTCCTCGACCCGTCCGACGAACTGTCCCTGCACCACCGCCCGGACCTGTTCCACCTCACGGCCCGTACGGTCCACACCGCCCGCAAGGGCTGACGGCGCGGAGGGCCGCCCGGGTCAGGACACCGGCTCCAGCCGCCACCACTGGAACGGGGAGTCGGTGTCCTCCCACTGCCGTACGTTCCCCCCGTCGGCCGTCGAGCCGTCCGCGACCTCCAGGCACAGCCCGCTGATGAAGCTCACGAGCGCGACCGTCCCGGGCGACTGGAGGTCCTGCTCGACGATCCACTCCTGCGCCCCGAAGTTGTTCGCCTTCCACTGCTGGACGTTGGCGCCGTTCTCCGTGGACGCGTTGGCGACGTCGAGCCGCTTCCCGCTGGCCGCGTTGACCAGGTGGTAGAGCCCGCCGCCGTTCGGCACGGGCGTGATGTGCCAGTGCTGCCCCGGAGTTCCGTTCCCCGTGCCCTGCTGCACGTTCGCCCCGCTGCGGCCCGACCCCTCGTACACCTCGAGGAGCAGCCCGCTGCCGACGTTCCGCACCCGGTACAGCCCCTCCTCGACGGGCCCCGGAGAACCACTCACCGTACCGACTCCTTCTGCTCGCACTGCCGTTGGACATCACGGCACGCGACCGCGAAGGGCCCCCACGGGCCGTCACCGACCCTATGTCCCGGGTCTGACAGCGCGGCCACCGCCGCTCACGCGGCCCCCGGCCGACGGGCTACCGAGCAGGGGCACCCCGTCGGCGACCGCGCCGCACCGCGGCGACGGCACGGTGCCACGGGGTCCTCCGTCTTCAGGCGCCGGCGCTGAACTCCGCCGGGTCCGGGCCCAGTCGGCGGTTCTCGTCGAGCGCGGCGATCGCCGCCAGGTCCTCGGCGTCCAGTTCGAAGCCGAAGACGTCGATGTTCTCCCGGATGCGGGACGGGGTGACCGACTTCGGGATCACCACGTTCCCCAGCTGGAGGTGCCAGCGCAGCACGACCTGCGCCGGAGTCCGGCCGTGCTTGCGGCCGATCGCGACGATCGCCGGCACGTCCAGGAGCCCCTTGCCGGAGCCGAGCGGCGACCACGCCTCGGTCGCGATGCCGAGCCGGTCGTGCGCCTCACGGGCGGCCCGCTGGGGGAGCTGCGGGTGGAGTTCGATCTGGTTGACGGCGGGCACCACCGAGGTCTCCTCGATCAGCCGCTCCAGGTGCTCGGGGAGGAAGTTCGACACGCCGATCGCCTTGGCACGCCCGTCGGCGTAGATCTTCTCGAACGCCCGGTACGTGTCGACGTACGCGTCCTTCGCGGGGACCGGCCAGTGGATCAGGTACAGATCGACGTAGTCGAGTCCCAGCTTGTCGAGCGAGGCGTCGAAGGCCTTCAGCGTCGAGTCGTAGCCCTGCTCGCTGTTCCACAGCTTGGTGGTGACGAACAGGTCCTCGCGGGCGATCCCGGAAGCGGCGACGGCACGGCCCGTGCCCTCCTCGTTCCCGTAGATCGCGGCGGTGTCGATCGAGCGGTAGCCGGCCTCCAGGGCCGTCGTCACGGCGGCCGCCGCCTCGTCGTCCGGCACCTGCCAGACACCGAAGCCCAGCTGCGGCATCCGGACGCCGTTGTCGAGGGTGACGGAGGGAACCTTGCTGTCCGTGCTCACGTGGGAGGGATCCTTACCTTGTCGCGAATCGTGACGGCCCTACGTCCGCCGAAGGCCGTACGGCCACTCCCAGCGTCAACGATCACGGGCCGTTCCGCATTCCGCATTCCGCCCTCCACGTCCCGCGTCACGTCGTGGGATCCGCTCGCGGGCGGCTCAGCCGTACAGCGCGGCGACCTCCGCCGCGTACGCCCGCTCGATCGCCTTCCGCTTCAGCTTCAGGGACGGGGTGAGCAGCCCGTGCTCCTCGCTGAACGGATGCGCCAGGATCCGGAAGGTGCGGATCGACTCGGCCTGCGAGACCAGCGTGTTCGCCGCCACCACCCCCCGCCGGATCTCGGTCTCCAGAGCCGGGTCCCGCACCATCTCCGCCGGGGCGAGCGGCGCCCGCCCCTGCATCGCCAGCCAGTGCTCCACCGCCTCCTGGTCGACCGTCACCAGGGCGGCGATGTACGGCCGGTCGTTGCCGACGACGATGCACTGGGCGATCAGCGGGTGCGCCCGCACCCGCTCCTCCAGACCGGCGGGGGCGACGCTCTTGCCGCCCGAGGTCACCAGGATCTCCTTCTTCCGGCCGGTGATCGTCAGATAACCGTCCTCGTCGAGGGCCCCGAGGTCCCCCGTGGCCAGCCATCCGTCGTTGAGGACGGCCGCGGTCGCCTCGGGATCGTTGAGGTACCCGGAGAAGACCTGACCGCCGTGCAGCCACACCTCACCGTCCTCCGCGATGTGCACCGTCGTGCCCGGGACGGGCTGCCCGACCGTGCCGTACCTCGTGCGCTCGGGCGGGTTCGCGGTGGCGGCGGCCGAGGACTCGGTGAGCCCGTACCCCTCGAACACCGTGACCCCCGCACCCGCGAAGAACAGCCCGGTCACGCGGTCCATCGCCGAGCCGCCCGACATCGCGTGCCGCAGCCGCCCGCCCAGGGCCGCCCGGACCTTCCCGTACACCGTCCGCTCGAAGAACCGGTGCTGCACGCGCAGCGCCGCCGAAGGGCCCGGACCCGTCCCGAACGCCTTCTGCTCCAGCGCCTCCGCGTAGGCGACCGCCACCTCCACCGCCTTGTCGAAGGGCCCCGCCTTCCCCTCCCGCTCCGCCTTGCGGCGCGCAGCGGCGAAGACCTTCTCGAAGACGTACGGAACGGCGAGCACGAAACTCGGCCGGAACGCCGCCAGGTCCGGAAGCAGCTCGCCGGCCGCCATCACCGGCTGGTGGCCCAGCTTCACCCCGCTGCGGACGGCCGCGACCTCCACCATCCGGCCGAAGACGTGCGCGAGCGGCAGGAACAGCAGCGTCGACGCCTGTTCCCCCGGCCGCGAACGGAACACCGGCTCCCAGCGGCCCACCAGCATGTCCGTCTCGAACATGAAGTTGGAATGGGTGATCACACAGCCCTTGGGGCGGCCGGTCGTCCCCGACGTGTAGATGACCGTCGCCACCGTCTCCGGGGTCACCGCCCGCCGGTGCCGGTGCACGACCTCCTCGTCGATGTCCGTCCCCGCCGCGGTCACCTCGGCCACCGCGCCCGCGTCCAGCTGCCACAGCCGCCGCAGCAGGGGCAGCCGGTCGATCACCGAGCCGATCGTCATCGCGTGGTCCTCGTGTTCCACCACGCACGCCGTGACCTCGGAGTCGTGCAGCATCCAGAAGACCTGCTCGGCGGAGGACGTCGGATAGACCGGCACGGACTGCACGCCCAGCGACCAGAGCGCGAAGTCGAACAGCGTCCACTCGTAGCGGGTACGGGCCATGATCGCGACCCGGTCGCCGAACCGCACCCCCTCCGCGATCAGCCCCCTCGCGAGGCCGAGGACCTCGTCCCGGAACCGCGCCGCCGTCACGTCCCGCCAGTCCCCGTCCGGGCCCTTCCGGCCGAACACGATCCGGTCGGGCTCCGCGAGGGCGCGCTCGTACAGGGCGTCCGCCAGACCGCCGACCTGAGGCGCCGCCTCGACGGGCGGCACGGTGAACTCGCGCACTGACCTGCTCCTCGACGGCTCGGTGGCTGGAAAAGCCCGTTTGTCGCGCTCCGTACGGCGCGGGTGACGGTACCCCACACGACTCCCCGGCGGCAGGGCCTTCACCAAGCCGGAACCTTCCCCGTTCCCACAGGTCAGGGCGGGTGGAGAGGCCAAGTCACGGGCACCCCGGGGCCGTTACCGACCACCCGGTACGTCCGCCGGGCGGGAATCTCCACGGAATCTGTACCGGCCGCTCACCGCAGCGCCGCCCGGAGGTGATGCGACGTCCGGTCAGCGGGGCCTGTACGACCGGGGCTCTGCCCGACCGCTGGCCCGGCGCGGGTGGCCGGCCGCCCGAGCACCGGGGCTTGCCCGGTCGAGTCCCCGCCCGCTCACCCGGGCGTGTGTGAGCTGGTGGCTGCCCGACCACCCGGTCCTGGGCAAGCGGGTCGTCGCCCGATCACCCAAGCCTGCACGGCTGGTCGTCGCCCGATCACCCCGGCCTGTGCAGGCGGTCGCCGCCCACCAGGATCGCCTCCGCCAGCGCGTCCGCCGCCTCCTGCACCGCCCCGCCCCGGCGCCCGCCCCGCAGGACGAAACCGACGTCCCCCAGCTCCGGGAGCCCCGCGCGGGCCGGGACCGGCACCAGGCCCGGCGGCACCAAGCCCCTCGTGTGCGCCATCACCCCGAGCCCCGCGCGGGCCGCCGCCACGTTCGCGCTCAGGCTGGAACTCGTACACGCGATCCGCCACGCCCTGCCCTGCGCCTCCAGCGCCTCCAGGGCGCGCGCCCGGGTGATCCCCGGCGGCGGGTACAGGATGAGCGGCACCGGCCGCTCCGGATCCAGCCGCAGCCCCGGCGCACCGATCCAGATCAGCGTGTCCTCCCACACGAGCCGGCCCTCGCTCTCCGTCCCGCGCCGCTTCGCCAGGATCAGATCGAGCCGGCCGGCCGCCAGCCGGGCCTGGAGCGTGCCCGACAGCTCGACCGTCAGCTCCAGGTCGACCTCGGGGTGGTCGCGCCGGAACGACTCCAGGATCTCCGGCAGCCGGGTCGTGACGAAGTCCTCCGACGCGCCGAAGCGCAGCCGCCCGCGCAGCCGGGTCCCGCCGAAGAAGGCCAACGCGCGCTCGTGCGCCTGAAGGATCGAGCGCGCGAAGCCGAGCATCGCCTCCCCGTCCTCCGTGAGCGCCACCCGGTGCGTGTCGCGGGTGAACAGCGGCCGCCCGGTCGCCTCCTCGAGGCGCCGTACATGCTGGCTGACCGTCGACTGGCGCAGCCCGAGGCGGTCGGCGGCCCGGGTGAAGCTGAGCGTCTGGGCCACGGCGAGGAAGGTACGCAGGTGCGTGGGCTCGTACACGGGACGACCGTACGCTCATCACGCTTCATGATGACAGTCAGAGCGCTGTACGGGATTCCCGATCACCGGCCCGTGGAGCAGGATGGGAACGCGCGACCCGCCCACCCCCGCAGTGCACAGAGCAGTGGAGCCCATGACCGTCCCCGCCCGCACCCCGCGCCGTACCCTCCGCCCGCCGTCCTGGCTCCCCGTCGACGGATACGTCCTCGCGCTCCTCGGCACGGTCGCCCTCGCCGCGCTGCTGCCCGCCTCCGGAACCGCCGCCGACGCCGTGGAGGGCGCGTCGACCGGGGCCGTGGCCCTCCTCTTCTTCCTCTACGGCGCCCGGCTCTCCACCCGCGAGGCCCTCGACGGCCTCCGCCACTGGCGGCTCCACCTCACCGTCCTCGGCAGCACGTTCCTGCTCTTCCCCCTCCTCGGACTCGCCGCGCGCGGGCTCGTCCCCACCGTGCTCACCCCCCAGCTCTACAGCGGTCTCCTCTTCCTCTGCCTGGTGCCGTCCACCATCCAGTCCTCCATCGCCTTCACCTCGATCGCCCGCGGCAACGTCCCCGCCGCGATCTGCGCCGGATCCTTCTCCTCGCTCGCCGGCATCGTCCTGACGCCGCTCCTCGCGGCGCTCCTCCTCGGCGACAGCGCCGGCGGACTCTCCGCCGACGGGCTCCTGAGGATCGTGCTGCAACTCCTCGTCCCGTTCCTGGCCGGACAGCTCCTGCGCCGCTGGGTCGGCGGCTTCCTCGGCCGGCACAGGAAAGTCCTCGGACACGTCGACCGGGGCTCGATCCTCCTCGTCGTCTACACCGCCTTCAGTCAGGGAATGGTCGCCGGCATCTGGCACCTCGTGACCCCCGCGCGGCTCGGTCTGCTGCTCGCCGTCGAAGCCGTCCTCCTCGCGGTGATGCTCGCCCTGACCTGGTACGGAGCCGGCCGACTCGGCTTCGACCGGGCCGACCGGATCGCGATCCAGTTCGCCGGTTCGAAGAAGAGCCTGGCGGCAGGACTGCCGATGGCCAGCGTCCTCTTCGGCCCCCAGGCCGCGCTCGCCGTCCTCCCGCTGATGCTCTTCCACCAGATGCAGCTGATGGTCTGCGCGGTCATCGCGAGACACCGCTCCCGCGACACCGCGGACCCCACCCGGCCACCGGAGCCCGCCCCAGGGGCCGACGCCACGGAGCCGCCCCCGCCGCCGAAGGCCGACCCCGCCCCGCCCGCCCCCGGAACCGAGGCCACGGCGAAGACCCGCGCCTGACCCCGGCCCCCCCCGCCGTGCCCGCGCCCCACGCCCCCCGAGGGACGGCGCCGGAGGAGCGGGCGAGCGCGCGGGCGCCGGTGGCGGCGAGCAGCTCCCGTCGGCCGGATCACACCCCCGTGCGGCCCGCGATGATCATCAGGGCCGCTACGGTGCTCCCATGCCCGCACTCGATCCCGGCCGTACCGCGCTCGTCCTCGTCGACCTCATGGAACGCATCGTCGCGCTGCCCCTCACCCCCCGGCCCGGCACCGACGTCCTCGCCGCGGCCGCCCGGCTCGCCGACATCTTCCGGGCCGCCGGCGCTCCCGTCGTCCACATCCGGGTCGAGCGGCCGAACGTCGACCGCCAGCCGCCCGGCAGTGACCTCGTCCCCGACCTCGTCGAGGACGGCGACCCCGTCGTGGTCAAGCGCACCCTCGGCGCCTTCCACGACACCGGACTCCACGAGCTGCTCACCGGACTCGGCGCCACCACGCTCGTCCTCGGCGGCATCGCCACCAACCTCGGCGTCGAGTCCACCGCCCGTGCCGCGTCCGACCACGGCTACGAACTCGTCTTCGCCGAGGACGCCATGAGCGCGCTCACCGCCGACGAGCACCACGCGTCCGTCGCCCTCGACCTCCCCCGCCTCGGCACGGTCGCCCCGGTCTCCGCGATCACCCTGGACGGCCCCGCGTGACCCCCGTCCCGATACGGTACGGGGCCCGCCCCTGCTCCCTCGTCGTCTGCCGCGGCTGCTGCTGCGGCGACGCCAGCAAGAACCCCGGCACCGACCACACCGGCCAGCTCGCCCGCCTCCGGGCGGCCGCCGCGGCCTCCGGCGGCCGGCTCGCCGTCCGTACCAGCGACTGCCTCGGGCCCTGCGCCCAGGCCAACATCGTCGTCGTCCAGCCCTCCACCGAAGGCCGCCGGCGCGGCGGACGGGCCGCGTGGATCGCGTTCACCCTGGACGAGGACTCCCTCGACGACATCCTCGCCTGGACGGAGTCCGGCGGCCCCGGCATCGCCCCGCCCCCGGCCACCCTCGCCCTCCAGATGATCGACCCGCCGAAGAACTGACCCCGTCCGCGGCCCACGCCCGACACCGCGGAAGCCGTGCCACGCCCGGGGCCTTGTCACGGTCGGCCAAGGGGTACGCGTGAATCTTGGTGGGTTACGTGCCCGGTTACCCATCAGTCGCTGGCAAGACTGGGGAGTTCCTGCCGAAGAACGAACCACCGAGGGGGTCCCGGGATGACGGGCACTCGCATTGCCGCGCTCGGGCACTACCAGCCCACCAAGGTGCTCACCAACCACGACCTCGCGGAGCTGGTCGACACCGACGACGCGTGGATCACCAGCCGGGTCGGCATCCGCACCCGGCACGTCGCCGGGCCCGACGAGCCCGTCGACGAGCTCGCCGCGCACGCGGCGGGCAAGGCCCTTGCCACCGCGGGGCTCACCCCCGACGACATCGACCTCGTCCTCGTCGCCACCTCCACGGCCATCGACCGCTCGCCCAACATGGCCGCCCGCGTTGCCGCCCGCCTCGGCATGACCTCGCCCGCCACCATGGACCTGAACGTGGTCTGTGCCGGGTTCACGCACGCCCTGGCCACCGCCGACCACGCCGTACGGGCCGGTGGGGCGCGCCGCGTCCTGGTCATCGGCGCCGACAAGATGACCGACGTGGCCGACTGGACGGACCGCACCACCTGCGTCCTCGTCGGCGACGGCGCGGGCGCCGCGATCGTCGAGGCCACGGATGCGGACACCGGCGCCATCGGCCCCGTCCTTTGGGGATCCGTCCCGGGGATGGGCCACGCCGTCCGGATCGAGGGCACCCCGCCCCGCTTCGCGCAGGAGGGCCAGAGCGTCTACCGCTGGGCCACCCAGCGGCTGCCCGCCCTCGCCCGGCAGACCTGCGAGCGCTCCGGCATCGCGCCCGAGGACCTCGCGGGCGTGGTCCTGCACCAGGCCAACCTGCGGATCATCGAGCCGCTCGCCGCGAAGATCGGCGCCGTCAACGCGATCGTCGCCCGCGACGTCGTCGACTCCGGCAACACCTCGGCCGCCTCGATCCCGCTGGCCCTCGCCAAGCTCGTCGAACGCGGCGAACTGGCCTCCGGCGCGCCGGTCCTGCTGTTCGGCTTCGGCGGCAACCTCTCGTACGCGGGCCAGGTCGTCCGGATCCCCTGACCCCCGTTCGGCGGAGCCCGGTGGCGGCGCGCCGGGGGCGGACCTAGCTTCGATCGCGGTGAGGGTCGTCGCCTTCCGGCACGGAATCGCTCCGCGGCCGGGGCCCTCGCGTGATCCGGAGGACACCGCCATGCGTGCGATACGTGCCGCTTCCGCAGCCCTGCTGAGCGCCGCCGCCCTCGTGGCCGCGGCCGCGCCGATCGCCCTGGCGGGCGAGGAGGACCCCGGCATCACGTCGTTCGGTTTCTCCGTCATTCCCGAGACCGTCGCCCCCGGCGGCACGGTCACCCTGACCACCGACGGCTGCGAGGTGCCGTCGGTGACCGTCACCTCCGGCGTCTTCGACACCGTGACCCTCGAAGAGGGCCGTCCGGGCACCGCGACCGTCGACTTCGACGCCAAGGCCGGTGCGCGGTACGAGATCACCTTCGACTGCAAGGGCGAGCGAGGCACCACCACCCTCACCGTCGCCCAGGGCGGTACCGGCGGGAAGACGACGACCGGGCACGACGACCGGATGGAGCCCGGAGCGCTCAAGGGCGTCAAGGCGGGCTACGGAACCGCCGCCGCCTCCGGTGCGGAGTCCGACGGGCTCGGTGCCACCGGGGCGGTCACCGGTGCCCTCCTCATCGCGGGCGCGCTCGGCGCCGCCGTCGTCCTGATCCGCCGCCGCGACGCCGGCGACAGCGCCTGACGGCCGGGAACCAGGGGGCCTTGATCAGCCCCTCCGCCCCGGTGTGACGAGGTCCGGGACGGAGGGGCGCCACCATCCACGGGCAGGGCACGAGGAGGAGGGCGGACGTGGGACGGTCGGACGGTACGGGGCGCTGCGCGGGCACGGGACGCAGGGACGTGACCGCGAGGACGGTACGAGGCGGTCGGACGTGACCGGGCGTGCGGAGGTGACCGGACGGCGTGGCGCCTGGGGTGTCGTCGCCGTCGTCCTCCTGGTCGGCGTCCACCTCGTGCGCGGTGGTACGGAGGAACCGCGGGCCGACGGTCCGCCGCAGCCCCTCGCCGCCGCCGCGCCCGACGGCCCCCGGACGGCCGCCGCCCTCGTCCCCGCGTCCGTACCCGATCCGCTGCCCCCGTCCACGCCGGTGCGGGTCCGCGTACCCGCCGTCGGGATCGACGCGCCCGTCACGAAGGTCGGGCTCGACGCCGACGGCTGGATCGAGGCGCCGCCACCCGAGGACGGCCGGCTCGCGGGCTGGTTCACCCGTGCCGTCACGCCCGGAGAGCGGGGCACCGCCGTCGTCGTCGGCCATGTCGACACCCCGGGCGGACGGGCCGTCTTCCACGACCTCGGCGCACTCGGCAGGGGACACCGGGTGGAGATCGCGCGCCGCGACGGCCGGACCGCCGTCTTCGCCGTGTACGGGGTGGAGGTCGTCCCCAAGGAGGGCTTTCCCGCCGAGCGGGTCTACGGCGACGCCGGCGCCCCCGAACTCCGTCTGATCACCTGCGGCGGCACCTTCACCGAGGAGAACGGCTACGCGGGCAACGTGGTGGTCTCGGCCCGCCTGATCGAGATCCACTGACCGCCCGAGTCCCGGACCGGCCGAGACACCGGATCGATCCCTCCCGCTCCGAGCTCGACACACGTACCGGCGCCGCCCCCGTCGCGCGCGAGCAGCGCGGTCAGCCCTGGGGCACCGCGACGTACGCCTCGGCGGGCCTGGTGGTCGGCGTGTAACGGGACGCGGCGGACACGGTCGGGGTCAGATCCCGGTGGATCACCCTGGCCACGGCCTGGATCGTGTTCACGCCGTAGCTCATCGTGCTGTTGCCGTCGGTGAGCACGGAGATGCTGTAGTCGTGGCCACCGCCCTTGAAGGTGCCGATGCTGTGTACGCGCCAGCCGCGCGTGGCGCGCTGCAGCCAGCCGTTCTTGACGTGTACGGACACGGAGGAGGGCGCGCCGGACGTGGTCCCCCACCTCTGCGAGGTGATGACGTTCCCCATGAGCTTGAGGATGTAGGCGCGGGAGTTGTCACTCAGGACGGAATTCCTGGCGGTGATGAGCGAGAGCAGCCGCTGCTCGTCGGTGACGTTGATCTGGGTGAGCCCCCAGTAGCCGCCGGCCCCCGGCACCGTCCGCGTCATGCCCGCGGCCGACAGGAAACCCTTCACCTTGGTGACACCGAGCTGGTTCCACAGGGAGGTGGTGGCCGCGTTGTCGGACTTGGTGATCATGGCGGTCGCGAGGGTGGTCTCGCGCGAGGTCAGATACCGGTTGGTCTTCTTGGCGTCCCAGAGGAGCGTGGCGAGGACCGTCACCTTCACGATGCTGGCCGAGTCGTACGAGCCCGTGGCGCGAAGGGTGCAGGTGGTGTTCGTGGTGCGGTCGCGCAGACCGACGGCGACGGTACCGGTGCGCCCGGCCAGGGCGAGGGTGATGTCCTTCTGGAGCTTGGCGGCGAGCCCGGCCTTGCCCGACGTGCAGCTGACCTGCGGCGCGGTGGCGGCGGACGCCGGCGTCGCCACCGCGACGACGGGCACGAGGATCCCGGCCGCGGCCACGACCGGAAGCACGCGGGCACGCAGGGATATGTGGTGAGTCATGTGGGTCCCCCCTGAAAACGAAACGAACGCGCCTACAGCGCAGTCGCCTTACATGACTCTTCAGCGTGCGGATGGTTGTACGAATCCGATGAGCGGCTCGTCACCGCCTCCACGATGACCTGACGGACTCTTGACGAAGGATTGGCCTGGACCGCGTCGTGGTCGTCAGTGTGACCTTCACGGAGCCGGCGTCGGGGGGCGCCGGGCTCCCGTTCGACGGCCTTCCCGCCCCGCGGCCCAGGGCTGCCGCGTCCGCGTCGACGTCCCCGGATCCACGGGACGGTCGCTCCTCACCCTCGTCGCGGCCGCCGAAGCGAAGGACGCGCTGCTCGGCCTGGCCGGATTCACCTGATCCGCCGAATCGGGCCGCCCGACCCCACTGACCACGGAAAACGCTGGTGAAAGGCACCTCGATCCCCTGGTAGAGTTACATCTGTCGCCGCGAGGGAAACCCCGAAGCGACAGACACCTTGTCCGGGTGGCGGAATGGCAGACGCGCTAGCTTGAGGTGCTAGTGCCCTTTATCGGGCGTGGGGGTTCAAGTCCCCCCTCGGACACCAGCTGAAAGGCCGGTCGATCTTCGGATCGACCGGCCTTTCGCGTTCCGCGCCGTCGATCAGGCCGGCCGGTCCTGGGGCTTCCGTGCCACCACAAGGCGGCACCGCGGGCTCCCGTCATCCCTGCGGCCCAGGGTCTCGACCGGGGCGAGCGACACGTCGAAGCCCGCGTCCTCCAGCCGGCGGCGGACGTCCGCGAGGCGGAAGGTGCGGTAGTACATGACGAACGGCGGCCGCCAGACGGCGTTCCGGACACGCATCGCCGCGTCGAAGCCCCACAGGATCCAGTAGAGGCGGGATCCGACCGGCGGCGGCGCCGGCAGGGGGAAGGCGAAGGTGCCGCCGGGGCGCAGGGATGCGTGGACCTGGCCGAACAGGGTGCGCTGGTCGTCCGGGAGGAAGTGGCCGAAGGCGCCGAAACTGACCGCCAGGTCGAAGGCCGGGGCGAAGGGCAGGGCCAGGGCGTCGGCGCGGACCAGGTCGGCGGCGGGGTGGGCGTCGCGGGCCCGGGTCAGCATGCCCGTACTGAAGTCGACGCCGGTGATCCGGCCCGCGCAGACCGAGCGCAGGACGCCGAGTCCGGCGCCGGTGCCGCAGCAGACGTCGAGCCCCGAGTCGAAGGGGCCGAGGGGCTCAAGGGTGCAGGCGACGGCGGTCAGGAGACGGTCGGACGTGCGGAAGGGGGTCGCGTCGAAGGTGTCGGCGAGCAGGTCGTAGCCGTGCTCGACCGAGGAGAGCGCCTGGACGGTCAGCTCGCGGAGGCTGGGACCCTGCGGGGTGAACATGCTCCCGACCCTATGCCGTCCGGGCCCCCGCGGTCAGAGCGTGCTGCCCACCTGCCGCACCGTCCAGGACGGCGCGGTCCCCGTCAGCTGGCAGACCAGCAGGTAGAGGGGGATCGGCGGGGTGTAGGGCGAGGTGCCGTCGGGGTGGTGGATGAGGCGCGGCCGGCGGTCCGGGATCTCGGCGCCCGGTGCGTAGCAGCCGGGCATGGGCCAGCTCAGATCGTGGTCGGAGCCGGCCGGGACCAGCCACCACCACCAGTCGGCGTCGGCGTAGACGCAACCCTTGGCGGGGAGGCGGGAGAGGATCTTGAAGCCGAAGCGGGCCGGAACGCCGACGGCGTCGCAGCCGAGTCCGGTGTGCAGTCCGGTGGGGACGGCGAGGCGGGTGGCGCCCAGTTCCCGGGGACGGGCGGAGGGGCCGGGGCGGAGTGCGGGTGCGAGGCGGGAGTCCGAAACGCGGTCGGGAGCCCGGCGGATCCCCGGAAACAGCGGGATCATGCGGGTGGCCATCGACCTCAGCACGGTTCCCCCGTGCCGTGGGCCAGCTCCGCCCAGACGACCTGGGCCGTGCCGTGTCCGGTGCGGTCGGCGCCCCAGGCGGTGCACAGCGCGTCGACGATCAGGAGTCCGCGGCCGCGCTCCTCCTCGCCGCAGTCGCGCATCCGCGGGCCCGCCGGGCCGCCCTCGTCCCGTACGGCTATCCGCAGTGTCTCCTCGTCCTCGCGGAGCTCGCAGATCACCCGGCCGCTCGCGGTGTGCACGACCGCGTTGGTGACCAGCTCGGAGACGACCAGGGCCACCGTGTCACGTATGTCGGGGCCGCAGCCCCAGAGGATGAGCCGTTCTTCGGCGAGCCCGCGGGCCCGGGCGACGGAGGCGGTGAGGGCCGGGAGCTCGAAGGCGAAGCGGCGGACGGTGTCGGTGTGCGGCTGTGGGCGCTGGGCCATGACCCCGGGGGCTCGACGGCTCATCAGAGCGGAAGGCTGCGCGTTACCAGAAGCCACGACCGGTTCCTCACAACAGTGGGCAGGACTGCCGTACGGCGCTGTCGCCGTGACGCGGTGGCGCACGGCGGCAGCGTGTACTGGTTCACCGGATCACTGTCCTCCTGACTCGGACACTTGGCAAGTGGCACTCTGAAAATTGCAGAGTGCCGTGTTCTCTCTGGACCGGCTTCGTGTCACACTCGTCCAAACAGTGCGTCGGGGAGGTCAGAGTGAGCGAGCCGCGGTCCGCCCCGACGGTGGGACAGGTCGTTCTCGGGAGGCGCCTGCAGGATCTGCGGGAGCGCGCAGGCCTGAAGAGGGAAGAGGCCGCGAAGATCCTCCGGGTGGCCCCGGCCACCGTCCGGCGGATGGAGACCGCCGAGGTCGCGCTGAAGATCCCGTACGTGCAGCTCCTGTTGAAGGAGTACGGGATCCCGGACTCCGAGGCGGAGGGCTTCATCGCTCTCACCGAGGAGGCCAACCTCCCCGGCTGGTGGCAGCGGTTCCACGACGTGCTGCCCGGCTGGTTCTCCATGTACGTGAGCCTGGAGGGGGCCGCCAGCCTCATCCGTGCGTACGAGCCCCAGTTCGTCCCCGGCCTGCTCCAGACCGGGGACTACGCCCGCGCCATTCTGCGCAGCGGGGCGGTCGGTGGCGGCAGCGATGCCGACAAGGAAGAGGAGACCGAACGGCATGTAGCCCTGCGGATGGAGCGTCAGTCCCTGCTCACCAGGGAGGACGCCCCGAAGTTCTGGGTGATCATGGACGAGACGGTCTTCCGCCGACCGGTCGGCGCCGGGCCCGAAGTGATGCGCGACCAGCTCGACCGGCTGTTCGAAGCGTCCGAGCTGCCGAACGTCACCCTGCAGATCGCGGAGTTCGCGTCCGGCCACCATCCCGGCACCTACGGACCGTTCGTCCTCTTCCGCTTCGCCATGCCGGAACTCCCGGACATGGTCTACAGCGAGTACCTGACCGGCGCGGTCTATCTCGACGCGCGCCCCGAGGTGGCATCCCACCTGGAGGTCATGGACCGCATGGCGGCTCAGGCCGCGACTGCACAACGCACGAAGGAGATCCTCCGGGATCTCCGCAAGGAGCTGTGAATGGATCGCATATACAACGGCATGCCCGCCGCGGAGCTAGGTGCCGAGGGATGGCACAAGCCCTGGAGCGGCGGGAACGGGGGCAACTGCGTGGAGGCCATGAAGCTGGCCGACGGCAGGGTCGCCGTGCGACAGTCCGCAGACCCTGAAGGACCCGCGCTCATCTACACCCACGGAGAGATCGCCGCCTTCATCCAGGGGGCCAAATCCGGGCAGGTGGATTTTCTGCTCACCTGACCCCTTCCGCCCCACCCTCACCGTCGCGTAACTCTTGCTTCAGCGCCACTCGTTCACCCCGACCAGGAGAGCCGATGACCCAGGACCCCGCAGCGCCGCGGAGTGAGATCCGCATCGACACCAGCACGCCGCACCCCGCGCGCATGTACGACTGGTTCCTGGGCGGCAAGGACAACTATCCGGTCGACGAGGCGATGGCCCGTCAACTGCTCACCGTCGACGCCCGGGGCCGTGACATGGCCCGCGTCAACCGGGCCTTCATGCACCGCGCCATCCGCTGGCTCAGCGCCCACGGCGTCCGCCAGTACCTGGACGTCGGTACGGGCATCCCGACCGAGCCCAACCTGCACCAGATCGCGCAGGAGGCCGCGCCGGAGTCCCGCATCGTCTACTGCGACAACGACCCGATCGTGCTCGCGCACGCGGCCGCCCTGCTGCGCTCGACCCCGCAGGGGGCCACCGAGTACATCCAGGCGGACGCCCGCGACCCCGAGGTCATCCTCGAAAGGGCCGGAAAGGTCCTTGACTTCGATCAGCCCATCGCCTTGTCGATGCTCGCCCTGCTGCACTTCGTCGGGGACGAGGACGGCGCGTACGAGCTGGTCGCCAAGATCGTCGAGAAGCTCGCGCCGGGCAGCTACCTGGTCCTCTCCCATGTCACCGGGGACTTCGACCCCGAGGGCGCGGCGAAGGCGGCCGCCATGTACAAGGCGCGCGGGCTGACCCTGCGGCCCCGCTCGCGGGACGAGCTGGCCGCGTTCTTCGACGGGCTCGAGTTCGTCGAGCCCGGCGTCTCGCTCACCGCGGAGTGGCACCCGGAGCTGGGTGAGCCGGTCCCGGTGGCGGGCGACGAGCCCATCCCCGGGTGGGCGGGCGTCGCGCGGAAGCCCTGATCCGCCCCTCACGAACAGCGCGACCGGGCCCGCGGACCGAAGAGGTCCACGGGCCCGACCCGCCTGAGTGGCCGACCTGCCTGAGTGGCCGACCTGCCTGAGTGGCCGACCCGCCTGAGCGCCCGACCCGCTTGAGCTCTCAGCGCCCCGGCGGTACCAGGGTCACCCGGAAGCTCCGTGCGGGGCCCACGTTGCCGGCCGCGTCGATCGTGCGGTACTCGATCCGGTGCGTGCCGTAGTCGGGCGTCGCGTCGTCCCACGGCACGGACCGGCTCCGGCCCAGCTTCCCGTACACGAGGTCGTCGATCACCGTGCCGCCCGGCGTGAAGCGGAACGGCGCGTCCGCGTCCGTAGGCCAGCCGTAGTACGTGTACCAGCCGTCGCCGTCCACGCGGAACTGGCTCACCACCGCGCCCACCTGGTCGTCCCGGGCGGTCAGCCGCAGCGTGAACGGGCCGTCGTAGACGTACTCCACCGGCCGGCCGGAACGCCGTACGGTACGCAGTGGATCGGACAGTTCGTAGGCGGCCGTCGCGGGACTGGCGTCCACCGTCCAGGTCAACTCCTCGTCGCCGCCCGCGATTCGGGCGCTCAGGGTGTGGGTCCCGGGTGAGAGGCGGAACCGACGCAGGTCCAGGTCACGGTCGTTGGGGCCGGTCGCGACCGGACGTCCGTCGATGCGCCACCGCACCGCCGGTGTGCCGTCCACCGGGTGGGTGGTGTCCGCGTGGACGACGGACCGGGCCCCGACGGGCGCGGCGGTGGGGGTGTGGCCGGTGAACGCGGCTTCGGTCCCGTCCCGGGCGGTCGTGAGGGCCGGGTCCACCGTCCAGCTCACCGTCCGGGTGAGGGCGGCGGAGGCGCGGACCGCCGGGTCGCGGACGAAGGGCGTCGGGTCGGTGACCGTCGCCGTGAGGGTGTGCGGGCCGGGGGAGAACCGCAGTCCCCGCAGGTCGACCGTGCGGGCGCCGTGCGTGGGAAGGGTCCGCCCGTCGAGGCGCCAGGTCACGGTGAGCGCGCCGCCCACCGGGTGCAGGGTGTCCACCCACACCGTCCGGTCCGCGCCGATGGCGGAGGTGTCCGGCGTGTGGTCCTGGATCAGGTCCACCTTCGCGGAGATCGCCTGGACCATGATCTCGCGCTCCACCTGGTCGAAGGAGTAGCCGAGGGTCTTCATGAGGGAGTGCCGGCTCGGGCGCCAGACGCCCTTCGTGTTGTAGAGACCGCCCTCGTGGCGTCCGATGACTCCGCCCGACTCGCTCTCCTCGCCGAGCCAGCGCCACCACTTGGCCTTCTGCTCCCGCATCTGCGCCTCCGTCAGCAGCGTGTGGTGGGCGGAGGACGGCTCGGGGCCGGAGTAGGTCCCGCCGGGGACACCGCGCGCGTAGTAGTCGTACTCGTCCTGGAGGCCGCCCAGGGAGTGGCCTATCTCGTGCGGGGTGATGAGCGAGGAGAGGGCGTTGCCGCCGGACGCGGTGGCGTAACCGCCGCCCGCGCCCCCGTAGGTGGAGCTGTGCGCGAGGGCGACGACCTGCCGGTTGGCGCGGTTCGTGCCCGGGACGAGATCGGCGAGTGCCGCTGCCTTCCGGCTGTCGACGGTCAGCAGCCGCCGCACGCTCGCCGGATCGCAGCCGCCCCAGAACCCCATGTCGAGCACGGTGTCACGGGCGGGGGAGTCCAGACCGGGATCGCAGTCCACACCCGAATCGGCCGAAGGGGCCTCCACCGCCCACACGTTGACGTACGAGCGGTACGAGGCGAAGGGCTCGATGCTCCACAGGGTGTTCAGATGCCGTTCGAGGTCCGCCCGGAACGTCGGCATCTGGGCCGCGGTGTAGCCGTCGCCCATGAACACCAGGTTGAACCGCCGGTCCGCGGGCCCGGTCAGCTGCACCGGGACGACGACCGGACCGTCCCCCCGTGTCGGCGTCTGCGCCGCCGCCGGTACGGTGCCCACCAGACCGGCGGCCAGCAGGCAGGCGGTGACGAGGCGGGCCACCTCTCGTCGAACGCCCTTGTTCTGTGAGGTCATGGGGCGCGAGCCTAGGCCGCGCCCCCGGCGCCGTAAAGATGTTCGCCGGCCGTACAGGCGGGTGTCGGTTCAGCGCCGCAGGTACGCAAGGCCCGGGTGCTCCGCCGTGTAGCCGTCCACGAGACGGCGGGCCACGGCCACCGAGTCGACCAGCGGATGCAGGGCGAAGGCCTTGACGGCGGTCGCGCGCGAGCCGCTCTCCGCCGCCGCGAGGACCTCTCGCTCCACCGCCTTCACCGCCGTCACCAGACCGACCGCGTGGTACGGCAGCGGGGACACCGCCACCGGATGGGCGCCGTTCGCGTCCACGAAGCAGGGCACCTCGACCACCGCGTCCGCGTCGAGCGCCCCGAGCGTCGTGCCGTTGCGCACGTTGAGGATGAGCGTGGTCCGCTCGTCGCGCGCCACCGCCCGCATGAGGGCGAGGGCCACCTTCTCGTAGCCGCCCGACTCCAGGTCCTCCTCGTTTCGCTCCCCGATCCCGGCGGCCTCCCGGTTGGCCGCCATGTAGGTGGCCTCGCGGTCGGCGAGCGTACGGCGCCAGGCGGCCAGGGCAGACGTGCCGGGCTTCCCCATCTCCCGGTAGAAGCCGGCCTGCTGGTCCCGGAGGTAGGCGCCGCGGGTCCGCTCGGCGGTCCGGTAGGCCCGCACGGCCTCCCGGTTGAAGTAGTAGTAGTGCAGGTACTCGTTGGGGATCGCACCCAGCGAGCGCAGCCACTCCGCGCCGAAGAGCCTGCCCTCCTCGAACGAGCCGAGCGCCTCCTCGTCGGCGAGCAGCCGGGGCAGCTCGTCCCGGCCGCCGACCCGCAGCCCCCGCAGCCAGCCGAGGTGGTTGAGACCCACGTAGTCGATCCAGGCCTCGTCCGGGTCGGCGCCCAGGATGCGGGCGACCCGGCGGCCGAGCCCCACGGGGGAGTCGCAGATGCCGACGACCCGGTCGCCGAGGATCCGGGACATCGCCTCTGTGACCAGGCCCGCCGGGTTCGTGAAGTTGATGACCCAGGCGTCCGGGGCGAGTTCGGCGATCCTGCGGGCGACGCGCACCGCGACGGGCACGGTCCGCAGGCCGTACGCGATGCCGCCCGCCCCCACCGTCTCCTGGCCGAGCACCCCCTCGTCGAGCGCGATCCGCTCATCGGCGGCCCGGCCCTCCAGACCGCCGACCCGGATCGCGGAGAACACGAAGTCCGCCCCGCGCAGCGCCTCGTCCAGGTCCGTCGTCGCCGTCACCCCGGGCGCGTCCGGCACGCCTTCGCCCTGCTCCGCGAGGACCCTGGCGATGGCCGAGAGCCGCCCCTCGTCCAGGTCGTACAGGGTGACGTGGGTGACCCGCCCCTCGGCGTGGTCGCCGAGGAGGGCCCCGTACACCAGCGGCACCCGGAACCCGCCGCCTCCGAGAATCGTCAGTTTCATGCTCGTACGCTACTCGGACGCACCCTCTGAGCAGCGGGATTCCGGACCGGCGTCCACGGCGGCGTCCACATGCCGGGCGCGGTCCCGCGGTCGGGGTGGGGAACAATGGCGGCATGTCCCGACGCAAGCCCCGCCCCCGTACGACCGCCGTCGCGCTCTCCGCCGTGACCCCCGACTCGCCCTGCCCGTGCGGCCTCGACGCCCGGTACGGAGCGTGCTGTGGACGGTTCCACGCGGGGACGGGCGGCACGGCGCCCACCCCCGAGCTGCTCATGCGCTCCCGCTACAGCGCCTTCGTGGTCCGTGACGAGGCCTATCTGCTGCGCACCTGGGCGCCGGAGACGCGTCCGGACGAGGTCGACTTCGACCCGGGTCTGCGCTGGACCGGCCTGGAGATCGAGGGCGCCACCGAGGGAACGGCCTTCCACCAGCGCGGCACCGTCACCTTCACGGCCCGCTACGTCCACGACGGCGGGCCCGGCGCGCTGAGCGAGCGGAGCCGCTTCACCCGCCACGAGGGCGCCTGGGTGTACGTGGACGGCGACGTCGCTCCGTAGCGGGCGGCGGATCAGCGGGCGCCCGCCGAGACCGTCGGGCGGTCACGGGGGAGGCCGTTCGCCAGGTCCTCGGCGACGATCTTCTTCGCGATGGCGTCCGTCGCCACCCGCAGCTCGGGGCCGCTGGGACGGCCGCGTTCCTGTTCGACCCGGTCGGAGAGCCAGTCGCCCCAGGCGTGGGTGATGACGTCCGCCTCGCGCTTCCCGGCCGGGGTGTGGGAGAGCAGACTGCCGTCGCGGGTGAGGAACCCCTCGTCGACCATCCGGTCGAAGACCGGCAGGAGCACCTCGGGCGGGACCCGGCGGCCCGCCGAGATCAGACCCAGGCTCGCGTGCCCGACCGTCCGGGTGAAGAGCTCGACCTGCATGACCGCCCAGGCCCCGGCCGGGTCGAGCCGTGTGTCGGAGGCGGCGACGACCCGCCGGGCCGTGTCGAGGTCGGCGCGGCGCAGGATCCGGCCGACGGACAGTTCGAGGAGTTTCGCCGAGTCGCCCGACATGGTGGGGGAGGCGAAGCCCTCGCCCATGTCGGGCGCTGCGGCGCGGGCGGAGTCGCGGAGCTTCACCTGTTTGAGGAAGAGGGCGACGACGAAGCCGATGGCGGCGACCGGCACGGTCCAGAGGAAGACGGTGTGGAGGGTGTCGGCGTAGGCGTGGACGATGGGTTCCGCCACCTCGTCCGGCAGGGCGTGCACTCCGGCCGGGCTCTGCGCGGCCTGTCCGAGTCCGGCCGGGTCCACGCCGAGGCTCCCCGCGACGGCCGAGGCCTCGCCGACCCCGGCCGTGAGGTTGGGGGTGAGGGCGTTGACGTAGATCGTGCCGAAGACGGCGGTGCCGAAGGAGCTGCCGAGCGTGCGGAAGAAGGTGACGCCGGAGGTTGCGGTGCCGAGGTCGGCGTAGTCGACGGTGTTCTGCACGGCGATGGTGAGGACCTGCATGCACAGGCCGATGCCGACGCCGAGCACGAACATGTACAGCGAAGCGAGCCAGGTGCTGGTCCCGGGATCCATGAGCGACAGCAGGTAGAGCCCGAGCCCCATCACGAGGCAGCCGGCGATCGGGAAGATCCGGTAGTGGCCCGTCTTGCTGACGACGTTGCCGCTGAAGACGGAGGCGATGAGCAGTCCGACGACCATGGGCAGGGTGCGGATGCCGGAGACGGTGGCGGAGTCCCCGTCGACGTACTGGAGGTAGGTCGGCAGGAACGTCATCGCGCCGAGCATGGCGAAGCCGACGACGAAGCTCAGCACGGAGCACACGGTGAACACGGGATTGTTGAACAGCCGCATGGGCAGCATGGGTTCGGCGGCCCGGGTCTCCACCCAGCAGAACAGGCCGAGGGCGATGACGCCGCCGGCGAAGAGGCCGATGATGACGCCGGAGCCCCAGGCGTACTCGTTGCCGCCCCAACTGGTGGCCAGGATCAGGGCGCTGGCTCCGGCGGCGACGAGCGCGATGCCCGCGTAGTCGATGGCGGGCCGGGTCGCCGCGCGTACGGAGGGGATCGTGCGGGCGGCGGCGATGACGACGAGGATGGCGATGGGCACGTTGACGTAGAAGGCCCAACGCCAGCTGAGATGGTCGGTGAACAGGCCGCCGAGCAGCGGGCCGATGACGGTGGAGACGCCGAACACGGCGCCGATCGCGCCCTGGTACTTGCCGCGTTCGCGCAGCGGGATCACATCGGCGATGAGCGCCATGGAGGTGACCATGAGGCCGCCCGCGCCGATGCCCTGCAGCCCGCGCCAGACGATGAGCAGCGTCATGTTGGTGGCGAGTCCGCAGAGGAACGAGCCGGTGATGAACACGACCGCCGAGATCTGGAAGACCACCTTGCGGCCGAAGAGATCGCCGAACTTGCCGACGAGGACGGTCGCGACCGTCTCCGCGAGCAGGTACGCCGTGACCACCCACGACATGTGGGCGGCGCCGCCGAGGTCCGAGACGATCGTGGGCAGCGCGGTGCCGACGATCGTCTGGTCGAGCGCCGCGAGGAGGACACCCAGCATGATCGTGCCGAAGACGATGTTGCGGCGGCGGCGGTCGAGCAGGAGCGGCTCGGTGGCGGCGGCCGGGGGCGCGGGCGCCGCGTCGCTGGTCGTGGTCACTCCCGCAGCGTCACACCGGCTCCGTCCCGGTGCATGCGGGGGACCGCCGAACGGGCGGACCGTCAGAAGGTGACGGGCAGCTTCGGATGGTGCTTGGCGAGGATCTTGTTGGCCCGCGCGAGCGCCGCGAGGGCGTGCTCGCGGTCGGCGCGGTCCTCGGCGCACAGCGGCCCCCGGAACCGGTACACCTCGCGCACCGCGCAGTCCGCGTCGACCTCGGCCTGGAGGACGTGCAGCGGCAGACAGGCACCGATCAGCGCGGCCACGCGGTCGGGGATCGGAACGGGGACGAGGCGCGAGGGCGAGGTGATCACGGTTCAGTCCTAGCGGGTTCGGGAAGGGTACGGAAGGGTGTGGTCTCCATACGTACCGGATCGTCGTCAGCGTTCCGGCACGGCGGTGTCGCGGCGGGGCAACGGCGCGACGGCCCCGCGGCACCGCGCGAGGACGCCGGGGACGGGGGACCGGCCGGGGACACCGGGCGGGTACGGAGGCGTTCTCGCAGGTGCGGGGGCGGGTGGCCGTCGCCGTGGCGCACGGCCCTTCCGCGTGTCGCGCGCGCGTGCGGTGAACGCGTGGTCGACGCGGGGGTGTTGGACCCGGTCGGACGCCGAACGGAATGTGAAGCATCTCACTCGGCGGAACGGCGTCTTCCGGACAGGTCCCGCACCTTCAGGACGGTGAGAGGATCTCCGACAGGTCGTACGAGGCGGGCTCGTCCAGCTGGTCGTACCCACAGGACTCGGGCGTGCGGTCCGGACGCCACCGCTTGAACTGCGCCGTGTGGCGGAAGCGGTCACCCTCCATGTGGTCGTACCCCACCTCGCAGACCCGGTCGGGCCGCAGCGCCACCCACGACAGGTCCTTCTTCCCCGACCAGCGGCTCGGCGCTCCCGGCAGCCGCGCTCCCTCGTGCGCGGACTCCTCCGTCCACGCCGCCCACGGATGCCCGGCCGGCGGTTCCATCCGCAGCGGCTCCAGCTCCTCGATCAGCTCGGCCCGCCGGGCGGCGGTGAACGCCGCGCACACACCGACGTGCTGGAGCGCGCCCTGGTCGTCGTACAGCCCGAGCAGCAGCGAGCCGACGACCGGCCCGCTCTTGTGGAAGCGGTAGCCGGCCACCACCACGTCGGCCGTCCGCTCGTGCTTGATCTTGTACATCAGCCGGGCGTCCGGCCGGTACGGCAGATCGAGGGGCTTGGCGATCACCCCGTCGAGCCCCGCGCCCTCGTACTGCTGGAACCAGCGGCCGGCCAGCTCGGCGTCACGGGTCGCCGGGGCCAGATGGACGGGCGCGTCGACCCCGGCGAGCACGCGCTCCAGGGCCTCCCTGCGCCTGCTCAGGGGGATGTCGAGCAGGGAGACGTCCCCGAGGGCGAGGAGGTCGAAGGCGACGAACCGGGCCGGGGTCGTCGCGGCCAGCATGCGGATCCGTGAGTCGGCCGGATGGATCCGCTCGCTGAGCCGGTCGAAGTCGAGCCGCCCCTCGTGCTCGATGACGATCTCGCCGTCGACCACGCACCGCTCCGGCAACCGGGCCGCAAGCGCCTCGACCAGCTCGGGGAAGTAGCGGGTCAGGGGCTTGCCCGTACGGCTGCCGATGACCAGCTCCGGTCCGTCCCGGTGCACGATCGCCCGGAAGCCGTCCCACTTCGCCTCGTACTGCATCCCCGGCGGAATCCGTTTCACGGACTTGGCGAGCATCGGTTTCACGGGCGGCATCACCGGAAGATCCATGAGGCGATTGTCCGGTATGCGTGACTTGTCTGCGAGCTCTAGGCTGACCCGCATGGCAGGCAAGGCGGCAGCGGTGGAGTTGGAAGTCGGCGACCGGACCGTGCGCGTGTCCAATCCGGACAAGGTGTACTTCCCCGAACCCGGCTACACCAAGCTCGACATGGTCAGCTACTACCTGGCCGTGGGGGACGGCATCACCCGCGCCCTGCGCGACCGCCCCACCACCCTGGAGCGCTATCCCGACGGGGTCACCGGCGAGTCGTTCTTCCAGAAGCGAGCCCCGAAGTACCTGCCCGAGTGGATCCCGACCGCCCACATCACCTTCCCCAGCGGCCGGTCGGCCGACGAGATGTGCCCCACCGAACCGGCGGCCGTGATCTGGGCCGCCAACCTCGGCGCCGTCACCTTCCACCCCTGGCCGGTACGTCGCGACGACACCGACCGCCCCGACGAGCTCCGCATCGACCTCGACCCCCAGCCCGGCACCGACTACGCCGACGCCGTCCGGGCCGCGCACGAACTGCGCTCCGTCCTCGACGAGCACGGGCTGCGCGGCTGGCCGAAGACCTCCGGCGGGCGGGGGCTCCACGTCTTCGTCCCGATCCTGCCCCGGTGGACCTTCACCCAGGTCAGGCGGGCGGCCATCGCCTGCGGCCGGGAACTGGAGCGACGGATGCCGGAGCGGGTCACCACCAAATGGTGGAAGGAGGAGCGCGGCGAGCGGATCTTCGTCGACTACAACCAGACGGCCCGGGACCGCACGATCGCCTCCGCCTACTCCGTACGCCCGCGTCCGCACGCCCCCGTCTCCGCGCCGCTGCGGTGGGAGGAGGTCGACGACGCGGTGCCCCGGGACTTCGACATCAGGACGATGCCGGTCCGGTACGCCGAGGTCGGTGACGTCCACGCCGACATGGACGATCAGCGGTTCAGCCTGGAGTCCCTGCTCGAACTGGCCCGGCGGGACGAGGCGGAGCACGACCTCGGCGACCTGCCGTACCCGCCGGAGTACCCGAAGATGCCGGGTGAGCCCAAGCGCGTCCAGCCCAGCCGGGCGAAGAAGGAGACCGGCTGACCGGGGCGGGTATCCGCCATTGATCGAACGTTGATGGCGCGTTTACGGCAGTACGACAGTGTGACGGTCATGCAGATGGACATGCGGAGGGATATGGACATGCGGATGGATACCGACGTGCTGACCGCTCCCGAACTCTCCTGGCGCGAGGACGCCCTGTGCGCCCAGGCGGGGCCGGAGTTCTTCTTCCCGGCCCCGGGCTCGTCGACGCGCGAGGCGAAGCAGCTGTGCGGGGCGTGCGAGGGACGCGTGGCGTGCCTGGAGTACGCGCTGAGCCACGACGAGCGGTTCGGGGTGTGGGGCGGGCTCTCCGAGAAGGAGCGCGTACGGCTCAAGCGCCAGAGCCACTGAGCCCCGGGCCCGCCCGCCCCATGGGCGGTCGTTCGGTCCGTCGTTCAGCCGGCCGCGCGCGCGGCCATCCGGGCCTTGCGGGCCGCGAGCTTCTCGTCGAACTTGCTCGCCTCGCTGTCGAGCCCGTTCATGTACAGGCCCAGTTCCTCCTGCGCCTGGAGGCCCTCCGGGCCGAGGCCGTCGATCTGGAGGACCTTGAGGAAGCGCAGGACGGGCTGGAGGACGTCGTCGTGGTGGATGCGCATGTTGTAGATCTCGCCGATCGCCATCTGCGCCGCCGCCCGCTCGAAGCCGGGCATGCCGTGTCCGGGCATCCGGAAGTTGACCACGACGTCCCGCACGGCCTGCATGGTCAGGTCGGGGGCGAGCTCGAAGGCCGCACCCAGCAGGTTGCGGTAGAAGACCATGTGCAGGTTCTCGTCGGTGGCGATGCGGGAGAGCATCCGGTCGCAGACCGGGTCGCCGGACTGGTGCCCGGTGTTCCGGTGCGAGATGCGGGTCGCGAGCTCCTGGAAGGCGACGTACGCCACGGAGTGCAGCATCGAGTGCCGGTTGTCGGACTCGAAGCCCTCGCTCATGTGCGCCATCCGGAACTGCTCCAGCTTGTCCGGGTCGACGGCGCGCGAGGCGAGGAGGTAGTCGCGCATCACGATGCCGTGACGGCCCTCCTCGGCGGTCCAGCGGTGCACCCAGGTGCCCCAGGCGCCGTCGCGGCCGAAGAGGCTGGCGATCTCGTGGTGGTAGCTCGGGAGGTTGTCCTCGGTGAGCAGGTTGACGACGAGAGCGATCTTGCCGATGTCGGTCACCTTCGACTGCGACGGGTCCCAGGCCTCGCCGTCCTCGAAGAGACCGGGGAAGTTCCGGGCGTCGGACCACGGCACGTACTCGTGCGGCATCCAGTCCTTGGTGACCTTGAGGTGTCGGTTGAGCTCCTGCTCCACGACCTCTTCCAGCGCGTAGAGCAACCGGGCGTCGGTCCACTCTGCCGAGCTGCCGAGGTGGGGAGAGGTGAGCGTCACGAGTACTCCTGGGGACGGAGGGGAGGGCATACGGGAATACCTACGGATTCGTAGGTTACGAAACCGTAGGTTAAGGCTCCGTAAGGCGTCGGCCAAGCCCGTCCCGGCGATGTCCGGTTACGTTCCGCTATGCCCGCTGCTCGGGCGGGGAGCGGAGACACAGGTCACGCCGTCCGCGGCGCCCGAGGGGTGCCCGGTCCACTACGCAGAGCACATGGTCCGGGGCACCCCCCTGCCCGCCCGGATCAGTGCGACGTGTCCCTCACCTCCTCCGCCGTCGTCGGCCGCAGCTCACCGTCGAGCAGCAGCCAGCGGGTGATCCCGAGCGACTCCAGGAACGTCACGTCGTGGCTCGCCACGATCAGCGCGCCCTCGTACGCGTCGAGGGCCGCCGTCAGCTTCCGGACCGACGCCATGTCCAGGTTGTTCGTCGGCTCGTCCAGCATCAGCAGCTGCGGAGCCGGCTCCGCGAGGAGCAGCGCCGCGAGCGTCGCCCGGAACCGCTCCCCGCCCGACAGGGTGCCCACCGGTTGATCCGCCCGCGCCCCCCGGAACAGGAACCGTGCCAGTCGCGCCCTGATCGCGTTCCCCGTCGCCGTGGGCGCGAACCGGGCCACGTTCTCCACGATGCTCAGCCCGTCGTCGAGGACGTCGAGCCGCTGCGGCAGGAACCGGAGCGGCACGCGCGCCTCCGCCTCGCCCGACAGTGGCCGTACCTCCCCGGCGATCGTCCGGAGCAGCGTCGTCTTCCCGGCGCCGTTCCGGCCGACCAGCGCGATCCGCTCAGGACCCCGCAGCTCGAACCCGCCGTCCACCCGCGCCCCGTACAGCAGCTCCAGATTCCGCAGGAGCAGCACCTCGCGACCCGGCGGCACCGAGGTGCGCGGCAGCTCGACCCGGATCTCGTCGTCGTCCCGCACCGCCTCCACAGCCGCGTCGAGCCGCTCCCGGGCCTCCGAGAGGCGCTCCGTGTGCAGCGCCCGGTGCTTGCCGGCCGAGACCTGCGCCTCCCTCTTCCGGTTGTTCGCCACGATCTTCGGGACGACCTTGTTGTCGAAGCTCTTCTGCCCGTACCGCTTCCGACGGGCCAACTTCACCTGCGCGTCGCCGAGTTCCCGCTTCTGACGCTGCACGTCGGCCTCGGCGACCCGCACCATCCGCTCCGCCGCCTCCTGTTCGGCCGCGAGTGCCTCCTCGTAGGCGGACCAGGTGCCTCCGTACCAGGTCACCTCGCCGTCCCGCAGATCCGCGATCTGGTCGACGCGCTCCAGGAGTTCACGGTCGTGGCTGACCACGACCAGGACTCCGGACCAGCCCTCGACCGCCTCGTACAGACGCGCCCGGGCGTGCCGGTCCAGGTTGTTCGTCGGCTCGTCGAGCAGCAGGACGTCGGGCCGGGCGAGCAGCAGGGCGGCGAGGCGCAGCAGTACGGACTCGCCGCCCGAGACCTCGCCGACGGTGCGGTCGAGACCCACGGCGTCGAGCCCGAGCTGGTCGAGGGTGGCGCGGGCCCGCTCCTCCACGTCCCAGTCGTCGGCGAGGGCGGTGAAGTGCTCCTCCGCCGGGTCCCCCGCCTCGATGGCGTGCAGGGCGGCCCGCTTCGAGGCGATGACCAGGATCTCGTCCACCCGGCGCGAGGTGTCCAGGACCACGTTCTGCGGGAGGTAGCCGAGTTCGCCGGTGACCCGGACGGTGCCGGAGGCCGGGGCCAGCTCACCCGCGATCAGTTTCAGGAGCGTGGATTTGCCGGAGCCGTTGAGCCCGACGAGCCCCGTGCGGCCGGGGCCGACCGTGAGGCGGAAGTCGTCGAGGACCTCGGTGCCGTCCGGCCAGGAGAAGGAGACGGAGGTACAGGTGATGAACGTGGGGTGATGCGCCATGGGGGCCTCCCGGATGCGCGAGCGCGAGCGTGACTGGATGCGACGCGTGGAGACACCGAGGCGCGGCCAATAAGAAGAACGGCTCGTACGCCGAGGTCGAGAACGTCACACGCGGCACAGAGGGGCACGCGCGGCACGGTGTCTCGCAACCTCAGACGAGCAACGTCCTTCTCCGATCAGACGACGACGTGGGCGGTACTGACCGTACGCGTCGACGCGGGAGGCCACAAACGATTTACGGGGCGGACCCCGGGCCTCGTCACGGGCGCCCGTGCAGCAGCTTCGCCAGGTCCTCGTCCCAGTCCAGGTACTGGTTCTCGCGCCCCGCCGGCACCAGGTGCTGCGAACGCTCCAGGAAGCGGCGCAGCTCCGAGGTCCGGACGTGCACCATCGCCACCCCCTCCGGGGCGTGGAACTCGACCACCGTACGGTCGTACCCGTACGGACGCAGGCGTACGTCCCCGTCCCCGGCCGGGTGCTCGACGCCCTGCACGAGGAGCTCGCGCGAGAAGGCCCAGGAGACCTCGACGCCCTCCAGGGTCGCCACGGGCGGGAAGGCCATGGTCACGGCGTACGGGTCCTCGCGGTCGTACCGCAGCGTGGCGGGGACTGTCTCCATCCGCGGAGTGGATGCGACCATTCGTGCCTCTACGGCTTGTTCGATGACGGCGGACAAGACCGGCTCCTCTCACGCGGCTTCGGGTCCTGTGCGTCTCCCCGACACCAGGGCACCTGACACCTGGCAAGACGAGCGAGGCGACCGGAACGTGCACTGGGGGCCCACGTGAGCTACGTCACCCGGACCGGCGGCTCCTAGGGCCCCAGGCGGGTACGGCGCAGGTCAGCGCCGTGCGGGAGCGTCCGCGCCGGGCTCGGCGCACGTCTCGGGGCGCTCGCGGTACGGCTGATTTCCCGAGACCGAAAGGCGTGCGGCATCGCCCTCGCGGAGGTGCCGACGCGGCGCCGGGCCGGCGCGCCCGCCTCCGTCCCCCGGGAACTCGCCCTGCGAAAGGCGCCCTGGACGCGGAGCGGTCCATGGCGCTAGCTTCCGGCGCCATGACGTCCATGGGGAAGACGAGACGAAAGATGTCGGTGGGGCTCATCGGGGCGGCGCTCGCGCTCACCCTGACCGCCCCGGCGCGCGCCGGGGAGATCCCCACGGCCGCGAACGGCGGTCAACCGGCCTCGGCCGAAGGGGATTCGGCCGGTTGGCAGCTGACGCCGACCGGCACCGACGCACGCTTCCGCGGCCTCGCGCCGGTCGACCGCCGTACCGCCTGGGCCGCCGGCTCCAAGGGCACGGTGCTGCGCACCACCGACGGCGGCAGGAGCTGGCGGAACGTCTCGCCGCCCGGCGCCGCCGAACTGGAACTCCGGGACGTGGAGGCCTTCGACGCCCGCCGGGCCGTCGTCCTCGCCATCGGCGAGGGTGAGGCCTCGCGCGTGCTGCGCACCGAGGACGGCGGAGCCACCTGGACCGAGTCCTTCCGAAACACCGATCCGCGCGCCTTCTACGACTGCATGACGTTCTTCGACCGCCGACACGGGCTCGCCATGAGCGACCCCGTCGACGGCAAGTACCGCATCCTCGCCACCCGCGACGGCGGCCGCTCCTGGAACGTGCTGCCCAGCGACGGGATGCCGGACGCGCTCCCCGGTGAGGCCGGCTTCGCCGCGAGCGGCCAGTGCCTGGTGTCGGCAGGGCCCCGGGACGTATGGCTGGCGACGGGCGGCGGGGCCACCGCGCGCGTGCTCCACTCCGCGGACCGGGGACTGACCTGGACCGCCACCGTCACGTCCGTCCCGGCCGGGGACCCGGCCCGAGGCGTCTTCGGGCTCGCCTTCCGGGACCGGACGCACGGCATCGCCGTCGGCGGCGACTACCGCAAGGACCAGCAGTCCCCGCAGGCCGCCGCGGTCACCGCCGACGGGGGCCGCACCTGGCGCGCCTCGGCCACGCCCCCGCCCGCGTACCGCTCCGGCGTCGCCTGGCTGCCGCACAGCCGGAGCGCCGCCCTCGCGGTCGGGCCGACCGGCACGGACCTGACCACCGACGGCGGCCGGACCTGGCGCACCGTCGACACCGGCTCGTACGACACGGTGGACTGCACGCCCGACGGCTCCTGCTGGGCCGCGGGCGAGAAGGGCCGGATCGCGGTGGCCGGACCGGGCGCCTAGGGTCCTTCGCTCGGGTCGGGCCGGCTCGGGGAGCGGTGCCGGCCCTCGCGAGCCCGGCCCTCGCGAGCCCGGCCCTCGCGAGCCCGGCCCTCGCGAGCCCGGCCCTCCGGGCAGACGGCGCTACTTTCCGGGCAGCCCTAGGAGGGCAGCTGCTCCCGGAACGCCGCCAGGCCCTCGGCCGTCTTGGTCGCGTAGAACTCCGTGATCCGGTACGCGCACACGCCCTCGACGCTGAAGGGGTCGGCCGCCACGATCTTCTCGATCTCCGCGCGGTCGACCCCGGCGGCCAGGATCACCCCGCCGTCACGCGGGTTCTTCCGCCCCGAGGCGACGATCACGCCGGCGGCGTACTGCGCGTCGAGCCACTCGATGTGCGCGTCGAGCAACGCGTCGACCCGCTCGACGGGCGCGGTGTAGGTCAATTCCAGTACGAACATGATCGCCAGGCTACCCGGTGCCCTCCGGCCGGGAGCCGGTCCACGGGCGACCGTAGGGTGGCCCGCATCATGACGATCATCGAGATTCCGGCGGGCTGGCCCGCCGACGAGACGGCCGCCCGAGCCGTCCAACAGGAGCTGCGGGGACGCCTCGTGCGCGACGAGGACGGTCCCGCGGCCGGCGAGGGGCATGTCACGGGGCTCGACGTGGCCTACGACGACGAGCGCGATCTCGTCGCGGCGGCCGCCGTCGTCCTCGACGCGCGGACCCTTGAGGTGGTGGAGGAGGCCACGGCGGTCGGCCGGGTGTCGTTCCCGTACGTCCCCGGGCTCCTCGCCTTCCGTGAGATCCCGACCGTCCTCGCCGTGCTCGACCGGCTCACCGCCGACCCCGGCGTCCTCGTCTGCGACGGCTACGGCCTCGCCCACCCCCGCCGCTTCGGGCTCGCCAGCCACCTGGGGGTGCTCACCGGCCGACCCTCCATCGGCGTCGCGAAGAACCCCTTCACCTTCACGTACGACCAACCCGGCACGGCGCGCGGCGAGTTCTCCCCGCTGCTGGCCGACGGCGAGGAGGTGGGGCGCGCCCTGCGCACCCAGGCCGGGGTGAAGCCGGTGTTCGTCTCCGTGGGCCACCGCGTCTCCCTCGCCAACGCCTGCGCCCACACCCTCCACCTCACCCCGCGCTACCGCCTGCCCCAGACCACCCGCCACGCAGACTCCCTCTGCCGCCGCGCACTGAAGGAGGCGCTGGGGGAGGGGTGAACGGGGCGGGAACGCGTGCCGAGGCGTCGGGACCGGGCTGGGCTCGCGATCGACGAGCCCAGCCGTCCCGGGGCGTCAAGCTGAGTATCTGTACGGATGCCGGACCATGATCCCGCCCGGCAGAGTGAGGCCCATGACACCACCCCTTTCCGCTTCCACGCGTTCCGCCGCGCGCGGCCTCGACCTCGTTCTCGCCGCTGCCGGGCTCGTCGCCCTGGCCTGGGTCCTCGCCATGCTGTACGTCGTCGCCGCCTGGGTCCTCGCGTGATCGGGCGACTGCGCTGCCTCGTTCTCGACTGCCCCGACGCCAGGGAACTCGCCGAGTTCTACCGGCAGTTGATCGGAGGCGAGGTGGAGGGCTCCGATCCCCGGTGGGCCGTCGGCGAGGGCGCCGCCGTGCTGCGCGGCGACGATGGGCGGGCTCTCGCCTTCCAGAGCGTGGCGGACCACCGTCCGCCGGTCTGGGGAGCGCCCGAGCAGCAGTTCCACCTGGACGTACGGGTCGACGACCTGGAGGCCGCCCACGAGGCCGTCCTCGCGATCGGAGCCGTACCGCTCGGCGGGGGAGGGGTCGACGACGGGGGCGGCGACCCGGCCTGGCGTGTCTACGCGGACCCGGCCGGACACCCGTTCCGCCTCGTGCGGCCCTGACCGGGCACGGAACCGTGGGGCCACCCCGTACGGCCCTGACCGGGCACGGAACCGTGGGGCCGCCCCGTACGGCCCTGACCGGTTACATGCCTGCTGAGCTTTCCGTGCCCGTCGAGCCTCCCTCTGCGGTCTGGTCCGCGGCTCCGGTCAGCCGTGGTGCGCCACCCGGAAGCGGATCCCCGCCGCGGTCAGCCGGGCGGTGAGGGCGTCGCCCATCGCCACCGCCGTCGTCACCTGGCCCGCCGTCTGCGGGAGCGGGTCGAAGGCGAGGCAGAGGGCAGACTCGGCGAGCATCTTGGCCGTCTCGTCGTAGCCCGGATCGCCACCGGACACCTCGGTGAAGACCCGGCGGCCGCCGCCCTCGCCGACGAAGCGCACCGAGAACCAGCTGCGCGCCCGTCGCTCCGGGGACGGACCCCGGCCCGCTTGGTAACGGTTCATCAACCAGTTCCGAACTGGCGGAAGTTGCGCGGCCGCCACGCTCGCGCCGACCGCTGCGGCGCCCCCGAGCGCCACCGGAAGCGTCTTCACGGAGGCGTAGTGCCGGTAGCGGAAGTCCGGTCCGTACCGCTCCAGGGCCGCGGCCGAGCGCGCCACGACCTGCGGGTCGAGCGTCGGCAGCGGCAGTGCCCAGGCCCCGGTCTCCCGGCTGAAGCGCGGTCCGCCCAGCGGAGCCCGCGCCCGGCGCCCGACCGACCGCGGTTCGTACAGCCGCCGTTCACGTGCCGCCCGCTGGATCTCCCGGCCCCGGCCGAGCGCGGTCAGCGCCGACGCGAACGTACCCCCGGAGAAGGCCGCCCCGGCCCTGACGAAGCCGTCGACCCGGAGCGGTACGCCCTCCGGGAGCTGCTGGACGGTGAAGTACACGCCCAGGTCGTGCGGGACGGAGTCGAAGCCGCAGGCGTGCACGATCCGGGCGCCGGTCTCCCGGGCGCGCGCGTCGTGCCGGACGTACGTCAGGTCGACGAACTCGGCCTCCCCGGTGAGGTCCACACAGTCCGTGCCGGCCTCCGCGCAGGCGGCGACGAGCCCGTCCCCGTACCAGACGTACGGGCCGACGGTGGTGGCCACCACCCGCGTGGACTCGGCGAGTTCGCGCAGTGAACCGGGGTCGGCGGCGTCCGCGATGACGAGCGGCAGCTCGGCGCAGTGCGGCCACCGGGCGGCGAGCCGTTCGCGCAGGGCCGTGAGCCCGGCCCGGTCGCGACCCGCGAGCGCCCACCGGCACTCCGCGGGCGCGTGCTCGGCCAGGTAGGCGGCGGTGAGCTCGCCCACGAACCCGGTCGCCCCGAACAGGACCACGTCGTACGGCCTGCCCCCACGCTCCGGACCGTCCCCGCCCCCAGACGGCGCCTCGGCCCCAGACGGCGCTTCGGCCCCAGACAGCGCCACGGCCCCGGCCGACGCTCCAGCCTCAGCCGACCCCTCCGCTCCAGCCTCAGCCGACGCCTCCGCCCCAGCCCCGGACGACGCCTCAGTCGCCGCCTCCGCCCCGGCCTCAGGCGGCATTCCCGCCTCCGCCCCCGCCCCGGACCCGCTCCCGCGCCCCGAGCCGCCCTCCGCCTCGCGTCCCACGCCCGCCGCCCCTGTCTCCATCCAGCCCCTCATCTCGGCCGTACCGCGCCGCCGCGCGCGGTTGTCGTCGTCGGCGGAGGATAGCGGGTCCGGTGCCGGGCCCGGCCCGCGCCCCGGGGCCGTAATTTTCCAAGCGCTTGCTCGGCCGGGGGGCTTGTGCGGAGTGGAACACGTTCCTAGCATCTCCGGTGTTACATCATTGGTGTCACACAGGCCTGGGGGTTGGATGAGCACGACGCACACCACCGGGAACGGACCGCTCACCGGGGTACGCGTGGTCGAACTCGCCGGCATCGGCCCCGGCCCCTTCGCCGCGATGCTCCTGGCCGACCTGGGGGCCGACGTCGTCCGCGTCGACCGCCCCGGCGGTCCCGGCCTGGGCATCGATCCGGCCCGCGACCTCACCAACCGCAACAAACGCTCCGTCCTCGTCGACCTCAAGGCCGACGGCGGCCCGGCCACCGTCCTGGACCTGGTCGAGCGGGCCGACATCCTCGTCGAGGGCTACCGCCCCGGGGTCGCCGAGCGCCTCGGCGTCGGCCCCGACGTCTGCCTCGCCCGTAACCCCCGGCTCGTCTACGGTCGGATGACCGGCTGGGGCCAGGACGGGCCGCTCGCCATGACCGCCGGCCACGACATCGGCTACATCGCGATCACCGGCGCGCTCGGCATGATCGGCCCCGACCCGGACGGCCCGCCCACCGTCCCGGCCAATCTCGTCGGGGACTACGCGGGCGGCTCCCTCTACCTCGTCATCGGCGTCCTCGCGGCGCTCCAGCACGCGCGGGCGTGCGGCGAGGGCCAGGTCGTGGACGCCGCCATCGTCGACGGCACGGCGCACCTCACGACCATGATCCACGGCATGCTCGCGGCCGGCGGCTGGCAGGACCGGCGGGGCGTCAACCTCCTCGACGGCGGCTGCCCGTTCTACGGCGTGTACGAGACCTCCGACGGCGGCCACATGGCGGTCGGCGCGCTGGAGGAGCAGTTCTACGCGGAGTTCGTCCGCCTCCTCGGCATCGAGGACGTCGCACCCGCGCGCCGCGACCTCGCCCGCTGGCCCGAGCTGCGCGAGGCCGTCGCCGACCGTTTCCGGAGCCGTACCCGCGAGGAGTGGACGGCCGTCTTCGACGGCAGTGACGCCTGCGTCGCGCCCGTCCTCTCGCTGCGCGAGGCTCCCGCCCATCCGCACCTCGCCGCCCGCGCCACCTTCACCGAGCACGGCGGGATCGCCCAGCCCGCCCCCGCGCCCCGCTTCTCCGTCACCCCCGGCACCCTGCGTACGGGCCCCGCCCTGCCCGGTGCCGACACCGCGGCCGTCGCCCGTGACTGGGCAGTCCCCGCGCTCGGCGGACCGAAGCAGACCCAGGAGACCGAAGCATGAAGCGTCAGCTCTACACCGCCGACCACGAGGCCTTCCGGGCGACGGTCCGCACCTTCCTGGAGAAGGAGGTGCTGCCCCACTACGAGCGGTGGGAGAAGGACGGCGTCGTCTCCCGCGACGTCTGGCTCGCCGCCGGACGGCAGGGCCTGCTCGGTCTCGCCGTCGACGAGGAGTACGGAGGCGGCGGCGACCCCGACTTCCGCTACGGCGCCGTCCTCGCCGAGGAGTTCACCCGGGCCGGCGCCCCCGGACTCGCCATCGGCCTGCACAACGACATCATCGGCCCCTACCTCACCTCGCTCGGCACCGAGGAGCAGAAACGCCGCTGGCTGCCCGGCTTCTGTTCCGGGGAGCTGATCACCGCCATCGCCATGACGGAACCCGGCGCCGGCTCGGACCTCCAGGGCATCCGTACGACCGCCGAGGACCACGGCGACCACTGGATCCTCAACGGCTCCAAGACCTTCATCTCCAACGGAATCCTCGCCGACCTCGTGATCGTCGTCGCCCGCACCACCCCGGAGGGCGGCGCGCACGGCCTCTCCCTCCTCGTCGTCGAGCGCGGAGCCGAGGGCTTCGAGCGCGGCCGCAACCTGGACAAGATCGGCCAGAAGTCCCAGGACACCGCCGAGCTGTTCTTCGAGGACGTCCGCGTCCCCAAGGAGAACCTGCTCGGCGAACTCAACAGCGCCTTCGTCCACCTGATGACCAACCTCGCCCAGGAGCGTCTCGCCATCGCCGTCGCCGGCATCGCGGGCGCCGAACACCTCCTGGAGATCACCACCCGGTACGTCAAGGAGCGGGAGGCCTTCGGCCGGCCCCTCGCCCGGCTCCAGCACATCCGCTTCGAGATCGCGGAGATGGCCACCGAGTGCGCCGTCACCCGGACCTTCGTCGACCGCTGCATCACCGAGCACACCGAGGGGGGACTCGACGCCGTCCATGCCTCCATGGCCAAGTGGTGGGCGACCGAACTCCAGAAGCGGGTCGCCGACCGGTGTCTGCAACTGCACGGCGGATACGGCTACATGAGCGAATTCCCGGTCGCCAGGGCCTACACCGACGGCCGGATCCAGACCATCTACGGCGGCACCACCGAGATCATGAAGGAGATCATCGGCCGTTCCCTCCTCGGCTGACCTCCTGCCGTCCGACTCCTCCCACCCTCATCGTGAAAGGCTTCCCGTGAGCACCGAAGCGTACGTGTACGACGCGATCCGCACCCCGCGCGGACGCGGCAAGGCC
The DNA here is from genome assembly GCF_040632845.1 of Streptomyces sp. NPDC016459. NCBI lineage: Bacteria > Bacillati > Actinomycetota > Actinomycetes > Kitasatosporales > Streptomycetaceae > Streptomyces > Streptomyces sp. NPDC016459. The sequence continues at coordinate 259,470 of NZ_JBEYCR010000003.1, forward strand.
AACGGCTCCCTGCACGGCACCAAGCCCATCGACCTCGTCGTCGGCCTCATCCGGGAGATCCAGACCCGCAACCCCGACCTCGACCCGGCCGCGATCGACGACATCGTCCTCGGCGTCGTCGGCCCGGTCGGCGACCAGGGCTCCGACATCGCCCGGATCGCCGCCATCGCCGCCGGGCTCCCCGACACCGTCGCCGGCGTCCAGGAGAACCGCTTCTGTGCCTCCGGCCTCGAAGCGGTCAACATGGCCGCGATGAAGGTCCGCTCCGGCTGGGAGGACCTCGTCCTCGCCGGCGGCGTCGAGTCCATGTCCCGGGTGCCGATGGCCTCCGACGGCGGCGCCTGGTTCTCCGACCCGATGACGAACCTCGACACCAACTTCGTCCCGCAGGGCATCGGCGCCGACCTCATCGCCACCATCGAGGGCTTCACCCGCCGTGACGTCGACGAGTACGCGGAACTCTCCCAGGAGCGGGCCGCCACGGCCTGGAAGGACGGGCGCTTCGCCCGCTCCGTCGTCCCCGTCCTCGACCGCAGCGGACTCGTCGTCCTCGACCACGACGAGCACCTGCGCCCCGGCACCACCGCCGACTCCCTCGCCCGCCTCAAGCCCTCCTTCGCCGACATCGGCGAACTCGGCGGCTTCGACGCCGTGGCGCTGCAGAAGTACCACTGGGTCGAGGAGATCGACCACGTCCACCACGCGGGCAACTCCTCCGGCATCGTCGACGGCGCCTCCCTCGTCGCCATCGGTTCGAAGGAGGTCGGTGAGCGGTACGGGCTGGCGCCGCGCGCCCGGATCGTCTCCGCCGCCGTCTCCGGCTCCGAGCCCACCATCATGCTCACCGGCCCCGCCCCCGCGACCCGCAAGGCGCTCGCCAAGGCCGGACTCACCATCGACGACATCGACCTGATCGAGATCAACGAGGCCTTCGCCGCCGTCGTCCTCCGCTTCGTCAAGGACATGGGGATCTCCCTGGACAAGGTCAACGTCAACGGCGGAGCCATCGCGCTCGGCCACCCGCTCGGCGCCACCGGCGCGATGATCCTCGGCACCCTCGTCGACGAACTGGAGCGGCAGGACAAGCGCTACGGCCTCGCCACCCTCTGCGTGGGCGGCGGCATGGGCATCGCCACCGTCGTCGAGCGCGTCTGACCGTCCCGTCCGAACCCCTCAAACGGAGAAGCATCAGCCATGAGCGAGAGCACCACCATCCGCTGGGAGCAGGACGCGACCGGGATCGTCACCCTCGTCCTGGACGACCCCGACCAGTCCGCCAACACCATGAACCAGGCCTTCCGGGCCTCGATCATCGCCGTCGCCGACCGCGTGGAGGCCGAGAAGGACTCCATCCGCGGCATCATCTACACCTCCGCCAAGAAGACCTTCTTCGCGGGCGGCGACCTCAAGGACATGGTCCAGGCGGGCCCCGAGCACGCCCAGGGCATCTTCGACGCCGCCATCGAGATGAAGCGGGCGCTGCGCCGCATCGAGACCCTCGGCAAGCCCGTCGTCGCCGCCATCAACGGAGCCGCGCTCGGCGGCGGCTACGAGATCGCGCTCGCCTCCCACCACCGCGTCGCGCTCGACGCCCCCGGCTCCAAGATCGGCCTGCCCGAGGTCACCCTCGGCCTGCTGCCGGGCGGCGGCGGCGTCGCCCGCACCGTACGCCTCATGGGCATCACCGACGCCCTGCTCAAGGTGCTGCTCCAGGGCACCCAGTACAACCCGCGGCGCGCCCTGGAGAACGGGCTCGTCGACGCCGTGGCCGCCACCCCCGAGGAGATGATGGCCAAGGCCATCGCCTTCATCGACGCGCACCCCGAGTCCCGGCAGCCCTGGGACGTCCCCGGCCACCGGATCCCGGGCGGCACCCCGTCGAACCCGAAGTTCGCCGCCAACCTGCCGGCCTTCCCGGCCAACCTCCGCAAGCAGCTGGCCGGCGCGCCCTACCCGGCGCCGCGCGCCATCATGGCCGCCGCCGTCGAGGGCTCCCAGGTCGACTTCGAGACCGCGCTCACCATCGAGTCCCGCTACTTCACCGAGCTGGTCGTCGGCCAGAACGCGAAGAACATGATCCAGGCCTTCTTCTTCGACCTCCAGGCCGTGAACTCGGGGGCGAGCCGCCCGAAGGACATCGCGCGGAGCCAGGTCCGCAGGGTCGCCGTCCTCGGCGCCGGCATGATGGGCGCCGGCATCGCGTACTCCTGCGCCCGCGCCGGCATCGAGGTCGTCCTCAAGGACGTCTCCGCCGAGTCCGCCGCCAAGGGCAAGGCCTACTCCGAGGCGCTCTGCGCCAAGGCCGTGTCCCGCGGCCGCACCACCCAGGACAAGGCCGACGCGCTCCTGGCCCGGATCACCCCGACCGCCGAGGTCCGCGACCTCGCGGGCTGCGACGCCGTCATCGAGGCGGTCTTCGAGGACACCGCGCTCAAGCACAAGGTCTTCCAAGAGATCCAGGCCGTCGTCGCCCCCGACGCCCTGCTCTGCTCCAACACCTCCACCCTGCCGATCTCCGTCCTCGCCGAGGGTGTGGAGCGCCAGGCCGACTTCATCGGCCTGCACTTCTTCTCGCCCGTCGACAAGATGCCGCTCGTCGAGATCATCAGGGGCGAGCGGACCGGCGACGAGGCCCTGGCCCGCGCGTTCGACCTGGTCCGGCAGATCAACAAGACGCCGATCGTCGTCAACGACTCGCGCGGCTTCTTCACCTCCCGGGTGATCGGCCACTTCATCAACGAGGGCGTCGCCATGCTCGGCGAGGGCATCGAGCCCGCCTCGATCGAGCAGGCCGCCGCCCAGGCGGGCTACCCGGCTAAGGTCCTCTCCCTGATGGACGAGCTGACCCTGACCCTGCCCCGCAAGATCCGCAACGAGAGCAGGCGGGCGGTCGAGGAGGCCGGCGGGACCTGGACCACCCACCCCGGCGAGGCCGTGATCGACCGCATGGTCGACGAGTTCGGCCGGCCCGGACGCAGCGGCGGCGCGGGCTTCTACGAGTACGGGGAGGACGGCAAGCGCGGCAGGCTCTGGCCCGGTCTGCGCGAGCACTTCGCCAAGCCCGGACACGAGATCCCGTTCCGCGACATGCAGGAGCGGATGCTCTTCGCCGAGGCCCTGGACACCGTCCGGCTCCTGGAGGAGGGCGTCCTGACCTCGGTCGCCGACGCCAACATCGGCTCCATCCTGGGCATCGGCTTCCCGGCCTGGACCGGCGGCGTCCTTCAGTACGTCAACGGTTACGAGGGCGGTGTCGCCGGCTTCGTGACCCGCGCCCGCGAGCTGGCGGCCACCTACGGGGAGCGGTTCGAGCCGCCGGCCCTCCTGGTGCGGAAGGCGGACCGGGGCGAGGTCTTCAGCGACTCCTGAACGCGGCCCTCAGCTCCTCGCTCAGCGAGCGCTGAAAGGCGGTGACGAGGGCCTGGACCACCATCGGCTGCATGTGCGCCGACAGCGACTTCATCGCGGTCAGGTGGTCCGGGTCCTCGCCGCTCTCCCGGTACGGGCTCCACACCTGCTCCTGGAAGAGCCGGGACAGCTCCTGGGCGGCGGCGCGGGCGTGTTCGAGGAGCACGGTGCGGGAGGCGAGGATCGTCTCGTGCTCGATCGGCACGTCCAGGAGCTCCACGCCGAGCCGCAGGAGCGCGCCGTCGAGCCGGAAGGCGTCGGCGTCACCGGTCCGGTCGAGGACGCCCATCGCCGCCAGCCGGTCGACGTCCTGTTCCGTCAGTGCCCGCCCGGCGCGCCGCTCCAGGTCGCGCCGGGTGATGACCTCGGCCGACTCGGGCGCCCACGAGGCCACAAGGGCCCGGTGGATGGCGAGGTCCTGGGCGCTGAGATCGGGCGGCAGCTGCTCCACGTACCGTTCGATCGCCGCCAGCGTCATGCCCTGCCGCTGGAGCTCCTCGATGAGCGCGAGCCGCGACAGGTGCCCCGGGCCGTAGTGGCCGACGCGCCGCGCCCCGATCACGGGCGGCGGCAGCAGCCCCCGGGTCCCGTAGAACCGCACGGTCCGTACGGTGACCCCGGCCCGCGCGGCCAGCTCGTCGACGGTGTAGGTCGGCACGTCGCCAGCCGTCACGCCATTCGCCGTCACGTCCCCACCCGGCACGTCCCCACCCGGCACGTCCCCCCCGCCGCTCCCGACGCCCATCCGAGGTGCCCTCACTTCCCGCGCGGTCGACCCGCCGGTCCGGGTCGCTTGAACAGTATTGCTGTCTCACCATCGCTGTAAAAGGGCGCGGGTACGGGTCGGCCCCGGGTCGGCAGTAGACTCGACGTCCGTGGCGGATACACAGTACGAAGACCTGTTGCGACTGGTGCTCACCTCCGGGACGGCCAAGGCCGACCGGACCGGGACCGGCACCCGGAGTGTCTTCGGGCACCAGCTCCGCTATGACCTCTCCCAGGGGTTCCCGCTGGTCACCACCAAGAAGGTGCACCTCAAGTCCATCGTGTACGAGCTCCTGTGGTTCCTCCGCGGCGACTCGAACGTCGGCTGGCTGCAGGAGCACGGCGTCAGCATCTGGAACGAGTGGGCCGACGCGGACGGCGAGCTCGGCCCGGTCTACGGCGTGCAGTGGCGGTCCTGGCCGACGCCCGACGGCCGGCACATCGACCAGATCAGCCAGGTCCTCGACACCCTGCGCGACGACCCCGACTCCCGCCGGATGATCGTCTCCGCCTGGAACGTCGCCGAACTGGACCGGATGGCACTGGCCCCGTGCCACGCCTTCTTCCAGTTCTACGTCGCCGACGGCAGGCTCTCCTGCCAGCTGTACCAGCGCAGCGCGGACCTGTTCCTCGGCGTCCCCTTCAACATCGCGAGTTACGCCCTGCTCACCCACATGGTGGCGCAGCAGACGGGGCTCGAACCGGGCGACTTCATCTGGACCGGCGGCGACTGCCACATCTACGACAACCACGTGCGGCAGGTCACCGAGCAGCTCTCGCGCACCCCGTTCGACTTCCCGGAGCTGCGCCTCCACAAGGTCGACTCGCTGTTCGAGTACGCCTACGCCGACGTGGAGGTCGTGGACTACCGCCACCACCCGGCGATCAAGGCCCAGGTAGCGGTATGAGCACCGGCGCGAACGGCGGCATGTCCGTCGGGCTGATCTGGGCGCAGACCCGCGAGGGCGTGATCGGCGCGGCGAACGCGATCCCGTGGCGCCTTCCCGAGGACATGGCGCACTTCAAGGCGACCACCCTCGGCCACCCCGTGATCATGGGCCGCAAGACCTGGGACTCGCTGCCCGCGCGCTTCCGCCCGCTGTCCGGCCGGCGCAACATCGTGGTGACGCGCGACCCGCACTGGACGGCCGAGGGCGCGGAGCGCGCCGAGTCCATCGAGACGGCCCTGCGGCTCGCGACCGAGCCGACCGGCACGACGACGACGTGGGTGATCGGCGGAGGCGAGATCTACCGCGCGGCCCTGCCCCACGCCACCACGCTCTCGGTGACCGAGGTGGACACCCCGATCACCGGCGACACCTACGCCCCGCCGCTCGACCCGACCTGGCAGCTCACGGCGGACACGGATTGGCAGGACTCCACCACAGCCCTCCGCTACCGGATCCGCCATTACACCCGCACCTGAGGACCCCACCGCGCACCCGGCCGAGGGGCGGCGCTAGAGTCTGCCGCTGATCGGACCGGGGGGTTCGGGAGAGCAGGGGGCCGATGTACGCGCAACTCAAGGAGACGGCCGACGAGTTGGCCGGGGTTCTGTGGCGGGAGCACACCGTCTACCGGGAGCGGGGTGGTGGTGTGGTGATCCGGGGCGAGCATGTGCGGCGCTGGATCAGTCTCGGGCCGACCGGGGGCAAGGACCAGGCGTTGCTGAGGGCGGGGCGGCTCCTCGACGGGGGGACCACGGCCCCGGCCCGGACCGAGGTGGTCGTGGATCTGACCGCCGGGACGGCGGAGCTGGCGGCGGTCTGCCGGAGCCTCCTCGCCGACGTCGCCGCCGTCGCCGAGCCGGTTCCGGCCGGGGCGGGACGCGCGCGATCGACCGGGAAGCAGGGGAGGCCGGGTCGGGCGGCACGCGCCGCCCGGCCCGGCCGGCCCCGCAAGGGGCGGCACACGAGCCTGGGTTCGTTCTTCGTGCTGCTCTGTGTCGCCGGGGTCCTCGGTGCCTGGCTCTACAGCCTCTTCGGCCGGTCCGGGTACTGAGCCCGCGCCCGCCGCCGGTCGTCGGTCCGGAGAGGTCAGTACCCGAGCACCGGGTAGTGGTCGCTGAGGTTGGTGTACGTGTACCGCGTACCCCAGCTGGAGACCGTCCACGGAGCGCTCCGCTCCAGGACCACGTGGTTGGTCCAGTCGGCGGGGCGGGCGTTCCCGGCGCGGAAGAGGACGTGGTCGAGGTCCTCGCGCGGGTCGTCCGGGTAGCGCTCCGAGGCGATCGAGTTGAGGTCGGTGTCGAAGGAGTACGGGTGGCCGGTGCGGGCGTCGGCCCCCGCCAGGCCCGCGTCGGCGAGCATCGTGCCGTACTCGGGCGTGTGCGAGTCGACGTTCATGTCACCGGCGACGATCACCTGCTCGTTCGCCGGGATGTTCTTGGCGTCGAGGAAGGCGTCGAGCGCCTTGAACTGGCGGCTGCGCATCTGCGCCGCCTCGCCCGCCGAGCAGCCCGGGTCGGTCGACTGGGCGTGGGTGCCGACGACGTGCACCCGACTGCCGTTCACGTCCAGGGCGGCGTACGCGAAGCCCTTGTTCGAGTACCAGTCGGCGCCGCAGGCGTCCTTGTAGACGTACTGCTCCTTGCGGACGATCGGCCACTTGCTGAGGATCGTCACTCCGCCGTCCTCGGGCGTCGTCGCGGAGTACGCCCCGCCGGTCGCGTCCCAGCCGCTCTTGCCGCGGCCCACGACCGGGGTCTGGTGCGGGTACCGGCCGGCGGCGTTCGCCTTGAGCGCGTCCGACGCGGAGTTGTCGAAGGCCTCCTGGAGGACGACGACGTCCTGCCCCTGGAAGAAGGAGGCGGCGGGGATCGCCGCGGCCCGGTGGTCCTGCCCCCAGTTCGGGTACAGGTTCTTGGAGAAGAGGAACGCGTTGTACGAGAGCACCTTCAGCCGGGGGGCCTCGGCGGCCACGGCGGGGGCCGCGGTCGCGCCGGGCGCGGTCGCCGCCACGGTGGCGGCGGCGAGGGCGAGTGAAAGTGCGGCGCCTGGGGCACGGCGAAGCGCGGCGAACGACACGTGAACTCCCAAAAGAGGGTGGGGGGTTGACCTTGCGCCGCACATACAATCAGCCGTGGTTACCTTCCGGTAGCCTTTGGATGCCGGGAATCTTGCCGGGCCCGCACAAGCGCACCAACTCTCCCGCCACTGTCTGATTTGTGGTGTTTTTATCCAGGTAGAATGCGCGCATGACCCTCGCGAGCAACTCACAGATCTTCAACATGGACCTCGGTCCGCTCAACCCCGTCCTGGCCGAGCTCATCCTCGGCGCGGTTCTGTTCGGGCTCACCTTCCTCCTCCTTGCGAAGGGCATCCTGCCCAAGATCCGTCGCACCCTCGACGCCCGCGAGGACGCCATCGAGGGCGGCACCGACCGCGCCGACGGCCTGCGCGCCGAGGCCACGCAGATCCGTGAGCAGTACGAGGCCGAGCTCGCCGAGGCCCGCCACGACGCGGCCCGTATCCGCTCCAAGGCCGTCGAGGAGGGCTCGGTCGCCATCGCCGCCGCCCGCGCCGAGGGCAGCGCCGAGCGGGACGCGATCCTCGCCGCCGGTGCCCAGAAGATCGCCTCCGAGCGCGCCGCCGCCGAGCGCGAGCTCACCGCGGACGTCGACGCCTGGGCCCACGCCCTCGCCGCCCGTATCGTCGGCGAGCCGGTCGGCGCCGACCGCGTCTGATCCGTGCGTCCCCGGAGGGGGCCGTCACCCGGGGTCGCAGGATCCGGGTGACGGCCCCTTCGTCGTGGGTGCACTCTGGAGGTGAGGAGAGCCCCCGTGGAACACGTGAACCCCAGCGACCCCGCCGACCCCGTTCCGCCGCCCGTCGGCGGCGTGCTGTGGAGCGTCGCCGGTGACATCCGGGCGCTCCTGATGCTGCCCGCCGCCCTCACCATGCAGGTCGCGCACCCGGCGATCGGCGCCGGCGTGGACGCGCACTCCGTCTTCCGGACCGACCCCTGGGGCCGCGGCGAACGCTCCCTGCGCTCGCTCCAGCTGTGGATCTACGGCGGCGAGGACGCCGCACGGGAAGGGCGCCGTCTGCGGGAACTGCACCGCACGATCCAGGGCACCGACGCCCACGGCCGCCGCTACCACGCCCTCACCCCCGCCTACTACTCATGGGTCCACGCGACCGGCTTCCCCGTCTACACCCGGGGCCTGAGCCTGCTCGCCCGTCCCCTCACCGAGGCGCAGGAACGGCAGCTGTACGCGGAGTGGCTCCAGGTCGGCCGGATCCTCGGCATCCACGACCGGGACATGCCGCAGACGATCGAGGAGTTCTGGCCGTACTACCGGAAGGTCCTGGCGGACGAGCTGGAGGCGACCGTCGTCGTCCGGGAACTGCTCGATCCCGACCAGCCGGTGCCCGCCCCGGACCGCGGCCCCCTGCCCCTCAGGCTCGCCTGCCGGCTGCTCTGGCCCGTCCTGCGCCGCCCGTTCCTGGGGCTGCGGGCCTTCCTCACCGTGGGCCTGATGCCACCGGACGCCCGGGAGGCCATCGGTCTGGAGTGGACCGACGCGCAGGAACGCGTCCTGCGCCGGTTCGCCCGTGTCGTCCGGGTCGTGGTTCCCGTACTGCCGGAGCGGCTGCGCTACCTCCCGCAGGCCCGCCGAGCACGCGAGGCCGCCCGCCGCGCCTCGCGCTGACGGACGGCCCCGGGCGTCCCGCACGGATCGGAGCCCGGTCGCTCCCCGGTCTCGTACCGCTCAGTGCCCGTGGCGCTCCCCGGTCTGGTGGATCGTGTTCGTCTCGGCGATCTTCTTCCACGACCTGGGCTGCGCCGGCTTCACCGGCGTCGTCGCCCGAGCGGTGGACCGCGCGGCGGGGGCGGACAGCCCGGCCGCGGCCGCCGTCGACGCGGACGGCTTCGACGGCTGGTACAGCCAGGTGTCGAAGAGCCCGGCCAGTGGCTTGCCGGAGACCCGCTCCGCGTACCGCACGAAGTCGGAGACCCGCGCGTTGCCGTGGGCGAACTCCTGCGGCCAGCCCTTCAGGATCGCGAAGAAGTCCTCGTCGCCGATCTCGTTGCGCAGCGCCTGGAGCGCCAGCGCTCCCCGGTCGTAGACCGCGATGTGGAACTGGTTCTCGGGTCCCGGGTCACCCGGCTTCACCGTCCAGAACGGGTCCTCGGCCGTCCGGAGGGCGTACACGTAGTCCGCGAGCTCCTGGGCCGTGCCCTCGCCCTCCTTCTCCGACCAGAGCCACTGGCTGTAGCGGGCGAAGCCCTCGTTGACCCAGATGTCCTTCCAGTCGCGGACGGACACGCTGTCGCCGTACCACTGGTGCGCCAGCTCGTGGACGACCACCGACACGTTCGCGCCGTGGGCGAACTGCCGCGGGCTGTAGAACGGGCGGGTCTGCGTCTCCAGGGCGAAGCCGCTCGTCACGTTCGGCACGTACCCGCCGAGGGCGTTGAAGGGGTACGGTCCGAAGACCCCTTCCAGCCACTCGGCGACCTCGGTCGTACGCTCGACCGAGGCGCGCGCGGCGCCGTCGTTGTCGCCGAGGTCCTTGCTGTACGCGTTCAGGACGGGCAGCCCGTTCGCCGTCCTGTCCGTCGTGATGTCGAACCTGCCGACGGCGAGCGTGGCCAGATACGTCGCCTGCGGCTTGTTCGAGCGCCAGTTGAAGCGGGTCCGGCCGAGGCGCGAGGACTGCGACTGCAGCACGCCGTTGCTGATGGCCTGGTGGCCGTCCGGCACCGAGACGGAGACGTCGAAGGTGGCCTTGTCGAGCGGGTGGTCGTTGGACGGGAACCACCAGACGGCCGAATCCGGCTCCTGCGCGGCGACACCGCCGTCCGGGGTGCGGGCCCAGGCGGTCCAGCCGTCGATCTTCACCTCGGAGGGCTTGCCCGCGTAGCGGACGACGACCGAGATCGCCTTGTTCCTCTCCAGCGGGGTGGCCGGGGTGACCTCCAGTTCGTGGGCGCCCGAGGTGGTGAACCTCGCGAGGCGCCCGTTGACCCGGACCTCGCTGACCTTCAGGCCGAGGTCGAGGTTGAACCGGGACAGGTTCTGCTTCGTCGTGGCGAGGATCGTCGCCGTGCCCTCCAGGAGGTCGGTGGCGGGCTGGTACGTCAGGCGCAGGTCGTAGTGGGAGACGTCGTAGCCTCCGTTGCCGCTGGTGGGGTAGTAGGAGTCGCCGATGCCCGGGGCCCCGGGGACGTAGTCGGCCGCCGATGCCGGGATCGCCAGCAGCAGGGCGGCCGCGAGGGCGCTCGGAACGATGATTCTGCGGTGCACAGGTGCTCCCCAAGTCATAAGAAACGTAAGACGCGTGGGTGTGCGTCGGTCCTTGGTCCGGACACTATTCAGCCCTCGACGCACCGTCACGTCCAGAGGACCCCCTGTCACACGATCGCCATTCGGCCGACATGGACCCGCCCGTCTCCGGGATCACCCCGCATCACCCCTGATTCCCTGCGGCACTCTTTTGCCCGGGAGTTGACCGGGGTACGTTCCCGCCCATGCCGATGCGAACGCGGAGAACCCGCGGAGCCCGACTGCCGTACGGACCCCTCGTGGCCGCGGCCACCGCCGCCCTGCTCGCGACCCTGGTCTCCCCGGCGGGCGCACTGCCGGCGCCCACCGCGCCCTCCCCTCGCGAATCCCGGCCCGTCCACTCGTACGCCGACGCCATCCGCGAGTCCGTCTGGGTCGACACCGGACTCGACGGCGACGGCGACGGGCGCGCGGACCGGGTCGCCGTCGACATCGTGCGCCCCCGGGAGCCCGCCGCCGCCGACCGGAAGATCCCGGTCATCATGGACGCCAGCCCCTACTACGCCTGCTGCGGACGCGGCAACGAGGGACAGAAGAAGACCTACGACGCCGACGGCAACCCCGTCCAGTTCCCCCTCTTCTACGACAACTTCTTCGTCCCCCGGGGATACGCGTTCGCCGCCGTCGACCTCGCCGGCACCACCCGCTCCGACGGCTGCGACGACGTCGGCGGGCGCTCCGACGTCCAGTCGGCCAAAGCCGTCGTCGACTGGCTGAACGGCCGGGCCCGCGGTTACACCTCCCGCACGGGAGACACCCGGGCCCGCGCCACCACCTGGAGCACCGGGAACGTCGGCATGATCGGCAAGAGCTGGGACGGCACCGTCGCCAACGGCGTCGCCGCCACCGGCGTCGAAGGACTGAAGACGATCGTCCCGATCGGCGCCATCTCCTCCTGGTACGACTACTTCCACTCCCAGGGCGCCCCCCTCTACGACGCCAACCCGAGCTGGCTCTCCGAGTACGTCAACAGCCCCGAGGCGCGGGCCCGCTGCGGCACCGTCCAGGACCGTATCGCCGCCGGCACCCCCTACAGCGGTGACCGGACCCCGACCTGGACCGAGCGCGACCACGTGCGGAACGCGGGGAAGGTCGAGGCGAGCGTCTTCGTCGTGCACGGACAGCAGGACCTCAACGTGCGCGCCGGACAGTTCGGCCAGTGGTGGGACGCGCTCGCCGCCCACGGCGTCGAGCGGAAGATCTGGCTCTCCCAGACCGGCCACGTCGACCCCTTCGACTTCCGCCGCGCCGACTGGGTCCGCACCCTGCACCGCTGGTTCGACCACTACCTCCTCGGATACGAGAACGGCATCGACCGCGAGCCGGTCGCCGACATCGAGCGCGCCCCGGACCGCTGGACCACCGACCGGCACTGGCCGCCGCGCGCCACCGAGGCCACCACCCTGCGGCCCGCTCCCGGTGCCCCGGCGGGACCCGGCGTCCTCGGCCGCGCCCCCGCCGCCCCCGGCTCCACCGCGACCTTCACCGACGACCCGGGCCTCGGCGAACTCGACTGGGCGGCCCGGATCGACAGCGCGACCCCGGAGAAGGCCGGATTCGTCACCCGGCCCCTCTCCCGCGACCTGCGGATCTCCGGCTCCTCGAAGGTGACGCTCACGGCCACCCCGAGCACCGCCACCGCACACCTCTCCGCCGTCCTCGTCGACCTGGGCCCCGACACGATCCGCGACTACGGAGCCCCCGGCGAAGGCATCACCACCCTCACCGCCCGTACCTGCTGGGGCGCGAGCGCCCCCGGCGGCAGCGCCTGCTTCAAGGAGACCGAGGCCCTTACGGCGGACGTCGGCCACACGGTCGTCAGCCGGGGATGGGCCGACCTCGGCACCTGGGCCGACCCGGACAAGGAGCGCCCGCTGACCCCCGGCAGGGCGTACACGATGACCCTGGACCTCGCCGCCACCGACCATGTCGTCCCGGCCGGACACCGGCTCGCGCTGATCGTCGCCGGCACCGACGAGGGCCTCCTCGACCCCCCGTCGACCACCCCGACCCTGACCCTCGACCTCGCCCGCACCTGGGCCGAGCTGCCGCTTGTCGGCGGTGCCGCGGCCTTCGGGCGGGCCACCTCCGGGCCGCCCCCGATCGTGCCGTCGCCCTCCGCCGTACCGTCCCCGAGCGGCGCCGAACCGTCGGTCGCCGTGACGGGTCCGCGCCTTCCCGGAGCAGGAGCCACCCGATGAAGCCCCCCACCGCGCTCCGGAGTTCGCGGCGCGCCCTCGCCCTCGTGGCGGGCGCCGCGGCGCTCGCCCTGCCGCTCGTCACCGTTCCCGCCAAGGCCGCGGACAGCGCTCCCGCGAAGCCGCCGCCCCGCACCGGTTTCGAGGCGACCCGAGGTGCGCGATGGACCACCGAGGCCGAGGAGCGGGACTTCCTGGCGGCCGTCGACCGGGCGAGCGAGCGGGTGGCGCTGCGCGTGATCGGCACCACCGCGCAGGGCCGTCCGCTCCGGCTCGTCACCCTCGGCACGGGCCGCACCACCGTGCTGCTCGTCTGCAGTCAGCACGGCGACGAGCCGGCCGGCCGCGAGGCCTGTCTGAGCACGGTGCGCGACCTCGCCCACGCCCAGGACCGGGAGACCCGGCACTTCCTCGCCCGGACCACCCTCCTCGTCGTCCCCACCGCCAACCCCGACGGCCGGGAGGCCGACACCAGGGGCAACGGCGACGGCGTCGACGTCAACCGCGACCACATCGCGCTGCGGACCGCCGAGGCGCGGGCGGTCGCCGCCGTCATCCGCGACCGGCGCCCGGCACTCGTCTACGACCTGCACGAGTACGGTGCCACCCCCCGCTACTACGACAAGGACCTGCTCGCCCTCTGGCCGCGCAGCCTCGACGCGGACCCGCACGTCCACGACGAGTCCCGGACCCTGTCCGAGGCCTACGTCAGGCCCGCCGCCGGGCTCGCGGGCTACAGCAGCGGCATCTACGGCATCTGGACCGACCCCCTCACCGGCAAGCCGCTCAAGCAGGTCGCCGGCGACGGCCAGGAGCGGATCCTGCGCAACACGGCGGGCATCAAGCACTCCGCGGGTCTGCTCGTCGAGACCCGGGTGGACGCGCTCGACGAGGCCGAGCAGACCGATCCCGCACGCAATCACCGGCGCCGGGTCGCCACTCAGCACGCCGCTCTGGAAGGCGCCTTCGCCTACGTCGAGGAGCGGCGCGGACCGCTCACGGCGGCCACCGCCGCCGCCCGGCTCACCGGCTTCGCCGACCGGGGGCCGGTCTACCTCGGGGGCGCCGACAACGATCCGCCGGAGCCCGGGGAGATCATCGCCGACCCGGCGTGCGGCTACCGCCTCGACGCCGCCCAGTACGCCGACGTGGGCGACGAACTCGCCCTGCACGGCGTCACCGTGCGCCCCCGGGGCGCGGGAGTGTTCGTGCCGCTGCGTCAGTCGCAGCGCGCGCTCGTCCCCCTGCTCCTGGACGCGCGGGCGACCTATCACCTCGTCAGTGGGAGTCCTGTGGAGAGGTGTTGACGATCATGCGCCGCGGGGTCGTGATGGCGTGAACCCGATGTTTGCCGAGGTAAAGTTACCCACCGGTACTGACCATGCCTCGAACGGGTCGTCACGGCCTGGAAGTTGGAGAACCACCATGCGCAACACGCAGACCGCACGTCGCACCCTGACGTCGCTGCTCGCCACGACGCTGCTCGCAGGGGGCGTGCTGCTCGGCCAGACGGTGACCGCCGAGCCCGCCGCCGCCGGCACGATCACCTGCAACGTCGACAAGCTGAGGGCCGACGCCCGCAAGGAGCGCGACCGGGCCGCCCAGCTCAAGCGCCTCGGTGCCACGACGGAGGCCCGCAAGGCCATCGCCCGCGCCGACGCCCTCGAGCGGCGCGCCCGCCAGTGCGCCGACGCGGAGAACAACAACAGGCCGCCGCTCTGGAAGTAGCGACGTCCGCGGGGCGGAGCCGATCGCCGAGACCGGCCCGCCCCGCCCCGCGCCCCCCGGGCGGCGAGACGGGAACCCGCCCGGACCCCGGGTGGGAGCGTCTCAGCGCCGCCACGCGCCCCCGGGCGGCGAGACGGGAACCCGCCCGGACCCCGGGCGGGCGCACCTCGGCCCCGCCACGCCCCCCGGGCGGTGCGGCGGGAACCCGGCCTGCCGCCGAGACCGGCCCCCGCGCCGGTCCCGCCACTCGCGCCGACCTGCCCCGTACCGGGATCGGTACATTTCCGGGACGGCCCAGCCATGGAACGGGGCCGTCGGCCGGGGAATGCTTGGCCGTATGCCGGCCGCGTACACGACCCTCGACCTCGCCCCCGCCGTCCTCCCGCACGGCGCCCCTCCCGGGGGCTTTCCCCGCCCCCGGCCCGTCGACGTCGACCTCGTCGTCGACGGCAGACCGCTGCTCCACCGGCTCGACGAGTCCGACGGCACCGACACGGTCTCGCCCCTTGCGGCGGACCTGCCGCCCACCCTCCGCGCCGAGGACGTCCGCCGACTCCTCCACCCCGTCCCCTCGCTCGCGGACGGCCGCCAGGTGATCCACTCCTGCCCCGACTGCCGGGACCCCGGCTGCGGAGCCGTCACGGCCGTCGTCGAGCGCGCGGGGGAGGACGGCGAGGACGTCGTCTGGCGGGACTTCGCCTGGCAGACCGGCCCCACCGCCGGCCCGGCGCACGAGGGCTACCCCGGCGTCGGCCCGTTCCGCTTCCACGGCGCGACCTACCGGGCCGTCCTGCTGCGACTCCTCGACGCCCCGGCGCTGACCTGCCAGGACAGGACCCTCTGCGACACGCTCTAGAATTCGTTCCCTGATGACTGCAACCCTCGTCGCCAAGGACCTCGCCGCCGGCCACGGCGAACGCACCCTCTTCGCCGGGCTCGACCTCGTCGTCGCCCCCGGCGACGTGATCGGCCTCGTCGGCGCCAACGGCGCCGGCAAGTCGACCCTGCTGCGGCTGCTCGCCGGCATGGACACCCCGGAGGAGGGCGAGCTCCGGCTCTCCCCGCCCACCGCCGCCGTCGGCCACCTCCCGCAGGAGCCGGAGCGGCGCGCCGGGGAGACCGTCGGTGAGTTCCTCGCCCGGCGCACC
This sequence comes from Streptomyces sp. NPDC016459, assembly GCF_040632845.1. NCBI lineage: Bacteria > Bacillati > Actinomycetota > Actinomycetes > Kitasatosporales > Streptomycetaceae > Streptomyces > Streptomyces sp. NPDC016459. The sequence goes on from NZ_JBEYCR010000003.1 coordinate 275,009, forward strand.
GGCGTCGCCGCCGCCCAGGCGGCCATGGACGAGGCCACCCAGGGCCTCGTCGACGGCACGCCCGGCGCCGACGACGCGTACGCCACGACCCTGGAGCGCTGGCTGGACCTCGGCGGCGCCGACCTGGAGGAGCGCGCCGAGGAGGTCGCCGACTCCCTCGGCCTCACCGTCGGCCTCGACCAGCCGATGACCTCCCTCTCCGGCGGCCAGGCCGCCCGCGCCGGACTCGCCTCGCTCCTCCTCTCCCGCTACGACGTCTTCCTCCTCGACGAGCCCACGAACGACCTGGACCTCGAAGGCCTGGAGCGCCTGGAGGCCTTCGTGAAGGGGCTTCGGGCGGGGACGGTCGTCGTCAGCCACGACCGCGAGTTCCTCACCCGTACCGTCACCAAGGTCCTGGAACTCGACCTCGCCCAGCAGCAGATCACCCTGTACGGCGGCGGTTACGAGGCGTACCTGGAGGAGCGGGACACCGCCCGACGCCACGCGCGCGAGGAGTTCGACGAGTACGCGGGCCGGAAGGCCGCCCTCGAAGCGCGCGGCCACATGCAGCGGTCCTGGATGGACAAGGGCGTCCGGAACGCCCGCCGCAAGGCCACCGACGGCGACAAGCTCGGACGCAACGCCCGCAGCGAGGCCAGCGAGAAGCAGGCCGCGAAGGCCCGCCAGACGCAGCGCATGATCGAACGCCTCGACGTCGTCGACGAGCCCCGCAAGGAGTGGGAGCTGCGCATGGAGATCGCGGCCGCGCCGCGCTCCGGCTCGGTCGTCGCCACCCTGCGCGAGGCCGAGGTGCGCCGCGGCGACTTCGGCCTCGGTCCCGCCAGCCTCCAGATCGACTGGGCCGACCGGGTCGCCGTCACCGGGGCCAACGGCGCCGGGAAGTCGACCCTGCTCGCCGCGCTCCTGGGCCGGCTGCCGCTCGACGCGGGGGACGCGTACCTCGGCCCGGGCGTCGTCGTCGGAGAGGTCGACCAGGCCCGCAAGCTCTTCCACGGTACGGAGACCCTCCTGGAGGCGTTCTGCGCGGCCGTGCCCGACACGGAGCCCGCCGAGGTCCGTACCCTGCTCGCCAAGTTCGGCCTCAAGGCCGCCCATGTGATGCGGCCCGCCACCACCCTGTCCCCGGGCGAGCGGACCCGGGCCGCGCTGGCCCTGCTCCAGGGGCGGGGCGTGAACCTGCTGGTCCTCGACGAGCCGACCAACCATCTGGACCTGCCGGCCATCGAGCAGCTGGAGTCCGCACTCGACTCGTACACCGGCACGCTGCTGCTCGTCACCCATGACCGGCGCATGCTGGACGCGGTCCGCACCACCCGGCGCATCGAGGTCGCCGACGGCAAGGTGACCGAACTCTGATGGCGGTCCCCTTCGGCCGGGGACCCGTGGAAGCGCGGGCCCCCGGCCCGTCGGCGGCCACGCCGTGGCGGGCCACCGAGGGCCCGTTCGCCGCCTTGCACGGTGGTGACCCGGGCCGTGAACTGTACGAGTACGGCTTTCCGCAGGACGTGGCCGTGGCCGCGGAGGTCGACGGCTCCACGGCCGTCCCCGTCCCCGCGGACGGCGTTTTCCAGGAGGCACCATGACCGACCTACTGACCCGGCTGACCGAGATGCTGGACGATCTGGACGCGGACGTCGACGAGACGATCGACCTCGCCGACGAGATCGCGGCCTCGGGCGACGCCGGTCTCCTGCCGCGCCTCCAGTCGGAGCTGGACCGTGCCCTGACCGAGCGGAACGCCTACGCCCGTGAACTCCTCGGTGGTGTCCTCGCCGCCATCGGCGGCCCGGACGCCCTGCCCGCGCTGATCCGCGCCTCGGCCGTCGACCTCGGTGACGACCAGGACGGCCTGGCCGCCGAGATCGTCGACCTCGTCCAGGCGGACCCGAAGGCCGCCCGCGCCCTCCTTCAGCCCCTCACGGAGGACGACGACCTCTCCGTCGCCAACCGCGCCGACTGGGCCATGCGCTTCCTGCCGTAGGGAGAGCCTCCTCATGGGGCGAGGCCACGGCCCATCGGGCCGTGGCCTCGCCCCATGAGGGGTCAGCGGCGCTTGCCGCCGCCCTCGCCGAGGAGGCCCGCCTTGCGCAGGGCGTCGGCCATCGCGCTGTTCGCGGGCGCGGACGCGGGCGACGAGGCGCGGTCCCGGCCGCCCCGCTCGGGCTGCCCGCCCCGGCCGTTCCGGTCGCCCGGACCGCCGCCGCCCCGGTTGTCCCGGCCACGGTCGGCCTGTCCGGCACGGTCGGACTGCCCGCCCCGGTTCCCGCGCTCGCCCCGGCCGCCGCCACCGCCCTGCCGCTGCTGCGGCGGTCGCCCGGACCGCTCGCCCCGCTCGCGACGGGGAGCCCCGTCCGGGGACTCGGCGGCGGCCTGGTCGTCGAGCCGCAGGGTCAGCGAGATCCGCTTGCGCGGGATGTCCACGTCCTGGACCTTCACCTTGACCACGTCGCCGGGCTTCACCACGTCGCGCGGGTCCTTGACGAAGTTCTTCGACATCGCGGACACGTGCACCAGACCGTCCTGGTGCACACCGACGTCGACGAACGCCCCGAAGGCGGCCACGTTGGTCACGACCCCTTCGAGGACCATCCCCGGCTCCAGGTCGCCGATCTTCTCGACGCCCTCCTTGAAGGTGGCCGTCCTGAACGCCGGTCGCGGGTCGCGGCCCGGTTTCTCCAGCTCGCGCAGGATGTCCGTCACGGTCGGCAGACCGAAGGTCTCGTCGACGAAGTCGTCCGCCCGCAGCGAGCGCAGCCTGCCCGTGTCACCGATGAGGGCCGCGACCTCGCCGCCCGTCGCCTTCACCATCCGGCGCACCACCGGGTACGCCTCCGGGTGCACCGAGGAGGAGTCGAGCGGATCGTCACCGCCCCGGATGCGCAGGAAGCCCGCGCACTGCTCGTACGCCTTCGGGCCGAGCCGCGCGACGTCCTTGAGCGCCCGGCGGGAGCGGAAGGGGCCGTTGGCGTCCCGGTGCGCGACGATGTTCTCCGCGAGCCCGGAGCTGATGCCCGAGACCCGTGAAAGGAGCGGCGCGGAGGCCGTGTTGACGTCGACGCCGACGCCGTTCACACAGTCCTCGACGACCGCGTCGAGCGAGCGGGAGAGCTTCACCTCGGCCAGGTCGTGCTGGTACTGGCCGACACCGATGGACTTCGGGTCGATCTTCACCAGCTCCGCGAGCGGGTCCTGGAGCCGTCGGGCGATGGAGACGGCACCGCGCAACGACACGTCAAGCTCGGGGAGTTCCTGCGAGGCGAACGCGGAGGCCGAGTAGACCGAGGCGCCCGCCTCCGAGACCATCACCTTGGTCAGGTTCAACTCGGGGTGCCTGGCGAGGAGTTCCGCGGCCAGCTTGTCGGTCTCGCGGGAGGCGGTGCCGTTGCCGATCGCGACCAGCTCGACCGCGTGCTCCTTCGCGAGCCGCGCCAGCCTGTCCAGGGCCTGGTCCCACTTGTTGGCGGGCACGTGCGGGTAGATCGTGTCGGTGGCGACGACCTTGCCGGTCGCGTCGACCACGGCGACCTTCACCCCCGTACGGAAGCCGGGGTCGAGGCCCAGCGTCGCCCGGGTGCCGGCCGGCGCGGCGAGCAGCAGGTCGCGCAGGTTCGCGGCGAAGACCCGGACCGCCTCGTCCTCGGCGGCCGTCCGCAGCCGCAGCCGCAGATCGATGCCGAGGTGAACCAGGATGCGGGTCCGCCAGGCCCAGCGGACGGTGTCCTGGAGCCACTTGTCCCCGGGGCGCCCCCGGTCGGCCACGCCGAAGCGGTGCGCCACGATCCCCTCGTACGAGGAGGGGCCGGGGGTCTCGGAGGGCTCCTCCGGCTCCAGGTCGAGACTGAGGACGTCCTCCTTCTCACCGCGCAGCATGGCGAGCACCCGGTGCGAGGGCAGTGCCGTGAACGGCTCGGCGAAGTCGAAGTAGTCGGCGAACTTCGCCCCCGCCTCCTCCCGGCCCTCCCGCACCTTGGCCACGAGCCGGCCCCGGCCCCACATGCGCTCGCGCAGCTCCCCGATGAGGTCGGCGTCCTCGGAGAACCTCTCCGCGAGGATCGCGCGTGCGCCGTCGAGGGCCGCGGCGGCGTCCGCGACGCCCTTGTCCGCGTCCACGAAGGCCGCGGCGGCGGCCGTCGGCTCCACCGACGGGTCGGTCAGCAGCCCGTCCGCAAGCGGTTCGAGACCGGCCTCCCGCGCGATCTGCGCCTTGGTCCGGCGCTTCGGCTTGAAGGGCAGGTAGATGTCCTCCAGGCGCGCCTTGGTGTCGGCGGCCCGGATCCGGGCCTCCAGCTCCTCCGTCAGCTTGCCCTGCTCGCGTACCGAGTCGAGGACCGCCGAGCGGCGGTCCTCCAGCTCGCGCAGATAACGCAGCCGCTCCTCCAGGGTGCGCAGCTGCGCGTCGTCGAGCATCTCCGTCGCTTCCTTGCGGTAGCGCGCGATGAACGGCACGGTCGAACCGCCGTCGAGCAGCTCGACGGCTGCTCTCACCTGTCGGTCGCGTACGCCGAGCTCCTCGGCGATCCTTGCTTCGATGGACGTCGTCACGGTGTCCCGACTCGCCTTCTCGTGCCTCAAGCTTGCGAGTGCATTGTGCCGGGTCGTTCACCCGTACGCGGCATCCGACCCGTTTACGCGCGCGCCGGGAGGGCCGCGGCCGGGCGCCCGGGCCGCCGGGCGGCGGTGCGGGACCGCCGTGCCGCGGTGCGAGGGCGCTAGGTCCCGGGATCGCCGTGCCGCGGTGTGAGGGCGCGGGTTCCCGGGACCGCCGCGTCTCCGTGCCGTGACCCGCGCCTCAGCGCGAGAAAGGCCCCCGGGCCTCAGTGTCCGGACCGCCGCGCCTCCGTGCCGGGCCCCCGCGCCTCCATGCCGGGCCCCCGCACCCCGGCGACGGGCCCCCGCGCCCCGGTGTCGCCCCCCCCGGCGCCCCAACGGCCGTCCTCCGCGTCTCAGCCCTTGCCGAGCAGGTCCGCCGGGAAGGCGCCCGCGCCGGACGCCGAGACGGCGAAGCCGCGGGCCAGTTCGGTGAGCCGTTCGACCCCGGCCGCGCCGAGGTGCTCGTACGGGGCGGCGTCCAGCCGGTCCGTGGTCTCCTCCACGTCCTCCCGCAGCCGGGCCCCGGCCTCGGTCAGCTCGCCGTCGGCGTCGAGCAGCCCGCGTCCGCGCAGCCGCTCGCCCGCCGCCTCCCAGTCGGCGCGCCGCCAGCCGCGGCTGCCGAGGAACCAGCGCGGGCTCATGGCCCTGCCGGTCGCCGTGTGGGAGACGACCGCCTCGATCGGGTCGAGGCCCAGGGTGAGCAGGGCCGCGAGGTGGCCGTCGCCCCGGTGCTCGCGCAGCAGGGTCGCGGCGTGCCAGTAGGCGAGGTGCGGGGCCTGCGGCACCGGCAGGTCGGCGTTGGCCGAGTAGAGCGGCCGGGCGTGCCGGGTGCAGGCCTCGGTGGCGCGCAGGGCCAGCTCCGCGGCCTCGGCCATCTCCGGGGACGCGATGGTCTCCGCGCCGAGGAGCCGGCGCAGGGTCGTGTCGGCGGCGCGCAGCCGGGCGTCGAGGACGGCCGCGGGAGAGGCGGTCTCCCAGACGGAGGGCAGGTGCCGGGCGAGCAGCTCGTGGTTGTAGTTGTAGAAGGTGGCGCCGACGGTGCCGGGGCCGACGGCGCCGAGCACCGCACTGCGCGCGGCGAGCCGTGCGGCGGAGGTGTCGGTGATGCCGAGCGCGCCGAGCTCGCGGTCGAGGTCGGGCGAGAAGTAGAGCGTGGTGTGCACCGTGTTGACCGCGTTGTGGCAGCGACGTCCGGCGCGCGGGGGGAGAGAGGTCGTCATGGACCCACGTTACCGACTGGTCGGTACGACGGGAACAGGGGGCGGCCGCCCGCGTCGCCCGATGGCAGGAAAGGTGGGATCCCCGTCGTTGCAGACGCTCCGGGACCCGCGAAGGATGGTGGGCATGACGCAGCGACCCGTTCTCGTCGTCCTCTTCGACGGTGCCCAGAGCCTCGACGTCACCGGCCCCTTCGAGGTGTTCGCCGGTGCCGGCCGGGCCGCCGGGGATCCCTCCGCGTACACGCTCCGCACGGCCTCCCTGGACGGCGGACCGGTCCGTACGCACAGCGGACTGCGTCTGCTCCCCGACAGCACCCTCGCCGAGGCGGTCGCCTCCAGCCCCCCGCACACCCTCGTCGTCCCCGGCGGCGAGGGCACCCGCGACCCGGACCCCGCCCTGATCGACTGGCTGCGCACCCACGCCCCGAGCGCCGGCCGTCTGGTCTCCGTCTGCACCGGGGCGCTGCTCCTCGCCGAGGCCGGGCTCCTCGACGGACACCGGGCGACGACCCACTGGGCCACCTGCGATCACCTCGCCCGCCACTACCCCGAGGTCGAGGTGGACCCGGACCCCATCTTCGTACGGGACGGCCGGCTCTCCACCTCCGCCGGGGTCACGGCCGGCATCGACCTGGCGCTCGCCCTGGTCGAGGAGGACCTCGGCCGGGACGTGGCCCTCACCGTCGCCCGCCATCTGGTCGTCTTCCTGCGCCGCCCCGGCAACCAGGCCCAGTTCAGCGCCCAGCTGTCCGCCCAGACCGCCCGCCGGGAGCCGCTGCGCGACCTCCAGCAGTGGATCACCGAGCACCCCGAGGCGGACCTCTCCGTCGACGCGCTCGCCGCCCGGGCCCGGCTCTCGCCCCGCCACTTCGCCCGCGCCTTCCACGCGGAGACCGGCACCCCGCCCGGCCGCTACGTCGACCGGGTCAGGCTCGAACACGCGCGCCGGCTCCTGGAGGACACCTCGCGCGGTGTCGAGGAGGTCGCCCGCGCCTCGGGCTACGGCACCCCCGAGGCGATGCGCCGCGCCTTCCTCAAAGCCCTGGGGACCGCCCCGGCGGAGTACCGCCGCCGCTTCCGCGCGGTCCCCGACCGACCGCCCGCCCACCGAAAGGGATGACCATGCAGATCGCCGTCCTGCTCTACGAGGGCTTCACGACCCTCGACGCCGTCGGCCCGTACGAACTGCTCGCCCGGCTGCCCGGAGCCGAGACCGTCTTCGTCGCCAAGGAGGCCGGCCCGATCAGGAACGACCAGGGCAGTCTCGCGCTCGTCGCCGACAAGAGCCTCGCCGAGGTCCCGCACCCGGACATCGTCCTCGTGCCCGGCGGGCCCGGCTCCCGGCAGGCCATGGACGACCCGGAGATCCAGGTCTGGCTCCGTACCGCGGACGGGACCAGCACCTGGACCACCTCGGTCTGCACGGGCTCCCTGATCCTGGGCGCCGCCGGGCTCCTGAGCGGCCGCCGCGCCACCACCCACTGGCTCGCCCACGAGGAGCTGAGGGTCCTCGGCGCCGAACCCACCGGGGAGCGGGTCGTCTTCGACGGCAAGTACGTCACGGCCGCCGGGGTCTCCTCCGGCATCGACATGGCCCTGCACCTGCTCGGCCGGATCGCGGGGGACGAGACCGCGCAGACGATCCAGCTGCTCACCGAGTACGACCCGCAGCCGCCGTACGACGCCGGCTCACCGGAGAAGGCCCCCGCCGCGATCGTCGCGCACTGGCGCGGACAGCCCGTCGATTCGCTCGCACGGGAGGACTGAGCCTCGGAGGCCGTGCGTGAGGCGGGGCGCTCAGGCTTCGTACGCGAGGGGACGCTCAGAGCCCGTACGTGAAGCGGGGCGCGCGGCGTTCCAGGAAGGCGGCGACCCCCTCCGCGGTGTCGCCGCTGCCGCGTGCCTGCGCGTCCCAGTGGGCGTCCCGGTCCTGGCGCCCGTCGGCGAACTCCTTGGCCGCCGCCTGCGTCAGGAGCGAGCGCGAGGCCAGCACCCGCGCGAACTCGGCCACCCGCTCGTCCAGTGCGCCCACCGGATGGAGCTCGTCCACGAACCCGGTCCGCAGCGCCCGTTCCGCGTCGATCAACTCGCCGGAGAAAAGCAGGTACTTGGCAGCCGAAGGGCCCACCAGGGCGGCGAGCCTGCGGGTCGAGGAGGACGGATAGACGATCCCGAGCTTCGACGGGGTGATCCCGAAGCGTGCTCCCTCCTCGGCGAACCGCAGGTCGCAGGCGGCGGCGAGCTGGCTGCCGCCCCCGACGCAGAAGCCCCGGACGGCGGCGAGGGTCGGCTTGGGGAAGGCCGCGAGGGCCTCCTCGGCCCGCACCGCGAGCGTCTGCTGCTCGTCCCCTGGCTCCCGCAGCCCCGAGATGTCCGCCCCGGCGCAGAAGGTGTCGCCCTCGCCGGTCACGACCAGGACCCGCACCGCGGGGTCGACGGCGAGCCGCGCCAGTACGCCGGGCAGCGCGCGCCACATGCCGGCGCTCATCGCGTTGCGCTTGGCGGGGTTGGCGATGACGAGGGTGGCGATCCCGTCCGTGACGCTGTCCTTCAGCTGCGGCTCCATGGGCCGGATGCTATCCGCCGCGGCCGAACGTACGATCAGGAAGGGGCCGTCCCGAGGAGGCACCGCATGGCCGAGGACGCCCACGAGACACACGAGGACCCGGACTCCCTCCGGGACATGGCACGCGAGGGGAAACGGCTCAACCGCAGCTTCGGCTGGCTCGCCGCACTCGGCATCCTGCTCGTCATCGGCGGAGTCGTCGGCCTGGTCTACACGGGCCTCGCCACCCTGACGTCGATGCTGCTCTTCGGCTGGCTGCTGCTGATCGGCGGCGCCGTGGGTCTGCTCCAGGCCATCCAGTCGCGGGGCACCAGCTACTTCTGGCTCGCCGTCGTGGTGGCCGCCCTGAACATCGCCGCCGGCCTCGTGGTGCTCCGCCACCCGGAGGGCTCGGCGGAGGCGCTGACGATGTTCGCCGCGCTGCTCTTCCTGACCGGTGGTGTCTTCCGGCTGGTCGGCAGTGTGGTGGTGCGCGGGCCGCAGTTCGGCTGGACCCTCCTCCAGGGAGCCTTCGGCCTGCTCCTCGGGTTGCTCGTCCTGTTCGACTGGCCGCACAGCAGCCGGTACGTCCTCGGGCTCTTCTTCTCGCTCGCACTGCTCTTCGACGGGCTCGGCCTCATCGCGATCGGCGTCGGCGGGCGGAGGATCGTCAGCCTGGTGACCCCCACCCCGACCCCGGCCCCACCCTCAACCCCGACCTCGCCCACGGCTCCGGAATCGTCAGAAAGTGCAACTGACCAGTCGAGTAACTGACATGGGCATACTCAAACGATCGGAAAGTGGCCGATACGTGTCGACTTCTGGTCAGTAGGCCGGTCGACCCCCGCACATTGCCAAGACTCGATCCGTGGCGAGAATCGAGCACGAGGGTGGGAACCGTACCGTGGAGACCCACGGCGGTGGCCCCGCCCGGCACCCGTCCTACGAAGGAGTCTGGCGCTTCACCGCTGCCGCGGTCGACGTCTCCGTCCCGCAGGCCCGGCACGCCGTACGCGACCTGCTGGTCCGCCAGGCTGTCCCCGTCCATGAGGAGATCATGGACGGACTGCTGCTGATCGTCTCCGAGCTGGTCACCAACGCCGTCCGGCACGCGGCGCTGCTGTCGCCGGAGATAGCGGTCGAGGTGGCCATCGGCCCCGAATGGGTCCGGGTGTCCGTCGAGGACAGCCACCCGTACCGCCCGAAGGCCCTGGAGGCGGACTACGGGCAGACCGGTGGCCGTGGACTGCTGCTTGTCCGCGAGGTCGCCCAGGAGTCCGGCGGCGCCTGCGACGTCGAGCACACCGCGAGCGGCGGCAAGATCATCTGGGCGGCACTGCCCCTGGCCCCGATGGCACCGGGGCCGGAGGCCGTGATCCACCAGCCGGTCGTCACCAGCCCCCGGACGGACCCGTCAGTTCCCTGACGGACGGCCGCGCCGCGTCGAGCACCGTCATGAACCAGGCGGAGAACGGCGCGGCGGCGTGGCGCTCGGCCAGCTCGGCGGCGGTCACGAAGGCGGTGTCACCGACCTCCTCCGGGTCCGGCCGCAGTTCGGCCTGCACCAGACCGACGAAGAGGTGGTTGAACTCCTGCTCCACCAGACCCGAGGCCGGGTCCGGGTGGTTGTAGCGGACGGTGCCCGCCTCCGCGAGCAGCGTGGGCGAGACGCCCAGCTCCTCGAAGGTCCGCCGGGCGGCCGCCGTGAACGGCGCCTCGCCCGGGTAGGGGTGGCCGCAGCAGGTGTTCGACCAGACGCCGGGGGAGTGGTACTTGCCGAGCGCCCGGCGCTGGATCAGCAGCCGGCCCGACTCGTCGAAGAGGAAGACCGAGAAGGCGCGGTGGAGCAGCCCCGGCGCCTGGTGCGCGGCGAGCTTCTCGGCCGTGCCGATCGTCGTCCCGTCCTCGTCGACCAGTTCGAGCAGGATCGGAGCCGGGACTCCGGACGGCTGGACACCGTTCGACGTGATCTCCGGCGAGATCTGAGCCGCGGTGGCTGGTGTGGTCGGCATACCCATCCTTCGCATCGGTCCTCGGCCCGGTGGGGCCACCACAGTCTGCCGCACAAAAGCGGCTTGTCCGCACTTCGGCGGCCGGACGCGGCCGCTCCCGCCGCACCGGAGTACCACCGGTGCGGCGGGAGGGGAGGGGCGACGCGAGCGGCTGGACCCCGAAAGCCGCCGGACAGGCGATCGTGCCCGAGGGAACGGGGACGGAGTCGTCCAGGACGAGTGCCGTCATCGCTCGTCCGGAACCTCGAAACCTGGCCTGATCCCCTATGCGGACGCACGTACGAACCCCAACCCGCAGGATCGTCCTCGGCGGTCTCCGCGCGGGTGAGTCAGCGAGGATCCGTGGGCCGCAGGACGAATCCGGCGTACCCGTAGTCGGAGCCGTGCTCGCGCCGCAGCGCGATCTCGGCGCGCGCCCCGGCCACGGCCTCGGCCATGCCCGGCACACCGGTGTCCGCGGCCTCGGCGCGTACGGCCAGGGGACCGTAGTACTCGTCCCAGTCGCTGTCGGGCTGGATGAAGGTCCCGAGGACCCGGTAGCCGGCCTCGACCGCCGCCCGGGCGTTCTCGGTGACGGTACGGAGCGGGTAGTGCTCCTCCCAGAAGGCGCGGGGCACCGGGTCCGGCTCCCCGGTGGTCCAGACGCACTCGGTGAGCACCAGCGTGCCCCCGGGCGCCAGCAGCCTGCGCCACTCGGCGAGCGCCCGGTCGAAGCCGAGGACGAAGACCGAGCTCTCGGCCCAGACCAGGTCGAAGGAGCCGTCGGGGAACGGCACCGCGCCCATGTCGGCGCGGAGGGTGCGGATCGAGCCGTCGAGCCCGTGGGCGGCGGCGGACTCCCGCAGCTCCGCGAGGAACGGCTCGTGGGTGTCGACGGCGGTCACCTCCGCGCCCGCCTCGGCGGCCAGGAGCAGCGCGGAACGGCCGGGGCCGCAGCCCAGGTCGAGCACGCGCGGACGCTCCGGAAACCCCCCGCCGCGCCCCTCGGGAGACCCGCACGCGAGCGTGAGGAGTCGACGGGTCGTGGTGTCGGAGCCGGGACCCTGCCGCGGGAGACCGTGGTGCAGGGCGAAGAAGGAGTCGTGCATGGCGTTGTCGGACAACGTGGGAAACCCTTTGTGTGAGGGCCCCGGCCGACGACGTGACGGACCGGTGGAAACCGGGATCAGGTCAGCCGGAGACCCGGAGGCCGAGGGAGGACCGGGCGCTGCCGCTGCGGGCAGCCTTCATCGCGACGGTCATCAACCTCAGCTCCTCTCACCACACGTTCGTACGAAAAGACTAACAGGCGCAGGTGATCCGGGGCCTCACAGGCAGAGCTTCGCCTCGTGCTCCGCGTGCCCCACCGGCTCCAGCTGGAAGGTGCAGTGCTCCACGTCGAAGTGCGAGCCCAGGCACCCCTGGAGCGAGTGCAGCATCTTCTCGTGGCCGACCGAGTCCAGCGCGCCCTGGTCCACGACCACGTGCGCCGAGAGCACGGGCATCCCCGAGGTGATCGTCCAGGCGTGCAGGTCGTGCACGTCCTCGACCCCCGGCAGGGCCAGGATGTGCGCCCGTACCTCGGCCATGTCGACGCCCTTGGGTGCCGCCTCCAGGAGCACGTCCAGGGTCTCGCGCAGCAGTTTGACCGTCCGGGGGACGATCATGAGGCCGATGACGATCGAGGCGATCGGGTCGGCGTACTGCCAGCCGGTGGCCAGGATGATGCCGGCCGCGATGATCACGGTGACCGAGCCGAGCGCGTCCGCCAGCACCTCCAGGTACGCCCCGCGCACATTGAGGCTGTCCTTCTGGCCCCGCATGAGCAGCGACAGCGAGATCACGTTGGCGACCAGACCGATCGCCGCGAACGTGATCGTGAGACCGCCCTTGGTCTCGGCCGGCTCGACGAACCGCTGGACCGCCTCGTACAGCACGTAGCCGCCGACTCCGAGCAGCAGCAGACAGTTGGCGAGCGCCGCGAGTATCTCGGCCCGCGCGTACCCGAAGGTGCGGTTCCCCGAGGGAGGCCGGTTGGCGAAGTGGATCGCGAGCAGCGCCATCGCGAGGCCGACCGCGTCGGTCGCCATGTGCGCCGCGTCGGCGATCAGGGCCAGCGAGTCCGCGAGCAGACCGCCGATGATCTCGATCACCATCACGGAGAGCGTGATGCCGAGTGCGATCCGCAGTCGGTTCTTGTACGCGGCCCCCGCGGTGCCGGTCGGCGGCGGGCCGCCGTGGCTGTGCCCGTGGTCGTGTCCAGCCCCCATGGAAATGGCCTCCAGATCGTGTGGTCGCAGGTGCCCCGATCAGCCAGTCAACTACGGGTGGGGGGTATGCGCAACACGGCACTGAACACCGTTGTCATATGCTCTGATCTGCGGTGATGCGCGAACTGCGGAGTATGGCGCGAACCCGCCCCCGAAGGCTCTCGCGGCGCCGGTCGACCGTGGTTCGTCCGGCGGGCCTCCGATCACCCATGATGATCATCGCGGGGCGAGGCGCACCCGCGAGGACGCGGGTGGGCCCGGGGGAGTCCTGCCCGCGAAGCCTCGGTGAACTCACGCTCCGTTCATCCGATAGCCTCAGCCGACGTGCCGCCGCCCGGTGCCGGGCCGCACCGCCGCGCCCGGGGCCGCCATGGGCCCCGCCGGCCCCTCCGTCAGCTCCAAGGAGTGAGTTCGTCTGTCGACCGCCATCCTCACCGGCCCGCCGGCACCCGGATCCTCGCTCGACGGTGATCTGCGGTCGCTCGGCTTCGACGTCAAGGCAGCCTCCGGCGCCGACGAGGCCGCCGCCCTGCTGGCAGCCGTCCCGGCGGGTGAGCGCGTCGCGCTCGTCGACCCCCGGTTCGTCGGCCACCTGCACGCGCTGCGCCTCGCCCTCACCGACCCGCGGTTCCCCGCGGCCGCCGCCCCCGGCGCGCTCACCGCGCAGAGCGGGGCCCGCCCCGCGCTCAGCCGCGCGCTCAGGGACGCCACGGCCACCGACGACCTCCCCGGCACGCTCGCCGACGCCCTCGACGCCGACGGCGTCGCCGTGCACCGGCCCCAGCTCGGCACCCTCGTCGCCACCGTGCCCGCCGACCCGGAGGCCCGCCACGAGGCCCGCGCCGCCGTCGACGCCGTCGACGACGAGGCCGTACGCCTCCGCTCGGCCGTCAAGGCCCACGACGGCTTCTTCACCACCTTCTTCATCAGCCCGTACTCGCGCTACATCGCCCGCTGGTGCGCGCGCCGCGGACTGACCCCCAACCAGGTCACCACCGCCTCCCTGCTCACCGCCCTGATCGCGGCCGGCTGCGCGGCGACCGGCGAGCGCGGCGGCTACATCGCCGCCGGCGTCCTCCTCCTCGTCTCCTTCGTCCTGGACTGCACCGACGGGCAGCTCGCCCGGTACGCGCTGAAGTACTCGACGATGGGCGCCTGGCTCGACGCCACCTTCGACCGCGCCAAGGAATACGCCTTCTACGCGGGCCTCGCCCTCGGCGCCGCCCGCGACGGCGACGACGTGTGGGCCCTGGCGCTCGGCGCGATGATCCTCATGACCTGCCGGCACGTCGTGGACTTCTCGTTCAACGAGGCCAACCACGACGCCACGGCCAACACGAGCCCCACCGCCGCCCTCTCCGACCGGCTCGACAGCCTCGGCTGGACCGTCTGGGCCCGCCGCATGATCATCCTGCCGATCGGCGAGCGCTGGGCGATGATCGCCGTCCTCACCGCCGTCACCAGCCCCCGGGTCGTCTTCTGGGCGCTGATCATCGGCTGCGCCTTCGGTGCCTGCTACACCACGGCGGGCCGCGTCCTGCGCTCCCTGACACGCAAGGCGAGGAGGACCGACCGGGCCGCCCAGGCCCTCGCCGACCTCGCCGACTCCGGCCCGCTCGCCGGGATCGTCGCCCGCGCGCCGGCCCGCACCCGCCTCCTCGGCCCCGGCGTCGTCCTCGCCGCCATCGCGACCGCCGTGCTGCTCTCCACCGTCCTGGCCCGCCCCTTCGGGGACCGGCAGACCGTCGTCATCGCGGTCCTGTACGTGGTGCTCGCCGGCGCGGCCGTCTCCCGCCCCCTCAAGGGCGCCCTCGACTGGCTCGTACCGCCGCTCTTCCGCGCCGCCGAGTACACCACCGTCCTCGTCCTCGCCGCCCACTCCGGCTCCGCGCACGCCCTCCCGGCGGCGTTCGGGCTGGTCGCGGCGGTCGCCTACCATCACTACGACACGGTGTACCGCATTCGCGGGGGCACCGGCGCGCCGCCCGCCTGGCTGGCGCGCGTCACCGGCGGACACGAGGGGCGCACGCTCCTGGTGGCCGTCCTCGCCGCCCTGCTGGCGGACCGCGGCGACGACTTCACCCTGGCACTGACCGCCCTCGCGGTCGCCGTCGCGCTGGTGGTGCTCGTGGAGTCCGTCCGCTTCTGGGTCTCCTCCGGAGCACCCGCCGTTCACGACGAAGGAGAAACAGCATGATCGGTCTCGTACTGGCAGCCGGTGCCGGACGGCGTCTGCGCCCCTACACCGACACCCTTCCGAAGGCCCTCGTGCCCGTCGACGGCGAGACGACGATTCTCGACGGGACGCTGAAGAACTTCGCCGAGATCGGCCTCACCGAGGTCGCGATCGTCGTCGGCTACCGCAAGGAGGCCGTCTACGACCGCAAGGAGGCCCTGGAGGCGAAGTACGGCCTCAAGCTCACCCTCGTCGACAACGACAAGGCCGAGGAGTGGAACAACGCCTACTCCCTGTGGTGTGCCCGTGAGGTCCTCAAGCGGGGTGTGATCCTCGCCAACGGCGACACCGTCCACCCGGTCTCCGTCGAGGAGACCCTGCTCGCCGCCCGCGGCGACGGCAAGAAGATCATCCTCGCCCTCGACACGGTGAAGAACCTCGCCGACGAGGAGATGAAGGTCATCACCGCCGAGGGCAAGGGCGTCCAGCGCATCACCAAGCTCATGGACCCGGCCACCGCCACCGGCGAGTACATCGGCGTCACCCTCATCGAGGCCGAGGCCGCCGAGGAGCTCGCGGACGCCCTCAAGGCCACCTTCGAGCGCGACCCCGACCTGTACTACGAGGACGGCTACCAGGAGCTCGTCCACCGCGGCTTCACCGTCGACGTGGCCCCCATCGGCGACGTCAAGTGGGTCGAGATCGACAACCACGACGACCTCGCGAAGGGCCGTGAGATCGCGTGCCAGTACTGACTCGGCTGATCCCCTCGCCGGTCGTCGTCGACATCCGCAGGGGAGCGCTGGACGACCTGTCCGCGCTCCTCGCGGACCAGCGGATCTCCAGCAACGGCAAGATCGCCGTCGCCATCAGCGGCGGCTCGGGCCTCAAGCTGCGTGACCAGTTCGCCGCCGAGCTGCCGGGTGCCGACTGGTACCCGGTCGCGGGCGGCACCATCGACGAGGCCGTGAAGCTCGCCGACGCCATGCGCGGCAAGCGGTACGACGCCGTGGTCGCCCTCGGCGGCGGCAAGATCATCGACGTGACGAAGTACGCGGCGGCCCGGGTCGGGCTGCCGTTGGTGGCCATCGCCACCAACCTGTCGCACGACGGGATCTGCTCCCCGATCTCGACCCTGGACAACGACAACGGCCGGGGCTCCTACGGCGTGCCCACCCCGATCGCCCTCGTCATCGACCTGGACGTGATCAGGGAGGCGCCGGTCCGCTACGTCCGCTCCGGCATCGGCGACGCCGTCTCCAACATCTCCGCCATCGCGGACTGGGAGCTCTCCCACGAGGTGACGGGCGAGCCCGTCGACGGCCTCGCGGCCGCCATGGCCCGCAGCGCGGGCGAGGCCGTGCTCCGCCACCCCGGCGGCGTCGGCGACGACGACTTCCTCGTCTCCCTTTCCGAAGGCCTGGTGATGTCCGGCATCGCCATGTCGATCAGTGGCGACAGCCGCCCCTCCTCGGGCGCCTGCCACGAGATCAGCCACGCCTTCGACCTGCTCTTCCCGGCCCGCGCCGCCAGCCACGGCGAGCAGTGCGGCCTCGGAGCGGCCTTCGCCATGCACCTGCGCGGCGCCCGCGACGGGTCCGCGCAGATGGTGGAGACCCTCCGCCGGCACGGGTTGCCCGTCCGGCCGGAGGAGATGGGCTTCACCGTGGACGAGTTCGTACGGGCGGTGTCCTTCGCCCCGCAGACCCGACCGGGCCGCTTCACCATCCTCGAACACCTCGACCTGTCCGACGACGAGATCAGGGACGCGTACGCCGACTATGCAAAAGCCATCGGTAGCTGAGCTCCGACCGGTCGTCCACCCCCCCGGTGTGAAGGACCGGCGCAGCGGTGAGCACTGGGGCGGCCGCCTGTACATGCGGGAGATCTCGCTCCGGATCACCCGCCGGCTCGTCGGCACCCGGATCACGCCGAACCAGCTCACCTACGTCATGACCCTCGCGGGCGTCCTCGCGGCCCCGGCGCTGCTGGTGCCGGGGATCCCGGGCGCCCTGCTCGGCGCGCTCATGGTCCAGCTCTACCTGCTGCTCGACTGCGTCGACGGCGAGGTGGCCCGCTGGAAGAAGCAGTTCTCCCTCGGCGGGGTGTACCTGGACCGGGTCGGCGCGTACCTGTGCGACGCGGCCGTGCTCGTCGGCTTCGGCCTGCGCGCCGCCGACCTGTGGGGCTCCGGCCGGATCGACTGGCTGTGGGCCTTCCTCGGGACGCTCGCCGCCCTCGGCGCCATCCTGATCAAGGCCGAGACCGACCTCGTCGGTGTCGCCCGTCACCAGGGCGGTCTGCCGCCGGTCAAGGAGGCGGCGTCCGAGCCGCGCTCCTCCGGCATGGCGCTGGCCCGCAGGGCCGCGGCGGCGCTCAAGTTCCACCGGCTCGTCCTCGGCATCGAGGCCTCGCTCCTGATCGTGGTCCTGGCGATCGCGGACCAGGTCCGCGGCGACCTGTTCTTCTCCCGGGTCGGCGTCGCCGTCCTCGCCGGCATCGCGCTGCTCCAGACCGTGCTCCACCTCGTGTCGATCATGGTTTCCAGCAGGCTGAAGTGAGACCGTCCGCGGGCGCGCCGCTCAAGGTGGGAGCCGTCGTCATCACGATGGGCGACCGCCCCGACGAGCTGCGCGCGCTGATCGACTCGGTCGCCGCGCAGGAGGGCGACCGGGTCGAGGTCGTCGTCGTCGGGCAGGGCACCCCGGTCACCGGGGTGCCCGACTGGGTGCGGACCGTCGACCTCCCGGAGAACGTCGGCATCCCCGCCGGCCGGAACGTCGGCATCGAGGCCTTCGGCCCCGGCGGCACCGACGTCGACGTCCTGATGTTCCTCGACGACGACGGGCTGCTCGCGCACACGGACACCGCCGAACTGGTCCGGCAGGCCTTCACCGCCGACCCGCGCCTCGGCATCGTCACCTTCCGCATCGCCGACCCCGAGACCGGGCTCACCCAGCGCCGGCACGTGCCGCGACTGCGCGCGTCCGACCCGATGCGCTCCTCGCGGGTGACCACCTTCCTCGGTGGCGCCAACGCGGTCCGCACCAAGGTCTTCGCCGAAGTGGGCGTACTGCCGGGCGAGTTCTTCTACGCGCACGAGGAGACCGACCTCGCCTGGCGCGCGCTCGACGCCGACTGGATGATCGACTACCGTTCCGACATGGTGCTGTTGCACCCCACCACAGCCCCGTCCCGGCACGCCTCGTACCACTTCAACGTGGCCCGCAACCGAGTGTGGCTGGCACGTCGCAATCTGCCCGCGCCCCTGGTGCCGGTCTATCTCGGCGTCTGGCTCCTGCTCACCCTGGCCCGGCGGCCCCCGCTCCCCGCGCTGAAGGCGTGGTGCGGCGGTCTCCGCGAGGGCTGGACGACCCCCTGCGGACCGCGCCGCCCCATGAGGTGGCGTACGGTGTGGCGGCTGACCCGGCTGGGTCGCCCCCCGGTCGTCTGACATCGTGGTACCGACGTGCCGCGCATCTTGAACACGAAAGTTTCGACTGTGAGTGACACACACCAGGGCGGGGCGGTCGCGACGAGCGCGCCTCCGTCCGTCGACGAGGGCCTGGCTCCGGCCGCGCTGGCGGCGAAGTACGGCCTCTCCGTCAGTGGCGCCCGGCCCGGGCTGTTCGAGTACGTCCGTGAGCTGTGGAGCCGCCGCCACTTCATCCTGGCCTTCTCCTCTGCCAAGCTGACCGCGCAGTACAGCCAGGCCAAGCTGGGCCAGGTGTGGCAGGTGGCGACCCCGCTGCTGAACGCCCTGGTCTACTACCTGATCTTCGGGCTGATCCTGGGCGCGGGACAAGGGATGACCAAGGAGGTCTACATCCCCTTCCTGGTCACCGGCATCTTCGTGTTCACCTTCACCCAGAGCTCCGTGATGGCGGGCGTCCGGGCGATCTCGGGCAACCTCGGACTCGTCCGGGCCCTGCACTTCCCCCGCGCCACCCTGCCGATCTCCTTCTCGCTCCAGCAGCTCCAGCAGCTGCTGTTCTCGATGATCGTGCTCGTGGCGGTGGCGATCGCCTTCGGCAGCTACCCCTCGTTCCGCTGGCTCCTCGTGATCCCGGCGCTGCTCCTGCAGTTCGTGTTCAATGTGGGCCTCGCCATGATCGTGGCCAGGATGGGCTCCAAGACGCCCGACCTCGCCCAGCTGATGCCCTTCGTCATGCGGACCTGGATGTACGCGTCCGGCGTGATGTTCTCGATCCCGGTGATGCTCTCCGACAAGCCGGCCTGGATCGCCGACATCCTCATGTACAACCCGGCCGCCGTCTACATGGACCTGATCCGCTTCGCCCTCATCGACGGCTACAGCGCGCAGAACCTGCCGGACCACGTCTGGATGACCGCCCTCGGCTGGGCGCTGGTCTTCGGCATCGGCGGCTTCGTCTACTTCTGGAAGGCCGAGGAGAGGTACGGCCGTGGCTGACACCGACCGGAGCAACGTCCCCACCGTCATCTGCGACGAGGTCCACATCGTCTACCGCGTCAACGCCGGCGGCGGAGGCAAGGGCAGCGCCACCGCGGCGCTCAGCCGGATCGTCGGCCGCGGCAAGGCCGAGGTCTCCCGCGGCGTCCGCAAGGTCCACGCCGTCCGGGGTGTCACCTTCACCGCCTACCGCGGCGAGGCCATCGGCCTCATCGGTTCCAACGGCTCCGGCAAGTCGACGCTGCTGCGCGCCATCGCCGGTCTGCTGCCCACCGAGAGCGGCAAGGTCTACACCGACGGGCAGCCCTCGCTCCTCGGCGTCAACGCGGCCCTCATGAACGACCTCACCGGTGAGCGCAACGTGATCCTCGGCGGCCTCGCCATGGGCATGAGCCGCGAGGAGGTCCGCTCCCGCTACGAGGGCATCGTCGACTTCTCCGGCATCAACGAGAAGGGCGACTTCATCAGCCTGCCCATGCGGACGTACTCCTCCGGTATGGGTGCCAGGCTCCGCTTCGCCATCGCGGCGGCCAAGAACCACGACGTCCTCCTCATCGACGAGGCGCTGGCGACCGGTGACCGCAAGTTCCAGATCCGCTCCGAGGAGCGCATCCGCGAACTCCGCAAGGAGGCCGGCACGGTCTTCCTGGTGAGCCACAGCAACAAGTCCATCCGGGACACCTGCGACCGGGTGCTCTGGCTGGAGAAGGGGCAACTCCTGATGGACGGCCCCACGGACGAGGTCCTCAAGGCGTACGAGCGCGAGACCGCCCGCTGACCCCGAGTCCTTCCGAACCGCCCCCGCCGTCGTCGGCGGGGGCGGTTCCGGTTTCCGCGCGTCGTACCGGCGGCTGGAATGTTCATGCGGTTAACTTCGGGCAGGATGAGGCCATGGCAGCGTTCTCGGGGGGAAAGACCTACCACCACGGCGACCTGCGCAACGCGCTGATCTGCGCGGCCGTCGACCTCGCAACCGAGGGCGGCCCCGAGCGGGTCGTCCTGCGCGAGGCGGCCCGACGGGTCGGAGTCTCGCCCACCGCCGCCTACCGGCACTTCGACGGACGCGGTGAACTCCTGCGCGCCGTCAGGACCCACGCCCGGCGCCGCCTCGCCGACTCCATGGAGCGCGCCGCCGCCCGCGAGCCCGGCGCCGACGACCCCACCCTCGCGGCCGAACGCCGGGTCGCGGCCCTCTGCCGCGGATACGTCGGCTTCGCCCTCGACCAGCCCGGCCTCTACCGGGCCGCGTTCTGCGTCCCCCGCCCGGCGGGGACGGCCGGAGCGGCGGCGGAGCGGCAGCCCGCCGAGCCCGAGATCCGCGCGTTCACCCTGCTCGGGGAGGCGCTCGAGGCGCTCACCCGCCGCGGCACCGCCCGCCAGGGCGCCCGCGCCGTCAGTGGTGCCGCCGCGTGGTCGGCCGTGCACGGACTGTCACTTCTCCTGGTCGACGGCCCGCTTCGGCGCCTTCCCGTCCAGCGCAGGAACGCCGTCGTCGAGACGACGCTCGCCATGGTGGTCTCCGGCGCGCGCGCCCTCTGAGCCGCCTACCGCGCCGAACTCCCTTGCGATGTGCGGGGGTTGACGACTCGTACGAGTGAGCTTCCCGGCGCACGCCACCCCGGAACGGCGACGGAGGTCGTACGACGTAAGCTGGACCGGTCTGTTTCGCGGCAAGTAGGGCGATACCCCACGACCATCGGGCCTCCGGGTCACGGCTCTACGGGCAGGGGTCGGCGGCGTGTCCGAAATAGGATGGATTGGATCCGCAGTGTAGAACGGGAGACGTGACGGCCATGACGCAGAATCTCCAGCTCCACGAGGGTGTCGCCGTCCCTCCGTCGGGCAGTGACCTGTGACGGACACCCGGCAGGCGCGCCCCGACGCCTCCTCGC
Organism: Streptomyces sp. NPDC016459; assembly: GCF_040632845.1. Taxonomy (NCBI): domain Bacteria; kingdom Bacillati; phylum Actinomycetota; class Actinomycetes; order Kitasatosporales; family Streptomycetaceae; genus Streptomyces; species Streptomyces sp. NPDC016459. The sequence continues at coordinate 296,128 of NZ_JBEYCR010000003.1, forward strand.
GCGCCACACTCGGCAAGGCCGCGGACGAGAACTTCCCCGTGGCCCCCTTCTTCCTGCCCCGGGCTTGGCGCGACGACCTCATGGCCGTCTACGGCTTCGCCCGCCTCGTCGACGACATCGGGGACGGCGACCTCGCCCCCGGCGGCGGCGACGCCCGCCACCTCGGCCTCGACCCCGGGACCGCCGAGGACCGGCTCGTCCTCCTCGACGCCTTCGAGGCCGACCTCCGCCGCGCCTTCGACGGCACCCCGCGCCACCCCCTCCTGCGCGGCCTCCAGCCGACCGTACGGCGCCACCGGCTCACCCCGGAGCCCTTCCTCGGCCTGATCGCGGCCAACCGGCAGGACCAGCAGGTCCGGCGCTACGAGACGTACGACGACCTCCTCGCGTACTGCGAGCTCTCCGCCAACCCCGTCGGCCGGCTCGTCCTCGCCATCACCGGCACCGAGACCCCCGAGCGGATCCGCCGCTCCGACGAGATCTGCACCGCCCTCCAGGTCGTCGAGCACCTCCAGGACGTCGCCGAGGACCTCGGCAACGACCGGATCTACCTGCCCGCCGAGGACCTCGAGCGGTTCCACGTCACCGAGGCCGACCTCGCACGCCCCGCCGCGGGCGCCTCCGTGCGCGCACTGATCGCCTTCGAGGCGGAGCGGGCCCGCGACCTGCTCCACGCGGGCACCCCGCTCGTCGGCAGCGTCCACGGCCGGCTCCGCCTCCTCCTCGCGGGATTCGCCGCCGGGGGGCTCGCCGCGCTCGACGCGATCACCGACGCCGGGTTCGACGTACTGAGCGGCGCACCGAAGTCCACCAAGCCGAGCCTGATGCGCCAGGTGGGAGCGGTCATGCTCCGGGCGCGGAGAGAGGGGTGAGCGCGACCGTGGAGGCACAGCCCCAGCCGTCCGCACCGGTACAGGCCGCCTACAGCTACTGCGAGACGGTCACCGGACAGCAGGCACGCAACTTCGCCTACGGGATCCGGCTGCTGCCGACCGGGAAGCGCCAGGCCATGTCCGCGTTGTACGCCTTCTCCCGGCGCGTCGACGACATCGGCGACGGCACCCTCGCGTCCGAGGTCAAGCGGGAGCGCCTGGAGGCCACCCGCGCGCTGCTCGACCGGGTCCGCGCCGGTGAGGTCGACGAGGACGACACCGATCCCGTCGCCGTCGCCCTCGCCGACTCGGCCCGCCGTTTCCCGCTCCCGCTCGACGGCCTCGACGAACTCATCGACGGCGTCCTCATGGACGTGCACGGTGCGACCTTCGAGACCTGGGACGACCTCAAGGTCTACTGCCGCTGCGTCGCGGGGGCGATCGGCCGGCTCTCGCTCGGCGTCTTCGGCACCCAGCCCGGCGCCCGGGGCGCCGACCGCGCCCCCGAGTACGCCGACACCCTGGGCCTCGCGCTCCAACTCACCAACATCCTCAGGGACGTACGCGAGGACGCGGGCAACGGGCGCACGTACCTGCCCGCCGACGACCTCGCCAAGTTCGGCTGCGGAGACGGCTTCCGCGGCGACACACCGCCCGCCGGCTCCGACTTCGAGGGCCTCATCCACTTCGAAGTGCGGCGCGCCCGTGCCCTGTTCGCCGAGGGCTACCAACTGCTGCCCATGCTCGACCGGCGCAGCGGCGCCTGTGTCGCCGCCATGGCCGGCATCTACCGCCGTCTGCTCGACCGGATCGAACGCGACCCCGGGGCCGTGCTGCGCGGCCGTGTCTCGCTGCCCGGCCGGGAGAAGGCGTACGTCGCCGTCCGCGGCCTCTCCGGCCTCGACACCCGTCACATCGCCCGGCGCGGTGTCAGGGGGCATGCCTGATGAGCCCGCACACCCCCCACCGCCGGGCAACCCCGGGCGCCGCCTCGGCGTCCCTCTGCGCGACGACCCGAGCGGAGGCCGAGTGACCCACGACGGAACCGAGCAGAACGCCCGGCGGCCCCACGCCGTCGTCGTCGGCGGCGGGCTCGCCGGGATCACCGCCGCGCTCCGGCTGGCCGAGGCGGGCGTCGACGTCACCCTCATCGAAGGGCGGCCCCGGCTCGGCGGCCTTGCCTTCTCCTTCCGCCGCGGTGACCTCACCGTCGACAACGGCCAGCACGTCTACCTGCGCTGCTGCACCGCGTACCGCTGGTTCCTCGGCCGGGTCGACGGAGCCAGGCTCGCGCCCCTCCAGGACCGTCTCGACGTCCCCGTCCTCGACGTCGGCCACCCGCGCGGTCCCCGCCTCGGCCGGATCCGCCGCGACGACCTCCCCGTACCGCTGCACCTCGCCCGCAGCCTCGCCACGTACCCGCACCTCTCCCTCGCCGAGCGTGCCTCCGTCGGCCGGGCCGCGCTCGCCCTGAAGAAACTCGACCCCGCCGACCCCGCGCTCGACGGCATCGACTTCGCCACCTGGCTCGGACGGCACGGACAGTCCCCCCGGGCCATCGAGGCCCTCTGGGACCTGGTCGGCGTCCCCACCCTCAACGCCCCCGCCCCGCAGGCCTCCATGGGACTCGCCGCGATGGTCTTCAAGACCGGGCTCCTGTCCGAGCCCGGTGCCGCCGACATCGGCTGGGCCCACGTCCCGCTCGGCGAACTCCACGACACCCGCGCCGCGAAGGAGCTCGACGCCCTCGGCGTCCGCACCCTGCTCCGCACCAAGGCCGAGCGGATCGCCCGTACCGACGACGGCCGCTGGACCGTCGACGTACCCGGCGAGACGCTCACGGCAGACGCCGTCGTCCTCGCGGTACCCCAGCAGGAGACCCACGGTCTGCTGCCCGACGGCGCACTCGACGACCCCGACCGGCTCCTCGACATCGCCACCGCCCCCATCCTCAACCTCCACGTCGTCTACGACCGCAAGGTCCTCAAGCGGCCCTTCTTCACCACGCTCGGATCCCCGGTGCAGTGGGTCTTCGACCGCACCGACTCCTCCGGGCTCACCGGCGGCGGCCAGTACCTCGCCGTCTCCCAGTCCGCCGCCCAGGACGAGATCGACGAACCCGTCGCGGCCCTGCGCGCGAAGTACCTCCCCGAGCTGGAACGGCTGCTGCCCGCCGCCCGCGGCGCCGGCATCCGCGACTTCTTCGTCACCAGGGAGCGGACGGCCACGTTCGCCCCCACCCCGGGCGTCGGCCGGCTCCGCCCCGGCGCCCGCACCCAGGCCCCGGGGCTCTACCTGGCCGGCGCCTGGACCGCCACCGGCTGGCCCGCGACCATGGAGGGTGCCGTCCGCAGCGGATTCAGCGCGGCGGGCGCCGCGCTCTCCGCCCTCGGCCGCCGCCATGACCATCCGCTTCAGGAGGCGGTATGAGTGTGAGTACCGGAACAAGAGGAGAGACCGTGCCGACTGTGCCGCCGGGTAATCCGGCCGTCGACACCGCGGACGTGACCGCACTGCTGGAGCGGGGGCGGACCCTGTCCACCCCCGTACTGCGGGCGGCCGTCGACCGCCTCGCACCACCCATGGACACCGTGGCCGCCTACCACTTCGGCTGGATCGACGCCCAGGGCAACCCCGCCGACGGCGACGGCGGCAAGGCCGTCCGCCCCGCGCTCGCCCTGCTGTCGGCCGAGGTCGCGGGCGCCCCGCCCGAGGTCGGCGTCCCCGGCGCCGTCGCCGTGGAGCTCGTCCACAACTTCTCGCTGCTGCACGACGACCTGATGGACGGCGACGAGCAGCGCCGCCACCGCGACACCGTGTGGAAGGTGCACGGCCCCGCGCAGGCCATCCTCGTCGGCGACGCCCTGTTCGCCCTCGCCAACGAGCTGCTCCTCGAACTCGGCACCGTCGAGGCCGGCCGGGCCACCCGCAGGCTCACCACGGCCTCCCGCAAGCTCATCGACGGGCAGGCCCAGGACATCTCGTACGAGCACCGGGAACGGGTCACCGTCGAGGAGTGCCTGGAGATGGAGGGCAACAAGACGGGCGCCCTGCTCGCCTGCGCCGTCTCCATCGGCGCCGTGCTCGGCGGCGCCGACGACCGCACCGCCGACAAGCTGGAGGAGTACGGCTACCACCTCGGCCTCGCCTTCCAGGCCGTCGACGACCTGCTCGGCATCTGGGGCGACCCCGGGGCCACCGGCAAGCAGACCTGGAGCGACCTGCGCCAGCGCAAGAAGTCCCTGCCGGTCGTCGCCGCCCTCGCCGCCGGCGGCGAGGCCTCGGAGCGGCTCGGCGAACTGCTCGCGGCGGACGCCAAGTCCAACGACTTCGACACCTTCTCCGAGGAGGAGTTCGCTTTCCGGGCGGCCCTCATCGAGGAGGCCGGGGGGCGCGAGTGGACCTCCCAGGAGGCCCGCCGCCAGCACGCCGTCGCGATCGAGGCCCTGCACGAGGTGGACATGCCCGCCCGCGTCCGGGCGCAGCTCACCGCGCTGGCCGACTTCGTGGTCGTACGGAAGAGATGATCACCATCACCCTGATATGAGTTCGCGGTCGCCGGCCGGTGCCCTTCGGCGCCGGCCGACGGCAGACCCGTAGAGCAGATGAAACCGACTGCGTAAAGGGGAAGCCATGACAGCGACGACCGACGGAAACGCCGGGGCCGTAGGCCCCCGGACGGCCGCGGCCAGCACCACCCACCACACCGACGCCTCCGCGCCCGCCGGCCTCGACGAGGCCGCCGCCAGAGCCACGGAACGGGCCGTCGAGCACCTGCTCGCCCTGCAGGACCCCGAGGGCTGGTGGAAGGGCGACCTGGAGACCAACGTCACCATGGACGCCGAGGACCTCCTCCTCCGCCAGTTCCTGGGCATCCTCGACGCCGACACCCTCCGCGCCGCGGCCCTCCACATCCGCCGCGAACAGCGCGAGGACGGCGCCTGGGCCACCTTCTACGGCGGACCCGGAGAGGTCTCCGCCACCGTCGAGGCCTATGTGGCCCTCCGGCTCGCCGGAGACCCGCCCGAGGCTCCGCACATGGTCCGCGCTGCCGCCTGGGTCCGCGCCGGGGGCGGCATCGCTGCCGCCCGGGTATTCACCCGGATCTGGCTCGCCCTCTTCGGCTGGTGGCGCTGGGAGGACCTGCCCGAACTCCCCCCGGAACTGCTCTTCCTGCCGAAGTGGTTCCCGCTCAACATCTACGACTTCGGCTGCTGGGCCCGGCAGACGATCGTGCCCCTCACCGTCGTCTCCGCGAAACGCCCGGTCCGCCCCGCGCCCTTCCCCCTCGACGAGCTGCACACCGACCCGGTCCGGCCGAACCCGCCCCGCCCCCTCGCCCCCGCGACCGGCTGGGACGGGATCTTCCAGCGGCTCGACAAGGCGCTGCACGTCTACCACCGGGTGGCGCCGCGCGCCCTGCGCAGGACCGCCATGAACCTGGCCGCGCGCTGGATCGTCGAGCGCCAGGAGAACGACGGCTGCTGGGGCGGCATCCAGCCGCCCGCCGTCTACTCGGTGATCGCCCTCCACCTCCTCGGCTACGACCTCCAACACCCCGTCATGCGCGCCGGCCTGGAGTCGCTCGACCGGTTCGCCGTGTGGCGCGAGGACGGCTCGCGGATGGTCGAGGCCTGCCAGTCGCCCGTCTGGGACACCTGCCTCGCCACCATCGCCCTCGCGGACGCGGGACTCCCGCCGGACCACCCCGCCCTGCTGAAGGCCGTCGACTGGATGCTCGACGAGGAGATCACCCGGACGGGGGACTGGGCGGTACGACGGCCGGGACTGCCACCGGGCGGCTGGGCGTTCGAGTTCCACAACGACAACTACCCCGACATCGACGACACCGCGGAGGTGGTGCTCGCCCTGCGCCGGGTCCGCCACCCCGAGCCGGCCCGGGTCGAGGCGGCCGTCGCCCGGGGCGCGCGCTGGACGTTCGGCATGCAGTCGCGCGACGGCGCCTGGGGCGCGTTCGACGCCGACAACACCAGCGCCCTGCCCAACAAGCTGCCCTTCTGCGACTTCGGCGAGGTGATCGACCCGCCCTCCGCCGACGTCACCGCCCACGTGGTGGAGATGCTGGCGTACGAGGGGCTCGCCGAGGACCCCCGTACCCGCAGGGGCGTCGAGTGGCTCCTCGCCGCACAGGAGCCGCACGGCGGCTGGTTCGGGCGCTGGGGCGTCAACCACGTGTACGGCACCGGCTCGGTGCTCCCGGCGCTGACCGCGGCCGGGCTGCCCGTCTCCCATCCCGCGATCCGCCGGGCCGTCGCCTGGCTCGGCTCCACGCAGAACGACGACGGCGGCTGGGGCGAGGACATGCGCTCCTACACGCAGCCGGAGTGGATCGGCCGGGGTGCCTCCACCGCCTCCCAGACCGCGTGGGCGCTGATGGCCCTCCTCGCGGCGGGCGAGCGTGACTCCGAGCCCGTCCGGCGCGGCGTCGCCTGGCTCACCGCGACCCAGCGCGAGGACGGCTCCTGGGACGAGCCGTACTTCACCGGCACCGGCTTCCCCTGGGACTTCTCCATCAACTACCACCTCTACCGGCAGGTGTTCCCCCTCACGGCGCTCGGACGCTACGTGTACGGGGAGCCGGCGCCCGGCAGGGTGCGCTGATGGGGCGCGAGCCGGGCCCCGGCGCCCCGCCGCATCTGCTCATCGCCTGCGCGCTCGGCATCGAGCAGCTCGCCCTGCGCAGCGGGGACCGCGGTGGCGCTCCCGGGGCCGTGACCGTGCTCCGTACGGGCATGGGACCCGGCCGGGCCCACCGGGCGGTGTCCCGGACGCTCGGCGGGGAGCGGTGGCGGGACGCGGCCGTCATCGCCTCCGGTTTCTGCGCGGGGCTGGCCCCCGGCATGCATCCGGGGGACCTGATCGTCGCCGACGAGACCCGTGGCCCCGACGGCACCACCCCCTGCACCGGGACCGAGCTCCTGGTGGAGGCCCTCGCCAGGGCGGTGCCGGGCCGGGCCGTGCACACCGGGCCGTTGACCGGCTCCGACCACGTGGTGCGCGGCCCCGAGCGGGCCGCGCTGCGCGCCACCGGCGCGATCGCCGTCGACATGGAGTCCGCCGCGACGCTGCGTACCGCACGGGCCGCCGGAAGCCCCGGGGGAGGGCCCGGCGCCCGCCCCGTTGCGGCCGTCCGGGTGGTCGTGGACGCTCCAGATCATGAACTGCTCCGGATCGGGACGGTGCGCGGGGGAATATCGGCCTTCCGTGTTCTTCGTGCCGTCCTTCCCGCTTTCTTCGAATGGCACCGTTCTTTGCTGCTCCCCAGGAGGTGAGCGAGTCATGGCCATGCCACTGCGCCAGTCCATCAGGGTCGGGACCTATCTCTTCGAACAGAAGCTCCGCAAGCGCGAGAAGTTCCCGCTGATCGTGGAACTCGAGCCGCTCTTCGCGTGCAACCTCAAGTGCGAGGGCTGCGGAAAGATCCAGCACCCGGCGGGCGTCCTCAAGCAGCGCATGCCGGTCGCCCAGGCGGTCGGCGCGGTCCTGGAGTCCGGCGCCCCCATGGTGTCCATCGCGGGCGGAGAGCCCCTGATGCACCCTCAGATCCACGAGATCGTCCGCCAGTTGGTGGCGAAGAGGAAGTACGTCTTCCTCTGCACCAACGCGATGCTGCTCCGGAAGAAGCTGGAGGACTTCACGCCCTCCCGGTACTTCGCCTTCGCCGTGCACATCGACGGCCTGCGCGAACGGCACGACGAGTCCGTCGCCAAGGAAGGCGTGTTCGACGAGGCGGTGGCGGCCATCAAGGAGGCCAAGCGACGCGGATTCCGCGTCACCACCAATTCGACCTTCTTCAACACCGACACCCCGCAGACCATCATCGAGGTCCTCAATTTCCTCAACGACGACCTCCAGGTCGACGAGATGATGATCTCGCCCGCGTACGCGTACGAGAAGGCCCCCGACCAGGAGCACTTCCTCGGCGTCGAGCAGACCCGTGAACTCTTCAAGAAGGCCTTCGCCGGCGGGAACCGGCGTCGCTGGCGGCTCAACCACTCGCCGCTCTTCCTGGACTTCCTGGAAGGAAAGGCGGACTTCCCCTGCACCGCCTGGGCCATCCCGAACTACTCCCTCTTCGGCTGGCAGCGCCCCTGCTACCTGATGAGCGACGGCTACGTCCCCACGTACCGCGAACTCATCGAGGACACCGACTGGGACAAGTACGGCCGCGGCAAGGACCCGCGCTGCGCCAACTGCATGGCGCACTGCGGCTACGAGCCCACCGCCGTCCTCGCCACCATGGGCTCCCTCAAGGAGTCCCTGCGCGCGGTCAGGGAGACCGTCTCCGGGAACAACGGGTGAGTGCCTCATGACGGGTGAGTTCGACCTGCGGGCGCTGCTCGCCGAACGCGGCGGCGAGCGGTACGAGCTGCACGCCCGCCATCTGAACCCCCAACTGCCGCGGATGCTCCACACCATCGGCTTCGACAAGGTGTACGAGCGGGCCGAGGGCGCCCACTTCTGGGACGCCGACGGCGTCGACCACCTCGACATGCTCGCCGGCTTCGGCGTGATGGGCCTCGGACGGCACCACCCCGTCGTCCGCAAGGCCCTCCACGACGTCCTGGACGCCCAGCTCGCCGACCTCACCCGCTTCGACTGCCCGCCGCTGCCCGGACTCCTCGCGGAACGACTGCTCGGCCACAGCCCGCACCTCGACCGGGTGTTCTTCGGCAGCAGCGGCACGGAGGCCGTGGAGACCGCCCTCAAGTTCGCCCGGTACGCCACCGGGCGCCCCCGGGTCCTCTACTGCTCCCACGCCTTCCACGGCCTGACCACCGGCTCCCTCTCCGTCAACGGGGAGAAGGGCTTCCGGGACGGCTTCGCCCCGCTCCTGCCCGACACGGCGATCGAGCTGGGCGACCTCGAAGCCCTGGAACGGGAGCTGCGCGGCGGCGACGTGGCCGCCTTCGTCGTGGAGCCGATCCAGGGCAAGGGCGTCCACGAGGCCCCGCCCGGCTTCCTGCGCGCCGCCCAGGACCTGCTGCACGAGCACGGCGCCCTGCTGATCGCGGACGAGGTGCAGACCGGCCTCGGCAGGACCGGCGACTTCTACGCGTACCAGCACGAGGAAGGGGTCGAGCCCGACCTGGTCTGCGTCGCCAAGGCGCTCTCCGGCGGCTACGTGCCGGTCGGCGCCACCCTCGGCAAGGACTGGATCTTCAAGAAGGTCTACTCGTCGATGGACCGGGTCCTCGTCCACTCGGCGAGTTTCGGATCGAACGCGCAGGCCATGGCGGCCGGGCTCGCGGTCCTGTCGGTCATGGAGGACGAGGGGACGGTAGCGCACGCCCGTCGCATCGGCGACCTGCTGTCCGCCCGCCTGCGGGAGCTCGTACCCCGGTACGAACTGCTCCACGAGGTCCGTGGGCGCGGACTGATGATCGGGATCGAGTTCGGCAGGCCGTCCTCGCTGGGGCTGCGCGGCCGCTGGACGATGCTGCAGGCGGCCCGCAAGGGGCTCTTCGCGCAGATGGTCGTCGTCCCGCTGCTCCAGCGGCACAGGATCCTCACCCAGGTCTCCGGGGACCATCTGGAGGTGATCAAGCTGATCCCGCCGCTCATCATCGACGAGGCGGACGTGGACCGGTTCGTCACCGCCTTCACGGCGGTCATGGACGACGCCCACGGCGGCGGCGGGCTGATGTGGGACTTCGGCAAGACCTTGGTGAAGCAGGCCGTCGCGCAACGCTGACCCCGGTCGGGTCTTTGCCTCTGAGGCAAGAAACTTGCCTCAGAGGCACGATGCTGGCGCAATGGACGCATGGACCACGTCCCCGGGGACCTCTCCCCGGACCCCGCCACCCCCGGCTCCCTGCCGGACGTCGCCCCGCAGCTGCGGGCCCTGCGCCGCCGCCGGGGACTCACCCTGGAGGCCGCCGCCCAGCGGGCCGGCCTCTCCCCGGCCCACCTCTCGCGCCTGGAGACGGGGAACCGGCAGCCCTCGCTGCCGATGCTGCTCGCCCTCGCCCGGATCTACGGTACGACGGTCTCCGAGCTCCTCGGCGAGGCGCCGCCCGAACGCGACCCCGTCGTCCGGGCGGCCCGCTCCGAACCCGTCGAGGCCGACGGCTGGGTCTACCGCCAGGCGGGCGGCGCCGGGCGCGCCCTGCAGTGCCTGCGGGTCCACGTGCCGCACGCCACCCGGGCCGACATCGTGCGCGTCCACCCGGGGGAGGAGTGGATCCACGTCCTGGAGGGCCGGGTGCGGCTCGCGCTCGGTGACGTCGTCCACGTCCTCGACCGCGGGGACGGCGCCCACTTCGACTCGCTCACCCCGCACCGGATCGGCGCCGCCACTCCCGGCGGGGCGGAGCTGCTGTTCGTCCACACCCTGCTGCGGAGTCCCGTGGCCGAGCTGTGTCTCGGCGACGGGACGCCGCACCGACGCTGATGCTTCCGAAAGGGCTGACATGTCCGAGAAGTCACGACCGGTCACCGGTGAAGAGCGCGGGGAGGGCAAGTTCCCCAAGGGACTGGTCCTCCGGCTCTTCGCCTATCTGATCGCCGGCCACCTCTTCGCCGGTTTCCTCTACCTGCTCTTCGTGCTGGGTGGCCAGAACCAGTAGGCGGCGGGGTCACGCCTCGGTGAGCAGGCGCTCCCGCAGCAGCTCGCGGGTCTCCGGGGCCAGCTTCAGGCCCTCGGCGAGGTAGACGTCCACGGAGCCCCACGTCGTCTCGATCGTCTCGAAGGCCCCGCGCAGATACTCCACCCGTGCGTCGAAGAGCGGGCTCAGCAGCTCCATCACCTCGGGCGACATGGCGTCCGGCGCGGTGGAGCTGCGGCGCACCTTGTAGCGGCGGTGCGGTTCGTTCGACTTCACGTAGTCGGCCTCGATCGCCGTCCGCTCGACCCCGACGGCGAGCAGCGTGATCGCGATGGAGAGCCCGGCGCGGTCCTTGCCGGCCGCGCAGTGCATCAGGGCGGGGAGGCTGTCCTCCGCCAGGGCGTGCAGGATCCGGCTGTGCTCCGCGGTCCGCTCGACCACCATCTTCCGGTACGAGTCGGACATGGTGGCGGCCGCCTTGCCGTCGCCGAGGATCTCCCGCAGCTGTGCGATGTCGCCGCCGCGGACCAGCTTCCAGAACTCCTTGCCGTCCGCCGGATCGTTGAGGGGTATGTTCACGTTCCGCACGCCGGGCAGCTCGACGTCGGGGCCCTCCACCTTCCGGTCGGCCAGGTTCCGGAAGTCGAAGACGGTGTGCAGGCCCAGCGATTCGAGGAAGGCGGCGTCCGCCGCGGTCGCGTGGGCGAGGTGGCCGCTGCGGAAGAGGCGCCCGGGGCGGACGGCTCGCCCGTCGGTCGTCGGCAGACCGCCCACGTCCCGGAAGTTGCGGACCTCGGTCAGTGCGGGTTCGGTCATGTCGAGGGGCGGGACCTGCGGCAGCTGCTGCGTCACGGATGCTCCTGGTGGTCGGCGGTCGGGTGCCCGAAGCGAGATCGGTTCCAGGGGCAATCATCCAGGCGGGACGGTGCCGGGTCACCCCCCTGCACGGGAATGGGCGATCTGTCCGGATTAGGGCCTTGCGTACAACTCGCCCCGTTTGCGGGCGAGATGAGACTCGGCGCGTGAGCAGGGTCATAAAGGTGACGGATCGTGGCCGACGGCCGGAACCAATTGCCCTGCGTGAAAGGGGGATCGAAGGACCGTCATCCACGGAGGGTGACCGGAATTCCGGGGGAAAGGCGGGGCGGGGAAAGCGGGCGGAAAACAGTGGCTTGTTCGTGTCGACCCCGCTCGTCTAGCGTCACCGTCAATCCGGTCGGACCGCCGAATCCTGCCACCGTCCGGAATTCCCACTCACCCATGTGTGGCAGGAGCGGGGGACCCAGGAAGTACGCCGGTCCCGCGACGCAGGACGGCTTGGGGTGAAGCCGCGTGAGAGCGCGGCCGGACATCTCCAGTCCGAACCCGACAGCTCACCTCGTAGGCGCCGGAGAGGATTTCGTCATGCCCGCGAAGGGTAAGCACCGCCGCATCAAGACCAACCGCCTGACCCGCGGAATCGCCGCCGCCGGTACGGGAGGCGCCGTCGTCGCGCTCCCACTCCTCGGCGCCACCGGGGCCCACGCCGCCGAGCAGTCCGCCCCGGCCGCCGCCGGCCAGGCCGTCACCGCTGCCGCCCAGGTGAAGGCTCCCGCCTCCGCCAAGGCCGCCCCCGCCGCCAAGGCCGCACCGAAGACGTACTCCGTCGTGCGGGGCGACTACCTGTCGAAGATCGCCGCCGACCACCGCCTCGTGGGCGGCTGGCAGAAGCTGTACGCGGACAACCGCCAGGTCGTCGGCGAGGACCCCTCGCTCATCCTGCCCGGCATGAAGCTCACGCTCGGCGCCAAGAGCACCGCCAAGAGCACCGCCAAGGCCGCCGCCCCGAAGAGCGCCGCGCCCAAGGCCGCCCCCGAGCGGTCCTCCTCGAAGAACGGCGACACCCCGCGCGCCTCCCGCGGCGACGACCGCGCCGAGGCCTCGGCCCCCGTCACCCGGTCCTCGGACTCCGGCTCCTCCTCGTCCTCCGCGCAGTCCACGGGCTCCGGCGCCTCGACCTCCGGGTCCGGCTGGGTCTCCCCGGTCAGCGGCGGCATCTCCACCCCGTACCGCGCCTCCGGCTCCATGTGGTCCTCCGGCTACCACACCGGTGTCGACTTCATCGCCTCCTCGGGCACCACCGTCCGCGCCGTCGGTGCCGGCACGGTCGTCTCGGCCGGCTGGAGCGGCGCCTACGGCAACGAGGTCGTCATTCAGCACGCCGACGGCAGCTACTCCCAGTACGCCCACCTCTCCTCCCTCTCCGTCTCGTCCGGCCAGTCCGTCAGCGGCGGCCAGCAGATCGGCCTCTCCGGCTCCACCGGCAACTCCACCGGCCCGCACCTGCACTTCGAGATCCGCACCTCGCCGAGCTACGGCTCCGACATCGACCCGCTGGGCTACCTGCGCCAGCACGGCGTCTCCATCTGACACACCGGCACCCCGCGTGGCCCGGCACTCCCGTGCCGGGCCACCGGCGTGTTCCCCGTCTATTCCGGCTTGGCAAACTCTTTATCGGTGGCATATGTCACCCGGCGTCAACCCCTCCTTACGGTCGCGTAGGTCACATCCCAGAGGGAAGGATGTGCTCCCGTGGCAGACGATTCGAGATCAAGAGACAAGAACGTATTCGGGTCGTACGCGGCGATCGGTGACAGCTTCACCGAGGGCGTCGGAGACCCCGGCCCGGACGGGACGTACGTCGGCTGGGCGGACCGCCTCGCGGTCCTGCTCGCCGACCGGCTGCCGGAGGGCGACGCCTTCCGCTACGCCAACCTGGCCATACGCGGGCGCCTCCTCGACCAGATCGTGGCGGAACAGGTCCCGCGGGCGAAGGAACTCGCCCCCGACCTGGTGACCTTCTGTGCCGGCGGCAACGACATCATCCGCCCCGGCACGGACCCCGACGACGTGGCCGAGCGCTTCGAGCGCGCTGTCGCCGAACTGACCTCCGCCGTCGGCACCGTCATGGTGACCACCGGCTTCGACACCCGTGACGTGCCCGTGCTCAGGCACCTGCGGGGCAAGATCGCCACCTACACCGCCCACGTCCGGGCCATCGCGGACCGCTACGACTGCCCGGTCCTCGACCTGTGGTCCCTCCGGTCCGTGCAGGACCGGCGCGCCTGGGACAGCGACCGGCTGCACCTCTCGGCCGAGGGGCACACCAGGGTCGCCCTCCGCGCCGCCCAGGTCCTCGGCCTGCCGGTGCCCGCGGACCCCGACCAGGTATGGCCGCCCGTGCCCCCGCGCGGCACGCTGGAGGTGCGCCGCGACGACATCTACTGGGCCAAGGAGTACCTCGTGCCGTGGATCGGGCGCCGGCTGCGCGGCGAGAGCTCCGGCGACCACGTCGCGGCCAAGCGACCGGACCTCATGCCCCTCTGAGCGGCGGCGGACCGCCGGCCGGGATCCGCTCCAGGACCCCGCCGGCGAACACGTCGTACAGAGGCAGTGTCTCCAGGTGCACATAGCCGATGTGACAGTCGCAGACGGCGAGGGGGCAGGGCCGGGGACGCAAGGCGGCACGGTACGAACCGTCGTACAGGTTCCCCAGCTCGGCCTTGACGAAGTGGCAGCGCCGCACCGTCCCCTCGCCGTCCACCGAGATCACCGACTCCCCGGTCCGGCAGGGCAGCCCCGCCGAGCGGTGCGGATGACGGCTGTACGGGAACAGCGGATCGATCGCCGTCCACGCCCCCGCCTCCGCGTCGGTGTACGTGTGCCCCTCCGCCGCGTTCACCCAGAGGTAGACGTGCGGCGGCAGCGCGGCGCGCAGCCGGCGCGCGTGCTCCGTGTGCTCCGGCAGACCGACCACGCCGACGCTGAACCGGACGCCCCGCTCCGCCAGTTCCCCGCACTTGGCGAGGAAACGCGTGAACGGCGTCTGCCCGGGGTGGTACGTGCACCAGAGCGCCACGCGCTCCGGGTCCGCCTCCGCCAGCCAGTCCGTCCGGCAACTCAGATTGGTCTGGATCGCCACCCGCTCGACCTGCGGCAGCCGTGACAGGTCGACCAGCGCCCGCCGGTACCAGGAGCGCACCAGCCCCTCGCCCCACGGCGTGAAGAGGACCCGCAGCCGGTCGCCGGTCTGTCCGGCGGCCCACCCGGTGAACCGTTCGAGCGCGGCCCGGTCCGCCCGCAACTGCTCACGGCTGTCCCGCCGCTTCGCGAAGGGGCAGTACGGGCAGTCGAAGTCGCAGGACGAGAGCGGCCCGCGGTAGAGCAGCGTCAGGTCCATGCCCGGGCCAGGGGTCAGATCCGGGCCCGAGCCGAGGATGAGGTCCATGCCGGTCCCCTACTTCGGCTCGTACGCGGCCATCGCGGCCCGCACGTCGGGGGAGAACAGCTCCGGGCCGAGCCCGTCCGAGTACGCGAGCCCGTCCGGTGACAGCCGCAGGAGCCCCGCCGGGGCGTCCGCGTCCAGCCAACCGAGCCGCTCGAACCGGCCCAGCTCCTCGGCGAAGTCCGCGAACGGCGAGGACCCGAACCGCTCCTCGTACGCCGCGACCGGCATGCCCTCGGCCTGGAGCAGCGACTGCAGCAGATGGCGGCGGCGGGCCTCCTCGGCGTCGACCCAGCGGCCCACCTCGACGCGGGAGAAGTCCGCGGTCTCCGTGTAGGCGTCGATGATCGAGCGGATCTCCCTCATGTCGACGGCGTAGTCGAAGGAGTAGTGGAGGGCCGACGTGTACGAACGGGCCCCGCAGCCCAGGCCGATCATCCCGTCCGTCTGACAGGCGTGGTCGTCGGGGCCGAGCGGTGCGGCGTCCGTCCGCCGGAACATCCGCATGGACACCTGCTCGTAGCCGTGCGCGAGGAGATGGTCCCGGCCGTACCGGTACAGACGCAGCCGCCGCTCGTCCCACTCCCGGTCGGCCCGCAGCCGGTCGGCGGGGGAGATCCGGCCGAGGCCGGTGAGGGGGCGGACGTACAGGGGGTAGAGATACAGCTCCTCGGGGCGCCAGACCAGGGCCGCGTCGAGCGAGGACCGCCAGGACTCCTCGGTCTGGCCGTCGATCCCGTAGATCAGGTCGATGTTGAGCACGGGCACGCCCGTGTCCCGGATGCGGCCGAGCGCCGCCTCGACGTCCGCGCGCCGCTGCGGCCGGACGGCCGCCCGGGCCTCGGCCTCCACGAAGCTCTGCACCCCGATGCTCAGCCGGGTCGCGCCCCGCTCGGCGAGGACCGCGAGCCGGTCGGCGGTCGCCGTCGCGGGCGAGGTCTCCACGGAGAGCGGGACCGCCCGGAGGTCGACCCCCATCCGCTTCTCGGCGATGTCGCAGAGCCGCTCCAGCTCGGCGGCCGTGAGGAAGGTGGGCGTGCCCCCGCCGAACGCGGCCGTCGCGAACCGCACCGGCGTCCCGTCCCCGAGGGCCTCCCGCACGGCGGTGGCCTGGCGGTCGAGGGCGTCGAGATAGCGGCCGGTCAGCTCGTCGGGGGCGCCGATCCGGGTGAAGAGGTTGCAGAAGCCGCAGCGGACCTCGCAGAACGGTACGTGCGCGTAGAGGGAGAGCGCGTCCTTCGGCTCCCCGGCCCAGAGCGCGGTCAGCTCCGGGCGCTCGGGAAGCGCGCGGTACGCCGTCTTGTGCGGGTACGCGTAGACGTAGCTGCGGTACGGGCGGATGGCGTCGCTCATGCCAGGGCCTCCCGCTCCGGGCCCGCGAGGACGAACTGCGCGTACGGGACGGTCCACACGACCTCGTGACCGATCCGGTGCCCGGTGTGGCCGTCCTCCCCGTACGCCGTGCCGTGGTCGGAGCAGACGATCGCGAAGCACGGACGCCGACTGCTCATCGCGGCGAAGAGCCGTCCGATGTGCCGGTCCACGTACTCCAGGGCCGCCGCGTGGGTGGCCCGGGAGTCACCCGCCTCGGGGGTCGCCCCCGGCAGATGGAACCAGTTGGGCTGGTGCAGCGCGGACACGTTGACGAAGAGGAAGAGCCGACGCCCGTGGGGGAGCCCGGCCACGACCTCCTCCGCGCGGGCCACCTGGGACTCGAAGGAGGTGGGGGAGGTGACGCCGAAGTCGGGCTCCCAGTGGCTCTCCTGGAACAGGCCGGGGAGCACGGTGCCGAGCGGCGGCTGCTTGTTGAAGAAGCCCACGCCGCCGACGCAGACCGTCCGGTAGCCCTCGCCGGCGAGCGCGGACACCAGGTCGGGGGTCTCGTGGACGAAGGTGCCGCCGGCGGTCGACTCACTGCCCGCGAACCGGGCCGCGAACAGACGCGGGTGCGGCCCGGGGGCGGCCGGGGTCGGCAGGAAGCCCGCGAAGATCGCCTGGTGGGAGGCATAGGTGAAGCTGCCGGGGGCGTGCCGTCGCTCCCATGCGCCGCCGGGCAGATGACGGGCCAGGTTCGGGATGCGGCCCGCGGCCGCGAGCTCCACCGCCACGTCGTACCGCAGGGTGTCGAGAGTGACGAGGAGCAGATCGTGGCTGCCGACGATCGCGTTCATGTCGGGCCGCCGGTTCGCGGGCTGCTGGTTCACGGACTGCTCGTTCCTGTGGTGCGGGGGGCGGGACGGGCCTGCGGGGTTCGCAGCGCCTTCTGCGATGGTGCCGAGGCCTCGGGGGACTTCAGGGCCTCAGCGGTCGTCGGGAACTGCGCGGCGACCTGCGCCGCGTACGTGTCGAGACCCTCTGCGCCGCTGCCGGGCAGGCCCGTGAGGCCCGGCAGCAGATCACCGAAGGCGTTGACCTCGGCCACGGCGAAGCGGCGCCAGCCCGTGGCCGGCAGCAGATCGACGCCCACGCACCGGGTGCCGGGAAAGACGGCGGCGGCCCGCTCGCACACGGCGAGCGCGTCCGACCACCGTCCGCCGGCCGAGGCGATCGCGGCGCGGGCCGCGGCCAGGTCGCCGCGGGTCCCGCCCAGATGCAGGTTGGTCATGGGGGAGCGGCTGGTGCGGAGCACGGCGTGGGTGGCCCTGCCGTCGATGACCACCACCCGCAGATCGGCGGCCCGGCCGTCCTGGGAGGCCTTGGGCAGCCAGCGCTCGACGTGCAGACCGTCGGGCGCGAGGGTGTCCACGAGGGCGGCGACCTCGCGTTCGGTCGTGTACCGCCGCACCCGCAGGGAGTTGTGGAGGCGTCCGCCGGGGCCGCGCTCCACCGAGGTGGTGGCCTGCACCCGGCCCGCGCCGTCGGTCTGGACGGCGAACACCCCCGACGCGGACGATCCGTGCGCGAGCTTCACGAAGAACCGGCGCATCCCTGCCTCGGCCGTCAGCGATCGGACGTGCTCCCAGCCGCGCACCACGGGGGCGGACGGCCCGGAGGTCGGGGACGCGGGCACCGGCACCCCGGCCGCGTGCAGCAGGCCGTGGCTCAGCCGTTTGTCGAACAGGACCGCGAGCTCGGCGGGGTCGTCGACGAGCGTGGCGCCCGCCCCGGCGACGGACCCGGCGAGACCCGCCACGGCCTCGACGAACCGCTCGTACCAGCGGCCGGAGCCCTCGACCCGGGAGGGATCGTCCAGGCCGCGCAGCACCCGGTCGGCCTCGGGGTCCTCACCGGGCGAGTCCAGGCGTACGGTCTCGCCCGCCCCGAACCGCGCACCGCCGCGCAGCACCTCGGGCCAGGACACCACCCGCGCCCCGGGCAGCCCGGCGGTCCGCAGCGCGTCCTGGAAGAACGCGACGCGGCGGCCCGCCGGATCGCCGACGACCACGAGACGCGGGGCGGCGGTCATTCGGCGACCGCGACGTACCGGTAGACCTCGCCGTCGTACTCGTCGGGCTCTTCGGCGTCGCCGAGCACGACGGTCACACCGTGCGGGACGAGCGCGGCGAGCACCCGCTCGCGCATGGCCTCCGACAGGTAGTGGTGGGAGAGGTCGAGATGGGCGAGATGGGTCAGCGGCTGCCCGTCGAGCAGCGCCGCCACGCCCTCGTCGGTGAGCACGCCCATGGACAGGTCGAGGCGCTCGATCCGGGCGACCACGGGGGCGCTCGCCACGGCGGCGGCGACGGCGTCCTGGATCACGCTGTTGCACAGGCCGAGACTGCGCAGGGCCGGGAACGCCGAACCGGAGAGCAGCGGAGCCAGGTCCTCCGGGGTGCTGTCGCCGCCGTACTCGTCGGTGCCGAGCCAGAGTTCCAGGTTCACCAGGGCGGGCAGGTCGCTCCCGGCGATCCCGCGCACGACCTCGGCGCCCAGACCGCCCGTCTCCACGACGAGGGTCTCCAGGCTCTCGTGCCGGACGGACGGGAACACCAGGCCCGTGCCGCCGCGCACGCCGAACTCCCGCAGCCCCGGGTAGGCGGCGAGCAGGGGCGTCACATCGGACTGGACGATCCACGAGATCTCGCAGTCCTCGGAGAGCATGTCCCCGAGGAACACGGCCTCCAGGCCGGTCAGCCGGTCAGCGGCCCCGATCAGCGCCGTCACGATGTCGGCCGACGAGTTCTCGTACGCCTCGTCCCAACCGCCGACGACCAGCGCGCGCACCCGTCCCGCGTCGACCGTCTTCAGGAACCGCTCGAAGAGCGGCCCCCACTGCTCGTCCCCGGGGTCGCAGTAGGTCGGCGAGGAGATCCGCCAGGCGACGGCAGCCGCGTCGGGCAGCTCGACCGGCGCGTCCGCCGCCGGGAAGTCGAACACGGGCAGGTCGTGGAATTCCCGCATGTGGTGGTGAACGGTCATGACTGCGCTCCCGTACGGCGAACTGGCGTGGATCGGCTGATGTCTGAGTTCTACCAAGCGGCACCGACAACACCGTTCGCCGGGTCGGTCCCGGACGCCGCGAGGGGGCCGCCGGCCGCGCCGCCGCCGGTCCGGGGACCGATTGTCAGACCCGCCCTCTAGCGTCGTTCTCGTGTTCGGCCGACCGCGCCGGACGGGGAGGGCAGAGCCATGTACCGGCAGGGAGACGTACTGATCGCGCCCGTCGACGAGACGGCCGTTCCGCAGCGGGCGAGGACGGCGCCGGGGGAGCCGAGGGACGCCCGAGGGCGCCTGGTCCTCGCCCTCGGAGAGGTCACCGGGCACGCCCACGCGATCAACGGGCCGGGCAGGCTCGTGCGGGAACCGGGGCCCTTCGGCCCGTTCCTGCTCGAACTCCCCGAAGGCGGCCGGGTGGTGCACGAGGAACACGCTCCGATACCCCTTCCCAGGGGCTGGTACCGGGTGGTGCGCCAGCGGGAGTACGTGCCCGGCGCGTACCGGATCGTCGCGGACTGACCGAGAGAGACCTGGGGACAGCGACATGAACCACACCGACGTGAACCACGCCGCCATGGACCGCACCACCGCACTGGACTCGTGGCGATCGGTCGCCGCCGCCACCGGGCCCGCCGACCGCGCCGCCGCGGAGGACGGCGTCCGGCTCGCCTACCGCACGGCGGGCCTCGCCGAACCCGCGCGCGTGCTCTGGGCCGACTCGCCTCTCGCGGCCGTCACGGTCGTACGGGGCCTGACGGAACAGGACCGTTCGGTACGGGACGCGGTGCGCACCCGACCATGGGCGGAGGAGCGCCGCCGCCTCCACGACGACCTCGGACCCGCCGGGTGGGCGGCCCACTGGCAGGCGACCGGCGCCCCCCTGTGGGACCCCACCCGGAACCTCGCGGAGCGGATACGGACCGGGGTGACGGACGCGGCCACGGCTGCGGCGGCCGGGGCCGGAGACCCGGACGACGCCGGAGGCTCGGCGGACGAGGGTCTCGTGGGCTCGGCGGACGACGGCCTCGTCGGCTCGGCGGGTGCCGAGCGGGAGGCGACCGCCGTGCGGCTCGTGCTGCTCGACGCCGTGCTCGGTCAGCACGACGCCGCCTGGCTCGCCGCCTTCGAAGGGCAGGGCGAGCGCCTCGCGGGCCTCGCCGCCGTCGCCCGACACGCGGGCTGGTGGTGGCCCTACGAGAACGTCGCCGTGGTCTGCGAGCGCCCGGTCGAACTCCACCGGGACGAGGCGGGCCGGCTCGACCGGGGCGACGGCCCGGCGCTCGCGTTCGCCGACGGGTTCGCCCTGCACGCCTGGCGGGGCATGCCCGTGCCCGCCACGTTCCTCGCCGGTCTCGCCGGACTCACCCCGGAGCGGATACGGAAGGAGGAGAACGCCGAACTGCGGCGCGTGATGCTGGAGTACTACGGCTACGAGCGGTACCTCGCCGCCTCCGGCGCCCGGCACGAGCATCGCGACGAGACCGGGGTCCTCTGGCGGATCGAGCTGGCCGACGACGAGGACGTGGCGATGGTCGAGGTCGTCAACTCCACGCCCGAGCCCGACGGCACCCACCGCACGTACTGGCTCCGGGTGCCGCCCACGACCAGGACCGCGCGGGAGGGCGTCGCCTGGACCTTCGGGCTGCACCCCGACGCGTACGAACCGCTCGTCCAGACCTGAGCGCGCCCGCGAGCGGGCCGGCTGGTACGGAGAGGTGAAGGGCGACGCCGGTCAGGAGTGGCGTACGGGAGGCGGCGGCGCCGGGTGCTGGGATGGAGGGGGCCCGCCGGAGCTCCGGCACCCGCCATCGAAGGGACCGCCCGTGACGATCCGCCGGCCCAGCGCCGCCCGCACCGCCCGACTTCTCGCCGCCACCGCCGTCCTCGGCGGCCTCCTCGTCGCCACCGCGATCCCCGCCCTGGCCATCGCGCCCGAGCGGACGGCCCCACGCCTCGCCACCCGGGCGGAGACGCCGGCGACGGTCACCGTCACGGGCAGCGGTCGGGCCGCCGCCGCGCCCGATCTGGCGATCCTGTCCGTCGGGGTCGAGGCCGCGCGCGGGACCGCGAAGGAGGCGATGGCCGCGCAGAAGACCGCCGCCGAGACCCTCCTCGGGGTACTGCACAAGGAGGGCATCGCGGAGCGGGACATCCGCACCGACAGCCTCACGCTGTCCCCGGTGCACACGCAGAACGCCGCCGGGGAGAGCAAGGTGACGGGGTACCAGGCCGGGCAG
Organism: Streptomyces sp. NPDC016459; assembly: GCF_040632845.1. NCBI lineage: Bacteria > Bacillati > Actinomycetota > Actinomycetes > Kitasatosporales > Streptomycetaceae > Streptomyces > Streptomyces sp. NPDC016459. The sequence goes on from NZ_JBEYCR010000003.1 coordinate 317,447, forward strand.
TCCTTCTCTGTGAAGGTCCGGGACCTCGACAGGACCGGGCAGGTCGTCGGCGCCGTCAACGACGCCACGAAGGACGCGGGCCGAATCAACGGCGTCGTGTTCGACGTCGCCGACCCCTCGTCGCTGCGGGCGAAGGCGCGCGAGGCCGCCTACCAGGACGCGTACGACAAGGCGGCACAGCACGCGCGGCTCAGCGGCCACCGTCTCGGCCGCCTCGTCTCGCTCAGCGAGGGCGAGTCCGTACGCCCCGGCCTCGGCGCCGCCCCGGGCGTCATCGCGGACGAGCAGAGCGTGCCGCTGGCCCCGGGCGAGATCGAGGAGCACATCACGGTCTCGGCGGTCTTCGAACTGCGCTGACCGCGGGGGTGGCGGGGTGGCGGGGGGGTGGTCAGGCGTCCCCCGGCGGTCCGCCCGGGCGCGGTCCGACGCCATCCGGAGCGCCGCTGTCACCCGCGCCCGGCCCGCGGGTGCCATCCGGCCCGCCGCTGCCGCCCGGCTTCCCGTCCTCGCCGGGGTGGCCGCCACCACCCGCGCCCGGTGGTCGGCCACTCTCGCCCGGCCCGCCCGTCTCACCCGGCTTCCCGTCCTCGCCACCCGCGCCCGGCCCGCCGCTGCCGCCCGGCTTCCCGTCCTCCCGGGGGTCGCCGTCCCCGCCCGACTCCCCGTCCCCGCCCGACTCCCCGTCCCCGTCCCCGTCCCCGGCCTCATCCGGCAGGTTCAGCTCTCGGGCGAGGGCCGCGTCCGCCCAGCGCAGCATCGCGGTGCGGGAGAGGGAGCCGGCGTAGGCCGTCGTCTGGACGGCGAGGCCGTCGAGGAAGGCGGTGAGCCGCCAGGCCGCCGCGGCCGGATCCGTGCAGCGGAACTCGTCGGCCGCTGCTCCCTCCGCGATCACCCGGGTCAGCGCGGCCTTCCACTCCTGGTCGAGGGAGGCGGCGACCCGGCGCAGTTCCGGGTCGCGCAGGGAGGCAGCCCAGCCCTCGATCCACAGCCGCCAACCCTTGGCCTGGCCGGTCGGCGCGTACCAGCGCACCGCCGCCCGCAGCCGTCGCACCGCTGTGGAGCGGCGCCCGAGGATCCGTCGCAGCTGGGCGAGGTCTGCCTCGGCGGCGTGCGCGAAGGCCGCCGCGACCAGTTGTTCCTTGGACGAGAAGTGGTAGAGCACGAGGGCGTTGCTCACCCCCAGCGCGGACGCCACGTCGGAGATCCGGACGGCCGCGACACCGCGCGCCTCGATCTGCTCGACGGCTGCCCGCAGCAGTTCCTCCCGCCGCTCGGCCACGCTCAACCGCACTCTCGCCACGCCGTGCAGCCTACACAGCACGTGACGCGAGCATGATCGTCATCGGTCACCCGTCGTGGTGGGGTCAGTACCAGCCGTAACGCTCGGCGATGAGCGGCAGCCGTTCCTCCGCCAGCGCGTGCGCCGCGGCGCGCGGGCTCGTGCCGTCCGCCGCCGCCCGGTCGAGCATCCCGCCGACGAGCGCCCGCATGGCCCGCCGTACCCGGTCGAATGCCTGGTCGGCGTCGGCCTCGATGTCGCCGAACAGCGTCCACCACCACCAGGCGTTGGTGCACGAGTTCACGACCACGTCGGGCAGTACGGTCACCCCGCGCGCCGACAGCGCCTCCTCGGCCTCCGGCAGGACCGGCATGTTGGCGGCCTCCGCGATCCAACGGGCCGTGATCCGTCCCTGGTTCCCGGCGTCGACGGCGTAGGAGACGGCCGCCGGGACCAGGACCTCCGCCTCGGCCGCGAGCCAGGCGTCCCCGGGTGCCTGCCGGTCGCCGGGCCGGAGCGCGGAGCGGTCGACGGTCCCGTGGGCGTCGCGGGCCGCGAGCAGTGCCTCGACGTCGAGGCCGTCGGGGTTCACGATCGTGCCCCGGACGTCGGCCACGGCCACCACCCGCAGTCCGGCCCGTACGAGGAACCGGGCGGTGGCCGCGCCCATCGTGCCGAAACCCTGCAGGGACACCCGGGTCGCGGCGTACTCCCGGCCGGCCCGGTCGAGAGCGACGAGCACGGACTCCGCGACCCCGAGGCCGCCGACCAGCTCGTCCAGTCCGAGGCCGTCGAGCTCGATGGCGAAGGCGTCGGCGAGGCGCTTCCGGGCCGTCGCCTCGTCGTCCAGGAGCGGGTACACGGCCTGCACGGAGGAGACGAGGCCGACCTCGGCCACGGCGCGGTCCACCAGGTCCTGGGTGAGCCCCAGGTCCTCGCCGGTGGCCCAGAACCGCTCGACGTAGGGCCGCATCGCCCGCAGGTAGCGCACCAGGACGCCGTACGCCTCGGGGGAGCGCGGGTCGCAGTCGATGCCGCCCTTGGCGCCGCCCAGCGGCACGTACCGGGCGCTCGGGTCGTAGTGCAGGGCCTCTTTCACGGTCATGCCCCGCGCGAGTCCGGCGACCTCGTCGGCCGTGCACCCCTCCCGCATGCGCAGGCCTCCACTGGCCACCCCGCGCACCAGCCGGTCGACCACCAGATGGCCCCGGCGGCCGGTCACGTGGTCGGTCCAACCGACGGAAATCAGGGGGGCGGGACTCATCGGGCGTCTCCTCGGAAAGGGCGTGGGGGCCGGGCTCCATACTGAACAGCCGTTCAGTGTGGACCATCGTCCCGACCGTTCGGGGCGCGGGTTGCCCATAATGGAACGACCCCCATGGATCAGGAGGTCCTGTGACCGGTACCGGCTCCGACCGTTCGCCGCGCGCCCGGCTGCGCGCGCTGCGCCCCGAGTCCTTCGGCGCGGACCCCACGGGCGAGCGCCTCGCCCGCGTCCGCCGCTCGCCGAACTTCGCGGACGGGATCTTCCAGAACCCCGAACCCGCCCGGCGGGGCCCCTCCGGCTCCGGCCTCGAGTTCGCCAGGATCTACTTCGACAAGGACGGACGGTCGCGCCGCGCCCCCACCGGCTCGATCCCCGTCCACCCCACCACCGTCGCCGACCTGGCCAGGCCCCCGGCCACGGGCCTGCGCCTGACCTGGATGGGGCACTCGGGCGTCCTCGCCGAGATCGACGGCCACCGGGTCCTCTTCGACCCCGTCTGGGGCGAGCGCTGCTCCCCCTTCCCCTTCGCCGGGCCCAAGCGTCTCCACCCGGTGCCCCTGCCGCTCGCCGCGCTCGGTCCGGTCGACGTCGTGGTGATCTCGCACGACCACTACGACCACCTCGACCTGCCGACGATCAAGGCGCTCGCCACCACGGACACGCTCTTCGCGGTGCCCCTCGGCGTCGGCGCGCACCTGGAGCGCTGGGGCGTACCCGCCTCCCGGCTGCGCGAGCTGGACTGGAACGAGTCCACCGAGGTCGGCGAGCTGCGTCTCACCGCCACCCCGGCCCGGCACTTCTGCGGCCGCGGGCTGCGCAACCGGCAGATGACGCTCTGGGCCTCGTGGGTGGTGACGGGATCCGCCCACCGGATCTTCCACAGCGGCGACACCGGCTACTTCTCCGGCTTCAAGGACATCGGCGCGGCCCACGGCCCCTTCGACGCCACGATGATCCAGATCGGCGCCTACTCGGAGTTCTGGACCGACATCCACATGACCCCGGCGGAGGGTATGCGGGCCCACCTGGACCTCCAAGGCGGCGAGCCGGCCGGGGTGATGCTGCCGATCCACTGGGGCACCTTCAACCTCGCGCCGCACCCGTGGGCCGAGCCGGGGGAGGGCACCGTCGAAGCCGCCGCCGGCGCTTCCCAGCGGGTCGCCCTGCCCATTCCCGGCGAACCCTTCGAGCCCGGGGCCGAGCGTCTGCCCGAGGCCCCCTGGTGGCGCCCGGTCGCCCGCGTCCCGGCCGGCGGGTGGGAAGACCCGGTTCTCATCGACGGTCACTCGCCGTCGACGGGCGCCGCCGGTGGGGCCGGGGGCCTGAACACCGGTGCGGACACCGGGCAGGTGTCCGGCGGGCCGGGCGCGGACGGCGGTCTTGGTGCGCCGGAGGCGGCGCGGACTCCCTGATGTCGCGGGCGGACGGAAGCGGTCCGTACCGCTCCGGGGGATTCCGGTAGGGATCGATTTCCGCAGGGGGCGGAGGCGTACGAGCGCCTCCGCCCTCTTCCGTTCCCGGTCATCGACGGCGCTTTCACGCCATGCGATCGACTCTCGGCCGATCGTTCTCGGCCTGTCGTACGACGGGCGATACCAGACCGGCCCCGTCTGCGGGTAAGTTTGCCAACTGCGCACCCCCCATGAACGGTTGACGACTACAGTGTGTGGTTGGTGATCATCGATAAGCCCGACGCACTCTTGTCGTCCACCCGCAGAACGCCCCAGGAACGGCCCTCCAGAACGACCCGCAGAACGTCCCCCTGAACCACCCCCGCAGTACGCCGATTCCTGGGCACGTACCAAGGACACTCATGTCTCAACTTCGCGCACCCGCCTCGCGGTCAGATCGACGCGAGGGCGGGCGGCACGGCCGGTCAGGAGCCCGCTCCGCCCCCGGTACCCCCGGCAACCCCCCCTCGCAGCCGCCCGCGCCGCAGCACTCGACGGAAGCGCGGATACGCCCCCAACTCCTGCGCACCTCGGTGCTCCCCGCCATCGCGGTGGCACTGGGCGGGGCCGCGGCCGTCCTCTTCACCATCCGCTCCACCGGCGCCAGCCCCACCCCCGGGCTCTGGGCCGCGCTCACCGGCGCGGCCGCCCTCACCGTCGCCTCCGTGACGGCCGCCGCGCTCGGCGCGGACAGGGCCGCCAAGTCGGTGCTCGACCGCTGCAACGCCCTGCGCCGCGCCAGCGCCCGCGGCCAGAGCGAACTGCGGACGGTCGTCGAACAGTTGCGCAGGGGGGAAGGGCTGCCGCCCCGCCCCGCACCGCCGACCGGCACCGCCTCCGGCGACGAGTTCGACCTGCTCTCCCATGAGCTGACGCGCTCTCACGAGGCCGCGATCGCCGCCGTCGTGCAGGCGTCCCGGCTCTCCAGCAGCGTCGGAAACGAACAGAAGGTCGAGGTCTTCGTCAACCTCGCCCGGCGCCTGCAGTCCCTCGTCCACCGCGAGATCCAGCTCCTCGACGAGCTGGAGAACGAGGTCGAGGACCCGGAGCTGCTCAAGGGCCTGTTCCACGTCGACCACCTGGCCACCCGCATCCGCCGGCACGCGGAGAACCTCGCCGTGCTCGGTGGCGCCATCTCCCGTCGCCAGTGGTCGAACCCGGTCACCATGACCGAGGTCCTGCGCTCCTCCATCGCCGAGGTCGAGCAGTACCCGCGGGTGAAGCTCGTCCCGCCGATCGACGGTACGCTCCGGGGCCATGCCGTGGCCGACGTCATCCACCTCCTCGCCGAACTCGTCGAGAACGCGACACTGTTCTCCGCGCCGCACACCACCGTGCTGCTCCGCGCGCAGTACGTCACGGCGGGCCTCGCCATCGAGGTCGAGGACCGCGGTCTCGGCATGGCCGTCACCGAGCAGAACAAGATGAACGCCCTGCTCGCCGATCCCGACCAGGTCAACGTCGCGCATCTGCTGCAGGACGGCCGGATCGGCCTCTTCGTCGTCTCGGCGCTGGCCAGGCGGCACGGCATCGCCGTACGCCTCCAGTCCAACATCTACGGCGGGGTCCAGGCCGTCCTCGTACTGCCCCAGGGTCTCCTCGGCGCCGACCCCGAAGGCCTCGCCCAGCACGAGCGCCAGGCCGCCGCGGCCGCCGGTTCCACCGCGGTCCCGCCGAACCAGGTGCAGATGCAGTCCCAGCCGACGGCCCAGTCGCCTGCGCCCCCGCCGTCCCGGCCCGCGGTCACCGCCCCCCCGGCGGCCCCGGCCCCCCCGACGGCTCCCCTGGCGCCCCCGGCGCCGGCCCACCCCCAGGCGCCCGTGCCCGTGGCCATGAGCGCCACCCCCACCACGCCCGCACCGCGGTCCGCGCCCTTCCCCGAGCGGGTCACCTCCCGCCACCAGGAGAGCCCCGCCGCCGATCCGCTCACCTACGCCCGTACGAACGGGCGGTCGAACGGCTACGCGGACTCCGACCGCACCCCCGCGGCACCGGCCCCGGCGGCCGGCAGCGCGCCCATGGGCCCGCCGGCCTCCTTCCTGTCGCCGCTCCCCCCGGCGCCCGAAGGCAACGGCCGACCCGTGCTCCCCAAGCGGCGAGCCCAGGAGCACCTCGTCCCGCAGCTGCGCGACGAGCCCGCGGCCCGCAAGCCCGAAGAGCACGCCCTGCACGACCCCGGCCTGATGGCCGCGTTCCAGCGCGGCATCGGTCTCGCCGAATCCCAGCCCGCCCCCCACGAACCGCTGCGTCCCGACGACGCGCGCAAGGAGTAGATGCACCATGGCGAGCAATGTGCCGACCGGCCATTCCTCGGACCTCGACTGGCTGCTGAGCGGACTGGTCCAGCGGGTCCCGTACACCCGCAACGCGGTTCTGCTCTCCTCCGACGGCCTCGTCAAGTCCGTCCACGGTCTCGACCCCGACGCCGCCGACCACATGGCGGCCCTCGCCTCCGGGCTCTACTCGCTCGGCCGCAGCGCGGGCGCCCGGTTCGGCGACGGCGGCGAGGTGCGGCAGGTGGTCGTGGAGCTCGACTCCACTCTCCTCTTCGTCTCCACCGCGGGATCAGGCACCTGTCTGGCGGTCCTCGCCGGGCGCGAGGCGGACGCCGCGGTCCTCGGGTACGAGATGGCGATGCTCGTCAAGAGCGTCCGGCCGTACCTGGTCACTCCCGCCCGGCATACCGCCGGAGTGGTGGGTGGCATCGGGCAGTGAACGCGACGTCCCCTCAGGAAGGCCCCTGGCTCGACGACGCGGCCGGCCGGCTGATCCGCCCGTACACCGTCAGTGGCGGCCGGACCAAGCCGACCACCGCGCTGGACCTGCTGTCCATGGTCATGGCGACCGGATCGTCACCCCAGACGCACATGGGACCCGAACACAGCCTGGCCCTCGGGCTGTGCGACGGGCCCACCACGGTGGCGGAGATCGCGGCGCACTTACGGCTCCCGGCCGTGGTCACCAAGGTCCTGCTCTCCGACCTCATGGACTGCGGGGCGCTCACCGCCCGCGCTCCTCGGCTCCACGCCAACCCAACCGACCGTTCCTTGCTGGAGGCAGTGCTCGATGGCCTACGACAACGGCTCTGAGCGCCACGAGAGTCTCGCCACCGACCCGTTCCCCACCGCGCTCAAGATCCTGGTGGCGGGGGGATTCGGCGTGGGCAAGACGACCCTCGTGGGCGCGGTCAGCGAGATCGAACCGCTGAGCACCGAAGAGCTGCTGACCTCGGTCAGCGCGGCCACCGACAGCCTGGAGGGCGTGGAGTCCAAGACCACGACCACCGTCGCCATGGACTTCGGCCGCATCACGCTCGACGACCGCCATGTGCTCTACCTCTTCGGCACCCCCGGCCAGGAACGCTTCTGGTTCATGTGGGACGAGCTCTCCGAGGGCGCGCTGGGGGCGGTCGTCCTCGCCGACACCCGCAGGCTCCAGGAGTGCTTCTCCGCCGTGGACTTCTTCGAACGGCGGGGCATCCAGTTCGTCGTGGCGGTCAACGAGTTCGACGGCTCCTACCGCTACGACCCGGACGAGGTACGGGCCGCGCTCGACCTCAAGCCGGAGGTGCCGGTCGTCCTCTGCGACGCCCGGATCTCCAGCTCCGGCATCCGCACCCTGCTGACCCTCGTCCAGCATCTGCTCACCACCATCCCGGCCACCGTGCCGAGCTACGGAGCCACGCCATGACGTACGACCCGACCGGTCATCTCCTGCTGACCCCCGTCGACAAGGACGCGCCCGCCCGGGTGCAGCGGCTGCGGGAACTCGGGCTGGGGGAGCGGCCGGAGCCGGCGTTCGACGAGTTCGCCCACCGCCTCGCGGACGTGACCGGGGCCCCGTTCTCGATGGTCAACTTCATCGACGAGAACCGGCAGTTCTTCGCCGGTCTGCACACCCCCGAGGGCACCCACTCGGGCAGTGACCTCGGCGCGGCCGCCGCGGGCTCCGGCGGCGTCGGCCGCTTCATGGCCCGTGACCACGGCTACTGCCCGCACGTCGTGGTGCGGCGCAAGGCGCTCGTGCTCGAGGACGTCTGCGACTACCCGCGCTTCGCGGGGAACCCGGTCGTGGACGAGATCGGCATCCGCTCCTACATGGGAGCGCCGCTGATCGACCGCACCGGAGCGGCCCTCGGCACCATCTGCGTCGTCGACACCGATGTCCGGCCGTGGGGGCGCGCCGGGCTCGAGACGATCAAGGCGATGGCCGCCGAGCTGATGGAGCAGATCCACCGCCGTGAGGACGGCATGTTCTGACCGGTTCCACCCGGAACGCCGGGAGCCCCGGTACGGTCGCCGCCGTGCCGGGGCTCCCGGCGTTCCGGGGTCAGGCGTGCACCGGTTCCGGTTCCGGTGTGCGGACCAGCTCGGACAGCCGCTCCGACCAGCTGCCCTTGTCCTGGCCCAGGGCGACCTCGGCCAGCCGCAGCAGCTGGATGTCGGAGGTGCCGGCCGGGGCGAAGATGTGGTGCGCGTCCCGGAGATAGCGCTCGATGGCCCGGTCCGTGAAGAGACCGGCGGCGGCGTGGATCTCCATGGCGTTGCGACCGGAGTCGATCGCCGACTCGACGTTGACGAGCTTGGCGTTCATCAGCTCGGCGTCGCAGGACAGACCCTGGTCGAGCATGTGCACGGCGTGGTACGCCGCAAGCCGGGAGGTCATCAGCCGGGACTGCATCTGGCCGAGCTTCAGCTTGACCGTGGGGAGGTCGTGGAGCGGCTTGCCGTACCGGATGCGCTCGGAGGCGAACCGGGTGGTCTCCTCCAGGATCGCCCGGTGGATGCCGAGCGAGACCGCGGTCAGGTTGGCCCGGCCGTAGAGGACGCTGGAGGAGTAGGCGACGGAGAGGCCGTCGCCCTCGTCGCCGAGCCGGTTGGCGGCCGGAACCCGGCAGTTCTCGAAGATCAGCTCGCCGAAGCTGAAACCGTGGAGTCCCATGGCCGTCTGCTGGGGACCGGTCCTGAACCCCGGGCGATCGGATTCGACCAGGAATGCCGTGAGTCCCTTCGAACCGGGACCGGTCCTGACCACGACGCCGTGCAGGTCGCCGACGTGGCTGTTGCCGACGAAGACCTTGCTGCCGTTGAGGACGTAGTCGTCGCCGTCACGCACCGCGCTGGCGCTCATGCCGAGGACATGGCCGCCGGACTCGGGCTCGGTGACCGCGATGGTGGGCAGGCACTCGCCGGCGGCGATCACCGGGAGCCAGGTCTTCCGCTGCTCGTCGCTCCCGAAGTGGACGATCTTGGCGGTGCCCAGCTGCGAGGCCTGGACCATGGCGCCCATGGCGCCGCTGACCCGGGACAGCTCCTCGATGATGATGGTCTTGGCCAGATGGCCGGCGCCCATGCCGCCGTACTCCTGGCCGATTGTCGCGCCCAGCCAGCCCTGTTCGGCGATCAGTCGTGACAGTTCGTGGTGGACCGTGCGGGACGCCTCCATCTCGGCTATTCGTGGCCGAACCTCACGCTCTGCGAAATCGCGGACCGTCTCCCTGAGCTGATGATGCAGTCGACTGCTGAAGTAGCCGTCCATTCGAGTCCCTCCCCTGCGAAACGCCTGATCGGTTGTCCGAGCAGGTGGTGCATCGGCAGTGGTCCCGTCCCGAACAGGCCGACCACTTCATGGTGTTGATCTTTCTGGGACGGAGCAATATCGCCACGAGATTTGTCCGAAACCCGAGCGGTTGACGATTGTTTTCGACTGTGTTTCGTAGGGTCTTGGCCTGCTCGGCCCGGTCCGCAGTCCATTCCCCGTGGGCATCTTTCTGCCACATGCCAACGGCAACGAACTCGCGGTCATATGGTCATGAGAGCGCCCGGGTCATCCCATGAGCGCCTTCCTCCCCACGGGACCGGCATTCCGGCAACCCCACCCCCCTCCCTTCCTGCCCAGGTGGAGCGGCCTGTCGACCTCCCGCACGCCCCCTTCGGCCTCCCGGAGCAGGCGCGCGGGCGCACCCCCGGGCGCGAAGGCGCGTCACAGAGAGTGAACGCGCCACTCCCGGCGCTCGGCCCTCCCCGCACGCCCGGAAACGGTTCGTGACCACCGAAGAAAGTGCGGTATTGTTCTCATGCGCGTCCACCCGGGGGAAACACCAGGTCAGACGGGCAGCGGGACGTGGCGCAGCTTGGTAGCGCACTTGACTGGGGGTCAAGGGGTCGCAGGTTCAAATCCTGTCGTCCCGACTCGAAAGAGTCGTTCATCGAGGGGCCGCTTCAGAGAGATCTGAAGCGGCCCCTCGATTCGTTCGGGGACCGAGGTCAGCCCGCCCAGCGGCCCGTCAGGAACGTGACGGAGAGGATCGTGCTCAGGGGGGCGACCAGGCAGACGTACGCCGTCGTCACCGTCCTGCCGCGCAGACTCCAGACGGCGAGGCCGATCCACAGGGGCCACCACAGCAGGGTGCTGCGGGCGATGGACATGTACCAGTACGAGGTGCCGAGCGCCCACAGGGTCAGTGCGATGTACACGGCTTCCGGCCAGCGCCGTCGGCGCGCGAGGAAGGCCAGCAGGCCGAGGCCGAGGAGCATCGCCACCAGGTCCGCCTGGAACAGGGCGGCGTAGCCGATGGCCTGGGTCTGGTCGAAGGCCTCGTGCCAGGTCTGGGACCAGGCGTCCCACGGGGCGCGGAAATGCCGGTACCAGCCGCGTTCCTGGGCGTGCTTCCACGCCATCAGGTCGCCGGTCCGCTCGTACAGGTACCAGAAGTAGAGGAGAGCCGGCAGGGCGGGCAGCGCGAGGAGTGCGGCGCGGCGCCGACCTGCGCGCACCGTGACGAGGAAGTGGACGGCGAGGGCGGCGGCAAGGAAGAGGCCGTTGACGCGGACGGTGGTGGCGCCGGCGGCCAGGAGCGCGGCGAGGGGCCACTGGTGCCGTTGGGCGGCCAGCCAGGCCGGCAGGGCGAAGGCCAGGAAGAGGGCCTCGCTGTATCCGGCGGCGAGGAAGACCGCGCAGGGGGACAGCAGCAGGAACAGGACGGCGCGTCTGCCCGTGCGCGCGTCCGGCAGGTGGAGTTCGGCGATCCGCGCCAGCGCGAGTACGGCGACCGCGCCGGCGACGAACGAGATGAGGAGCCCGGCGACGGTCCAGTCGGGGACCACCGTGTGCACCGCCCGCAGAAGCAGGGGAAAGCCCGGGAAGAACGCCTCCCGGTTGTCCCCCGCGGCGGGGCCGGCTCCGCCCTCGGGGAAGTAGCCGTCCCGGGCTATGTGGAGGAAGTGCCCCCAGTCCCAGCGCTCGAAGGACGCCAGTACCGGTTCGGGCACCCGGCTGTTCCCGTCCGCGGGGAACAGCCGGCGGGTGCAGTACGCGGTCGTCCACACGGTCACCCGGGTCACCAGGTACAACCACAGGACCTCGCGGTCGACCGGTCGCAGACGGGACCTGGCGCGCCCGAACCAGGTGTCCGCCCGGCCCGGACGATCAGGCCGCGGGACGTTCGCGGAGGCCCGGGGCGCGGCGGGGTCCGGCCGTTCGGGGGCATGCCTCGGGGAGGCCGGTGCCGTGACAGGCATGGGTGATGTCTCTCCGTGCGTACGTGAAAGGGCGGGACCGGCCCTGGTGCGCGGGCCGCCCCGGAGGCGGGGACGCGGTGCGTCAGCCGTGCAGGGTCGTCGTGCCGGTGGTGGTCGGCGGGGGCGTGCTGCCCGCCTCCGTCTGCGTGGGCAGGGGCCAGGCAGGGCCGGCGGTGGGGCCCGGCTGCGGGCCGGAAGGACTGGTCGCGGGCATGACGGGGCCGGGGGCCTCGGGTCCGAGCCCCAGCGCCGTGACCATGCCGAGGGCCGCGACGGCGCTCGCCGTGACCACGCCGAGGGCCGTACGACGCCGGTGGGAGCGCCTGCCCCGCTCGACGACCTGCGCGACGGGCAGCGGCGTGGCGTGCCGTCGGCCGTGATCGGCGGCGGCCCGGAACAGGCTCCTCAGGGACGGGTCGTCGATGTCGTCACGCACCGGGAGCCTCCTGCACGTTGTCCCGCAGCCGGTCGGCCAGGGCGGCACGCCCTCGGCCGAGGTGGGTCTTGACCGTGCTGGCGGACAGCCCGGTCTCGCCCGAGATCTGTTCGACGGTGAGATCGCACAGGTAGTGGAGGGCGATGGTGCGCCGCTGCTGGGCCGGCAGGGTACGCAGCGCCTCGACCAGCACCACGTGTTCCGGCCCCGGCCCCGGCATGTCGGGCGGAGCCGCTCGTCGGCCCCAGGCCTCGGCCGTACGGTGCCGGAAGCGCCATCGGCTCACGGCCAGACGCCAGGCGACCTTCCGGACCCACGCCTCCGGTCCGGCGTCGCGGTCGAGCTGCCGTCGCCGGTTCCAGCCCTTGATGAACGCCTCCTGGACAACGTCTTCAGCCTCCTGCAGGTCGCCGAGCATGACGTAGAGCTGCCCGGTGAGCCGCCCGACCGCCTGGACGTAGAACGCTTCGAACTCTTCGACGGTCAACGGCAACTCCCGGGTCTCTTGCTTCACCGGGGATACGCCTGGGAGGGGCACGACGGTCTACACGGATCCCGCAGAGAACGCGTGAGCCCCGTCACACCTGACCGGAGGCCGCTCGGGTGGGACGGGGCCGACGATGACACGGATGTGTTCGTGAGCGCCCGGTCGGTCAGTCCCGGTCGACCAGGACGGCGGTGCCCTGGCCGACGCCGACGCACATGGTGGCGAGGCCGTGGCGGTCGCCCGTGCGGTGCATGCGGTGGAGGAGGGTGGTGAGGATGCGGGCGCCGGAACCGCCCAGGGGGTGGCCGAGGGCGATCGCGCCGCCCTGGGGGTTGACCCGCTCGGGGTCGATGCCGAGCTCGCGGACACAGGCCAGGGCCTGGGCGGCGAAGGCCTCGTTGAACTCGGCGGTGTCGATGTCCGTGAGGGCGCGGCCGGTCCTGGTGAGGACCCGGCGCACGGCGGGGACCGGGCCGATGCCCATGACGTCCGGGTGGACGCCGGCGCTGCCGCCGGCCACGTAGCGGCCGAGCGGCTCAAGACCCAGCTCGTGCAGGACGTCCTCGGTCACGAGCAGCAGCGCGGCCGCTCCGTCGTTCATCGGCGAGGCGTTACCCGCGGTCACGGTGCCGCCGGGCCGGAAGACCGGCTTCAGGGAGGCCAGCTTCTCCGGCGTGGTGTCGGGCCTGATCGACTCGTCGTGGGCGACGACGGTGCCGTCCGGGAGGGTGACGGGGACGGTTTCGGCGTCGAACAGGCCGTCCTTGCGCGCGGCGGCGGCGAGCCGGTGGCTGCGCAGGGCGAAGGCGTCCTGGTCCTCACGGCTGACGCCGTACCGGGCGGCGACCTCCTCGGCCGTCTCTCCCATGGAGAGCACTCCGTGGAGTTCCTTCATCCGCGGGTTGGTCATCCGCCAGCCCAGCTTGGTGTCGTGGATCTCCTGGTGGTGGGGGAGCGCCTGTTCCGCGCGGGGGAGTACGAAGGGGGCGCGGCTCATCGACTCCGAGCCGCCGGCGAGCACGATGTCGGCCTCGCCGGAGGCGATGGCGCGGGCGGCGGTGGTGACCGCTTCCAGGCCGGAGGCGCAGAGCCGGTTCAGGGTGGCGCCGGGGACGGTCTCCGGGAGCCCGGCGAGGAGTACCGCCATCCTGGCCACGTTGCGGTTGTCCTCGCCTGACTGGTTGGCCGCGCCCCAGTAGACGTCGTCGATCCGCGCCGGGTCGAGCGACGGCACCGCGTCCAGGACGGCGCGGACGGCGGTCGCGGCGAGGTCGTCGGGCCGGACGCCGGAGAGGGCGCCGCGGAGGCGGCCGATCGGCGTGCGCCGGGCGGTGGCGAAGTAGACGGGGCGCATGGTCACGGCTCCAAGGTGTGGGGAGGGCCCTCAAAACTAGCAGCGCAAGTTTTCATGACTGTAGCTCCCGGGGTGCCGCTCCGGTCAAGACGTCCACGCCCCCGGACAGGTGAGCGGCCGTGTCCGGCGGGCCGCCCGAGGGGCGTGGGTACGGTCTCCGCGCCGCCCCTCCCCGGTCACCACCCGAAGCGGCGGTCGACCAGGATGGCGAACTCCTCGAACGACAGGACGCGGTCGCCGTTCTGGTCGGCCTCGTCGAACAGGGCCGATGCGTCGTCGGCGGTACCCACGCCCCAGAAGGGGATCACTCCCTGCGCGGCGAGGGTCGGGCCCTTGGCACGCAGGGCGCTGATCACCTCGGTGCGGGTCAGCGTCCCGTCGTGGTCGAGGTCGAGGGCGTCGAAGAGAGTGCGGGCCTTGTCGCTCATGATGTGTCCTGTTCCCTGGGGCCGGGGGGGTGTCGTGTCGGCCGACGCGTCCCTGTGCGGAAGGACGCGGGGTTCGCCCCGCACGTTGCCTCAGAGGGTGGCCCGCCGCCGGGGAGGTTGTCCACAGGTTCGCCCGGAGGCGGCAGGGGTGTCGGTGCCGGCCGATAGGGTGGGTGAATGGTCCTCACCGACGATTCCGCCGTGATCTCCGAGGCAGCGGGCGTCCTCCACCGCGTCTTCGGCTACAGCTCCTTCCGAGGGGAGCAGCAGGAGATCATCGAGCAGGTCGTCGGCGGCGGCGACGCCCTCGTGCTGATGCCGACCGGCGGCGGCAAGTCCCTGTGCTACCAGATCCCGGCCCTCGTCAGAGAGGGGACGGGCGTCGTGATCTCGCCGCTCATCGCCCTGATGCAGGACCAGGTGGACGCGCTCAGGGCCCTCGGAGTGCGGGCCGGATTCCTCAACTCGACGCAGGATCCGCACGAGCGCCAGGCCGTCGAGCAGGCCTTCCTCGCCGACGAGCTCGACCTGCTCTACCTGGCCCCCGAGCGCCTGCGCACCGAGGGCACCCAGCGGCTCCTCGACCGGGGCACGGTGTCGCTCTTCGCGATCGACGAGGCGCACTGCGTCGCCCAGTGGGGCCACGACTTCCGCCCCGACTACCTCGCCCTGTCCATGCTGCACGAGCGCTGGCCCAAGGTGCCGCGCATCGCGCTGACCGCGACGGCCACCGAGGCCACGCACAAGGAGATCGCGGCCCGGCTCGGCCTGGAGGACGCCCGGCACTTCGTCGCGGGCTTCGACCGGCCGAACATCCAGTACCGCATCGTCCCCAAGAACAGCCCGCACAAGCAGCTGCTCGACCTGATCCGGACCGAGCACGAGGGGGACGCCGGAGTCGTCTACTGCCTCTCGCGGGCCTCCGTCGAGAAGACCGCGGCCCTCCTGGTGGAGCACGGCATCGACGCCGTGCCCTACCACGCCGGCATGGACGCCCGTACGCGCGCGGCCAACCAGTCCCGCTTCCTGCGGGAGGACGGGGTCGTCGTCGTGGCGACGATCGCCTTCGGCATGGGCATCGACAAGCCGGACGTGCGCTTCGTGGCCCACCTCGACCTGCCGAAGTCGGTCGAGGGCTACTACCAGGAGACCGGCCGCGCCGGGCGTGACGGCGAGCCGGCCACGGCATGGCTGGCGTACGGCCTCCAGGACGTGGTCCAGCAGCGCAAGCTCATCGACGGCTCCGAGGGCGACGAGCAGCACCGGCGCGCCCTCGCCATGCACCTGGACGCCATGCTCGCGCTCTGCGAGACCGTCGACTGCCGCCGTGTGCGGCTGCTCGCGTACTTCGGACAGTCGGGCGAGCCCTGCGGCAACTGCGACACCTGCCTGACCCCGGCCGAGTCCTGGGACGGCACGGTCGCCGCGCAGAAACTGCTGTCCACCGTATGGCGCCTCGCCAAGGAGCGGCGCCAGAAGTTCGGCGCCGGCCAGATCATCGACATCCTCCAGGGCAAGAAGACCGCCAAGGTCATCCAGTTCGACCACGACGCGCTCTCGGTGTTCGGCGTCGGCGCGGAGCTGGGCACCGCGGAGTGGCGCGGGGTCGTCCGCCAGCTCCTCGCGCTGCGGCTCCTGACGGTGGAGGGCGACTACGGCACGCTCGTGCTCACCGAGGAAAGCGGCGAGGTGCTCGGCGGGCGCCGCACCGTCACGATGCGGAAGGAGAAGGCGCCGGCCGCCCCCGCCCGCAAGGAGTCCGGCGCCCGCTCGGGCAAGGGCGCCCGGGTGCCGGTCGACCTGCCGGACGCCGCCGTGCCGGTCTTCGAGGCGCTCCGCGCCTGGCGGGCCGCGACGGCGCGCGAGCAGGGCGTACCGGCGTACGTCGTCTTCCACGACGCCACGCTGCGGGAGATCGCGACGCGGGTCCCGGGCACGGTCGAGGAGCTCGGCACCATCGGAGGCGTCGGTGAGGCCAAGCTCACCAAGTACGCCGAGGGTGTCCTCGCCGCCTTGGCGGAGTGCGGCGCCACCGCCGCCGGGCCCACCACCGCCCCGCCCACCCCTGCCGTCGCCGCCGCCGTCCCCGCGCCGGCAGTCCGGCCCGAGTCCGCTGCCGCTCCGGAGACCGCGGCGCCGTACGACGAGGAGCCGCCCTACGACATGGACGGCATGGAGGAGCCGCCGCCCTGGGACGACTGGCGGTAGCCCCCCCGGGGGGCCCCGGTCGTCAGCCGGGGGTGTCGACGCGCTCGTCGTGGGTGTAGACGTTCATGGACGCGCCCCGGAGGAATCCCACGAGGGTGAGTCCGGTCTCCGCGGCGAGGTCGACGGCGAGCGAGGAGGGGGCGGAGACGGCCGCGAGCAGCGGGATGCCGGCCATGACCGCCTTCTGCACGAGTTCGAAGGAGGCGCGGCCGCTGACCATCAGGACGGTGCCCCGGAGCGGAAGCCGCCCTTCGCGCAGGGCGTGGCCGATGACCTTGTCGACGGCGTTGTGCCGGCCGACGTCCTCGCGCAGGCAGAGCAGTTCGCCGGTGGGCGCGAAGAGCCCGGCGGCGTGCAGGCCTCCGGTGGTGTCGAAGACGCGTTGGGCCGCCCGCAGCGTGTCGGGGAGCGCCGCCAGCACGTCGGCCCCGATGCGCAGCGGGTCGTCGCCGACGGTCCAGGCGGCGGTGGTGCGGACGGCGTCGAGGCTGGCCTTGCCGCACAGGCCGCAGGAGGACGTGGTGTAGAAGTTGCGTTCCAGCGAGGCGTCGGGAGCGGTGACGTCCGGGGCCAGGCCGACATCGACCACGTTGTACGTGTTGCCTCCGTCGGCGGTGGCGCCCGCGCAGTAGCGGATCCCCGTCACGTCCGCCGCGGCGTGGACGACGCCCTCGCTCACCAGGAATCCGGCGGCGAGGTCGAAGTCGTCGCCGGGGGTCCGCATCGTCACGGTCAGCGGGCGTCCGCCGACGCGGATCTCCATCGGTTCCTCGGCGGCCAGGGTGTCCGGGCGGTGCGAGGTCACGCCGTCCCGGATGCGCAGTACGCGCCGCCGCACGGTCACTCGTCCCATGATTCGCTCCTCCAACGGTTCGGCCCCACCCCTCAGACTCTGCCACGGTGGCGGCCGCCCCCGCCGACCGCGTCGGCTTCGTCGGTCCCGACACGGTCTGTTAGTTTGCGCAGGCCCGGACCACGGAGGAGAGGGAGACCCGCACGATGGCCGTCAT
Organism: Streptomyces sp. NPDC016459; assembly: GCF_040632845.1. Classification (NCBI taxonomy): domain Bacteria; kingdom Bacillati; phylum Actinomycetota; class Actinomycetes; order Kitasatosporales; family Streptomycetaceae; genus Streptomyces; species Streptomyces sp. NPDC016459. Next base: position 334,887 of record NZ_JBEYCR010000003.1, read on the forward strand.
CCACCGCACCACCCTGCGCCCCACCAAGCTGGAACTGCTCACGGAGTGGCTGCCCGCCCGCCAGTGGCACACCGGCGCGGAGGCGAGGCCGGTGAACGCCGGGGGTTTCCGGCTCGACGACCCGGCGGGCGAGGTCGGCATCGAGATCGTCGCGGTGACCGACGGCGAGGGCGACACTGCCGTCACGTACCTCGTCCCCATGACGTACCGCGCCGGCCCCCTTGCGGGCGCCGAGCACGCCCTGATCGGCACCATGGAGCACGGCGTCCTCGGAAAGCGCTGGGTTCACGACGCCACCCACGACCCGGTGTTCGTCACCCAGTTGTACGCGCTCCTCACCGGCCGGACGCAGGCCCAGGCCCAGTCCGAGACCGACGCCCCCGACCCCACCGTCGTCGTCTCGCCCGCCCCGGCGGCGGGCGACGCGGCCGACGTGGAACTCGTGCGGGTCACCGAAGGCAGGGACCACACCGACGTGGTGGTACGGGTCCCCGGCGCGTCCGCGCCGCTGACCCTTCGGGTACGGCGGGTCCTCCGTGCCGGTGCGGACTCCGCCACGGAGGGCGGCGGCCGGGTCACCGCCGAGTGGCGGCTGTCCGACGGCACCACCGCCCGGGGCGAGTTCGCCGCCGTGCTCACCGAGGCCGGGCAGGGATGACCGTACGGGCGGGGTGATCAGACCCAGTTGACCTCCGCCGCGGCGAGCAGCGGATCGTCGACCAGCTCCCAGAGCGGGACGGCGAGGTTTCCCGTCCGGTAGCGGCCGCCGAAGTGGAGGCCGAGGACGCGGTGGTCGCCGAGGTCGAAGACCGGGGAGCCGCTGTTTCCGCCGAGGGTCGAGCAGTCGTGCCTCATCACCAGGCCGCCCGGGGTGAACCCGGTCGCCATGCCCGGCTGCAGCCGCTTCACGTTGTAGACGTCCATGAAGATCCGGCGCATCGACTCCGGTTCGTTGCGCCGGCCGTCCCAGGCCGGATACCCGACCACGTACACGGGGCGGCCGGGGACGCTCGCCGGGGCGTCCGCCGCGACCGCCAGCGGGGTGGGCAGCCCGCCGTCGGCGGAGGGCTCGACCCGCAACAGGGCCATGTCGACGTCCTCGTGGATGCCGATGATCCCCGTGATCTCGTACGGGGCGGAGGCCCCCGGCGACACGCCGTCGACCGGCTGCTCTTCCGCCGGGTCCACCCGCGCCGACATGCCGTACTCGAAGGCCCAGGGGGCGCCGCCGTCGTCCCGGGACCGGCTGAACTCCACCGCCACGTGACGGTTCGTCATGACCGTTCCGGGGCCGACGAGGAAGGCCGTACCGACCCAGTCGAGTCGCGGGTGCCCGGTGACCTCGACCCGGCCGACCCGTGCCAGGGACTCGCGGATGGAGGGTCGTTGACCGTCGAGGACCGCCCACTCGTCATGCTGCGGGGCGAAGTCCTGGCGCTGGACCAGGATCGCGGGGCGGCCCTCCAGGAGGACGATCGCCTCCACCCCGAAGACCTCGTCGCCGTCGAGCTCGTCCTCCCGGTGTGCGGCCAGCTTCTCCAGGCCGCTGACCCCGGCCTCGAGCACACGGGCCCGCTCCTCACGGGCGAAGCGGGAGAACTCGGCCGCCGGTGCCGCGTCGGCGGGGAGTTCGAACGTGGACTCCGCGATCTCGGCCTCCAGGTCGCCGCGCACCCGCGCGGCGACCTCCCGCAGATCACCGAAGATCTGCTCGGTGGCGGTCTCGACCGGTGACACCCTCCGTGGTCCGTTCGGCATGGTCCCTCACCTCGGTCTTCCGTTCGTCGCGTCCGCGCGGCCGGGCCGCCCCGACTGGGCGGCCATGACCTCCTCGTACAACTCCGTCCGGAACTCACGGAGATGCCCGAGGATGCTGCTCATCTGGGTCCCGACGTTCACGAACCGTGTCCGTGCTCCCTGGAACTCGACGTCGTCGACCTTCCGCGTCCCGCGGTGCAGCCCCACCACCGTCCAGTCGTCGAGGCAGACCGGTGAGCCGGAGGAGCCGCCCCGGGTGTCGGTGAAGTAGAGGATGTCGTGCTCGTCCGCCCGGTAGACCAGGTTGTTGCGCAGCGCGACCCGCTTCGGCATGCCGCCGGGGTGCTGGATGATGTTGACCGGCACGCGCTGCCGCTCCCGGACGAGCAGTGGTCGGGTGGACACCCTGAGCATGGGGCGCTCCACCTGGTCGGGCGAGAGCCGCACGATCGCGTAGTCGAGAGTCGCGTCCCACGCGGCGAGTTCACCGGCCGTCGCCTCCGGCGCCGCCGCCGCGTTCTCGACGAAGTCGAAGCGCGAGCGGGACATGAGCGCCTGGAGTCGTAGATCCTCGTCGCTCACGTACGGCCGGACCCCAGGTTCGTGGGAACGGGCCATCACCACATGGTGGTTGGTGATCAGCAGACCGGGGGCGATCATCCACCCCGTACCGCCGTGCGGATACGAGGGGAGGAGCGGGGCGCCCGCCTCGTACGGGGGGATCCGCAGCAGCGCGACGCAGGCGCCGGCCCGGATGCCGCCGTGGAGGAACTCGTACGGCACGGTGTCGTCCTGGAGGATGATCTCCTCCTTCATCTCCCCGGGCATCATCTCCGCCGGCAGCTCCGCCTCGCCGGTGATCGCGCGGGCCACGGTGTCGAGGGCGCCCTGGAGGACGGCGCGCGGGCCGGGTTCACGGGTGTTCTCGATCGCGTTGTGCAGCCAGATCTCCAGAGGGACGAGGCCGTCGATCAGGCGCTCGACCTGGTTCATCGCGTTCAGGTCGGCGTGGACCTGCTCCCGCGGGTCGTCCAGCGGTTCGAGCGTGGCCGTGAAGTAGCGGGGGACGCCCTTGAGGAGGGCCGCGCGCAGGGACCGGTCCGCGAGTCCCGCCTCCATGGCGGCGTTGCGGAGGCGGACGAGGTCCCGCTGCGGCAGGAACGGTTCCGCGCGGACCGCTGCTCCGGCGGCGTTCGGAGGCGGCCGGGTCCACAGCCCTGCGCCGCCGTGGCCGGGGCGGGAGGCCGCCCAGGGGCCCGGCTCCCCGCCGGACGGGGCGAGACCGCGGGCGGACGCGCCGGCGGCGGCGACGGCCCGCCGTGCCGCGCCGCGCGGCAGCGGGCCGGAGTCCATCGCCGCGGCGACCCCGAGCAGCAGGTCCCCGCTGTCGTCCCGGAGCGTCAGCACCTGCCGGGCGACACCGTCCAGGGTGCCGCGCCGCCGCGCCGCCCGCAGGTCCCGCTCGATCCGGGCGAGGTCCAGCCGGGCACCCGCCGCCGGGGCCGGGTACGCCTCGCCCGCCCCCGACGGAGGGGCCACCCCCGACGCCTCCCCGGGCGCCGACGGGTAGGCCACTCCGGTAACCGGGGGGTACGTCTCGCCCGCCGCCGACTCCAGGATGCGGGTCAGCGGCTCGCGGAGTGCGGGTTCGTCGGTGAGGGTGGTGTCGATCCAGTGGGCGAGTTCGGTCACCACCGTCTCCTCGTCCGCCGGGAGACCCACCAACCTCAGCGTGTGTTCCAGGAGTTGGGGATCCGAACGGCAGGCGGCGGCCGCCGCCGTCCGGGCCAGGGAAGGCTGTCGCGCCAGGTCGGCGTCCGGCATCCCGCGCAGTGTGCGGGCGAGCCGGTCCCGCGCCGGGGCCGCGTCGACGTCCGCGAGGGCCGCGAGCCGGGAGCGTGCGACCAGTACGCCCAGGGACTCGTACCGCAGCCCGAGGCCCGCCGCGATCTCCTCCGCCTCCTGGAGGTTCCGGTCTGCGGCCGCGAAGTCACCCGTGTCCTGCGCCAGCCGCGCGGACAGCTGGAGCAGTTCGAGCTGGGTCTCCGCGCAGCCCGCCTCCGTCGCCCCGTCCACGGCCCGCTCGGCGCTCGCGAGCGCCTCCGCCGTGCGTCCGGACCGGGCCAGGGTCTCCGCCAGCAGCGCGTGCAGCCGGCTGCACGGTGTCCACGGGCGCCGCTCCGCGAGCCGCTGGGCCGCGGCCTCCACGTACCCCTGGGTGAGCAGGTCCTCGACCTCGCGCGCGGCGATCCGCTCCCAGTCCTCCTGGGCGGCCTCGACCATGATCTGGTCGGGTACGTGGCCGCCGATCCTGCCGAGCAGGAACGCGGCCGAGCGGGGTGCCATCTCCCGGTGGGTCTCCCCGCCGAGGTATCCGGCGACTCCCGGTTCCCAGCGTTCCTCCACCGTACGGGGGTTCTCGCCGAGCCGTAGCCGATGGTAGATCTCCTCGGCACGGTTCCCGGCTCCCTCGCGGACCGCGTAGTAGGCGACGGCGCTGCGGTCCACGGCCCGCATCAGATCGGTCCGCGCGCTGTCCGAGAGGCGCAGCATGATGGCGCGCAGATCGGCCCGGTGCCTGATGGCGTCGGGGCCCGCCGACTCCATCAGGTCGACCCGTGAGGTGAGCAGCCCGTACAGCCGCCTGGCCTCTCCCGCGGTCGCGACACGGAGCCCCGCCGGACCGGCGAGCACCTCCCGGACCAGGTCGGGGGTGATGAAGCGGAGTGCGAGCCCCGCCTGGACGAGGGCCCGGACGTCGTCCTCCGCGATGTGCTTGAGGATGCGGTCGTACAGAGTGCCCTGGATCAGCATCTGGTCGACCTGGCGGTCGAAGTAGCGGCGTCGGGAGGGGAGTCCGCGCAGGAGCCCGCCGAGTGCGGGGGAGCCGGTGCCCAGGGCGACCGCCGTCCGGGCCGCCAGTTTGAGGCTCAGCGGATGGCCGCCGATGCGGTCCGCGAGGTCCTCCGCGAGCGCCTCGTCGAGGACCCCGGACGACATCAGGAGGTCCACGGACGCCTCGTGGTCGAGCTCGGTCAGCTCCATGGTGCGCGGGGTGAGGACCCGGGCCGGGTGGTCGATCGGCGCGCGTCCCGAGACGATGAACCGCAGCCGCGAGTAGGCCGCGCGGAGCGCCGTCCAGATGGCCCACATCCGGGTGATGACGGGGGAGCCGCGGTACATGGCCTCCTCGAAGGAGTCGATCACGATGACGAACGGCGGCGCGGTCCCGCCGGGCGCCGGGCGGACCGCCTCGGCGACCAGGGACGCGAGCCGGTGGGCGAGTTCCTGTTCGCGGGCGCTGGCCCGGGCGTGGAAGTCGGACGAGTAGTCGCGGGCGAGCGTGGCCCGGGTGCCGGCCAGGCCGCGGAGCTCGTCGAGTTCGTTGCGTTCCCCGCGCTGGCCCGCGGCCGTCCGCTCGCACTCGTCCGCGAGCGCCTCGAAGGAGGCGCGGAGGCCCGGGTGGTGGACGGCGATCTGTCGTGCCGTCTCCGCGATCACGGTGGCGGGTTCGTGGACGGAGAGGGTGGGACGCGCGAAGTCGATGTAGGCGAAGGGGAAGCCGGTCGGGGACGCGGCGAGGGCGTCGACCAGGAACTTGGCCAGCAGGGTGCTCTTGCCGATGCCGCCGAGGCCGTGGAGGAGCACCGGGGGCTCCGCGGGCTCCTCGGGAAGTGCCAGGTAGGCGTGCAGGGAGTCGAGTTCGGCGGTGCGGCCGTGGAAGGTCCCCCGGATCAGCCGGCGCATCGGCTGGAGCAGCCGGGCCTCCTCCAGGCGGTGCTGGACCTCGTCGACGGAGGGCAGCCCGGTCACGCCCGGCACACGGCTCAGCCAGAGCACGGCCTGGAGGGTGTCGGACAGCGCCTCGACGTCGTCGTCGTCCGCCAGGGACGCTGGGGCCTCCGAGGGCGACGGGGGCGACGAGGGTGACGAGGGTGACGAGGGTGACGAGGGTGACGAGGGCCGCGGGGAGCCGACGTGGGTGGGTGGGGCGTCGGTGCCGGCGAGCAGAGCCAGGGCGGCGCGTTCCGGACCGGGTCCCTCGGGCCGCAGCCCGATGTTGGTCCGCAGGACGTCCCACGCGGCCGAGGGCCCCGCGAGCCCCGCGAGCGCCGCGTCGCGGATCTCGGGCTTGAGCGCCCAGACCGACGCCCCGGAGGAGGGCAGGGCAGTGCAGTCGTCGACGAGCTCCAGGACCGCCCGCCCGGTGGACCGTTCCTCACCGGGCAGGCGGAGCAGCGAAGGGTCGAACTCCTGGAGCAGGCAGGCCGCCTCGCGGTAGGAGCGGCGCGGGTCGGGCAGGGCGACGGCGGCGGAGCCGGTCGCGCGCAGGGCGTCCCGCAGCAGCCGGCCCGCCTCGCCCGGCGGGGGCGAGGGCGGGAGCGTCCGGTGGATCCGTATGACATCCTCCACAGCCGTGCACAAGCGCCGCATGTAACTCTCGTCGCCCGAGGGTGAGTCGACGGCACGGAGGACCTCGATCACGGCCGTCTCCGTCAGCTCGCGGACCGTCCCTTCCTGTCCGGGGGCGACCGTGTCGGTGAAGAACTCCTGGAGGAAGTCCCGGACATCCCCCTCGTCCGCGAGACGGGTGGTGTCCCGGCACTCGTTCTTGCGTATCTCGTAGGGGAGTTGGCGCATCGTCGTGGCGTAGCCGAGCAGCACGAGCCGGGGCACGGTCTCGGCCCGTACCGGGGTGTGCTCGTAGATCGCCCGTGCCAGGACCCCGATGGCGTCCCACACGTCCGCGTGCGGGTCGAGCCGGTCGCAGTCGTCGAGGACCAGCCAGAAGCGGACCTCGGCGGCGGTCGCGCGGGCGACGATACGGTGGGCGGCGTCCTCGAAGGACGGCAGCGGATCGTTCAACCGTGTGGGATTCAACGGAAACCCGTCGGCCTCCGGCCCCACGAGGAAGGCCGAGAGCCGCTCCATCAGCCGCGCCGCCGTCGACGTGCGGGACAGGGTCACGCGTACCGGACGGAAGCCGTGGTGCTGCCCCAGGTGGCGGATCAGCTCGTACGTGTAGGAACGGCCGCTGTCCGGGGGGCCGTCGACGATCAGCACCGTCTGCTCCGGGTCGGTGAGGAACCCCCGGAGCTTCTCGCGCAGCTCGGACCGGTCGAGGAACACGGCGGTGCCGTGCTTCAACAGACGGCTGTCCAACGGGTCCCGCGCGGAGCGCCCGAGGTGTTCGTCCTCCCGCAGGCGGGTGAGCAGGTTCCGGGCCTCGGCGCCCTGTTCGAAGGCGCGCGGTTCGTCGATGGCGGACAGCGCGTCGAGACCGGCGAGGACGGAGAGCAGCCGGCGCTGGTGGGCGATGTCCCGGCGGGCGGCGACGACCACGAGCACGGCGTTGCGGTCGGGGTCCGGGGTGAGGGGCAGGTCCTCGACGAAGTCGGCGGGGAGGCCCGCGCGCAGCAACCGGTCGCGTGGCTCCGGGGTGTCGAGGAGATGGTCCCGCACCCAGCTGACGACGAGCCCCCACTCGGTCTCGGTGAGCGGCATACCGCACCTGTCCGGCGAGCTTCGCTCAGCGCCGGTCGCTCCGGCGCCGGGAACGTGACGGATCGGACGTGGCGACCGATCCCTCCCATCGTTCCACCGGCCCGGAAGGGCCGCAATCGCGGCCGGACGCGGAGGAGGGGCCTCGCGGGTCAGGGGTGCAGGACCATGTCCTCGTACGACTCGAGGCGCCGCCAGCGATCCTCGGGGGCCCGGGTCGGAGGCATCACGTCCACGTCCGGCAGCGGTCCGAACTCCAGCTCGGTGATCTCCGCGATGTCCGACACGGGGACCTGGTACGTCCGGAACGGGCCGAGCGGCGGCGGCGCCCCGGCCTCCGCTCCGGCGCGGGCCCGTTCCGCGTCCCGGCTCAGGTCGGGGCTCTGGTCGAGGACGTACCCGGCGGCGGCGAGCGCCCCGTCCTGGAGGAACGCCGCCACCTTCCAGAAGCGCATCGGCACCTGGATGCCCCGGTACGGCGGGTCGGAGTCCTGAAGCACCGGGCCCGTGAGGACCGTCAGCTTCCGGTCGAACGCGGCGGCGTGGTCGAGGAGGTGGTTCTCCAGGCCCTGCCAGAGTTGTTTGCCCTGGTTGAAGACGTCCGCCTGGGGCGCGGCGTTGGTGTAGTGGAAGGTGTCCGCGTCGGCGCGGAGCGCCGTGGCCATGGGTCCCCAGACCGGGTCGAGCCGGCGCACCAGATGGCCGCGGTCGAGGCTGTTGTTCCGGTAGACGTCGTTGCCCGCCTGGTGCTCGTCGGGCAGCCGGGGATCGAAGAGCCAGACGTCGTCGCGGGGCACGTCCTCCTGGAGTTCGCGCCCTTCGATGCACACCGCCGTCGACGCCGCCAGGCGGCGGTCGGGCCGGAAGACCACGGTGAAGTGGGTGTACGGCAGGATCACCGTCTCGACCGCCTCCCGCGCCGGGAGCGGCAGCGGGACGACCGGGCCGAGGAAACCCTCGTCGTAGCCGGTGCGGTCGGCGAGCAGATCACGGGGGACGCCGTTCTCGCCCGGAGGGGGCGGGAGATCCGAAGGGTTCATACGATGTAAGTACCGCGTGGAGAGGGTCGCGCTCGGCGCCGGACCACACGCCACTCGATCAGACGCCCCGGGCGGTCTCCCCTCCGCTTCCCGCCAGGAGGCAACCCATGGCCACCGGACTCTCGCTGCACATCGGGCTCAACCAGGTCGACCCCGCCCGCTACGACGGCTGGGACGGCACCCTGAACGCCTGCGAGAACGACGCCCACGACATGGAGCGACTCGCCCGCACCGCCGGATTCGACACCACCGTCCTGCTCACCCCCGACGGCACCGTCGACAAGGTCACCGCCGCGCTCGGCGACGCCGCCGCACGGCTCGGCCCCGGAGACATCCTGCTCTGCACCTACTCGGGCCACGGCGGGCAGGTGGACGCGACCGGCTCCGACGACGAGCCGGACGCGCTCGACGAGACCCTGGTGCTCTACGACCGCCAGTTCCTCGACGACGAGGTCCACCGGGCCTTCCGCGCCTTCGCCCACGACGTACGGATCGTCGCCCTCTTCGACTGCTGCCACAGCGGCAGCAGCATCGAGATCCCGGGCGCTGTCGCGGCCGAGGGCACGCCCCGCCATCTGCCCGAACCCCAGCGGAGGCAGCTCGACGACCGGGACCGCGGCTTCTTCGAGGAGCTCCGGCGTTCGCTGGCGAAGGACGCGCCGTCCGACGGAGCGGGCCCCGACGCGCTCCTCGTGTCGGCCTGCCAGGACAACCAGGTTGCCCTCGACGGCGACGCCAACGGAGCCTTCACCGCGGCCCTGCTCAAGGTGTGGGACGACGGCGCCTTCCGGGGCGGCTACCGGGACTTCCACCGGGCGGTCCAGCGCAGACTGCCCCCCACCCAGAGCCCGAACCTCTACCTGACCGGCACGCCGTCGCCGGACTTCCTGAGCCAGCGCCCCTTCACGATCTGAGGCACGGCATCCGGGCGGGGCACGGCACGGCAGGGCACCTGAGGGCACGGCATCGCATCCGAGGACATGACGTCGGAGGGCAAAGAGAAAGGCAAGGAGGGTCAACCACTCCTTGCCACTCTCAAGGTATAGCGCACAGGGGGCCTTGCCGCAAGGCCCCCGTCGTGTTGCAGAATCTCCGCTCGAAGCCAGTGACTCTGGCAGTTCATCGAACGGGGCTCTTGAATGCATGACGTGATCGTGGTCGGCGGCGGACCGACCGGTCTGATGCTGGCGGCCGAACTGCGGCTGCACGACGTGGACGTCGTCGTGCTGGAGAAGCGGGACGAGCCGAGCGGCGAGTCCCGGGGGCAGGGCCTGCACGCGCGCAGCGTGGAGATGATGGACCAGCGCGGGATGCTCGACCGGTTCCTCGCGGTCAGCGAGAAGTTCCAGGTCGGCGGCCTCTTCGGCGGCATCATGAAGCCGTGGCCCGAGAGCCTGGACACGGCTCACCCGTACGGCCTCGCCACTCCGCAGCCGGTCACCGAGCGGCTGCTCGACGAGCGCGCGCGGGAACTCGGCACCGAGATCCGGCGCGGCTGCGAAGTCGTCGGACTGAGCCAGGACGAGGACGGGGTGAGCGTCGAGCTGGCGGACGGCACGCGGATGCGCTCGCGCCACCTCGTCGGGTGCGACGGCGGCCGTAGCACCGTACGCAAGCTGATCGGCGTCGACTTCCCCGGCGAGCCCGCCACGGTGGAGACGCTCCTCGGTGACATGGAGGTGACCGCGGATCAGGCGACGATCACCGCCGTCGTCGAGGAGGTCCGCAAGACCCAGATGCGGTTCGGCGTCGTCCCCGGGGAGAACGGGGTCTTCCGCATCGTCGTGCCCGCCGACGGGGTGTCGGAGGACCGGGCCGCGCCGACCCTCGACGAGTTCAGGCAGCAGCTGCGGGCCTTCGCCGGCACCGACTTCGGCGTGCACTCACCGCGCTGGCTCTCCCGGTTCGGCGACGCCACCCGCCAGGCCGAGCGCTATCGGGTCGGCCGGGTGTTCCTCGCCGGCGACGCGGCGCACATCCATCCGCCGACCGGCGGGCAGGGCATGAACCTCGGCATCCAGGACGCGTTCAACCTCGGCTGGAAGCTGGCCGCCGCGGTCGACGGCTGGGCGCCCGAGGGGCTGCTCGACACCTACGAGGCCGAACGGCACCCGGCCGGCGCCCGCGTGGTGGAGAACACCCGCGCGCAGATGATGCTGCTCGGCGGCGACGCGGGTGCGACGGCGCTGCGGGAGCTGTTCTCGAAGCTGATGGACTTCGAGGAGGTCAACCGCTACGTGACGGGGATGATCACCGCCATAGACGTCCGCTACGACCTGGGCGAGGGGCACGAACTGCTCGGCCTGCGGATGCGGGACGTGGAGCTGAAGGAGGGGAGGCTCTACGAGCGGATGCGCGGCGGCCGGGGGCTCCTCCTCGACCGGACCGGGCGGCTCTCCGTCGAGGGCTGGGCGGACCGGGTCGACCACGTCGTCGACACGGGCGAGGAACTGGACGTGCCGGCCGTGCTGCTGCGGCCCGACGGTCATGTGGCGTGGGTCGGTGAGGACCAGGAAGGGCTGCGCGGCCGACTGACCGAGTGGTTCGGCGCCGCGAAGGGCTGAGCGCGGCCACGGGGTTCCGTACGGGGCGGGTCGCCTAGTGCGGGCGGGGCCGGTCCTCTCGTACCCGGTCCCGCAGTGGCAGCGCCAGTACTCCCGCCGAAGCCGGTTCCGTACGTGGCGGCGGGGGCCGGTCCAGCCGCACCGAGGATTCGGCTACGGGGCCGGTTGCGCCTGCGCCCCCGCCCCGTGCGGGGCGTCCTTCACGGTCTGAGCGCCGTCGCCAGTTGGGCTCGGGAACGGACGTCGAGCTTCTGGTAGATCCGGGTGAGCCGCGCCTCGACCGTCTTCACGCTCAGGTACAGCTTCGCCGCCGCCTCCTGGTTGCTGGCTCCCTGGCTCACCAGGCGGGCCAGGCGCAGTTCCGCCTCCGTCAGCGTGGAGAGCGCCGCCGGAGCCTCTTCGCCCCCGGAGCCGCCGCCGGAGGTCTCGCCCGCCGGGCCCGCCGGGGTCTCGCTCGCCAGGGCCAGCCAGGGAGCCGCCCCGGCCCGTTCGAACACCGACGCCGCCGTGTGCAGCGCGTTCTGCGCCGCCGACCGGCGACGTCTTCGGCGCTCCACCCGGGCGAGCGCGATCAGGGCCCGGCCCCGCTCAAGGGGCAGCCCTGCCCGCCCGAAGGCCTCGGCCGTGCGGGTGAGCAGTTCCACCGCCTCGTCCGTCCGGCCCTCGGCCGCGAGCCACAGGGCGTACGCCCGGTCACAGCCGAGGAGGACCGTGGAGCGTCCGAGCCGGGCGGCCACCGGCCGTACCTCGTCGAGCACCGCGAGCGCCTCGTCGCCGGAGTCCTGGGCGAGCAGCGCCTCGGCGAGCTCCTCGTGCCAGCGCAGCATGGAGGGGTCCACGGTCGACTGGGCGCGCTCGTCGGCCTGGACGCGCCGCAGTGTCTCCAGGGCGGCGGCGACGTCCCCGTTGATCAGCTGGACCCGGCCGAGCGCGTACCGGCTGCGGGAGAGGAAGACCCGGTCGCCCTCCTCCTCCGAGGCCTGGATGCTGCGCCGCGCGTAGCTCGCCGCCCGGGCGAAGCTGCCGCCGGCCGTCTCGGCGAGCGCGAGGGTGTACCAGGCGGGTCCGGGGGAGAGGCCCGCCTCCAGGGTCAGCGCGAGGGCCTGCCCCGCGTGCGCGAGGGCCGCGGGGCAGGCGCCCCTGCGGGACTCGATCGCGGCGAGCGTGGCGAACAGCTCGATGGCGTCCTCCACCGAGCCGCGCCGCTGCACCAGGGGGAGGAGCGCGTTCAGCTCGTCGCGGGCGTCCGTGAGCCGGTCGTCGAAAAGGGCGTGACGGATCGTCAGGATCTGGGCCGCGTTGCGGATCCCGAGCGGGCGCTCGGCCAGCTCCAGGCCACGTGCCTGCGCGAGCACCGCCTCCGCGTCCGGGGACCCCAGGGCCCGTTCCATCCGCGCCTGTACGGTCAGGGCCTGCGCGGCCGTACGCGGATCGCCCATGGAGGCGGCGAGCGCGGCCGATTCGACGGCGGCCGCACGGGAGCGCTGCGGATCGCCGTCCGCCAGGACGTACTTGACGGCGAGCCGGAGCTGGACGGCCGCCCGCAGCGCGGTGTCCCCCTCGGAGTCCTCCATGGCGTGGACGTACATCTCGTCGAGACCGGTCAGACCCTGGCCCGCCGTGTCGAGTACGGCGAGCCGCGCCCTGACCCGGTCGGAGGGAGCCGCGTCGCGGGCGAGCAGGTCGGTGGCGGCCCGCATCGCGAGGTCGGCGCGGGCGGCGCGGGCGGCCTCCTCGGCGGCGTCGACGAGCCGCGCGATCCGCCGTGTGCCGTGTCGGCCGGGCGTCGACTCGGCGGCGAGCAGGGCGAGTTCGGCGGCGAGGGCGCTGTTCCCGCGCCTCCGGGCCAGATCGGCGGCGGCCGCGACCTCGGCGGCGAGGTCCTCGTCGGGACTGTCGGTGGCGAGCGCCCGGTGGCGTACCGCTTCGACGGTGTCGTCCACGACCTCGGCGAGCGCCGCGTGCCCGGCGCTGCGCTCGGCCCAGCAGGCGTCGTGCACCAGGGTGGAGGGCAGCAGACCCGCGGTGAAGGTGACCGAGCCGTCCTCGGCGAGCGACACGAGTCCGGCCCGTTCGGCCGCCGCGAGGTCCGCCTCGGCGTTGGGCCGCCCGGCCCGCCGTACCAGCGTGGACGAGGGGCGCAGGGCCAGGGCGGCGAGCAGCAGCGTCTCGCGTACGGCGAGGGGTGCGGCGCCGAGGAGCTGACGGGCGAGATCGCGGGCCCGCCCGGAGAGCGTCAGCGCCTCCGCGTGGTGCACGGGGGTCCGCGCGTCGGCGAGCGAGCGGCCCACGGCGAGGGCGAGCCGGGGGTTGCCGCCGCTGGCGCGGTGGATGCGGCCGGCCATCCGGGAGGGGAGCCGGTGGTGGATGAGGAGCTCGGCGATCTCGTCGGCCTGCAGCGGGGGGACGAGCAGCACGTCCGCCTCGGACGGCACCCAGAGGTGGGTGGCGTGGGGGTCCTCGGGGCGGTGGGGTTCCTTGGCCTCGCCATACGGTTCCGGGGTCTCGACGGCGACCACGCGCAGTGCGGGCGGTGCCAGGTGGAAGGCGAACCGCAGCAGGTCCGCGCTGTCCGCGTCGACGTGCTGCACGCCGTCGACGACGAGGAGGACGGGGCCGCGGCCGGTGAGCGTGCGCAGGATCTGGGCGATGCCGAGGCGGAGTGCGATCGGGTCCCAGCCGCCCGCGTCGAGCGGTGCCTCGCGGCAGAGCATGGCGACGGCGGTGCGCTGGGGGCCGGGCAGTTCGTCGAAGACCCAGCAGGCCGCCTCGGGCCGGCTGATGCCGAGGTCCGGCCAGGCCACCGTGGCCGCCACCGAGGCCACGAGCGCGGCGGCGGAGGCGCCCGGTATCTCGCGGTCGGACGGCAGGGTCGCCAGCCACAGCACGGTCTCGCCGCGCGCCTCGGCGCGGCCGGCCTCGGCGAGCGCCAGTTCGGTCTTGCCGACACCGGCGGGTCCGGTGAGCAGGGCGCGGCCCCGGGTGTGCAGGGCGCGTTCCAGCCGGCAGAGGAGTTCCTCGCGGCCCACCGGCGCCAGGGGTGCCCCCGCGCCCGCAGCGCGCAGGGCGGCATACGGGGCTGTCGTCACTGTCCACCACCTCCGCCGCTCCGGGCCCCCGGCCCAAGAGCCCCGTGGGCAGAGAATACGGAGCCATCGGGCGGAGTCCAGGCCCCTTGTCCGGCATACGGACAGGGCACCCCGGCGGAGCGGTGCGGCCGGACGCCAGGACGCGCCCGTGGTGTAGACCACGAGCGCGCCGCTGACCAGCAGTGATGCTGTTGTGGGGGGTGGGTCTGTGGTGGAGCGGTGGTGCCTTAGAAGGTGAGGCTCCACGAGTTGATGTAGCCGGTGTCACCCGAGGCCACATCGCGGACCTGGAGCTTCCAGGTGCCGTTGGCGACCTCGCTCGACGCGTCGACCGTGTACGTGGTCAGGACGTTGTCGGCGCTGTCCGAGGAGGAGGAGGCCTTGAGGTTGCGCACCGTGCCGTCGGGGGCGACCAGGTCGATGACCAGGTCCCCGCGCCAGGTGTGCTTGATGTCCACGCCGACCTTGAGGGCGGCGGGGGCGTTGCCGGTGCGGCCGGTGACGGCGATCGAGGACGACACGGTGGTGTTGTCGGCGATCGTGACGTCCGTGTCGTTAGTGAACACGGAGCCGGTCGGCGGGGTGCCCGTGACCGCGTTCACGGTCTTCGTGGCGTCCGCGATGCCGGTGCCGCAGCCGCCGGTGCAGGTTCCGGGCAGCGGGCGGGCGTTGGACTTGATCGCGGACTCGATCTCGGCCGGGGTGAGGGTGCTCTTGGCCGACTTCAGCAGGGCGGCGAGGCCGGCGATGTGCGGCGCGGCCATCGAGGTGCCCTGGTAGGGCTTGTAGTTCTCGGTCGACGGGGTCGTCGTGCCCGAGTTCAGCGTGGAGTAGATGCCGTTCTCGGGGGTGGTGACGGTGCCGGGCGTGTCGGTGGAGCGGCGGGTCTCGCCACCGGGCGCGGAGACGTCGATGATCGTGCCGTAGTTGGAGTAGTACGACCGGTTGCCCTCACGGCTGGTCGACGCCACGTTGATGACGTTCGAGCAGTTCGCGGGGGTGAAGCCGCTGGCGTTGGCGTTGCTGTTGCCCGCGGCGACGACGACGGTGGCACCGCGCTGGACGGCGCCGTTGATCGCGGTCTGGTAGACGCTCGGGCAGGTGGCGCTGGCGCCGCCCAGGCTCAGGTTGATGACCTTCGCCGGGTTCGCGTTGGCCGGGACGCCGGGCACGGTGCCGCCGGAGGCCCAGGTGATGGCGTCGGCGATGTCGGAGGACGAGCCGCCGCACTTGCCGAGCACCCGCACGGGCTGGATCTTCGCGTTGTACGCGATGCCCGCGATGCCCTTGGCGTTGTTGGTGACGGCGCCGATGGTGCCGGCCACGTGGGTGCCGTGCCAGGAGGAGTTGGAGGCCTTGGAGCCGGTGCCGCACTCGTTGTCGGTGGCGTTCCAGTCGCCCTCGTCCTTGGCGTCCGCGTCGCGGCCGTTGCCGTCGCGGGCGTCGGCGGAGGCCGAGATGAAGTCGTAACCGGAGACGACGTTGGTCGCCAGGTCCGAGTGGGCGGCGTAGCCGGTGTCGATGACGGCGACGGTGACGCCGGAACCGGTCGTCTTGTCCCAGGCTGCAGGAACGTTCATGCCGCCGGTGGGCTCGAAGAGGTCCCACTGCTTGGCGTAGTCGGTGTCGTTCGGCGTGGCCGCCATCGCGTAGGCGCGGATGTCGGGCTCGACGGAGGCGACGGCGGGGTCGGCGCGGAACGCGTCCATGACCTCCGTCAGGTCCTGCTTGGTGGCGCTGTCACCCAGGTCGACCAGGGCGCCGCCGCCGGCGAGGCGACGCTCGAAGGAGAGCTTCTCGCCCGTCTTCGCGGCCTTCTCGGCGGTGTCGTTCTTCGCGGCGGTGTTGGAGCCGGCCTCGGCGGCCTGGCTCTTGTAGGTGACGATGACCTTCTCGACCGGGGCGCTGGGGATCGCCCGCATCGTCTGCGAAGCCGGCGCGGGCTTCGGGGTGGCAGCGCCCGGGGCGGCGGCGAACGCCCCGGAGGTGGTGGCAGCGGCGCCGAGGATGGCGGCGCTCGCGACCACGGATATGACTCTCCGCCTGGAACCGTTCAAGGTGTGGCCCTTTCAAGTACGACGTAACTGCGGAGCAGTGGCGGCGGCGCGGGACACACGGGGCGAAGTGGGGTCGCTGTCCGTCGGTCCCTGGGCTTGGGGAGCCCGTGCGCCGCCACCGGCGCGACGGCCCGGGTCAAGGCCGTCCCCGGCGGACGCCACCCTCCTCATGCACCTGTCAGGGTGCGTTCGGGGGATGATATCTGCCGGTGCGGAGGACAGTAGGGAACGGGAGGGTGAACCCGATACGGGGAAAACCCTTGTCACCCCTCAGGGGCCTGCGGGGGGTCGGTGAGGGGGACGGGCGACGGGCACCGCCCCCGCGCGCGTCCCGCTCCCCCCGCACCCCGGTTCTCCGCCGCCGGGCCGTCCCCGGGGACCCTCGCGGGGTGGGGGGGACGGGTCCGTCGGCCGGGCCGGCTCCCTCGGGCCTGTCGTTGGGATCACGCCTGAGGGTCCGCCGGCCGGGCCGTGTCCCCATGCCGCTCGTTCGGATCACGCCGGGTTCGCGAGGACTGATCCGGACGAGAGGCACTAGCCGAGTTCGAGCGTGGTGACACCGTAGACACGCTCGCGCGCCACCGGCCGCACCGGGCCCGTGTACATCCTGGCCGTCTCGAACGTCGGCTCCAGCCCCCGCTCCTCGGCGAGCCGCGCCGCCGCCGGGTTCGACTCCGGCATGTCGACCGCGATCCGGACCGCACCGAAGTCCCGCGCCTCGGCGGCCAGCCCGTCGAGCAGGGCGGCGGCGTCGGCCGGGGTGTCGGCGAACAGCGGCCCCACGCGCGCCTCGTCCTGCGCGGGGCGGACCACCCCGTATCCCGTCACCCGCCCGTCGACGACCCGCACCAGGGCGCGGTGACCGGGCGTGGTCAGCCAGGCCGCGAGGAAACGCGGCCGGTCGGCGTGGTGGCAGCCGCCGTCGTACGCGCCGAGGACGGCCGGATCGACCCGCCAGGCCGCCACCACACCGGGCACGGGACGGTCGGGGGCGGGGACCTCGCCCACGTACCGCGCCGTGCGGTACGCCGTGGAGAAGCCCGAGCGGCGGTAGTTGTCCTGCTGCGCCGGCACTCCGTCGAGCCCGACGGACCGGTCGCCCGCGTGGGCGAGGGCCGCCCGCCAGGTGGCGAGACCGTGACCGAGACCACGGAGTCCGGGACGGACCAGATAGAAGCCGAGGAACGCGTACGCGTCGTCGTAGGTGACGACGGAAATGGCGGATACCGGCTCCCCGTCGATCCGCCCGAGGAAGAACCCCCCGGGGTCCTGCGCGAAGAACGCCCGCGCGTCGGAGAGACCGGGATTCCACCCCTCCTCGGCGGCCCAGGAACGCACAAGCTCCCAGTCCCGGGCCGAGGCGGGGGAGACGGACAGCGAGCCGGAGGAGCCGGAGGAGACGGAGACCATGGGGATTCCTTCGACGGCCGGGGCGGGCGGGGGCAGGCGGGGGCGGGATGTCCGGCCGCGGGGATCGCGCGGATCGGCCGCGGCGCACGGACGACCCGGAACACCGGCAAAAGCGCGGTGAGCTTAGCGTCGCGCGGGACCGGCCCGGTTGACGGGCGATCGATTCCGGCCGCGGGCCCGGAGGGGACATTCCCGGCATTCCTCAGTGGACGAGACGCAGACGCGGACCGGCCACCGAGAGACGGACGGTCTGCCCCCACGTCAGATCGAGGGCGTCCGATTCGACGCCGTCGCCGAACGCGACGAGGCGGTCCGACTCGACCGTGAGACACAGACCCTGGCCCGGATCGAGGAGCCCCTCCACCCGGCTCGTACCGGTCGTCGGCGACGGCCAGGCCTCGCGGACGAACCAGGCGAGCCGGGCGTCCACCGGCGACGGCAGCGCGAGCGCGCTGGAGCGCTGCTCCCACAGCGACCGCAGCCATCCCGTGGCCCCCGTGCCGGTACCGACCAGCACCCCCGACGAGGCCTGCGGTTCGGGCGGAACCGCCGTCGCGTCCAGGTCGAGGGTGTAGCGCGCCGTCTGGTGGCCGCGGGGGCCGACGTAGATCTCGTTCAGGGCGAGCAGCCGCTGGGTGTCGTCGGTGACGGCCTCCACCATCGTCAGCTCGTCGACCGTCGCCCCGGCACCCACCGCGTACGGCAGCAGCCGCCGCGCCCGGTCCGCGCGGTGGCGGACCAGGACGCCGGCGTTGCGCCCGGGGTCGGCGTCGATCCCGATGACCGGCTGCCCGTCCAGGTACTTGGCCGCGTTGGCGACCAGGCCGTCCTGTCCGACCACCACGACCACGTCCTCCGGACCGAACAGGAACCGGTCCAGGTCGGCCCGCTCCACCCGGGTCTGCCGCCACGTCAGCGGCACCGCGCCCGCCACCTCGGCGAGCGCCCGGTGGCTGCGCTCGTGCCGCTCGCGCACCGGGTCGACCGAACGGCCGCGCGCGGCGAGGAAGAACGCGGCCTGGCCGTGCGTACCGTGCCGGGCGAGCAGCTCCTCGTACTCCGTGGTCCGGTGCACGAGCACCGCGCGCGGCGCCAGGCTCACGGCCGCGCCCCGCCCTCGCCCAGCTTGGCGAGCAGCCCCGTCAGGACGTCGGGCGAGAGCGTCAGGTGCTCGATCCGGGGCAGGTTCTCGGCCGCTTGGGTCACGGCGAGCGCGTGCAGAGTTGCGGCGTCGACCTCGGTGTGCGCCCGCAGCCACGCGGACTGCGCGCCGGCGCGCGCCTCCCCGATCTCGCGTGCCGCCTCGGCCTCGGCGCGGGCGAGACGGACCTTCCGTACGGCTTCGGCCTCGGCCCGTACCGCGTCGGCGGCGGCGTTCTCCTCGGCCTCGCGACGTGCGTTGGTGCCGCGCTGCTCGACGAGCCGCTCCTCCTGCCGGGCCAGCTCGATCTTGCTGGCGAGCTCGTTCTCCGCGATGGCGCGTTCGCGCTCCACGGCGACGGCGCGCCGCTCGTACGTGGCCCGGTCGGCCTCCTGCTGGATCTGCTCCCGGGCGGGCGTCCGCAGGGCGCGCTCGACCTCGGGCTCGGGGCGGATGGCCACCACCCGGACGGCGACGACCTCGATGCCGGTGGACGGGAGGCGGGGCTCGGCCGCCAGTCCGGCCGTCACGCGGTCCCGCACCGCCGCCACCCCGTCCATGAGCGCCTCGGCGAGGAGGGTACGGGCGAGGACGTCGAGGGCGTGCTGCTGGGCGGTCTCGGTGAGGAGGGTGGCGATCTGCTCCAGCGGGGCGCCGCGCCACGCGCCGGTGTCGGGGTCGATGGAGAAGTCGAGCCGGGTGGCCGCGGCCGCCGGGTCGCCGATCCGGTAGGTGACGGTGGACTGGACGCTCACGTCCTGGAAGTCGGCGGTACGGGCGTGGAAGGCCATCGCCAGTTCGCGGTCGTTCACCGGCACCTCGGAGAGGGCGGCGGTGAGCGGCCGGAACCAGAAGCTCAGCCCCTCGCCGTCGTGCACGAGCCGGCCGCGGCGCTGGTGGCGGATGTGCGCGGTGGGCGCGGAGCGCAGGTGGCGCCAGCCGGCGCGGCGGGTGATGTCTGCCATGAGAGGAACCCCCTTGTCGTCAAATTGACGATAGGGGGTGTTCTCCCTTGTCGTCAAGGTGACGAATTAGGGAGGGGTGGCCCCGCCCCCTGTGCCGGGACGAGCGTCCTCAGCCTCCGACCGTCGCGGGCAGCGGCTCGGTCTTGGGCGGCGCCGGACGTGGGGACGGCTCGGCGGGGGCCAGACCGGGGGCGCGTGCCGGGTGTGCCGGGGTCACGACCACGGCCGCTTCCGCGTCGGACCCCACGATGGCGCGCGGCGGTACCGTTCGGGTCCGCCGGCCCTCACGCGCGCGCGTGGGGCCGGGCCCCGGCGCCGGGGCGGGCTCGGCAGAGGGGCCGTCCTCCGGTCCGGCCATCTGTCCACCCCCCGAGCCGTCCTTCGTCAGGAGGACCACGCCCCGGGCCGCGACCAGGGAGGCGGCGGCCGCGACGAGCCAGCCCCAGGCGCCCGCCCGGAACGTCTCGCCGAGCAGGGCCACCCCGATCACGGCGGCGGCCGCCGGATTGGAGAGGTTGACCACGGCGAGCGGGGCGGCGAGACCACCCCGGTAGGCGGCCTGCGAGAGCAGGAGTCCACCGCTTGCGAAGCCCGATATGAGGAGCGCGAGGAGGGCCGTCTGCCACCAGGCCGGGGCGCCGCCCGGCAGGTCGCGCGCGAACGCGGCCGTCAGGGTCTGGGTGAGCGCGGACGCGACCCCGGAGGCGATGCCGGAGGCCGTGGCGTGCCCGAGCCCGTTGCGGCCCCGGGCACCCGCCCGGCCCTCGCGACCGTGCGACCGGCTGGAGGCGAGCGCGGCGATCAGGGCCATGGTCGCCCCGGCGACGACCAGGGACTCGCGCAGGCTGAGTGCCTCGCCGGGGGCCGCGGGCCCGGTCATGGCGACCAGTCCGACGAGCCCGGCCAGGGTCCACAGCGCGCCCCGCCATTCGGTACGGGTCACCCGCCGTCGCGCGTGGTACGCGCCCAGCGGCAGCGCCGCCACCAGCGTCAGCGCGCCGAGCGGCTGGACCAGGGTCAGCGGCCCGTAGTGCAGGGCGGCGACGTGGGCGAGGGCTCCGGCGGCGTTGAGGCCGACCGCGGACCACCAGGGTCCGTGGGTGAGCAGCGAGCGCAGCGCCCCCGGCCCGCCCTGGACGGGGGAGGCGGCGGCGAGCCGGGACTGGGCGACGGCGGCGAGCGCGTATCCGGCGGCGGAGACGAGGGAGAGCAGCACCGCGATGACGGTGCCGAGGGCGGCGTTCAACGGAGCGCTCCTGCCGGGAGAGGGGCCGTCCCGGGCGCGTGCTGCACGGGCGGCGGGGAGGCCGCTCGGCGGCCGGGGGCGCGTACGACGAGCAGCGCCGCGCCGAGGAGCGCGGCGGCGGCGAGCGCGTCGGCCCAGTAGTGGTTGGCGGTCCCGACGATGACGAGCAGGGTGACCAGCGGATGGAGCAGCCACAGGAACCGGTGGCGGGACCGGGTGGCGGCGATGAGCCCGATCGCGACCATGAGCGCCCAGCCGAAGTGCAGCGACGGCATGGCCGCGAACTGGTTCGCCATCGAGTCCGTCTCCGGCGTCGCGCCGTACACCGAGGGTCCGTAGATCCGCGCGGTGTCGACGAGTCCTCCGGCCGCGAGCATCCGGGGCGGGGCGAGCGGCATCAGCAGGTGCAGCGCGAGCGCGGCGGCGGTGACGAGCGCGAGGACGCGGCGCGACCACACGTAGTGGGCGGGGCGGCGCGCGTAGAGCCAGACGAGGAAGGCGAGGGTGGCGGGGAAGTGGACGGCCGCGTAGTACGTGTTCGCCGCCCGGATCAGAGGTTCACCGTGCAGGAACAGCTGCTGGATCGTTCCCTCGCCGGGGAGGTGGAGCGCGCGCTCGGCGTCCCAGACGCGGTCGGCGTTCCGGAAGGCGCGGGTCTCGTGGCCGTTGGCGAAGAGGCGGCCGCACTTGTAGACGAGGAAGAGCGCGGTCACGAGGGCGAGCTCGCGCAGCAGGGGCGGTCTGGCGGACTCGCCGGAGCGCTCGCCGTCCGCTTCCGCCGCCGGTGCGGGGCTGCCGTCGCCGCCTCCGCCGGCGTGCCCGGAGGGGCCCGGGGTGGGCGTCAGCCCCGTTCCTGCAGGACGTGGTCCTCGTATCCCGCGTATCCCGGCAGCCATCGCGCGGCCCTCTAATCCGTCCCATCGGCAACAAACGGAGTGAGCCTAGATCCGATTTCATCGAGACGCAAGCGTCTCGATACGGTTGCGTCTCGATTGTGCACCCCCTACTCTCGTATGTGCACGACCAGGTGTCCGGGAGGGATCGATGTCCACAGAGGCCGCGACCGCCGCAGCCCGCCGCAGCAAGATCACGCCGGAGCGCGAGACGGAGTTGTACGACGCCGTGCTCTGCCTCCTGCGCGAAGGCGGCTACGACTCGGTCACCATGGAGGGCGTCGCGGCCCGCACCAAGTGCGGCAAGGCCACGCTCTACCGCCAGTGGGGCACCAAACCGCAGCTCGTCACCGCCGCGCTCGCCCAGCGCCGGTGCACCGTCTTCGCCGGCATCGACACCGGCACCCTGGCCGGGGACCTGCGGGAGGCGGCCCGTATCGCCGCGTCCCACCACGAACGCGACGCCGAACTCATGGAGGCCGTCGCCCAGGCCTTCATCCAGCACCCCGACCTGCGCGCCGCACTCCGCGAGACCGTCATCGCCCCCGAGGTCGCGGCCATCGACGCGGTCGTGGCGCGGGCCGTCGAGCGGGGCGAGGTCGACGCCGACAACCCGGCGATCGGATTCGTCGCGCCCTGCTTCCTGGGCATGCTCCGCGTCGAGCGCCTCTTCGAGGAACGCTTCACCGACGCGTCGAGCATGCGCGGCTTCGTCGACGCCGTCCTCCTCCCGGCCCTGCGCACCGGGGCCTGACGCCCGAGGACGCTCCCCGTCCCCCCCCCGGTCGGCCCCCACCGCCACGACACCGCCCGGCCCGTCCGGCACGCTGGGAGCATGCCCGCGCACCGCCATGACGTCCGTGTCCGCCGGGTCTACGAGGCCCCGTCACCCGACGACGGCGTGCGGGTGCTCGTCGACCGGCTCTGGCCGCGCGGGCTCGGCAAGACCGACGCCCGCATCGACGAGTGGCCCAAGGCCCTCACCCCCTCGACCGAACTCCGCCACTGGTACCACGGACCGGACGGCGAGTACGAGGAGTTCCGCCGCCGTTACGAGGCCGAACTCGCCGCGCCCGAGGCCGCCGCCGCTCTCGACCGGCTGCGGGACCTCGCGAACGGACAGACCGTCACCCTGCTCACCGCGGCCAGGGACCCGGCCGCCGCCCACACCGCGGTGCTGCGAAGCGCCCTCGACCCGGCCGGGACGTAACCGCCCTACGTCGTCCCCCGGCACAACCGGGGTGCCTCACCCACCGCGTCGACCACCGCGCCACCGGTCCCCGCCACCAGCGCCGCCGCCTCCGCCGCCTCCGCACGGTCGGCCAGCTCCCGCGCCCAGGACACGAGCCCGCCGACATCGATGCCGTACGCGCCGGCGGCCGACGCGCTCCCGGCCGGCCCGCCCGCGAGGCGGTCGGCGCCACGGCGCAGCAACCGCGCCCCGCCCGCCGTGTTGCCCCGGGCGGCGTGCGTCAGACCCACGGCGAGCTGCGCGAGGCCCTGCCACAGCTCCCGCTCCGATTCCGGACCGGACTTCCAGGCGTCCTCGAAGACCTCGTGCGCGTGGAAGGGCATCCCGGCGTCCAACAGCCGCTGCGCCTCCCGCAGGGTCTCGGCGGGCCCGCGCACCACGCCCTCCGGCTGCCGGGGCACACCCTCCTCCCCGTACGGCAGGGGCCGGCCGAGACCGTCCCGGGGACGCGCGCTGCGGGCCCGCCCCTCGTCATCACGGTCTCTCCCACGGTCACTCGCTGTCCGCTTCACCCGTTCATTGTCGCCCTTCCGACGATCAGGACCGCTAGGCTCAACGATCCAGTGGGTCGCTGGTCCGCGTGGGTCACGCGGGTCACATCAAGGCAGTTGCTCGTGTGGGGAGTGAGTCACCGGTGCCGTCGGAATCCGAACAGTCGCCGCCCGTCAGGCCCTTCGAGACCCCCGCAGGTCCCGGCCGTGCGGCAGCCTCCGTCGCCGCACGGAACGACGGGCTGCTCGAACGCGGCCCCGAGCTCGCCGCCGCCGTCCACGCCGTCGACGAACTCGTCGCCGCGGCCACGGCGGGCGGACCCGTGCGCGGCGGCATCCTCGTCTACCGGGGCGAGCCGGGAATCGGCAAGACAGCGCTCCTGGCCGAGATACGCCGCACCGCCCAGGACCGGTGCACCGTCCTGACCGCCCGAGGCGGCGAGACCCTCACCTCGGTCCCCTTCCACCTCGCCCGACAGCTCCTCCAGCCCGCCCTCGACGGCTTCGGTGCCGAGGAGGTCCGCCACCTCTTCGGCGGCCACTTCGACCTCCTCGCGCCCGCGCTCGGTCTCGCGCCGCCGCCCTCGGCGGCGCCCGCCGACCCCCAGGGTGTACGGGACGGACTCGCCAGGCTCCTGGACCGGCTCGCCGAGCGGCTGCGGGACCGGCCGCTGGTGCTGCTCGTGGACGACGCGCAGTGGGCCGACGCCGAATCCCTCGACTGGCTCGACACCTTCACGCGGATCCCGAGGGAGGGCCGGCTGCCCGCCCTCGTCATCCTCGCCCACCGCCCCCTGCAGACGGAACCGAACGGCGCCGGCGTGCCCGCCACCCTCGCCGACATCGGCGACCGCGCCGTCCTGACCCTGGGTCTGCACGCCCTCACGCCCACCGCCACCGCCGCACTCGCCCGTGACGTGCTCGGCGGGCACGCGGACGAACCGTTCTGCCACGAACTGTGGACCGTGACCTCCGGCAACCCGTACGAGACGGTCGAACTCCTCGCCAAGGTCCGCGACCGGATGCTGGAACCCGTCGCCGGATCGGCCGCGCTCCTCCGCGACCTCGGCGCGGCCGCGCGTGGCGGAGGCCTCGTCTCCCGTCTGGAAGCGCTCGGCCCCGGACCCACCCGCCTCGCCTGGGCCATCGCCGTCCTCGACTCCGACAGCACACCGAAGCTCCTCGCGGAACTCACCGGCATGCCCCCGACCGAGGTCGCCGAACACACCGACCGGCTACGCCACGCCCGGATCGTGCAGACCAGGCAGGCGGTGCCGCCCTCCTCCACCGACCGGCTGGAGTTCGCGCACCCGCTCATCGCGACCGCCGTCTACGGATCCGTGCCGCCCGCCTTCCGGACCGCCCTGCACGGGCGCGCCGCCTGGGCGCTCACCTCGGCGGGCCTCGGCCCCGCCGCCGTCTCGCGCCACCTCCTCGAAGTCCACCCGGACGACGACGAGGACGTCGTCCGCCAACTGCGGGCCGCCGCCGTGGAGCACCTCGCCGTCGGAGCCCCCGAGGCCGCCCGCCGCTGTCTGGGGCGCGCCCTCGCGGAACCGCCGGGCGCGGAGACGTACGCCGGGTCCTCTACGAACTCGGCTGCGCGTCCCTGCTCACCGCACCCGGCGCCACCGTCCGCCACCTGCGGTCCGCGCTCGAACTGCCCGGCCTCGACGACGCACTGCGCATCGACGCGACCCACCGGCTCGCCCAGGCCCTCGCCCACGACAACCAGCTCCAGGAGGCCGCCAGGACCGCCGGCGCGGCGGCGACCCGGACCCCGCCCGGCACCGGCCGCCGACGCCTCCAGGCCGCGCACTTCATGTTCGAGGGCTTCCAGGCCGCCGAGGAGGACGGGCAGGGCCGCTCCCGCCGCCTCGCCGAACTCACCGAGCACTTCACCTGCGCCGACAACTCCGAGCGTGCCCTCGTCGCCGTACGGGCCTTCGACGGGATGATGCGGGGCGAACCCGCCGACGAGATCGTACGGCTCTGCGACCGCACCCTCGTCGACGGCGCACCCGCCCGGGGACTCGGCTGGACCGACACCACCTGGGGCTTCGAGATCCCGGCGCTCACGGGCATCGCGTACGCCTTCTCCGACCGTCCCGACCGGGCCGAGGCACTGTTCGGCGAAGCGGTCCGGGCCTTCGAGATCTCCGGCTGGAGCGGCGCCCACCTCGCCTTCGCCCACACCCTCCTCGGCCTGGTCCACCGACGGCGCGGCGACCTGCCCCGGGCGCAGCACCACCTGGAGGAAGGGCTCCGGCTCGCGGACCGGGTCGGCACCGGGCTCCCCGTCCACTGGGACACCGCCTGCCTCCTCATCGACACCCTGGTCGCCCGGGGCCGTACCGCCGAGGCGCGGAGCGTCGCCGACCGCTACGCCTTCGGCCCGCCCTGGCCGGGCGCGATCGTCCTGCCCGACGGCCCCAGCGTCCTCGGCCGGCTGCTGCTCGCCGAGGGCCGGAGCGAGGAGGCGGTGGCCACGCTCGAAGCGGCGGCGGAGTCCCTGGCCGGCCGCGGCAGGCACCACGGCCTCTGGGCGCCCTGGCCCTTCGACCTGGCCCGCGCCCTCGCCGCCACGGATCCGGACCGCGCCGCCCGCATCGCCACCGAGGCGCACGCCCGCGCCGAACGCCTCGGCACCCCGACCGTCCTGGGCGAAGCCCTCCGCTGCCTGGCCCTCTTCGCCGAGCCCGAGGAGTCCCGCCGCCTCCTGACCCGGGCCGTCGAGCACCTGGCGGCGTCCCCCTCCCGCTACGAGGAGGCCCGAGCCCGTCTGGACCTCGCCCACGCCACGGGCTCCGCCACCACCCTCGCCGAGGCGAGGGCCCTGGCGGCCACCTGCGGCGCCGACCCCGCCGCCACGGACCCGGTGACAGCCCGTGCGTCATCCCGCCCTCCGGAGTGAGGTAGTGTTTTCCCTGCACGCCGACGCGGGGGAAACCCGGCGGAGACGCGCACCGGGACGTGGCGCAGCTTGGTAGCGCACTTGACTGGGGGTCAAGGGGTCGCAGGTTCAAATCCTGTCGTCCCGACTTTTCGAAGTCGTTGGATCAGGGGCCGTTTCAGAGCAATCTGAAACGGCCCCTTGGTCGTTTCCGGGGTCCAGTCGGGAGCCAACTCGCCTGGGCGGGCGACGGGCGAGCATGTGATCTGGACATTCCTTATGTGCTCCGTTCGACGGCGCAGCCCGGCAACCTGCGGATCGGTCGGAACGAGGGAACGGATCCGGCCCCAGCGCGCCGTTGTGCGCCCCCTGTGCGCCCGCTGCCGCGTTCTCTCTCCCGTGGCAGGGGCAGAGGGGTGGGGTGGCTGCTCACGTCAGGCCCCCATGGCATGACGGAGGACCGAAGGGGTGGGAATGCTCAGAGTGACGGTGGTCTACGAAGCACAGCTCCTACGTGCTGCGCTCGTGGACCTGTTGCGGTCGGGAGGGTGCTCGGTGGTGTCCTCGCTGCCGAACTGGCCGCTGGGCCCGACGCACGAGACGACGGCGTCGGACGTGTACGTCGCCGATGCCGAATGTCTGCCGCCCACCGAGGCCGCGTCCCCGACCGCGTCGGCACCGGCGACGTCGGCCGCTCCGGATGGGTCGCCGCTGCTGGCGCTGATCCCCGCGCAGCGGCCCGGCGTACTGCGTCGGGCCTACGCCGCGGGCGCGACGGGATTCGTCGACAAGAACGGTTCGAAGAGCCGATTACTGGAGGCGGTGCACTGTGTCGCCGCAGGTGAGCGCTTCATCGACGACACGCTCGCCCTCGGGTTCCTCCAGGCCGCGGAGATGCCCCTGACCCGGCGTGAGCTGGCGGTTCTCTCGCTGGCGGCGAAGGGAGCACCGGTCGCCGAGATCGCCGCGGCGTTGTATCTGTCCCGAGGCACCGTCCGCAACTACATGGCGAGCGTCATCCGCAAGGTCGGCGCGCGGAACCGGGTGGACGCCATCCGGATCGCCCAGGGCGCCGGATGGACCTGACCGCCGTCGCGTGACGCCCTCCGTTCACCGCGGGACGTCGTTCCAGTGCCCCACCAGGTCGCGGTAGAGCGCCGAGCACGCGAGCAGGTCCTCATGGGTGCCGTACTGGGCCCGGGTGCCGTCGAGGACGAGGACGCGGTCCGCGCGCAGAGCGGACGACAGCCGGTGGGCCACCACGACCAGGGTCCCGGGCCGGGCGCGCAGGGCGTGCTCGGCCGTGGCCTCCGCGACGGGATCCAGGTGGCAGGTCGCCTCGTCGAGCAGCAGCAGCGGGGCGGGGGAGAGGTGTGCGCGCCCCAGGGCGATCAGCTGGCGCTCGCCGAGGGACAGGGTCTCCGGCGTCAGCGGCCGGTCGAGTCCGCCGAGACGTTCGACGAGCGGTTCGAGGGCCAGGACGCGGACGGCCTCGTCGACGTCGGACCGGCCTGCGTCGGGCCGTAGGTACCGGAGGTTGTCCCGCAGGGTGCCCGTGAAGACGTAGGCCTCCTGCGGGATCAGCACGCGCAGGGCCGCCAGCTCCGGCGGGGTGCACTGTCCGACGGGGCGGCCGGAGAGGCGTACGTCCCCCTGGTCGGGCGTCAGCAATCCGGCCGCGACCTGCAGCAGGGTCGACTTGCCGATGCCGCTCGGGCCGACGACGGCGAGGTGCTCCCCGTCCTCGACTGTCAGTTCCAGACCGTCGAGGACGGCGCGGGTGCCGGGCCCGTACGCGGCCCGGACCCGGCTCAGCTCGAGGGCCCCAGCCGCACGGCCGGTACGGGAGAGTTGGCCGTGCGGGGCCGCGGGAGGAACGGGCGCGGGCAGCGGCCGGGTGAGTCGGTCGAGGATGACGAAGAGGCGTGCTCCCGCGGCGCCCAGGACCGTCATCAGCGTCTGCAGGGCGGGGAGCAGCGCCTGGAGGACGTAGGTGAGCGCGCCCACCAGGGCGCCCGTCGTGACGCCCTGACGACGCAGCCACGGGGTCGCGGCGAGCAGCAGGAGCACCGGCAGCTGGCCCGCCGTCGCCACGGAGAGCGTGCGCACCGCCGCCCAGCGGGCCATGGCCCGCTGGGCGGCGGCGGCCTCCTCGATCGCGTGGCGGTTGTGCGCGGCGGTCGGTTCCTGGGCGCCGCAGGCGACGGTGTCGCGCAGGGCGGAGCAGGTGATCTCGGCGCGCCGTCCGACGGCCTCGTCCGCGTCGAGGTAGCGGTGCTGGGCCTTTGCCATGGGCCGCAGCGAGGCGGTGAACAGGGCGAGGCCCAGCACGAGCGGCGGGAGGACGACGAGCAGGAACTGCGGCGCGAGGGACAGCAGACCGACGAGGGCTCCCGCGGCGACGAAGACGAAGGAGCGGGCGGCGAGCACCAGTCCGGCGAAGCTGTCCCGGGCGATCTCGGTCTGGCTGGTCAGCCGGGACACCGCGGTCGTGTCCACGGTGCCGCGTTCGGCGGTGGCGCGGCGCAGCGCGTGCTCCACCGACCGCCGTACGAGGTGGTCGCGCAACGGTTCGGTGAGGTGGGCGAGTTGGGCGAAGACCCCGCGGACGACCGGAGCGCCGAGGAGGATGGCCACGGCGGCGCCGGCCAGCCAGAGCAGCCCGGTCGCGGGTGCGCCGCGCAGGAAGCCGTCGTCCAGGGACCGGGCCACGCAGTAGCCGCCGAGGAACGTCTGCGTGGACTCGGCGGCCGACCACGCGCCCAGTCTGACCAGGACGCCCGTGCGGCGTCCGAGAAAGACCTTCGCGAGAGACATGAGACGCCGGGTGGTGCCGGGTTGGTCCGCGGCCGGCCCTGGTGAGCGGAGGGCTGCCCGGGTGTCCCGGGCCGCGGCCGGGCCCGTCTTCTCCTCCGTCGTCATTCGCCCGCCCCGAGGACTTCGGGGGCGGAGCGGTCTGCGGAACGGGACGGTCGCGCCACGGGCGCCGGTACCGCCGCGGGCTTCGACGGCGGATGCGGGGCCGATGCCGCCGCGGCCTCCGTGGCGGCGCCCGTACCCGCCCCACCGGCGGGCGTCGGCGCCTCCGCCAGGAACACGGCGCGGTAGTCCGGGTCCTCCCACAGCCGATGGTGCGGTGCGTACCGACGTACCCGGCCCGCCTCCAGCCAGACGACCCGGTCCGCACGGGCCGCGGTGGACACCCGGTGGGCCACGATCACCTTGGTGCAAGGACGCGGAAGGGTGGAGAGGGCGAGCTCCACCTGTCGCTCGGTGGCCGTGTCGAGGCTGGACATCGCGTCGTCGAGAATCATCAGGCGCCCCGCCCCGATGAACGCCCGTGCCAGGCCCAGGCGTTGGCTCTCGCCACCGGAGAACGGCGCTTCGTCCAGAGGGGTGTCGTATCCGCGCGGCAGCAGACGGATGAAGGCGTCGGCCCCGGCCGCCGTCGCCGCCCGCACGATCTCGGCGGTCGTGGCGGGGCCCCGGCCGGGGCCGATCCCGGCGGCGACGGCGGAGCCGACCGTGGCGGCGGGGCCGCCGTCGAGGACGGGCCGGGCGAAGGCGTAGGCGGTCGCCCCGCGCAGTGCGGCGTGGGGCAGCTCGGCCAGGTCGACACCGTCGAGGAGGACGCGTCCCGCGTCGGGGTCCGTCAACCGGCCGGCGACGGCGGCCAGGGTGGACTTGCCGGCGCCCGAACGGCCCACGACGGCGACCGTCGATCCGCCGTCGACCGTGAGCGTCACGTCCGTGAGCAGCGGGACGCCGTCGCGCGCCACCCCGACTCCCCTCAGCTCCAGACCGCCGGTCCCGTCGGCCGGCAGGACGGCGGAGCCGTGCGACATCGCCGGGAGGTCGGCCAGTTCGGCGGTACGCCGTCCGGCGCTGCGGGCCCGGACCAGTGTGCCGAGCGGTGCCGCGATGCCTCCGATGCCGGCGGCGAGGGCGGCGTACCGGGAGGCGGCCAGCAGTTCGCCGACGCTGAGCTCCCCCGAGGCCAGCCTGGTCCCCGCCACCGCCACGACGGCCGTGGTGAGCAGCGGGAGCAGCACCCCGCTGCGGGCCACGGCACGGCCGTGGACGACCCACATGCGCGTGCCGTGCCGTGCCATGTCTTTCAGGGGGGCGAGGACGCGCTCCTCCTCGCGGCGCACCGTGTCGGCGGCGGCGATGGTACGCGCGCCTCGCAGCGCCTCGGCCAGCCGGGCGGCGACGGCGCCCTGCGCCTGCTGGTAGCGGCCGACCGTGTCGGACGACTGGTGTGCGAACGCGCGCAGCAGGAGCAGGAGCAGGGGCAG
Organism: Streptomyces sp. NPDC016459; assembly: GCF_040632845.1. Lineage (NCBI taxonomy): Bacteria > Bacillati > Actinomycetota > Actinomycetes > Kitasatosporales > Streptomycetaceae > Streptomyces > Streptomyces sp. NPDC016459. The sequence continues at coordinate 365,486 of NZ_JBEYCR010000003.1, forward strand.
GCCGGCGACGAACACGAGGGCGAGCCGGAGGTCGATGAGGGCGAGCGCGACGAGGGCGCCCGCCGGGGCGAGTACGGAGGACACGAAGGTCGCGAGCGCCGCCGGTGCGGTGCCGCTGTCCGAGGCGTTGACACACAGCCGGGCGGCGACGTCGCCGCCCGAGTGGGCCGCGGCGCGGTGGGGGGCGGTACGGAGCAGTCCGGTCAGCGCGCGGGTGCGGATCCAGGCGGTGGCGCGGGCGTTGGTGAGCTGGGTCAGCAGGACCGAAGCGGTCTCCAGCAGGACCTCCGCGGCGAGCAGTACGGCGACGCACACCAACCAGGTTCCGGCGCCGGGGCGTTGGTGCAGCAGCAGGTCGAGGGTCCGGCCGGCCGTGGCGGGGACGGCGAGCGAGCAGGCCGCGCCGGCGACCGAGCAGGCGAACAGCGCGACCGTGGTGCCCGCGGTGTGCCGTACGGCGCCGCGCAGCAGTCGGTCGGAACCGGTCGGCGGGGCCATCCGATCCCTTTCTCCTGGCGGGTGTGGTCCCGCCGCCGGGTCGCCCGCGATCGGCCCCCGACGGCCGGTGCCCCGGGAGACACGCTCCAGGGGCACCGTGGCTCCGCGACGGCCTGAACGGCGGCCGTGCGCGGAGCCGGACCGGGTCAGTTACAGGTCGTCACGCTGAGGCTGCTGTCGCCGCAGAGCAGAAGGCTCGCGCGGCTGCCGGTCTCGACGTCGCCGATGGCCTCGTCCTTGGGGGTCTCCAGCGACTGCAGGTCGAACAGGTTCATGATCGTTTCCTTTCGTGTGGGGACGGTGGTGCATGGACGACCCCGGTACGGGGCCGGTTCTGGGGCCGCGGAAGCGGCGGGAGGAACGGCAGGTGGGCCGGGCGGTCGCCCAGCGCCGCCGCGAGGGCCAGCAGGACGCCCGCGGTGCCGGTGGAAAGGTCCATGGAGAGCCGCATCATCTGTTCGCCGGGGAAGGCGAGACGGCCGCGGTAGGACATCGCGTGCCAGGTGAGGCAGCCGATCTGGCGGCGTACGTCGGCGGGCGTCGTGCCGGGTCCGCCGGCGTTCGTGCGGGCGAGGTGGAGCACCATCCCGGCGGCACCGCGGAAGAGTCCCGGCTGGGCGTAGAAGGTGGCCTGCGCCGCCCGCACGATCTCGTGACGGGCCCGGTCGAGGGCGTCGTCGCGGCGGTGCAGGAGGAAGTCGTCGATCACCATGCCGATGCCCACGCTGCCGGCGCCGAGGTACGGCATCGTGCGCCAGCCCTCGTCGACCTGGAGGGTGCCGGAGATTCCGCGCACACAGCGGGAGAGGTCGTCGTGGAGCGCTTCGGCGGCGAGGTCGAGAAGGGCGGTGTCCCGGGTGCGTTCGTAGAGCCGTACGAACAGCAGCGCGCGGCCGGCCCCACCGTGCAGCAGTCCGGTCCGCGTCCGGCCCGGCGCCGCCCCCGGAGCCCCGGAGGCCGCGACCGGCGGACGGGCCGTCAGTTCCGCGCACCGCAGGGCCGCGTCATGCAGGCCCGTCTCGCCGGTGGCGCCGGCCAGGGCGTCCAGGGCCAGGCCGATGCCGGCCGTTCCGCCGTGCAGGTCGGGGGCGAGGGCGTCGTGGTCCTCGGCGAGGACGAGTTCGGCCAGTTCGAGGGCGGAGGCCGTGTGGCCCAGCCGCTGGAGGGTCCAGGCGATGCCGGTCAGCCCGTCGTAGAAGCCGAGCGGGGTGCCGGATTCGGGCTCCTTGGCGTGCCGGAGGAGTCCGGCCTCCGCCGCCGGACATCGCTCGGCGCCGCTCTCCTGGAGGGCGTGGAGGATTCCCGCGGTGCCGTAGCCGAAGGACAGGCCGCCGCCGACGGTGGCGAACTGCGCGATGTCACCGGGGAAGAAACGATCCTCCCGGTCGGGCGTCGCCGACGCGAGGATCGCGCCGACCATCGAGTCACGGCTGTGCGGCCAGTTCCCGGGTTCCTCGGGAAGGAACCGGGCGCGGGCCGGCGGCCGGCCGGCCGCGGGCGCGCCGGACACCGGTGCGCCGGACGCGGAGGAACCGTCGGGTGGCGGGGCTCCGGCCGGATCGCGGGTGATCTCCCGTACCGCCTCGTCCAGGAATTCCGGCGGTACCGGGAACTGCGCCGCCGCCACCTGCGCCAGGTGCGCGGCCTTGGCCCGGTCCACGGCGAGCAGGCTGGTGAGCGGGACGAACAGGGCGATCCGCAGGCACGCGAGGGCGTAGCGGTCCACGTCGACGCCGCGCCGGTCGGCGGGTGCGACGAAGGCCGGGTTGGCGACGGTCTGGCGGCCGCCCTCGGCGGCCGGCTGCGCCGCCTCGAAGTCCAGCAGCACCACGGAGGACTCGTCCTCGGACAGCATGATGTTGAAGAGGTGCAGGTCGTTGAAGACGATTCCGCGTGCGTGCACCGCGGCCACGGCCTGTTCGACGAGGCCGTGCACGCGCAGGGCCCACTCCGTGTACTCGGCGAGCCGTTCCGCGGACGGATCGGCCTCCATCAGCGGATGCCTGCGGGCGAAGAAGGTGTTGAGCGGCTTGCCCTCCACGAATTCGAGGACCAGGAAGTGGTGGTCGCCGACGGTGAAGCTGTCGAGGACCTCCGGAGTGCACGCGAGCCCCGAGAGCCGCTCCAGCGCGCTGCGTTCGCGGTGCAGCCGCGTGACGGCGTCGGCCCCGTCGGCGGCCAGCCCGGCGTACGGGCGCGCCTCCTTCAGCACGACCCGTCTGCCGGTCTGCCGGTGCCGGGCCTCGTACACCCCGCCGCCGTTGGAGAAGTGCAGGGCCTTCTCGATCTCGTACGGCATGTCCTGGACGGTCACCGCGGCCCTCGCGTCGAGGTGCGGGCGCAGGAAGGCCGGCGGCGTCACCCACTCGGGCACGTGGAAGACGGGACCGCGTCGGTCGGGTACCAGGGTGCCCGAGCCGTCCTCGACGGCCGGCCGCAGCTCCCCGTGCTCGTCGTAGCAGTGACGGCGGACGAAGCTGCCGTACCGCAGGTGCACGGGCCCCCGGCCCCACCGCAGGTCGCTGAGGATGTACGGGCCGGGTTCGCCGTCGAGCAGACCCGCCAGGTCGGTGGCCACCCGCTCGCACTGCTCGTCGTCGGCCGGGTACACCGTGATGAACTTGCCGCTTCCGGCGCGGTCCGCGTACTTGGCGTTGCGCTGGTGCAGCAGGTAGCGGCTCGGAACGAACTTGAAGGCCACGTCGTGACGCAGGCAGTAGTCGCGAACCGTGGCGAGGACCGTCTCCGCGTTGTCGAGTCCGGCCGAGACGTGGATCTTCCAGCCCTGCGCCGGGAGGACGCTGCCCACGGGACGCAGGGCGAGCCAGTCGCCGGTCCGGTTGCGGGTCCAGCCCTCGGGGACGGGGAGCGCGGCGGCCGGGTAGAGGGAGTCGCCCGCTCCGTCGGCGAAGACCAGACGGTGGGGGGCGTCGTAGAAGTGGCGGTCGGCGTCGCAGAAGACCGCGTACCCCTTGTTCACAACGCACTCCCTCCGGTCGGTGACAAGGACGACGTTGTCATGCCCCCCACGGACCCCGACAGTCACCGCTGTCACCTTCCGCCTATGCGTTACGCACAGGTAACCGACGCCTCGCTGCCCCGCCCGCGTCAGGGGCGGCACGCACATCACACCGCCCCCACTCGGTCACCGGCGATCCGTGCGTACGATGCGACAGCCGGTGCCGTACGCGTGCGGCAGTCGCGTGGTGGCCGGGCCCGCAGGGACCAAGTGCCCTTCCACAGCGACGGCGAGGGCCCGCACCGAGGGGAAAGAGGCTCCATGCCGGGTCGTCACGCGGTCGTGGTCGGGGCCGGAATCGGCGGCCTCACGGCCGCGGTGGCGCTGCACCGCCGTGGCTGGCACGTCACCGTCTGCGAAAGCGCCGCCGAACCCTCCGTCACCGGCGCCGGTATCGGTCTCGCCCCCAACGCGCTGCGTGCCCTCCACACCGTCGGGGTCGACGTCACCCGGGTCACCGGCGGCGCCGTACCCGCCGCGATGGGTGTGCGCCGCTCCGACGGCCGGTGGCTCACCCGGATCCGTACCGCCGATCTGACGGCCCGCTACGGGATGCCCCCGATCGCCGTCCCGCGCCCGTCCCTCGCCGCCGCTCTGGCCGCCGCCCTGCCGACGGCGGCCCTCCGCTACGGCACCGCCGTGACCGCCGTCGACGACGCCGAAGGCCGCCCGGTCCTGCGCACACGGGCCGGCCCGGACCTTCCCGCGGAGATGGTCGTCGCCGCCGACGGGATCCACAGCCCCCTGCGCCGCGCGTACTTCCCCGCCCACCCGGGTCCGCGCTACCTGGGCGAGACCGCCTGGCGGGCCCTCGTGGGCGCCCCGGACCTGGGGATCGAGGCCATGAGCGAGACCTGGGGGCGGGGCGAGCGGTTCGGCGTCACCCCGCTGTCCGACGGCCGGTTCTACCTCTACGCCACCGCGGTCGTCCCGGCCGGCACCCGGTCGGCCGACCCCCGCGCCGAACTCCGCCGTCGTTTCGGCTCCTGGCACGAACCGATTCCCGCCCTGCTGGACCGCGTCGACCGCCTCGCCCCCGCCGACGTCCTCCGGCACGACCTCTACGAGCTGGCCGCCCCGCTCCCGCGCCTGCACCACGGCCGGATCGCCTGGCTCGGCGACGCCGCCCACGCCATGGCCCCCAACCTCGGTCAGGGTGGCTGCCAGGCCGTCGAGGACGCGGTGGTCCTCGCCCACCTGCTGCCCGCAGGGGACCGGGGTGACGGCTCGGACGGCGTCCCGGCAGCCCTCGCCGCGTACACCGCCGCCCGCCTCGACCGGACCGACGCCGTGCGTGTCCGCGCCCGCCGGGTCGGCCGCCTCGGCGCCCTCGGGCACCCGCTCGCGGTGGCGGCCCGCGACCTCGCGGTCCGTGCCACCCCGAACCGGCTGGCCCTGCGCGGCCTGGACGACCTGTTCGACGGCTTCCGCCTCCCGGACCGGCCGGTGGGCTGATGCTCTCCGCCGGGGCCCGGTCGGACTGAACCGGGGCCTGGCCGGACCGAACCGGGGCCCTCGGTTCCGGACGTCCATGAGCGGGTGGGAACGGTCCAATCCGGAACCTTTCCGGCGACGACGCAGGTCAGCGGATCGTTCGAGCTTGGACGGTCCGGCGCGTCCGCGCCCCGGGAGGCGCTGCGGAGTACCGGAGCACCGCCTCCCAACTGGCCGAACGACCAGTCGGTAGGGGCCCGTCGGACGTCGCGGCCGGAAAGGTGCGACCACGTGTGCGATCACCCACCGCCTCGACAAGACTCCGGTGTGCGGCCGATCGGCCCACATCACCCCGTCACCTCACGAAGGGACACCCCCGTGCGCTACTTCCACACCCTCGGAGCCACCGCGTTCGCGACCGCGACCGGCCTCGCGCTCATCGGAAGCGCCTTCACCGGCACCGCCCAGGCGGCGCCCGCGAGCCTCTACGCTCCGTCGGCGCTCGTCCTCACCATCGGCGAGGGCGAGGACCCGGCGTCCGCCTCCGTCACCCGCGCGGTCACCCTGACCTGCGCCCCGACCCCGTCCGGCAGCCACCCCGCGCCGGAAGAGGCCTGCGCGGAACTGGAGGCTGCGGACGGTGACTTCACGAGCCTGACGGACTCAGAGGATGGCAACCCCTGTACGCGCGAGTGGAACCCGGTCACGATCACCGGTGACGGCGTCTGGCAGGGCCGGCGCGTCACCTGGTCGGCGACCTACGGCAACCCGTGCGAACTGCGGGCCCGCACGGCGGACGGCGCGGTTTTCGCGTTCTGACGGAACCACGGAAAACCGTTTTCCCAGGGGCGTCCGGCCTTCCGGCCCGCCAGGTGCGTCCAGGCCGGGCCGGTGCCCCCGAGGCGCTCAGTCGGTCGCCGGCAGGAACTTCGCGGCCTTCTCCGCGAGGACGGCGGCGAAGAAGTCCGCGGCGTCGTCGGGGCGCATCCGGGCCAGGGTGACCATCCCGGTGATGACGCAGTCGGCGACTTCCTCCTGCACGTGGTCCCAGGTGTGGCTGAGTCCTTTCCTGGGGTTCGTCGCCCGGGCGCCGATGACGGCCTGGGCGGCTTCACCGACCTCCTCGGTGATCTTCAGGACCTGCAGGGTCCACTGCTCCTCCGGCGTCAGGCCGCGGGTGGAGTCGAGCCGGGCGAAGTGCGCGGCGAGGGTGCGGATCGTGTTCCAGGGGTCGTCGCTCATCGAGGTTCCTCGTGTCTGTCGGGACGGGCCTGCCCGTCGAAGCGTTCCCTCCCCTTCACCGGGCGCAAAACCGACAGCCGTTGGACGAGCCAGGTGACGGCCGTCGCGTAGCCGACCCCGAAGGCCAGGGAGACGACGAACGCCAGGTGCTTCGAGAGGTCGTCGAAGACCGGGTAGACCTGCCAGTGCGTCAGGTAGATGGCGAGCGAGCTGCCGGCGAGCAGACCGGCGAGCCGGTTGAGCCGACGGCTGCTCGGCAGGGTGGGGAACCAGATCAGGAGGACGAAGCCCGCCATGACGAACAGCTCACGGCGCGGCTCGCCGGGGAAGAACCCGGGGATCGTGGCAAGGACGGCGGTCGTCACCAGGAGACGTTGCGGCAGGGTGCGGGACCGCGCGGTCGCCCAGCCGAGGGCGAAGAGCCAGAAGACCGTGACCGCGTCGGTTATCTGGGCGCGGGCGGGCAGGCCCACCAGCTCGTAGCGGGTGAGGAGACCGAGCGCGGCCAGTGCGAGCGGCAGCCCGTACGGGAAGCGGCGCTCCAGGCGGTGGACCGGAGGGAGGGCGAGGAGGCCCAGGAGGACGAGCAGGATGTAGACGAGTGCTTCGACGAACCAGAGGTGGAGGCCGGGGCCCATGTCCTCGGGCCACAGCGCGTTGTGGAGGAGCAGGACGTTGGACAGGTCGTAGTCGTCGCTGATGAGGAGCGCGAACGCGGTCCACGCCATGGTGGGGACGGCGATGCGCGCGATGCTGCGTGCGGTGCGCCCCACCCGCTCCCGGCGTCCGGCGGAGGTGAGCAGGAAGCGGGCGAAGTTGAAGCCCGCGACGGCGAGCAGCAGATGGGCTCCGCCGCGGATCTCGAAGAGCCGGATGTGCGAGCCGACGACGCACAGGATGGCGATCGCGCGCAGGACGACCGTGGTCTCGACCGTCCGGCTCCACGGGCGCCTGCCCCGGCCGGCCCTGGCGCCCCGGCCCAGCTCGCGGATCGGGGTCGTGTGCCAGCCGTGAGGCAGGTGGCCGAGGCGCTGTTCGAGGTGGAGTGACATCTCGACGTACGAGAGGGAGTCGCCGCCGAGGGAGACGAAGGAGCTGTCGGGCGTCACGTCGGGGCGGTCCAGGATCCGTGCGTAGAGCCCGCACAGCTCCTCCGGGGTTCCGTCCCCGCCGGGCGGGGGCGCGTCGGCCGGGCGGTCCAGGGCGCGTACGGCCTGGTAGTCGGGCTTGCCCGTGGCCAGGCGGGGGAGTTCGGGCAGCAGGTGGACCCGGACGGCGCGGGCGGGCAGACCGCACTCGTCCACCACGCGTCGTCGGATCCGGCGTTCGTCCCACCCGGGCAGGCGGACGACGGCGAGGGCGAGGCCCTCGTCGTCGCCCGCGCACAGGGCGTCGAGACCGTGTCGTTCGAGCATGGCCTCGATCTGCTGGGGGTCGATGCGCAGGCCGAGGATCTTCAGGAAGCGGCTGCGCCGGCCCACGATCTCGTACAGGCCGTGCTCGGTGCGGCGGGCCAGGTCGCCGGTGCGCAGGACGTCGACGGTACGGCCGAGGGCGAGGTCCTCGGGGGTGTGGGCGTAACCGAGCATGACGTTCGGGCCCGTGTAGACGAGTTCCCCCACCTCGCCGGCCCCGGGGGCTTCCTCCACGGGCTCCAGATGGAACGAGCCGCCGGGGACGGGGACCCCGATCGCACGGGGGTGTTCGGTGGCCAGGGCGGGCGGCAGGTACGCCATGCGTGCGGTCGCCTCGGTCTGGCCGTACATGACGAAGAGGTCCCAGCCTCGCCGCGCGCCCAGCTCGGCGTACGACGTGACGCGTTCGGGCGCGAGGCGCCCGCCCGCCTGGGTCAGGTACCGCAGGTCCGGGAGGTCCATGTCGGCGAAGCCGACGCGGTCGAGGAGGTCGAAGGTGTACGGGACCCCGGCCAGCGAGGTGCCCCCGGCGGTGCGGAAGAGGTCCCAGAAGCAGGCGTCGGCCACCGAGAGGCCGGTCAGGACGAGTCCGGCTCCGCGGAGCAGATGGCTGTGGATCACGGACAGGCCGTAGCAGTAGTGCATCGGCAGGGTGGTCGCGGCCCGGTCGGTGTCGCGGACGCCGAGGTACGTGGCGATCGACTCGGCGTTGGCCTGGAGGTTCTCGTGCGAGAGCCGCACCAGCTTGGGGGAGCCGGTGGAGCCCGAGGTGCTGAGCAGGAGCGCCAGGTCGGGGTGGAGGGTGTGCGCGGAGGCGGTGCGCCGCTCCTCGATCCGCCACACGTCGCCGTCCTCCGGATGGACCACGACGTCCGGGTCGTACGCGGCGGTGAGCGCGGCCACCGCCTCCGGGTGGTCGCCGGGCACGAGCAGCACCGGGTGACCGGCCGACAGCGCGGCCAGGTGGACGACGAGCGCGCCGGCGGTGTTGGCACCGGGCAGCAGGACAAGTCGGCGGTGGGTGCCGAGGCGTCGTGCCGTCTCCTCGACCCGCTCGGACAGCTCGCGGTACGAGACCTCGCCCTCGGCGGTCACCAGGGCGGTGCGGTCGCCGTGGTGCGCGAGGTCGCGGGCGAGCGGGAGGGCGTGGCCGCCGACGGGCGGGGCGGGGAGGAGCGTCACGGGCGCATCGTAGGTAAGCCTGGCCTTAGCGGAAGAGGGGGTGGGGGCTCCGGATGTCGATTCGCGTCCCCGCCGTTACCGAATCCTGACTTGACCCTTAGGTTAGCTTTACCTTATTAATACCGTATTCACAGGTTTCCTTGACAGCTGACGGCAGGAAGGCCTCACCCGTATGCGCCGCCCCTTGGCCCGCACCCTGACCGCGCTCGCCGCGGCCGCCCTGCTCCTGCCGATCGCCGGCTGCGGAAGCGACGACCCCGCGGGGCTCGTCATCTACTCCGGGCGCAACGAGAACCTCGTGAAGCCGCTCATCGAGAAGCTGGAGAAGCACCTCGGCACCACCGTCGAGGTCCGCTACGGCGACAGCGCCGAGCTGTCCGCGCAGCTCCTGGAGGAGGGCGACAAGACCGAGGCCGGACTCTTCCTCTCCCAGGACGCGGGCGCGCTCGGCGCGCTCTCCAAGGAGCAGCGCCTCGCGCCGCTCCCGCAGACGACCCTGGACAAGGTCGCACGGGCCTACCGCGGCTCGGCCGGCGACTGGACCGGCGTCAGCGGCCGCGTGCGCGTCCTCGGCTACGACCCGGCCCAGGTCCCCACTCCGCCGAACAGCGTCCACGAGCTGGTGAAGCCGGAGTGGAAGGGCAGGATCGGCTTCGTCCCGACCAACGCCTCCTTCCAGGCGTTCGTCACCGGCATGCGCGTCCTCGAGGGCGACGACGCCGCCCGCACCTGGCTCACGGGCCTCAAGGCCAACGAGCCCAAGGCGTACGAGAACAACCTCAAGGTCCTCGAGGCCGTCGACCGGGGCGAGGTCTCCCTCGGCCTGCTCAACCACTACTACTGGTACGAGCAGGCGGCCGAGAAGGGCGAGGACAAGCTCAAGGCCCGGATCCACTACCTGCCCAAGGGCGACCCGGGCGGCCTGGTCAACGTCGCCGGTGTCGGCGTCCTCAAGGGCGCGGACGAGAAGCAGGCCGCGTTCGCGCGGAAGGCCGTCGACTACCTCCTCTCCGCCGAGTCCCAGGAGTACTTCGCCCAGGAGACCAAGGAGTACCCGCTGGCCGCCGGAGTGAAGACGGCCGACGGCGTGCCGCCGCTGGAGACCCTCCAGCCGCCGAAGATCGACCTCGGCAGGCTCGACTCCCTCAAGCAGACCCTGGCCATGCTCCAGGACGTCGGGCTCGTCTGACATGACGTCACCGGACACCCCCGTCCGGCCCGGTGACGTCCTTCGCCCGGCAGGTGCCCCCGCACCCGCCGGGCGCAGGCGTGCCGGTTCCCGGCCCTCCTGGATACTGATCGTGCCCGCCGCCCTCGCCGCGGCCCTCGCCGTCCTGCCGCTCGGCTACCTCGCCGTCCGCGCCCTCGAACGCGGCCCCGCCTACGCCTGGGACGTCGTCGCCGACGGCCGCACCGGCGAACTCCTCCTGCGCAGCCTCGGCCTGACCGCCACGGTCGTCGCCGCCTGCCTGCTGATCGGCGTCCCGCTCGCCTGGCTCACGGTCCGCACCGCGCTGCCCGGCGCCCGCGCCTGGTCCGTGCTCGTCACCCTGCCGCTGGCCGTGCCGAGTTACGTCACCGCGTTCGCCTGGCTGTCCGCCGCGCCCTCGCTGGCCGGGTTCACCGGCTCCGCCCTCGCGCTCACCCTGGTGAGCTTCCCGTACGTGTACCTGCCGGTCGCCGCTGCGCTGCGCGGCACCGACCCCGGGCACGAGGAGGTGGCGCGCTCCCTCGGCCACGGCCCCCTCCGTACCTTCCTGCGGGTCACCCTGCCCCAGCTGCGGCCCGCCGCGGCCGGCGGCGGACTCCTCGTCGCCCTGTACGTGCTCTCCGACTTCGGTGCCGTCTCCCTCATGCGGTACGACACCTTCACCCGGGGCATCTACACCTCCTACCGGGCCAGCTTCGACCGCACCCCGGCCGCCGCGCTGAGCGCCGTCCTGGTCCTGATGACGGTGCTGCTCGTGACCGCCGAGACACGCACCCGCGGCCGTGCCGACTACGCCCGCACCGGCACCGGCACCGCCCGACGGGCCGTCCCCGTCGCCCTCGGGCGGCTCCGGACCCTCGCCCTGAGCTGGTGCGGCGCCATCGTGGCCCTCGCCGTCGTCTTCCCGCTCGCCACCCTCGGGTACTGGCTCGCCGTCGGCACCTCCGCGACCTGGGACCCCGCCACACTGACGACCACCGCCCTCACCACGCTGGGCGTCGCCGCCGGAGGCGCCGCCCTCACCACTCTGCTCGCGCTGCCGGTGGGCGTCATCGCCGCCCGCCACCGCGGCCGGCTCGCCCACCTCCTCGAACAGGCCGCCTACGCGGGCCACGCCGTGCCGGGCATCACCGTCGCACTCGCCCTGGTCTTCTTCGCCGTCCGCTACGCGCGCCCCCTCTACCAGGAGACCCCGCTCCTCATCTGCGCCTACGCGGTGCTGTTCCTGCCCGTCGCGGTCGCCGCCACCCGCGCCGCCGTCCTCCAGGCGCCGCCCGTCCTGGACGACATCGCCCGCTCCCTCGGCCGCACCCCCCTCGGCGTACTGCGCGAGGTCACCCTGCCGCTGGCCGCCCCCGGTGTCGCCGCCGGCGCCGCCCTCACCTTCGTGGTCTGCATGAAGGAACTCCCCGCCACGCTGCTCCTGCGCCCCACCGGCATGGACACGCTCGCGACCCGGCTGTGGACCGAGACCGGCACCGGATCGTTCGCGGCGGCCGCGCCCTACGCCGCCGCGCTGATCCTGCTGGCCGCCGTCCCCTCGTACCTCCTCGGAAGGCACCGCACATGAGCGATCAGGACATGGACGACCTTCTGGTCAGCGGGGTCGTCAAGGCGTACGGCGGCGCCGCGGGGCCCGTCCTCGACGGCCTCGACCTCACCGTTCCCGGAGGCGCCCTCGCCGCGGTCCTCGGCCCCTCCGGCTGCGGCAAGACCACCCTGCTGCGGGTCATCGCCGGCTTCCTCAAGGCCGACGCCGGCACCGTGACCGTGGCCGGCCGGCTCCTCGGCGGCCCCGGAGTCCACCTGGCGCCCGAGCGGCGGCGCATCGGGATCGTGCCCCAGGAGGGCGCGCTCTTCCCGCACCTGAGCGTGGCCCGCAACATCGCCTTCGGCATCACGGACCGCGACCGGGCGATCCGGCGCGCCCGCGTGGGGGAGATGCTGGACCTGGTGGGGCTGCCCGGCTACGGCGACCGCATGCCGCACGAGCTCTCCGGCGGCCAGCAGCAGCGCGTGGCCCTCGCCCGCGCGCTCGCCCCCCGGCCCCATCTCGTGCTGCTCGACGAGCCGTTCAGCGCGCTCGACAGCGGGCTACGCGGAGCCGTACGGGCGGAGGTCCGTGCCGTGCTGCGGGAGAGCGGCGCGACCGGCCTGCTCGTCACCCACGACCAGCAGGAGGCGCTCTCCACGGCCGACCTCGTCGCCGTCCTCCGCGAGGGGCGCGTCGCCCAGTGCGCCACCCCGGAGGACCTCTACCACCGGCCCGTCGACCCCTGGCTGGCGTCGTTCGTCGGGGACGCCGTACTCGTACCCGGAACGGCCGACAGGGGCACGGCCACCACCGCGCTCGGGCGTGTCCCCCTCGCCGCCGCTCCGGAGGGCCTGCGCGAGGGTCTCGTGCTCCTGCGGCCCGAGCAGCTCCGGCTCGCCGAGCCGGGCGCCTCCGACGCCGAAGGCCTCGGCGCCGGAGGTGTCATGACCGAAGGCGTCGTCACCGACGTGCGCTTCTTCGGTCACGACGCCATGGTCACCGTCGCCGTGGACGGTCTGGACCGGACGGTCGACGTCCGCGCCCCCGGCCCGCTCGGCGTCGGCCTCGGCCGGAGGGTCGGCATCCGTCTGACCGGTGAGGCCACCCTCCACCCGAACAGAGGTTGAGACCGGTCGACGTCGCGGATCAGGGGCCGTTCCGGAGAAATCCGGAACGGCCCCTCGATCGTTCTCGGAAGCCTGGCGGAGCCATGGAGCACCGACACGGAGTCAGGGACCGAGGAGATCGTGGGTGGCGACTCGCTCGGAGCAGGTAACAAGCGTGGACACGCTTTCCGGTGGTAGGTGAGGGCTTCCCCCGGGCGAGTGCGCGGCAGAACGGTGCGAGGACGAGGGCCGGACACGACGCGCGCCGAACCGATCGAGATCATCACGCGGCGCAGGCCCGCAGGTCAAGCCCCTTGGTGGCGACGGGCGATGCCCTCACGACGCTCCGTGCGCGCGGGTGCCCGGCCCGGAATCCGGCCCTCGTCCGTCGCCGTGACGCCGACATCGGGGCGCTCGCGAAAGCTTCACAGAATCCCCAAATGCGTGTTGTTGTTGACGGGTTCATGGAGGGTGTGCAAATCTCGGCCCGCCTGAGGATCTCCGACACTCCGCCTCGGGTCGCACGTGACCGACCACACTTTGCGCCGGGAAGGGCCGCCCCTCTCAACCAGCAGTGTCCAGAACGCTCTTGGAAGAGCGTCACCCCCCCATTCTCCAGCAGCACTCATCGACTGCGCCAGCCTGCCCTCCGTCACCCGGGGACGCGCCGGCCGCGCTCAGTCGTGCTCCGAACCACACGAGGGAATCGCATGGGCAAGATCGCTGTACTCACCAACGACCTGCAGCACGACGTCGTCCACAAGACGCCCGAGCGGACCGCCGCCATGGCCGAGGCGCAGCCCCGCTTCGTCAACTTCCTGGAGGAGATGCGCCGTCGTGGGCACGGCATCTACCACCTCCAGCTGGTGAACCTGCCCGACGACCCCAACGTGGAGCGGGACTTCGACGGAACCCTCCCGCTGCAGCGCGGCAGCGAGGGCGCGGCCATCCTGCAGGACTTCCTCGACCCCTCCGACGCCGTCGTCGAGAAGAACAAGGACAGCGGTTTCTACGAGACGGAGCTGCACGACCTGCTGCAGAAGGACGGTGTGGACACCGTCCTCGTCACCGGCCTGCAGACGCAGATCTGCGTCCAGACGACCGCCGCCGACGCCTTCTTCCGCGGCTACAACATCTGGGTCCCCTCCGACTGCGTGGTGTCCGGCGACCCCGAGGCCCGCGACCGGTCCCTCGAGTGGCTCAGCGGCTACTGCGCCACCGTCGCGGACTCCGAGGAGATCCTCGCCACGCTGGACAGCGAGGGCGAACTGCCCCGCAAGGTCGTCAAGATCCTCCCGTAACACCTCCCTTCCACCGCGCGGACACACCCCACCCCCTACGCCCCGAAGGGAAACCCGATGACCACCCCGGCAACCGAACTCGGTGAAGTCGTCCTGGACCACGGCAGTGGCACCCAGCTCAGCCACGAACTGCTCGCACTGATCGTGGAGACTCTCGGCGATGTCTACATCGGCGAGATGGAGGACAGCGCGATGCTGCCCATCACCACCGGGCAGATAGCCATGACCACCGACTCGTTCGTGGTCGACCCGCCCTTCTTCGGCAACGGGGACATCGGCAAGATCGCGGTCTGCGGAACCGTCAACGACCTTGCGGTGGTGGGCTCCAGGCCGCTCTACCTCACCCTCGGCATGATCCTGGAGACGGGCCTGCCGATCGCCCGCCTCGTGCAGGTCCTCACCTCGATCCGGGAGACCGCCCGCGAGGCCGGCGTCCAGATCGTCTGCGGCGACACCAAGGTCGTCCGCAAGGGCGAAGCCGACCAGATCTACCTCAACACCGCCGGGGTGGGGGTGTTCGAGCGGACCCCGCTGAGGATGCGCAACGTCAGGCCTGGCGACCGGGTGATCCTCAGCGGCCCGATCGGCAACCACACCGTGCACCTCCTCTCGATCCGTGAGGGACTGGGCTTCGAGCAGCGGGTCCTGAGCGACTGCGCCCCGATCAACGGCATGCTCGACGAACTGTTCGCCGCCGTCGACGAGGGCGACGTGCGCTCCGTGCGCGACGTCACCCGCGGAGGCCTCGCCGCGGTCCTGCACGAGTACGCGGAGGCGGTCGACCACACCATCCGCATCGAGAAGGACGCGCTGCCGATCCAGTTCGAGACCCTCATGGCCACGGACATGCTGGGCATCGACCCGATCCACTCGGCGAACGAGGGATGCGTCTGCCTGTTCGTCGACCCCTCCGCCGAGCAGAAGGTCCTGGACGCCCTGCGCGCCCACACCTACGGAACCGGCGCCGTCGCCATCGGCGAGGTCACCGAGCAGGACGGCGCACTCGTCCTGATGCGGGACGCCGAAGGCCGCGACTCCGTGGTCGAGGAACTGCTCGGCGCCGAACTCCCCCGGCTCTGCTGACCCATGACCGCCACCGAACAGGACGTGCGCGGAGGCCCTCCACGGGGTGACTCCGCCACGACCGCGAGCGGGACCGCCGGAGACCCCGGCGCGACGCCCGTACGCCGCCTCGCCCGTGTCACCGGAGTGGTCCAGGGCGTCGGATACCGGCCCTTCGTCTACAAGGCGGCACTCGCGCACGGTCTGACGGGATGGGTCCTCAACGACCCGGAGGGCGTGCTCACCGAGGTCACCGGCCCCCTCGCCGCCGTGGAGGCCTTCCTGGCCGAACTCACCGACCAGGCGCCGCCGCAGGCACGGGTCACCGGAGTGCACGTCGAGGAACTGCCCGTACCGGCCGACCCGCCGACCGAGTTCGTCATCCGGACCAGCGTCCACACGGGTAGCAAGAACACCATCGTCCCCGCCGACGGCCACGTGTGCGCGGACTGCCTCGCCGAACTGCGCGACCCGGCGGACCGCAGGTACCGCTACCCGTTCATCAACTGCACCAACTGCGGACCGCGTTACTCGATCGTGCAGGCGCTGCCGTACGACCGGGCGCAGACCACCATGTCCGACTTCACCATGTGCGCCGCCTGCGCGGGCGAGTACGGCGACCCGCTCGACCGGCGCTACCACGCCCAGCCCAACGCCTGCCGGGACTGCGGCCCCCGGCTCCTGTCGGCCGACGCGGCGGGACACGCCCTCCAGGGCGAGGAGGCGCTGGCGGCCGCGGTGGCGGCACTGCGCGAGGGGAGGATCGTCGCCGTCAAGAGCGTCGGCGGCTTCCACCTGGCGGTGGACGCCCGCGACGAGGCGGCCGTACGCGGCCTGAGGGCCGGCAAGCGCCGCGACTCCAAACCGTTCGCCGTCATGGCCCGTGACCTGGAGACCGCGACGGGCTTCGCCGAGATCGGACCGGCCGAGGCGGAACTGCTCGCCTCGTCCTCGCGGCCCATCGTGCTCGTCCGCAAGAAGCGGGGCGGACTGCTCGAGGCGATCGCACCCCGCAACCCGAACATCGGCGTGATGCTGCCCTCCGCCCCCCAGCACCACCTGCTGCTGGCCGAGGAGGGGCTGGACACGCTGGTCATGACCAGCGGGAACATCTCCGGGTACCCGATCGCGTACCGCGACGAGGACGCGCTGGAGCACCTCTTCGCCATCGCGGACCTGATCCTGTACAACGACCGCGCCATCGAGACCAGGGTCGACGACTCGCTCGTACGGTGCTCCGCCCACCCGGAGCTGGACGGTCCCCTGGTCAGTTTCCTGCGCCGGGCCCGCGGCTACGCCCCCTACCCCGTCGAGGTCGGCGTCGAGCTCGCCCCGATGGTCGCCTTCGGCGCCGAGCTCAAGACCACCGTGGCGCTCTCCCGGGGCACCCGGGTCTACCTGAGCCAACACATCGGCGACCTGAAGAACGACGAGACCTGGGAGTCCCACCAGCAGACGGCACGCCAT
Organism: Streptomyces sp. NPDC016459; assembly: GCF_040632845.1. NCBI lineage: Bacteria > Bacillati > Actinomycetota > Actinomycetes > Kitasatosporales > Streptomycetaceae > Streptomyces > Streptomyces sp. NPDC016459. The sequence continues at coordinate 381,956 of NZ_JBEYCR010000003.1, forward strand.
CTGGCCGCCCTGCACGCGCTGACGCCCCAGAACGCGGCCGTCGACCTGCACCCGCAGTTCCGGGCGACGCGGCTGGCTCTCAAGGAGGAGGGGGCGGGCTACGACCGGGTCGTCCAGGTGCAGCACCACCACGCGCACATGGCCTCCTGCATGGCCGAGAACCGGCTGACCGGACCCACCCTCGGCGTCGTGTTCGACGGGGCCGGCTACGGCCCGGACGGCACCACCTGGGGCGGTGAGTTCCTCCTCGGGAGCTACCGGGAGGCCCGCCGGGTCGCGCACCTGCGCACCGTTCCCCTGCTGGGCGGCGACCGCGCGGTGAAGGAACCCGTCAGGACGGGCTTCGCCCTGGCCCTGGACGCGCTGGGCGATCCGGAGGCCGCCGTGAGCGCCTTCCCGGTCCTCGGGCAGTGGGACGAGCAGCAGCTGCACGTCTTCGCCACCATGGCCCGGCGCGGGATCAACGCGCCGCTCGCCTCCAGCATGGGCCGGCTGTTCGACGGCGTCGCCGCGCTGCTCGACGTCACCACCCACGCCGAGTACGAGGCGCAGGGGCCGATCGAGCTGGAGGGCCTCCTCGCCCGGGACCTCTCCATGACGGCCCCGGACCGGCGCTACCGCTTCGCCCTCGGCACCACCACGGAGACCGTCGAGATCGACCCCAGGCCCGTGGTGCGTGCCCTGGCCCGCGACCTCGCCGACGGCGTGGACCGCGCGGAGATCAGCAGGCGCTTCCACTCGGGTGTCGTCGACATGGTCGTCGACCGCTGCCGGGCCGTCCACGAGACCGAGGGCACGGGCGCCTTCGACCAGGTGGTGCTCTCCGGCGGCGTCTTCCTCAACGAGTTCCTGCTCGTGAACTGCCTGGTGGAGTTGCGGCGCGCCGGATTCCGCGCGTACTGCCAGCAGCAGGTGCCCACCAACGACGGGGGCATCGCGCTGGGGCAGATCATGGTGGCCCACGCCCGGCTCACGGCGCCCGACGAGGAGCCGCGAGGATGAACGGACGCGAGCGGACGAGCGGACGCGACGGGACGGGTCCGCAGCACGTGGTGGTCCTGCACCGCTGGCGGGACCGGCACGCCCGGTACGCCGCCTACCTCGACCACCGGGCCCACCGCGTCACCTACGTCACGACGGACCTCGGCCGGTCCTCGGTCCCCGAGGAGGCGGCGGCGGTGCGGATCGTCCGCGCCACCGACGACCCCGTCGAGACGCGGGCCGCGGTCGCCGAGCTGGCCGAGCGGTTCGGTCCGGTGACCCGCCTGGTGGCACTCAACGAGGGAGACCTCGACACCGCGGCCGAGCTGCGCGTCGCCTTCGGGCTGCCGGGGCAGACCCCGGCGGAGCTGGAGCGCTTCCGCGACAAGCTGACCATGGTCCGTCTGGTCGACGCCGCAGGTGTACGGGTCCCCGAGTACGCCGACGCCGACACCGCCGAGGACGTACGGGTCTTCGCCGGGCACCACGGCTGGCCGGTGGTGGTCAAGCCACGGCGCGGCACGGCCAGCAGGGGCGTGCTCCTGCTGCACGCCGAGGACGAACTCGACGCCCACGCCGGGATCTTCCTGCCGGACCGGCACGAGCCGCGCATCGTGCAGTCCTTCGTGGCCGACCCCGTCTTGCACGTCGACGGACTCTGGACCGGCGGCACGCTCGGCGCCTGGCGCGTCTCGCGCTACGTGAACAACTGCGAGGAGTTCACCAAGGGCAGCTTCCTGGGATCGGTCGAGGTCGACGATCCGGAAGTCCTCGGACCGCTGGCCGACTTCACCGCCGCGGCGGCCGAGGCGCTCGGCGACGGGCGCCCCTGGGTGTTCCACCTGGAGGTGTTCCTCGGCAGGGACCCCGACGGCTCGCCCCGGCCGGTCTTCCTGGAGGCGGGGGCCCGGGTCGGGGGAGGGGAGATACCGTTCGTGTGGCGTGAGGTGCACGGTCTCGACCTCATGTCCGCGGCCGCGGACATCCAGTTGGGGCGCCCGCCGACCGTGCCCGCGGTCGACCGGGAGCCCGCCGCTCCGTCCGCTCCGTCCGTTCCGTCAGCGGCGTCCGCACCGGACACGACGGGCGCGGACCGGTACACGACCGCCGGCTGGCTGCTGTTGCCGCTCCCCGTCCCGCCCCCGTGCGAGGTGACGGCCGTCAGCTGGGCCGCGGGAGACGGCGAGGACGGCCCGTACGCGCGGGTGGTGCCCGAGCCGGGCCACGTGCTGCCCGCCGTGGGCGGCTACGAACACGTCGCCGCGCGGTTCCGCTTCCGCGGAACGTCCAGCCGCTCGGTGGAGGCGGCGATCCGCAAGACCGCGGAGTCCTTCGCCATGAGCTGCCGACCCCGGCCCTGCTGAACCCCCCACGACAGAAAGTGTGAAACCCGGATGCAAGAGCGCCGACCCCGACTCGTCGTCGTGGGCAGCCGACTGAAGGCCTACCGCGAGTACGCGATGGCCTCCCTGGCCCGTGAATACGAGATCTCGCTGGTGACCTCCCAGGAACTCACCTGGGAGAAGCCCTACGTCGCGTCCTTCCGCATCGCCGACACCACCCGGGCGGAGACCCTGCGCGAGGCGGTCGAGGAGCTGCACGCGGAGGCGAAGGAGACCGACGGGACCGGCTCCCCGGCCGGTCTGTTCACCTGGGACGAACTCTCGCTGATCGCCACGGCCCGGGTAGCCGAGCAGCTCGGGCTGCCGCACCTCTCCACCGCGGCAGCCGAGGCCTGCCGGGACAAGTTCATCACCAGGACCCTGCTGGACCGGGCCGGCCTGCCCGGCGTACGGCACCGTCTCGTGGACAGCGCCGAGGAGGCGTCCGCCGCCGCGGCCGAGATCGGCTACCCGGTCGTGCTCAAGCCCCGCTCCCTCGCCGGGAGCATGGGGGTGACGCTCGTGCGTGCCGCGTCCGAACTGGCCGACGCCTACGCCCGGGTGGCGGACACCACCTTCCCCGGCATCCGCACGGAGCGGGGCGTCCTGGTCGAGGAGTACCTGACCGGGCCGGAGATCAGCGTGGACAGCTGCGTCGTCGACGGCGAGGCGGAACCGGTGTTCGTCGCCCACAAGCGCCTCGGCTACGACCCGGCCTTCGAGGAGGTCGGCCACCTGGTCGGCCCCTGGCGCCACGAGCCGTGGGCCGACGAGGTCGACGCCCTCGTCAGGGCGGCCCACCGGGCCCTCGGTGTCGACCGGGGCCTCACCCACACCGAGATCCGCCTGACCCCCTCCGGCTGCCGCCTCATCGAGCTCAACGGCCGGCTCGGCGGCGACCTCATCCCGTACGTCGGCACCCTGGCCCGCGGCATCGACCTCACGCTCGCCGGCGCGGCGCTGGCGTCGGGCCGCACCCCGGACCTGACCCCCCGGCACGACCGCTACGCCGAGGTGCGGTTCCTGTACCCGCCGCACGACGGCGTCCTGGAGCGCCTGGACCTCGGACGGGCGGACGAGGTCCCCGGTGTGACCGACGTGGTGCCGCTGGCCGCGCCGGGAGACGCACTGCTGCTGCCGCCGCGGGCGCTCACCCCCCGGACCGCCGCCGTCATCGCGACCGGTGACGACGAGACGTCCCTCACCACCGCGCTCGACCGGGCGGAGGCCGAGATCCTGCCGGTCCTCGGCGGGTCCCCCCTCGACGGCCTCGGGGCGCTCCTGGAGAACCCGGTGACCCGGCGCTATTTGGCGACGGAGCGGGAGACGGCGCACATGGTCGTCCCGGAGCTGCGCAACGACTGGAACAGCTACGGGGCGGGCGGCGGCAAGGCCCTGAACCGGCCGGTGTTCCTCGACTCCTCGCACCGCGTCCGGCTCGAAGCCGACCTCAACGGCCTGTTCGAGCTGCTGACCACCATCCCCGACCGGCTCTTCGACGGCGACCGCCGTGCCTTCGCCCGCGCCGTCGGCATGACCGACACCCAGGTCGACCTGGTGATGCGGGGCGCGGGCCGCCGGATGCCCGCCATGTCCCGGGCGGACATGTACCGCGAGCCGGGCGGCTTCAAGCTGATGGAGCTCAACACCGGCAGCTCGCTCGGCGGTTGGCAGATGGGCGAGTTCTCCCGCCCGGCGGACCGCAACAGGGCGTTCCAGGACTTCGCCCACCAGGAGCGCCTGACCCACCCCGACCCCATCGGGCGCATCGCCGACGTGCTGCGCGCGGAGGCCGCCGACGCGGGGTTCGAACTGCCCGTACGCCCGGTCCTCGCCCTCACCGAATGGCCCGACGGATACGCGTACACCAAGCCGTGGCTGGACTTCGTCGTCCCCGACTGGCTCCGCCACGGCTTCGACGCCGTCGTGTGCAGCCTCGCCGAGTTCGACTACCGCGACGGCGTCCCCCACGTCCACGGACGCAAGGTGGACGTGGTGTACCGGATCTTCCTGCCCGGGGAGATGGCCGACGAGCAGCGCAGCCGCGACCTGGTCGACCCCCTGCTCGACGCGCTCCACGCCGGGGACACCTTCCTGTTCGCCGGCCTCGACTGCGAGCTGTACGGCAACAAGGGCAGCCTCGCCATGCTCAGCGACGAGCGCAACCGCGACGCCTTCACCGCCGACGAACTCGACCTGGTGGAACGGATCCTGCCCTGGACCCGCTTCCTGCGCGACGAGCCCGTGCACCACGACGGCGACACCGTCGACCTGCTCCCGTACGTCCTCGCGCACAAGGACTCCCTCGCGCTCAAGCCCACCCTGCTGTACGGCGGGGTCGGCGTCATACCGGGCTGGTCCGTCACCCAGGAGGAATGGGAGAAGCACATCAGGGGCGCGGTCGGCGGACCGTTCGTCGTCCAGGAGCGGGTCCTGCCCGTCGCCGAACGCTTCCTCGCCGAGGACGGCCTCGGCTTCGAGCGCATGGTCGTCGCCTACGGCGTGCTCATGGTCGGCGGCGCCTACTCCGGCATGCTGGTGCGCGGCACGCCCGACCCGCGGGTCGGCATCGTCAGCATGTCCAACGGGGCCCAGATCGGCTGCTGCTACCACGTCACCGACGAACCGGGGAGCGAGGCGTGAAGGCCGGGCGACCCGGCGGCCTGTGGCGGGACGGCGAGTTCCTCAAGCTGTGGGGCGGCGAGTCCGTCTCGCTGATGGGGGCCCAGATCACCCAGCTGGCGCTCCCGCTGGCGGCGGTCTACCAGTTCCAGGCGTCGTCGACCCAGCTGGGACTGCTCAACGCGGCCGGCTTCGCCCCCTTCCTCGGGGCGACCCTGTTCATCGGGGTCTGGGTCGACCGCCGCCGCCGCAAGCCCCTCATGATCTGGAGCAACGTCGGGCGGGGCCTGCTGGTGGGAAGCGTCCCGCTGTGCGCCTACCTGGACCTGCTGAGGATCGAGTACCTGTACGTGACGGCGCTGCTCGTCGGCGTGCTGACCGTGCTGTTCGACGTCTCCTACCAGTCCTACCTGCCCTCGCTCATCAAGCGGGAGCACCTGGTGGAGGGCAACAGCAAGCTCCAGGCCAGCAACTCCCTGGCGCAGATCGGCGGACCCGGCTTCGCCGGTCTGCTCGTCGGCTGGCTGACGGCCCCGGTCGCCCTGCTCGCCAACGCCTTCTCGTACGCCGTCTCCGTGGCGAGCCTGCTCGCCATCCGGCAGCCGGAGCCCGCCCCGGAGGTCCCCGCCGAGAAGACCTCCACCGCCCGGAGCATCGCCGAGGGACTGCGCGTGGTGCTGCGCAACGGCTCCATCCGGGCCATCGCCCTTGAAGCCGGCACCTACAACTTCTGCTGGATGTCCCTCCAGACCGTCTTCGTGCTGTACGCGGCAAGGGAGCTGGGGATGAGCCCCGGCACCATCGGCCTCGTCCTGGGCGTGGGCGCCATTGGCTCGCTGGTGGGAGCGGTCGCCGCGACCTGGCTGAAGAACCGGCTCGGCCTCGGCCGTGCCGTCGTCGCCGAACTGGCGCTGTGCTGCGCGGCCCCGCTCCTCATCCCGCTGGCCCCCGGGACGGGACCGCTGTCGTACGCGATGTACGTGACGGCCTTCGCCTGCTGCGGCATCGGCTCCACGATGTCCACCATCCACGTCGTGAGCCTGCGCCAGGCGATCACCCCCGACCGCCTCCTCGGCCGGGTGAACGCCGGCTGCCGGTTCATCGCATGGGGACCGCTGCCGCTCGGCGCCCTGGCCGGCGGACTCCTCGGCGACGCGATCGGCCTGCGCAGCACCCTGTACGCGACGGCCTTCGCCTTCCTGACCGCGATGCTGTGGATCGTCTTCTCGCCCGTGCCACGCCTGAAGGACTTCCCGGCCCAGCCGATCGGGGAGCCGGTCGACGAGAGCGCGTGACCCGCCCCGTTCTCCCCACCGCTCCCGGGCGCCCCGCCCGCGCGGGAGCCCCGCCCGGCTCCGACACCGCCGTACGCCGTCCTCGTCCCGAGCGCGGCACACCCCCATCGCAGAGGAGACCCCTCGTGTCCACGTCCGCACCCGGACCCCAGTTCCGGACCGCAGGTACCGCCGCCGGTCTGGAGAGCGTCCGGACCCTGATGAACGCGGCCCTCGACATCCTCCAGGAAGTGTCGGCACAGCGCACAGGACCGGTGGCGCCCGGCGGCCCCGAGGGCGCCAGAGCCGCCGCCCGGAAGGCACTGACCGGCCCCCTCCTCCCGGAGGACGGCAGCGCTCCCGAGACGGTCCTGTCCGACCTGATCCGCCCGTACGCGCAGTGGTCCGCCGACCTCACCCACCCGGCCGCCCTCGCCCGTATGCAGCCGCCCCCGATCGACGCCGCCGCCGTCGCCGAACTGGTCGCCGCCGTGCTCAACCAGTCCCTCCACGCCTGGGAGAGCGGCCCCTTCGCCCTGGAGCTCGACCGCTGGGTCGTCGCCCGGCTGGCAGAGCTGGCCGGTTACGACCCCGAGGAGGCGGGAGGCACCCTCACGCCCGGCGGCAGCGTGTCCAACCTCATGGCGATGACCATGGCCCGCGACACCGTCCTCGCGGAGAAGACCGGCAAGTACCCCTTCCTCGGCGGCATGCGCGCCTGCGCCGGCCAGCCCGTGGTGCTCTGCCCCGTCGGCGTCCACTTCTCCATCGAGCGGGCGGTGCGCCTCCTCGGCATAGGCGAGGAGAACATCGTCACCGTGCCGGTGGACAAGGCCGGCCGGATGATCCCCGAGGAGGCCGACCGCATCCTCCGGGAGCTGCCCGACGACAGGATCGCCGTCGCCATGGTCGCCGTGGCGGGCTCCACCGACCTCGGCATCGTCGACCCGCTGCCGGAACTCGCGGCCATCGCACGCCGCCACGGCGTCTGGCTGCACGCCGACGCGGCGTACGGGGCCGGCGCCCTCTTCTCCCCCCGGCTCCGTGGCCTCCTCGACGGCCTGGCCGAGGCCGACTCGATCACGGTCGACCTGCACAAGTTCGGCTGGTCCCCGGCGTCCTCGGCCGTGCTCCTGGTCCGCCGGGCCGAGACGCTGCTGTCCTTCGGGCTCCAGCCCACCACCTGTCTCAGCGCGGACGACGACACCTGCGCCGGCTTCATCGGCCTCCAGGGCAGTTCCCTGCAGACCACCCGCCGGTCCGACGCGCTGAAGATCGCGGTCACCATGCGCACCCTCGGCGCCAGGACCATGGCGGCCATGGTGGACACGTGCCACGACCTCGCCCGGTACGCGGCGGAGCGGATCGACCGCGAGGCCCGCCTGGAGCTCTTCGCCGAGCCGCCGCTCACCTCGGTGCTCTTCCGCCACCTCCCGCCGCAGGGCGGCGACGCGGAGGCCGACGCGTTCAACGGGCGCCTGCGCCGCCGCCTCATGGAGCAGGGCCGCTCCCTCATCGCCCGCACCCACCTCACCGGCGAGGACGGCGTCAGCCGCGTCTACCTGAAGCTGATGCTGCTCAACCCGGAGACCACCCCGGAGCAGCTCGACCACGTCCTGGACGACCTCCTCGCCGCCGCCGAGGAGCTGCGGACCGGAGAGCACGCGTGACACCGCGCCGCACGCCCCGGGAGAGACCAGTGGAGAGAGACCGGCCATGTCCGAGGTGAACGCCCCGCGTACGGTGCCCGCGGCCGGCTCCGGCGAGCCGGACCCCGTACGCGAATCCATGCAGGTGCTGCCGCGAGTGTTCGCCGCGCCGCTCACCCTGCTGACCGGCCGGCCGTACGCGGGGCAGCGCCCCGTCCGCCACACGCCCACCCGGCACCTGGTGAACGCCCTCGTCTCCTGCGTGCTCGGCGTGGCCCTCGGCGCGACCGGGCTCGCCGCAGGCGGCGCGCTCCTCGTGCTGCTGGTGCCCGGCTGGGCCGCGGCCCTGCACGGCGCCCGCAACCTGCGGATGATGATCTACCACCAGTGCGCCCACCAGAACATGTGGCGCAAACGGCAGCGCGACGTACTGGTGGGTCGGCTCATCGCCGCCGCGCTGGTGATCCAGGACTTCGACCGCTACAGCGCCGAGCACGTCGGCGACCACCACGCCCTGCACCACATGACGACCCGGGACCCGACCGTCCAGGCCTTCCTGGTGACACTGAAGCTGCGGCCCGGCATGAGCCGCGGCCGGATGTGGCGCAGGGTGCTGGGCGCCTGCGTCTCCCCCTGGTTCCACGCCCGCTTCCTGGTCGCCCGGATCCGCTCGTACTACACCTACGCCCCGCCCGCCTGGCGGGTCGGCACCACCCTGGGGTACGCGCTCCTCGCCGCGCTCGTCACCCGGCTCGACCTGTGGGTGCCGGTCCTCGTCGCCTGGGTCCTGCCGATGACCCTGTTCTTCCAGATCAGCAACGTCTTCCGGCTCTGTGTGAAGCACAGCTTCCCGCAACCGGGCCAGGCCCCCCGCCGCGGCAGGGAGTACTTCGCGAGCCTCACCAACGCGATCTTCGTCGGGGAGGCAGCGCCCTCGCGGCGGCTCCCCGTGCTGCGGCGCCACGCCGCCTGGGCGCGCTGGTGGTTCCGCCTGCTGTTCGTCCACTTCCCCACCCGCTACCTGGTCCTCACCGGGGACACGGTCGTGCACGACTACCACCACCGCCATCCCATGAGCCGGGAATGGGCCTCGTACCTCTTCGCGAGGGAGGAGGACCACCGCCGCGGAGCGCCCGGCTGGCCCCCGTACCACGAGGTGTGGGGTCTTGTCCCGGCCATCGACCACGTCCTCGACTCGCTGCGGACGGCCGATCCCGAGGAGTTCGACCCCGAACGCCTCGCCGAGGTCAACCACCGGGCGCTGTTCATGGCGTTCGAGGACTGACCGACCACCCACGGGTCCCAAGGACACCGGAATCCGAGAGGAAACTGCCGATGCACGCGCTGCCAGGCCGGGGCGAACGCCTCGTCGTCCTCGGCGTCGCCGAGAGCGACGCCCACGCCGTCGCCAACCAGCTCATCGCCCTCCAACTGCGGGACTACGGCTTCATCGTGGTCAACCTCGGCGTCTGCACCCCGCTCGGCGACTTCGCCGACGCGGTGGACGCACACCCGCAGGCCGAGGCCGTGCTCATCGGCAGCCTCAACGGTCACGCCCACCACGACCTCCGCGAGCTGCCGGCACTGCGGGCCGCGGGCCGGCTCCACCCGCCCGTCGTCGTCGGGGGCAACCTGTCCGTCGGCAGCCGCACGACCGACACGGACCTGCGGCGCCTCCGGGACCTGGGGGTCGACCACATCCTGACCGACGGCAACGAGATCGTGCTGCTGCTGGACCGGCTGCGGAGCACGGGCAAGGCGGCCGAACTCCAGCATGACTGAGCTCGACGCACTCGAACTCGCCCCGGACGTCGCCGCCTCGCTGCCCGACTGGTCCGACGTCCTGGCCCACCTCGCCTCTCCGCTCCTGCCGCGGGTGGTCGACGTGCTGCGTGCCGCGGAGGCCCGGGGGCGCCCCGCCGTGCAGCCACGCTGCGGGGTGGGCGGGCACACGCCGATGAGGGAGCTCCTGCGCGAACTGGAGGGCGCGGGACCGGACATCCTGTCCGTCACCATCGACTCGCACACCCGGCTGCGGAAGTTCCGCGCGGCCCGTGACGTCCTGCTCCGCGACCCGGCCGAACTCAACGGCTATCCGCTGGTCACCCACGGGTGGCTGCGGGGCCGGCAGCTCGTCGAGACGGTGGGCGTGCCCCTGGAGGTGCGCCACGGTTCACCCGACCCGCGCGAACTGTTCGCCGTCTCCCTGGCGTCGGGCATCACCTCGTTCGAGGGCGGCGGCATCGGCTACAACCTGCCCTACTCCAAGGACGTCCCGCTGGCCCGATCCCTGCGCGCGTGGCAGCGGGTCGACGCCGTGTGCGGCGCGCTTGCCCGCTCCGGGGTCGTCGTCGACCGGGAGCTCTTCGGGACGCTCACCGCCGTGCTCGTCCCGCCGTCGGTGAGCCTCGCCATGACGCTCCTGGAAGGGATCGCCGCCGTCGCGGAAGGCGTCCGCTGCCTGTCGATCGCCTATCCCCAGAGCGGGGAGGCCCACCAGGACATCGCGGCCCTGCGGGCGACGCGCACCCTGGCCCGCCGCTACCTCGGCCCCGACGTGGAGGTGTATCCCGTCCTCCACGAGTTCATGGGCGTGTTCCCCACCACCCACGAGTTCGCGGGCGGGCTGATCCTGCTGGGTGGTCTGACCGCCCGGCTCGGCGGCGCCACCAAGGTGATCACCAAGACGGTGCAGGAGGCGCGGGGGATCCCCGACGCCGCCGCGAACGCCTCCGGACTGCGCACCGCGATCCTCGGAGCGTCGGACCTGCTGGACTTCGTCCGCGTGGACGAGGACCGCGTGGCGGAGGAACAGCACTGGATCGAGCGCGAGGTGGCCGAACTCGTCGAGCCGGTCCTCGCGGCCGACGCCCTCTTCGAGGGGATCGAGCGGGCCTTCCGTGACGGCAGGCTCGACATCCCGTTCAGCGCCAGCGTCCACGCCCATTCCGCGATCGTGCCGCGCCGCGACGCCCACGGCGCGGTCCGGTACGGAAGCAGCGGGAACCTGCCCTTCTCCGGGCCGGTACTGCGCCGCCAGGCCGCGCTGCTGCGCGAGGCCGAGGGGACCCCGCCGCGCAGCCGGATGGCGGCGGTCCACGCCGACATCCACCACTTCGTCGGCAAGGAGAGATCCCTGTTCCCCGGCCGGCCGCAGACCGCCGACCGCCGGCTCCCGCCCCCCGACCCCTCTCGCACATCGTTCTCCCAACCACCGATCGAGGTACCCATGACGAGCACCGCATCCGGCTCCGCCGCCCCCGTCCCCGCCGGTCTGCCCGACCCGGAGGCAGGCGCGCGCGTCGTCGCCGACGACCGGGCCCATCTGTTCCATTCCTGGGCCGCGCAGGGTGCCGTGAACCCGATACCGGTCGCCGGGGGAGAGGGCCGCCACTTCTGGGACTACGAGGGCAGGCGCTACCTCGACTTCTCCTCGCAGTTCATCAACCTGAACATCGGGCACGCCCACCCCAAGGTCGTCGCCGCCATCAAGGACCAGGCCGACCGGATCTGCATGATCGCCTCGACCTTCGCCAACGACCGGCGCGGCGAGGCCGCCCGGCTGATAGCGGAGATCGCGCCGGGCGACCTCAACCGGGTGTTCTTCACCAACGGCGGGGCCGAGGCCAACGAACACGCCGTCCGCATGGCCCGCCTGCACACCGGACGCCCGAAGGTCCTCTCCGCGTACCGCTCCTACCACGGCGGGACGTCGACCGCGATCAGCCTCACCGGCGACCCGCGCCGCTGGGCGAACGAGAACTCCGGCAGCACGTCGGGGAACGTCGCCCACTTCTTCGGCCCCTACCTCTACCGCTCGCACTTCCACGCGACCACGGAGGCCGAGGAGTGCGAGCGGGCCCTCGCCCACCTCGAGCAGGTCATCACGTTCGAGGGGCCGTCCACGATCGCGGCGATCGTCCTGGAGACGGTCGTCGGCACCGCCGGGATCCTCGTCCCCCCGCCGGGCTACCTCGCCGGAGTCCGGACGCTCTGCGACCGGTACGGGATCCTCTACATCGCGGACGAGGTCATGTCCGGCTTCGGCCGCACGGGCGCCTGGTTCGCCGTCGACCACTGGGACGTCACCCCGGACCTGATCACCTTCGCCAAGGGAGTCAACTCCGGTTACGTGCCTCTCGGCGGGGTCATCCTCTCCGACGCCGTGCACGAGACCTTCCGTGAGATGCCCTACCCCGGCGGCCTCACCTACTCCGGCCACCCCCTGGCGTGCGCGGCCGCGGTTGCCACCATCACCGCGATGCGGGAGGAGGGCATCAACGAGAACGCCGCGCGGGTCGGGGCGGAGGTCATCGGTCCGGGCCTGCGCGAGATCGCGGACCGGCACCCGTCGGTCGGCGAGGTGCGCGGACTCGGCGTGTTCTGGGCCGTGGAGCTCGTCCGTGACCGGGAGACCCGCGAGATGCTCGTCCCGTACGCCGCCGGCGGCGAACTGGCCCGTCCCGTGGACGAGGTGGTCGCCGCGTGCAAGGAGGGCGGGATGTGGCCGGTGTACAACTACAACCGCATCCACGTCGTCCCCCCGTGCACCATCACCGACGAGGAGGCCCGAGAGGGCCTGGCCATCCTCGACCAGGCCCTGTACGCGGCCGACAAGTACGTGGGCTGACCGCTCCCTCCGAGCCGGGAACGGGGGCAGGGGGCCGGGCCGCGCCGGGAAGTCCCGGGCGGCCCGGCCCCGGCCGTGGGCTCAGCTCTCCTCCGCCCGGGACAGCGCCTCGGTGATCAGACGGGTGGCGAACTGGCGGTCGTCGGTGAGCCGGTTGATGTGCTCCGCGAGCAGGAAGGCGGTGGCCTCCAGGGGGTTCATCTCCTCCGTGGTCCAGTCGCCGTACTGCCGGCGCCACAGGCTGGGGCTCAGGCCGGTGCCCGCCGCGACGACGAGGCCCGCCATCGTGGGGATGGTCTCGGGGCGGATGCTCTTCGGCATCATGCGCATCGAGGCCACGAGGTTGGGCACGACGTACTCGATGACGTCCCTGTCGTGGTCCTCGTAGGCCATCCGCAGCCACTTCATGAACATGAAGATGATCGTGCACGCGCCGTCCAGCACGTCGTCGACGCCGGTGGGGCCCATGGACGTCGTGAGCTGTTCGACCAGCTTCCGCTGTTCGGGATCGGCCTCGGTCCTTCCGTCGTAGACGGCCTTGAGCTGGGAGTCGATCATCATGAGGGCCGCACCGACATCGCCGGCGGGAGCGTACGCGGGGTCACAGGGCGACGACACAGGATTCCTCCTCGTGTGGCCGCGGCAGGCAGCGCGGCATATCCGTACGGTAGTCGGCTGATCACTCCGGGGTGAGTGATTCGCGGGTTTGAGCTCGCCCCCGCCGCGCCGCGATCGAGGACTTGTGAGGGCCGGTGGCGCCGCCCCGGTGCCATGTGGTGCCAAGTGGCGCCATGAGCTTGCGTGTGGCGCCACTACGGTGCCATGATGGCGTCATGGACCTCACCCCGTATGTCGACACCCTCCGCCGCGAACTCGCGGTGGCCGCCGAAGCCGGCGGGGACGAAGCGCGCGCGCTGGCCGAGCGGCTCACCGCGCCCCTGGAGTCGGCGGCCCGGCTGACCATGCTCCATGTGCTCTCCGCCGCGACGGACGAGATCACCCGCGAACTCGCCCCCGGTTCCGTCGACGTACGGCTGCGTGGACTCGACCCCGACTTCGTGGTGACGCTGCCGTCCGCCGACGCCGGCGGCCACGCGGAGTCGGCCGCGCCTTCCGAACCGCTCCCGGCCCCGGCTCCCGCCGAGGGCGACGAGGGCGGCACCGCCCGCGTCAACCTGCGTCTGCCGGCCCACCTCAAGGCCCGTGCCGAGGACGCCGCGGCCCGTGAGGGCCTGTCGGTCAACGCGTGGCTGGTGCGCGCCGTGTCGGCCGCGGTCGACGGCGGCACCCGGCCGCGTACGACCGAGCGGGCCCAGACCATCGGCCAGAGCATCACGGGCTGGGTGCGCTAGCCGCACCCGGTCCGCGCCACTTCACCTCACACGACGTCCCACCAGCGGGGACGCCCCGAAGACCCAAGAGGACGGGACTGCCATGCCTTCTTTCGACACCCCTGAAGCGATCTCCGTCACCGCCCACGTGGAAGGCGGCGCCATCCGGTTCTCCGCCGGCGACCGCGTCGACACCCTCGTCGAGGTGCGGCCGCGTGACCCGAAGAAGGACCAGGACGTGCGGGCGGCCGAGCGGACCGAGATCGCGTACGCCGGTGGCGTACTGACCGTCAGGACGCCCAAGTCCACTCTGCTCGGCCTCGGCCGCACCGGCGTCGTCGACGTGACGGTCGAGCTGCCCACGGGCTCGCGCGTGGACGTGACCGGCGCCTGGGCCCAGGTGCTCGGCGAGGGCCGGCTCGGTGAGGTCCATGTGAAGACCTCGTCCGGGGACGTCCGCCTCGACACCACCGGGCCGCTGTACCTGAACGCCTCGCACGGGTCCATCGTCGTCGACCGCGTCTACGGCGCGGCCGAGATCACCACCAGCTCCGGCAGGCTGCGCGTCGGCCTCGTCGACGGCGCCGCCGTCCTGAAGAACTCGCACGGCACCACGACCGTCGGCGTCGCGACCGGCGACCTGAGGGTGAGCGGGGCCAACGGTGACATCGAGATCGGCCGCGCCGAGGCCGCGGTCACCGCCACCACCGCTCATGGCGCCCTCCGCGTGGCCGAAGTGGCCCGCGACACCGTGCAGTTGGAGACGTCCTACGGTTCCATCGAGGTCGGCATCCGCGAGGGCACCGCCGCCTGGCTCGACGTCAGCTCCGACCGGGGGCAGGTGCGCAACACGCTCGCCGCGTCCGACACCCCGCAGGACACGGAGGAGACCGTCAGGATCCGTGCCCGTACCCGCTGGGGCAACATCGACGTTCGCCGCGCCAAGGCCTGAGCGTCAGCCCCCACCCGCCCGTCCTCCCGCCCGCTCCCACCTTCGAACGGAGGGCTCCATGCCTTCTTCTGTCATGCCCATGCCTGCCTCTGGCCCGGGGGACGGCTCCCCGGCCGCCGTCTCCGCCATCGGACTGCGGAAGTCCTACGGTGACAAGACCGTCCTCGACGGCATCGACCTGCGCATCCCGGCCGGGTCGGTGTTCGCCCTCCTGGGTCCGAACGGTGCCGGCAAGACCACCGTCGTGAAGATCCTCTCCACCCTCGTCACCGCCGACGGCGGCCAGGCACAGGTCGCCGGCCACGACCTCGCCACCGCCCCCCAGGCCGTGCGTGCCGCGATCGGCGTCACCGGGCAGTTCTCCGCCGTCGACGGACTGATCACCGGCGAGGAGAACATGCTCCTCATGGCCGACCTGCACCACCTGCCCAAAGCCGAAGGCCGACGCGTCACCGCCGAACTCCTCGCCCGCTTCGACCTCGCCGACGCCGCGAGGAAACCCGCCTCCACCTACTCCGGCGGCATGAAACGACGCCTCGACATCGCCATGACCCTCGTCGGCGACCCCCGCGTCATCTTCCTCGACGAACCCACCACCGGCCTCGACCCCCGCTCCCGCCACACCATGTGGCAGATCATCCGCGAACTCGTCACCACCGGCGTCACCGTCTTCCTCACCACCCAGTACCTCGAGGAAGCCGACCAGCTCGCCGACCGGATCGCCGTCCTCCACCAGGGCACCATCGCCGCCGAAGGCACCGCCGAACAACTCAAACGCCTCGTCCCCGGCGGCCACGTCCGCCTCCGCTTCACCACCCCCGCCACCTACCGCAGCGCCGCCACCACCCTCCACGACGCCACCCGCCACGACGACGACCTCACCCTCCAACTCCCCTCCGACGGCAGCCAGCGCAACCTGCGCACCATCCTCGACCGACTCGACACCGCCCACATCGAAGCCGACGAACTCACCGTCCACACCCCCGACCTCGACGACGTCTTCTTCGCCCTCACCGCCACCGTCCCCGCCCAGCACAACCCGCCCAAGGAGGCCACCCGATGAGCACCCTCGCCCTCGCCGCCCGCGACACCACCACGATGCTCCGCCGCAACCTCCTCCACGCCCGCCGCTACCCGTCCATGACGCTCAACCTGCTCCTCACCCCGATCGTCCTGCTGCTGCTCTTCGTCTACATCTTCGGAGACGTCATGAGCGCGGGCATCGGGGGCGGCGGCGCCGACCGCTCCGAGTACATCGCCTACATCGTCCCGGGCCTACTGACGGTGACCATCGGCAGCACCGTGATCGGAGCCGCGATCGCCGTCTCCATGGACATGAACGAGGGCCTCATCGCCCGCTTCCGTACGATGGCGATCCACCGCGGCTCCCTGCTCATCGGGCACGTCGTCGGCAGCGTGCTCCAGGTGCTCGCCAGCCTGGTCCTCGTCGGCGTCGTCGCCGTGGCCATCGGCTTCCGGTCCAGCGACGCCACGGCCCTGGAGTGGCTGGCGGCGTTCGGACTGCTCGCGCTGTTCGCCCTGGCGCTCACCTGGATCGCGGTCGGGATGGGCATGGCCAGTCCGAACCCGGAGGCGGCCAGCAACATGGCCATGCCGCTGATCCTCCTGCCGTTCATCTCCAGCGCCTTCATCCCGGCCGACACGATGCCGGGCTGGTTCCAGCCCATCGCCGAGTACCAGCCCTTCACCCCCGTCATCGAGACCCTGCGAGGTCTGCTGCTCGGCACCGGGATCGGCCACAACGGATGGCTCGCCGTCGCCTGGTGCCTCGCCCTCACCGCACTCGGCTACTTCTGGTCCAAGGCCGTCTACGACCGCGACCCCGAGTGACCCGACCCGGCGGGAACCGCTCTCAGTCCGTGCGCTTCGCCTCCCGGAGGTGGAGCGCGCGGAGTGCCGCTTCCAGGGCGAAGCGGCGGTCGGGGTCCAGGAGCCGGTCCCCGAAGTGGTTGTCCAGGTTACGCAGGCGGTAGCGCACCGTCTGGGCGTGCACCCCCAGCATCTCGCCGACCTGCTCGGCCGGGGCGCGCGTGGAGACATGGACGCGCAGGGTCTCGATCAGCCGCTCGCGCCGGGTGCCGGACAGACCGTCGAGCGGGGCCAGTTCACGCTGGGCGAGCTGGGCGGTGAGAGCCGGATCGGCCAGTAACCACAACGTTGTCAGGTGGTCCTCGCAGTGCACGAGGGGAGCGTCCGCCACGACGCCGTCGTCGATGAGTTCGAGGACGCGCCGCGCCCAGCGGACGGAGTGGGCGGCCTGCCCCGGCGGCACGGTCAGACCGACGACGGCGGGCGTCCCGGCCAGGGCGGAACGGAGCATCGCGAGGCGCTCGGCGGTGAGGGGGCCGGGGATGAGCAGATGCGGCTGGGGGAGGCCGAGGTCGGCGAGCACGTCCCGGTCGAGGCCGGCCTGGACGAGTTCGGCGACCGGCGGACGGAGGGCGACCAGGGTGCACTCGGCGGGGAGTTGCCAGGAGGCCTCCTGGCACAGCTCGGCGATGGTCGCCCGGGGCAGCGGCGGGCCGGCGACGACGAGGTGGAGCAGCTGTCTGCGCAGGGCCGCCACGTCGGACGTCCCGCGGGCCTGGACCATGACGTAACCCTCGCGGGAGAGGTTCTCCAGCTCCTCGACGTAGGCGAAGAGGGCGTCCGCGAAGGCCAGGATGAGGGTGGGGGAGAGGTTGTACGTGCGCCCGATGCTCTTGGCCCGGCGCAGGGCGATGCGCGCGCCGAGGCGGTAGGCGCCCTGCAGGGTGTCGAGGTCACGACCCTCGTACGCCTCCACCCGGCCGAACTTGCGCAGGAGTTCGTCCCGGAGGGCGGAGTTGGTCCCGGGGGCCGCGACCCGCTCCACGAACGCCGCCAGGGCCTGCTCCACGCCCTGGCGGATCGCGTCCGAGTGGGGCCCGTTGAAGAGATGGGCGTACACGGGGTAGGCCCGCTGGACCTCCACGCCTATCTCCTTGATGAGTCCGGGGATCTCCGGCCGCATCAGGTCGGCGAATTCCCTGGGGAGCGGGTCGAGCGGTTCACCGGTGGCCGGTGAGTGTGCGATTGCGGGCATGGAACCGATCCCTTGCTCTCCTGCGCGACCGGTGAGGGAGTGACGGTCGACGGCGCCCGACCTGGTGGGGCGGGCGCCGCGGGGGCCGTCAGGCGCGTACCGACGTGGACTGCCGAAGCTAGGACACCTGCTGTGTGCTGTACACAACTTGCGCAGGAGTTGGCGTCCCTGGAGGGCGTAGGTCGCCGAGTAGGCCGGGAATCGCCGCTGGTTGGCCGTTACTTGACGGCGGAGTGCCAGTTCCGGGACAGCACCTTTCCGGCGTCGGGGGCGACGAGACCGGGCGCGTAGAGACCGGTCAGATAGGTCTGCGTGTCGTTGAGGGTGAGGCTGTTCTTCCCGGCGGCGGACGGCAGTCCGGTCTTGAGGTTGACCGCGCCGTCGATCAGGCCGAACAGCCCGAGGCCGCAGCCGCTCGCGCCGGGGACGGCGAAGGTCCGGTCGACCTGGGTGGAGCCGAGGATGTTGAGGCGGCTCATGTCGCCCTCCTCGTTGGGGGAGCCGTCGCCGTTGAAGCGCTCGACGGCGAAGGACGGCGACGTGAGGTTGCTGGGTCGCAGCATGATCGGCTTGGACTTGGTGCCGATGTAGCAGTTGCTGCCGAGGAACGGGTTCTGCAGGTGGATGCGGACCGGGATGTTGACGATCGGCATGTCGGTGAGGACGCCCGCGATCTGGTCGAAGTCCGAGGGGGTGCCGATCGATTCCACGGTGGCTGTGATCTTGTTGAGCTTGGCGTCCGACAGCTGCTTGCAGATCTCGGTGATGAAGGGGATGTCGCTCGGACACATCAGGCCGAGCAGGCCGCCGGGGACGGTGGCGGAGTCGGCGATGATCGAGCCGGCGGCGGGGGCGACGACCGTGCTGGTGCCGTCGGGGTTCTGGACGACGCCGATCTGGAGGTCGGTCCTGCCGGTGACCACGGTCGTGTTGCCCAGCTTGATGGAGCCGCTGGCGGAGGACGAAGAGACGCACTGCGGCGAGGTCTCCAGACCGTCCGCGGCGAGCATCGCGGGGGCGTCGACGGGGCAGCGGGGGAAGGGACCCCAGGCGCCGTTCATCTGCGGGGCGGCCGCGGTCGCCGTGCCCACGGAGACGAAGGCGCCGAGCGCGGTGAGGGCGGAGAGCGTGGCGAGTCGGGTGCGGGAGGAGAGGACGGGCATGGCGGTGCCTTCCGTTGAGGGGGGCGAGGGGAGTTGCCGGGGGATGAGCGGGTGGGGAAGGGGGTGGGGCGGGGTGCGGCGGCTCAGCGTTCGGGCTTGGGCACGACGTACGGCTGGCGGTCCTCGGTGCACTGGCCCTCGGTGGGCACCTCCACACCCACGGCGCAGGTCTGGCCCTGGATCTGCTTGATGTGGTTGCCGGGGCCCGAGATGGACGCGGTGAGGAGCCGGTCGAGGTTCTCGCCGCCGGCGCCGCAGCCCGTGAAGGCGGGGACGGTCACCTCACCGGTGAGCGGGCCGCCACTGGTGAGGACGTAGCCGGTGGCGTCGGTGCCGTTGAGGAGCTGTCCCTTGCCCAGGAGCACCAGATGGTCCCCGGGGTACGTGGCGGGGTCGGGTTCCGGGGAGCTGAGGGGCGCCGCCGTACGGCAGGAGGGGCCGACGTCCAGGCGGGTGCCGTCGACGCGGACGTCGAGGACGCGCAGGACGAGGGGGACGCGGATCCAGGTCTCCGCGATGTTGTCGGGGAAGACGAGGAGGATGTCCGACTCGACGGTCATGGGACCCGCCTGCTCCAGGACCATCGTCGCCGTGGCCGGCATGAAGTCGAACGTGAGGAAGGTGGCCTGGAAGGGCGGGGACTGCTTGCGCCCCTGGTGGGAGAGGGCGGCGTCCGACTTCTGGACCAGGTGGAGGCTGCCGTCCGGGCGGAACTCGATCTCCGGTATGCCTTGCTCGATCAGGACGCAGGACACGGGGACGAGCGTGGCGCCGTTCAGTTTCCGCACGTTGGCGTAGCCCGTGATGTACGCGGTCAGCGACGTGGGGGTCGGCTTGTCGTTGCGGCAGGGCGGTGCGGGCCGTGGGCCCGCCGGGGCGCCGGGCGTCTCCTCCGCGGCCACCTTCGGCCCGCTGTCCGCCCCCTTGCCGGCCTCGGGGTCCTCCGGTGCCCCGCTGGTCCCGCCGGCCGTCTCGCGCTCCGTCGGGGACGACGGTCGCGGCGCCGGGGAGGGCGGGACGGGGGAGGAGGGGGAGGCGGACGAGGGGGACGCCGAGGAGGGGGTGACCGAGGGCGTGGCGGGTGAGTCCGGCCCTCCGCCGGGCGTGCCGGAGCCGACCGGCACCCTGGCGAGCACCCGGCCGCCCTCCGTGTCCTGACCGGGAACGCAGGTGACGGAGAGCGAGGCGGGGGTGGTGGGCGCGCCGTCGGCCGCGCTCGGGGCGAGCTCGACGCTCAAGGCCTCGGCGGTGAGGGCCAGTTCGCCGGTGCTGTCCGTCGTCAGGGAGGGGACGTCGCCGGTGGTCGTGAGGAGGAGCGGCCCTTCGGCGGGTACGTCGACGGGTTGCGCCGTTCCGCGCCAGGTGACGTCGGTGCGTCGACCGTTCTGTTCGGCGCCGACCGTGAGCAGGGTCTCCGCCCGTACGGTGGCGGCCTTCAGCGCGACGAGGTCGGCGGCGGCCGGGAGTTCCACCGTCGTGCTGACCCCGGTGGGCCGGACCTCCTCGCCGACGGCCGCCCGCTCGGGGACGGTCGCCCGGATCCGTACCGTCGCGGGCTGCTGCCCCGAGGGGAACGCGCAGAGATAGGGGAGTTCGGTGTCGACCTCGTGGGAGCCCAGGGCCACCGCGGCCGCGGGGAGGAGGGGGGCGAGTGCCACGAGGGCGGCGATCGCCGCGCCGCGCGCGTGGGCGCGGGAGGGTCGCAGGGCGGCTCGCTGGCCTCTCATCTGGTGCTCCGCTCGGGTCGTGCGCGTGCGTGCGCGGGGGTGAGGGCGGTCCGGGGTGCGGACAGGCCCGCGTCCGCCCGGCCGGGGTCGCCGGCCGGACGGACGCGGGTTCCTGCGTCCTACGGGTTGGAGCCGACGATCGTCGGGATGGTGGTGGTACCCGCCTTCTTGACGAGGTAGGTGCCCTTGAAGGTCGGCTTGGCGCCGACCGGGACGGCGGAGCCGCAGTTGGTCGACGAGACGACCGTGAGCTCGCCGGCGACGCTGTTGACGGCGAGGGCGCCCGTCGAGTTGGTGTACGTGCCGGACGCCTTGCCCGTCACGCGGAAGACACAGGCGCCGACGGTCACCTTGGCGTCGACGTTGCCGACGTAGCCCTTGGTGACGCCGGTGCCGGCGGTGTAGTCCTGGGCCACCACGGTCCAGGGGGTGGTCGCGACGGTGGTCACGTTGCCCAGGACGCTGGTGCAGGGCGCGCCGGTGGCGCCGAAGGCGATGGCGCTGATGGAGGCGACGGTCGCCGGGTTGCCGGTGGCGCTCGCCATGGAGCCCGAGGCGTTCGACTTCGTACACGTCATGGCGATGCCGTTGACGCTGAGGACGACGTTGCCGCTGTTGGCCGCGGTGAAGCTGGTCGGCGTCGGGTTGACGGTCCAGACCGTCGAGGGCACCGCCGAGGCGGGGGCCGCGGCGAGGGCGAAGGCGGCCGTGGCGGCTCCGGCGACGACGGCGAGGTTTCTGATCTGCTTCTTCATGGCTCTGGGACTCTCCTTGGGGATTGACCGGCAGAGGGTGGCCGCGGTGGGGGTCGAGCGGCCGACGGCCCGACATTTCTCGGCCGCGAAACCTGACGTTACTTGCGGGAAACTTAGCTGAACAATGGCGCAGCCCATGATTCTTTGAAGTGGTCGTATTGCCTGTCAGGCGGGTGAGCGGTGCCGGTAATCCCCTTGGTTCCGGGGTGCGCAAAGTCGACAATTATGATCGATCACCCGGGCCCGGGAGATGTGTCCCGAATTCGACAGTTCCCCTGGCTGAAAGCGCCCTTCCTGCTCTCTCCGGTGACAGACCGAGAAGTGGAACTGTCTCCCGTCTGACAAATTCGCCGGGGTTCGGCCCCGTCTCGGGAAAACTCGGAATCCGGTATTGCCGTGGAAGGTTACTCGGCCGTAGCGTTCCCGGGGCGGTGTCGAGGTGCAGGTCGGTACGGCTCTGCGGCCCGCTCTGTCTCGGCGGAGACAAAAGCCGATCCCGGCTTTGTCTCCGCCGTGACAAACACGGAAGCGGATCTAGGTTTTCGGTGCCCGGCTCTTGTCCGGATGATCCGCACCGACTTACCGTGCGCCCGCGGCGCACACCCGACACACGCTTGCTGGAGGTGGGATGGGAATCGAAGTAGTCGTTGAGGGTCTGACCATGTCCTTTGGCAAGCAGAACATCTGGCAGGACGTGACGCTGACATTGCCGGCCGGAGAGGTGAGCGTCATGCTCGGCCCTTCCGGAACCGGAAAGACCGTCTTCCTGAAATCGCTCATCGGACTGCTCAAACCCCAGCAGGGCCGCGTCCTCATCAACGGGGTCGACATGGTCAGCAGTCCGGAACGCGACATCTACGAGACCCGGAAACTCTTCGGCCTCATGTTCCAGGACGGCGCCCTCTTCGGCTCCATGACCCTCTTCGACAACATCGCCTTCCCGCTGCGCGAGCACACCCGCAAGCGGGAGTCCGAGATCCGGCGCATCGTCATGGAGCGGATCGAACTCGTCGGCCTCCTCGGCGCGGAGGGCAAACTGCCGGGCGAGATCAGCGGCGGCATGCGCAAGCGCGCCGGCCTCGCCCGGGCGCTCGTGCTCGACCCGCAGATCGTCCTGTGCGACGAACCGGACTCCGGGCTCGACCCCGTCCGCACGGCCTATCTGTCCCAGCTCCTCATCGACCTCAACGCGCGGATCGACGCGACGATGCTGATCGTCACCCACAACCTCGACATCGCGGCCACCGTCCCCGACAACATGGGGATGTTCTTCCGGCGCAACCTCGTCACCTTCGGACCGCGCGAGGTGCTCCTCACCAGCGACGAACCGGTCGTCACCCAGTTCCTCGCCGGCCGCCGCGAAGGCCCCATCGGCATGTCCGAGGAGAAGGACGCCGCTCTGCTCGCCGCCGAGTCCGTCAACCCCGCCCACCACCGCGCGGGCGGGCCTCCCGGCATCGTCCCGCAGCTGGAGCCCTCGCCCGGCCTGCCGCCGCGCGCCGCCGTCGCCCGCCGCCGGGAACGGGTCCTCGGCATGCTCGACCGACTGCCGCCCGCAGCCCGCGCCGCCATCCGCGACACCTACGCGGGAAGTGCGGCGGCTTCCACCCTGAGCATGCCGGCCCCGGGGAGCGGCTCGTGATCACCGGCGGGCTGCGGCAGACCGGCCGTCTCTTCGCCCTCACCGCCGAGGTGAGCCGGGCCGTCTTCAGGCGCCCCTTCCAGTTCCGCGAGTTCCTGGAGCAGTTCTGGTTCATCGCGAGCGTCACCATCCTGCCCGCCGCCCTCGTCTCCATCCCCTTCGGCGCGGTGATCGCCCTCCAGGTCGGCTCGCTCACCCAGCAGTTGGGGGCCCAGTCGTTCACCGGAGGCGCCAGCGTCCTCGCCGTCATCCAGCAGGCCAGCCCGCTGATCGTCGCCCTCCTGATCGCCGGCGCCGGCGGCTCCGCCATCTGCGCCGACCTCGGCTCCCGCAAGATCCGGGAGGAGCTCGACGCGATGGAGGTCATGGGCGTCTCACCCGTACAGCGCCTGGTCGTCCCCCGCGTCCTCGCCACCATGGCGGTCGCCGTACTCCTCAACGGGATGGTCTCCGTCGTCGGCACGCTCGGCGGCTACTTCTTCAACATCGTCCTCCAGGGCGGCACCCCCGGCGCCTACCTCTCCAGCTTCTCCGCCCTCGCCCAACTGCCCGACCTCTACGTCAGCGAACTCAAGGCCCTCATCTTCGGGTTCATCGCGGGCATCGTCGCCGCCTACCGGGGACTCAACCCCCGCGGCGGCCCCAAGGGAGTCGGCGACGCCGTCAACCAGTCCGTCGTCATCACCTTCATGCTGCTGTTCTTCGTGAACATGGTGATGACCGGCATCTACCTCCAGATCGTCCCGCCGAAGGGAGGTTGACCGATGGCCTCCCCGTTCGTCTGGCTCGACCGGTCCGGCGACCAACTCCTGTTCTACGTCAGGGCCCTGCTCTGGATCCCCCGGACGCTGCGCCGCTACCTCAAGGAGGTGCAGCGCCTGCTCGCGGAGGTCGCCTTCGGCTCCGGAGGCCTCGGCGTCATCGGCGGCACCGTCGGCGTCATGATCGCGATGACGCTGTTCACCGGAACCGTCGTCGGCCTCCAGGGCCACGCGGCCCTCGAACAGATCGGCACCGCCGCCTTCACCGGATTCGTGTCCGCGTACTTCAACACCCGGGAGATCGCCCCGCTCGTCGCCGGGCTCGCCCTCTCCGCGACCGTCGGCGCGGGATTCACCGCCCAGCTCGGAGCCATGCGCATCAACGAGGAGGTCGACGCCCTCGAAGGCATGGGCATCCGCTCCATGCCGTACCTGGTCACCACCCGCATCATCGCGGGTGTCGTCGCCATCGTCCCGCTCTACGCGATCGGCCTGCTCTCCTCCTACCTGGCCTCCCGCTATGTGACGGTCCTCTTCAACGGCCAGTCCCAGGGGACGTACGACCACTACTTCAACCTGTTCCTGTCACCGACGGACGTCCTCCTCTCGGTGCTCAAAGTGCTGATCTTCAGCGTGATGGTGATCATCGCCCACTGCTACTACGGCTTCCGGGCCTCCGGCGGTCCCGCCGGCGTCGGCATCGCCGTCGGCCGCTCCGTACGCAACGCGATCGTGCTGATCAGCGTCACCGACTTCTTCCTGTCGCTGGCCCTCTGGGGCGCGACCACGACCGTGAAGGTGGCGGGGTGAGATGAGCGACTCAACGGCCGAGACCCTGCGCCGCCGGTCCGCCGGCGTCGTGTTCCTCCTTGTGCCCGCCCTGCTCGCCTGGCTGGCGGTCGCCGTCTACGACAAACGCTTCACGGCGTCCGACCCGGTCGTCGTCGAGACCGGCAGCATCGGCAACGAGATGCACCTCGGCGCCGAGGTGAAACTGCGCGGCGTCGTCATCGGCGAGGTCCGCGCCATCGACGCCACCGACGGCGGAGCCCGGCTCACCCTCGCCATGCGGCCGGGAACCCTGCGGCACGTCCCCTCCGACGTACGCGCGCAGATGCTGCCGACGACGCTGTTCGGCGAACGGTTCGTGGCCCTCGTGCCGCCGGGGAACCCCTCCGCGCGGCCCCTGGGCCCCGGCGCCGTCATCCCCGAGGACCGTTCGAGCAACGCCGTGGAACTCCAGCAGGTACTCGACAACGTCCTGCCCCTGCTCACCGCCGTCCAGCCGCAGAAGCTGTCGGCGACCCTGTCGGCCGTCTCCCAGGCCCTCGAAGGGCGCGGCGACGAACTCGGCGAGACCCTCGCCCGGCTCGACGCGCACCTGCGGAAGTTCAACCCCCAACTCCCCACCCTCACCCGCGACCTGAAAGAACTCGTGAAGGTCAGCCACCTCTACGCGGACGCCGCCCCGGACATCGTCACGGCGCTCACCGACTTCACCACCACCAGCGGCACCCTCGCCGAGAAGGAGGGCGAGCTGGCCGGGACCCTCGGCGTCACCACCCGCACGGCCCAGGACCTCACCGCCTTCCTGCGGCAGAACAAGGACAACATCATCCGGCTCAGCGCCACCAGCAGACCCACCCTGGAACTGCTCGCCCGGTACTCCCCGTCCTTCCCCTGCACCCTGCGCACCCTCGCCCAGTTCGTGCCCGCCATGGACAAGGCACTCGGCAAGGGCACCGACCGGCCAGGACTGCACGTGAACGTGACCACCGTGCCCTCGCGCGGCGCCTACGTCCCCGGCCGCGACACCCCCGCCTACGGATCCGGCGGCGGCCCCCGCTGCTACCCGGTGCCCTATCTCGGCGTCCCGGCCGCACCCGCGGTACGGGCCTCCGCCGCCGCCGACCAGCAGCTCGGGCCCGCCAACTCCCCGCAGGAGAACGACCTCGTCAACGAACTGCTCGCCCCCACGGCGAAGAAGCGCCCCGGTGACCTGCCGGACTGGAGCAGCCTGCTCGCAGGACCCGCGTTCCGCGGCGCGGAGGTGACCCTGCGATGACGACACGGCCCACGCACACACGACGACGCGGCCTGACCGGGACCCTGCTGAAGTCCCTCGCGTTCGTCCTCGTCACCGCGCTCGCCACCACCGTGCTCGGCTTCAGCATCGCCAACACGGGCGTCGGCTCCGCCACCCGCACGTACAAGGCGCTGTTCACCGACGTCACCGGCCTCGTCGACGGTGACTCCGTGCGCATCGCCGGAGTGAAGGTGGGCGAGGTGACCGACGTACGCGTCGTCCAACGGCGCACCGCCGAGGTCACCTTCTCGGTCCGCGAGGACCGCTCCCTGCCCCTGTCGACCACCGCCGCCGTGAAGTACCTCAACATGGTCGGGCAGCGCTACATCTCCCTGGGCCGGGGCAGCGGGGACCTCTCCGGCACCGCCACCCTGCGTGCCGGGGACACCATCCCGCTCGACCGCACCACACCCGCGCTCGACCTGACCCTGCTGTTCAACGGATTCAAGCCGCTCTTCGAAGGACTCTCGCCCGGCGACGTCAACGACCTCGCCGGCTCGCTCGTCCAGGTCCTCCAGGGCGAGAGCGGAACCGTCGACAGCCTCCTGCGGCACATCGGCTCCCTCACGAAGACCGTGGCCGCCAAGGACGAGGTCATCGGCCAGGTCGTCACCCACCTCAACACCGTCCTCACCACCCTCAACAACCGCGAGGCCGCGTTCGGCGACCTCGTCGTCACCCTCCAGAAACTCGTCACCGGCTTCAACACCGACCGCAAACCCCTCGGCGAGGCCGTCCAGGCCATCGGCGACCTCACCACGACCACCGCCGGGCTCTTCCAGGAAGGACGCGCCCCCCTCAAGAAGGACATCCGCGAACTGGGCCGGCTCTCGGGAACCCTCGGCGACCACACCCCCGCCATCGAGAGGTTCCTCGCCAACACCCCCGCCAAGATGACGGCCCTGGCCCGGCTCTCCTCGTACGGCTCGTGGTTCAACCTCTACCTCTGCGAGGCGCGCGTGAGCGGCGTGGAAACCTCCGACGGCTCCAAGCCGCCGACCGGCATCGCCGTGACCGAACCGAGGTGCCGAGGATGAGCCCCCGCCCCCGGTTCAAGCCGGCCAAGGAACGCAACCCGATCGCCGTCGCCGTCGTCGGACTCATGGTCCTCGCCCTGCTGGCCGCCCTCGCCTACAACGTGGAACGGCTCCCCCTCGTCGGCGGTGACACCGCCTACAGCGCCGACTTCTCCGAGGCCGCCGGGCTCGACGAGGGCGACGAGGTACGCATCGCCGGGGTCAAGGTCGGCAAGGTCACCGGCGTCTCCCTCCACGGACCCAAGGTCAAGGTGACGTTCGAGGTCGAGGACGCCTGGCTCGGCGACCGGACGACCGCCGCCATCGCCATCAAGACCCTCCTCGGCGAGAAGTACCTGGCACTGGACCCGCTGGGCTCCGCCCCCCAGGACCCCCGGGCCCGCATCCCCCAGTCGCGCACCACCTCCCCGTACGACGTGACGCAGGCCTTCCAGGACCTCAGCGGCACCGTCGACGCCATCGACACCGAGAAGCTCGCCGAGAGCTTCGAGACGATCTCCGCCACCTTCAAGAACTCGCCGCCGCACGTGCGCAACGCCGCCACCGGCCTGTCCGAACTGTCGAAGTCCGTCTCCAAGCGCGACACCGAACTCGCCAGGCTCCTGCGGAACAGCGAGAAGTTCACCAAGACCCTGGAGAACAAGAAGTCCAGCTTCGAGACGCTCATCGAGGACGGCGGCTCACTCCTCGGGGAGCTCAAGAAGCGCCGCGACGCCATCCGCGCCCTGCTCAAGGGCAGCCGGGACCTGGGCACCCAGCTCAGCGGCCTCGTCGGCGACAACGACCGGCAGCTCGGCCCGACCCTGAAGGCCCTCAGCCGGGTCACCGGCGTCCTGGAGAAGAACAGCGGCCAGCTCGACAAGACGCTCGCGCTCATCGGCCCCTACTACCGGCTCGTCGGCAACACCCTCGGCAGCGGACGCTGGTTCGACAGCTACCTGTGCGGCGTCGTGCCCCGTACCTACCTGCCCGAGGCCTCCCAGCCCAAGACCGGATGCCAGCCGCCGAAACAGACGGCGACGGCCAAGGAGAGCGGTGAATGAAGACCAGGACCAGAACACCCCTCGTCGCCGGCCTCGCCCTCGCGGTGCTCGCCGCCTGCGGCCTCGTCGCCGTACGCGTCCTCGACACCGGCGGCATCCGCGTCACCGCCTGGTTCGACCGCGCGGTCGGCATCTACGCCGGATCCGACCTGCGCGTCCTCGGGGTACGGGTCGGGGAGGTGGAGTCCGTGGAGCCGCGGGGCACCCGGGTACGCGTCGGACTCCGCCTCGACGAGGGCGTACGCGTCCCCGCCGACGCCCGTGCCCTCGTCGTCGCCCCGAGCATCGTCGCCGACCGGTACGTGCAGCTCACCCCCGCCCACCGCGGCGGCAGCGGCCCCGCCCTCCCGGACGGCGCCGAACTGCCCGCCTCCCGCAACCGCACCCCCGTCGAGATCGACCAGCTCTACGCCTCCATCACCGAACTGAGCCGGGCACTCGGCCCCGAGGGCGCCAACTCCACGGGAGCCCTCTCCGAACTCCTCGACACCGGCGCGAAGAACCTCAAGGGCAACGGCACCGCCATCGGCACCTCCATCGAGGAGTTCGGCAAGGCCGCCAAGACCCTCGACGGCAGCAGCGACCACCTGTTCGCCACCCTCACCCAGCTCCAGACCTTCACCACCATGCTCAAGAACAAGGACGGCGACGTCCGCACCGCGCAGGAACGCCTCGACGAGGTCGTCGGCTACTTCGCCGAGAACAAGGACGACCTCGCCGGGGCCCTCAAGGAACTCGGCAAGGCCCTCGCCCAGGTCAAGACGTTCATCAAGGACAACCGCGGCGAGCTGAAGAAGAACGTCGACCGGCTCGTCCCCCTCACCCAGACCCTCGTCGACCAGCGCGCCTCCCTCGCCGAGGCACTCGACGTCGCCCCGCTCGCCGCGGACAACCTCGTCGACGCGTACGACAAGGACTCCCGCACCATCCACGGCCGCGCCAACCTCAACGAGATCAGCATGGGCGGACCGCTGCTCCCGCTGCCGGTGACCGGCGGCGCCGCGGCGGGCACCGGAAAGGGGGAGCGGTGAGACGCGGCACCCTGCCCTCCGGGAAGGCCGTCGGCGCCGGCGCCACCGGGCTGGTCGCGCTCGGCCTCGGGCTCGCCGTCGTCCTCGGCGCGCTCCCCGCGAACCCCGTCCGGTTCGACGGCATCGAGGACCTGCCGCTGCCCGGCGGCGCCGACCTCGGCTCGCACCCGTACACGGTCACGGCCGAACTCGACGACGTCCTCAGCCTCGCGCCGCAGTCCGCGGTCAAGGTCAACGACGTCGCCGTCGGCCGCGTCACCGCCATCGAACTGGGGACCGGCACCTGGTCCGCCCGCGTCACCCTGGAGATCAACGGAGACGTCCGGCTGCCCGCCGACGCCGGCGCCCGCCTGGAACAGTCGAGCCTCCTGGGCGAGAAGTACCTCCAGCTCGTCGCCCCGGCGAAGGGCAAGGGCGGACGTCTCACCGACGGCAGCGTCATCCCTCTGGCCCGCACCAGCCGCAACACGGAGGTCGAGGAGGTGTTCGGCGCGTTGTCCCTGCTGCTCAACGGCGGTGGCGTCAACCAGCTCAAGACCATCACCCGGGAACTCAACTCGGCGCTCGGCGGCCGCGAGCCCGAAGTGCGCTCCATGCTGAGGCGGGTGAACACGCTCGTGGCGAACCTCGACGCCCACCGCGGCGACATCACCCGCGCCCTCGACGGCGTCAACCGGCTCTCCGCCACCCTCGCCGGCCGCAAGGAGGACGTCGACACGGTCCTCACCGGCCTCGCGCCCGGCCTGAAGACCCTGGAGAACCAGCGGGGCTCCCTGCTGACCATGCTGCGCGCCCTGGACACCCTGTCCGGTGTCGCCGTCAGCACCATCGACGCGAGCAGGAAGGACATGGTCGCCGACCTCAAGGCCCTCGCGCCGACCCTGACGGCACTCGCCGACGCCGGTGCCGACCTCCCCGAATCGCTCCAGGTCCTCCTGACGTACCCCTTCACCGACGAGGTGATGCGGGGCATCAAGGGCGACTACCTCAACACCTATCTGCACCTCGCCGCCGCCCCGGGGACCCAGGTGATCCCGCCGCTGATTCCCAGGGCCGAACCCGCACCGACCCCGGCCCCGACCCCGGGCCCCGCCTCCGACCGGCGACGGGAGACGGGCGGCGGCGCCCAGAGCCCGCGGACGGCGCTGCCCCTGCCGTCCGTCCAGCCGGCGGGCCCCTCCGGGACCGGCACGTCCGGGCCGGCCACCGCACCGAAGGACGGAGGTGGGAACCGGTGATCACCCGTACCGTACGGCTGAAGAACCTCGCGTTCCTCGTCATCGCCGTGGTCGTCCTCGGCTTCGTCGGCGTCCGCTACGCCGACCTCGGCCGCTACGTCGGCGTCGGCGACCACTACACCGTCCGGGTCCACCTCGCGCGTACGGGAGGACTGTTCACCCACTCCGACGTCACCTACCGGGGCGTCTCCGTGGGCCGCGTCGGAGACATCGGCCTCACCGCCGAAGGAGTCGTGGCCGAACTGCGCATCAAGAAGTCGGCCCCCCGGATCCCCGCCGACGCACGGGCCGTCGTCGCCGGACTCTCCGCCGTCGGCGAGCAGTACATCGACCTGCGCCCGGAGAGCGACGACGGCCCCTACCTCGCCGACGGCGCCCGCATCGAACAGTCCGACACCCGGGTGCCGGCGCCCGTCACCGACGTGCTCGCCGGCATGAACGACCTCACCGGCTCCGTACCCCTGGAGTCCCTGCGCACCGTCGTCGACGAACTCGGCAAGGCCTTCGAGGGACACGGCGACGACCTCCGGGTCCTCCTCGACAACGGCAGCAGCTTCGTCGAGGCCGCCGACAGGTCGCTGCCGGCCACGACCCGCCTCATCCACGACGGCGAGGTCGTCCTGCGCACCCAGGCCGACGAGAGCCGCGCCATCCGGGACTTCGCCACCGGCGCGCGTGACCTCGCCGCCACCCTCAAGGGCTCCGACGCGGACCTGCGCCGCCTCCTGAGCGTCACCCCGGACGCCGCCGGGCAGGTCAGCGGCCTCCTGCACGACCTCGACCCCAGCCTGAGCGTCGTCCTCGCCAACCTCCTCACGACCTCGGAACTCGCCGTCACCCGGCAGCGCGGCACGGAGGAACTCCTCGTGAAACTCCCGGCGGCCGTCTCGGCCGGAGCCACCGCCGTCGACGCCGGACGCGTCGACATCGGCCTCGCCGTCACCTTCTTCAAGCCGCTGCCCTGCACCTCCGGATACGGCGGGACGCGCTACCGCAACGGCCTCGACCTCGGGACCGCGCCCGCCCTCAACACCGGCGCCGCATGTACGGGCTCCGCCGCGGCCGGGGTCAACGTCCGCGGCTCGGCCCATGCCCCGAAGGGCGGCCCCGTGCCCGCTCCGGCCAAGCCCGGCTCCCTGCCCTCGGCCCACGCCCCGAAGGGCGGCGCCGGCACCACGACCGGCCCGCAGCCCACCCTGCCCGGCGCGCTCGCGCTGCCCGCCCAGAGCGGCGGGCCGACGGACATGGCCGGGCTGCTCGGTCTGGGGAAGGGGAGCGTACGGTGAGGCGGGCGGGAGTACTCGCCACCGGCGTCCTCGTCGTCGCCCTCGGCTTCTGCGGCACCGGGGCGTGGACCTACGCGCAGGCCCGCACCGACCAGGAACTCGCCTTCAGCCGTGAACGCGACACCGCGCTCGCCGACGGACGGCGGGGCGTCACCGTCCTGAACACCCTCGACGCCTCGACCCGCGAACGCGCCGAAGCGGGCATCCGGGCCTGGCGCGAGGCCTCCACCGGGCCGCTCCGCACCGAACTCGGGCGCACCGAGCCCGCGGTGGGCGCCTCGGCGCGCGCCACGGTCACCGAGGCCGCCCTCACCGCGCTCGACGCGAGAGCCGGTACGGCGAAACTCATCGCGACCGTCCGCGTCGACGTCACCCCGCGCGGGGCCGCCGCCGCGACCACCGACCGCAAACGTCTGGAGGCCGTCCTGACGCGCACCGGCGAGGACACCTGGAGGGTCGCGGCACTGAGCACGGTCCCCGTCACCGGAGCGGAAGGCGGTGCGGGCGGCGGCGCGAGCGGCGACCGGAGCGGCGACGAGAACGGGAGCGGCGAGTGACGGGACTTCTGCACAAGGAGACCAACCGGACACCCGGAGCCGAAGGGGCCGACCAGGACGAGACGCACGTCCCGTCGGGGCCCGGGGGCGGCGGGGGGCGCCGGTCCGCCACCGCCTGGCGCAGGGCAGCCCTCGCCGCTGCCGTCGCCGGCCTGCTCATCGGCGGGGGCGCGTTCTTCCACAGCGCCCACCAGCTCCGGTCGACCCCCTCCGCGCGCAACCAGGCGCTCACCGACACCGAGGCCACCACCCGCGTCGGCGGCGACGTCGCCGAGGGCCTCGCCCGGATCTTCTCCTACGCCCCGGCCGGCGCGGACGCCGCCGAACGCTCCGCCGAGTCCGTGCTGGCCGGACGCGCCGCCCGTCAGTACGACGACCTGTTCGCCCAGGTCCGCGCCAGCCTGGTCGAGCAGCGGATCACCCTCACCACCCAGGCCGTCCGCACCGGAGTGATCGAACTCGACGGGGACAGCGCGCGCCTCCTCGTGTTCCTGGACCAGACCTCACGGCGGGACAAGGCCGCCGCCACCTCCGCCGCGGCCCAGCTCACCGTCACCGCGAAACTCCAGGGAGACCGGTGGCTGATCGTCGACATCAAGGCCCGCTGAGGATGAGCGGGAGACGGGAGCACCCCATGACACCCCCGGTCCGCACGCCGACGGGCATCCGGCCGGCCCTGGCCGTGGCCCTCGTCCTCACCCTCGTCGCGGGTGCCTTCGCGGCCTGGGCCGGGCGGGACTGGTACGCCGCCGCCCACGACGACTCCGCCGCGTACGCCGTGCAACGCGACCGGGCGCTCGCGGCGGGGGAGCAGGCCGTGCAGAACCTCAACACGCTCGACCATCGGCGCGTGGAGCAGGGACTCGACCTCTGGGAGACCTCCACGACCGGCGATCTGCACCAGCAACTCGTCGACGGCCGCGACGAGTTCACCAGCCAGGTGCGGACGGCGAGGACGGTGACCACGGCCCGGGTGCTGTCCGGGGCCGTCACGGAACTCGACGACCGGGCCGGCCGGGCCCGGGTGCTCGTCGCCCTGCGCATCACCGTCACGACGCCCGACAGCAGGAGCACGGACAAGGACAGCCGCATGCTGGGCGAACTCACCCGCGCCGACGGCCACTGGAAGCTCAGCGCGCTGGGACAGGCCCCCGTGGGCGGCACGGCGGCCGGCTGACCGGGCCCGCACCCGCGAAGGCCGCCCGCACCGAAAGGACACGCACGATGCCGACCACCCGCCACCACCTCAACCGCCAGCGCCGCCGCCAGGCCCTCGCGGGGCCGCAGGCCGAGCCCGTCGTACGGACCACCGGGCCGCGACGGGCGGGGACGCCCGTACGGGAGACGGCCGCGGCGCCGGAGCGGGAAGCCGCCGCCGAGGACGCGGCGGCACGTCCGCGTCACCTCGTCCCGCTCGTCATCCTGTGCGTCCTGACGCTCCTCCTCGGCGGCTTCGCCGGATGGGCGTCCAGCAGGGCGGGGGAGCTCCGTGACGATCCCGCGCGTGGCAACACGGCCCTCACCGACCTCGCCCGTACCAGCGAGGTCAAGGGGCAGACCGCGGCGGCCGTCGCGGCGCTCTTCTCCTACGACCACGCCGACCCCGCCCCCTTCCACCAGGCCGGGAAGACCCTCCTCACGGGCAAGGCCGTCGCCCAGCACCGGGCACTGCTCGGCGGGGTGCTCGCCCAGGCGGGCCGGCAGAAGACGGTGATCACCACGACGGTCACCGACAGCGCGGTCGAACGGATCGACGGCGACCGCGCCCGGGTCCTGGTCTATGCCGACCAGAGCAGCGTCAGCACGGCCGGCACCGGCGGCGGGCAGCGGACGAAGACCGAGGACCAGGGCGTCTACGCGGGAGCCATGTTCGCCGTCGACGTCGTGCGCCGCGACGGGCGCTGGATCGTCGAGAACCTCGACACCTTCGGCCGCTGAGTCCCGGGCCGCATGGTCACGAGGCCTGCTGCCGGCGCACCATCTCGTTGATCCAGAGCGGCGCGAACGGAGACGTGCAGCCCGGGGGCGTCGGATAGTCCTTGAGCACCTCCAGACGCTCGCCGATGGCGAGGGGCGCGGCAGCGTACCAGCGAGACCCCCTCCCGGGGGCGGAATTCACGCACTCTCCGCGTCCGCGCGGGTCCGTACGGTAGTCATGGCGGCGGGAGGGAACACCTTGATCTTCAGTCGCAACCGCCGCCGGAAGTCCGCCCCCGGCACGGGTACCTGCCCCTACGCGGCCGGGGCCCCGGTCCCCGCCGCCCAGGCCCCGGAGCCACCCGCCCCGGCCCCGTACCTCGCGGACCCGCAGCAGGCGAAACGGTTCATCAGGCAGTTCCACGACGAACAGCCCGGTGCCGGAGAGGGGGAGAGCCGGGTCCGCGAGGTGCTCGCCGAGATCGACCGGACCGGGACGTACGAGCACTCCCCGGCCGAGCTGGCCTTCGGCGCGCGCGTCGCGTGGCGCAACGCGGCCCGCTGCATCGGCAGGCTCTACTGGCGCAGCCTCGTCGTGCGCGACCTGCGGCACGTCACCACCGCCGACGCCGTCGCCGCCGAGTGCTTCGCCCATCTGCGGCTGGCCGGCAACGACGGCAGGATCCGGCCGGTCATCTCCGTCTTCGCCCCCGACCGGCCGGGCCGCCCCGCGCCCCGGATCCTCAACGACCAGCTGGTCCGCTACGCCGGACACCGCACGCCCGGCGGCGCCCGGCGCGGCGACCCACGCGGCGCGCCCCTGACCGCACATGCCCGCGAGCTGGGGTGGAAGCGGGACGAGGCCCCCTTCCAGGTGCTGCCGCTGATGGTGCGCGAGCACCCCGGCGGGCGGCCGGAGTGGTACGAGCTCCCGCACGACGCCGTCCGGGAGGTGCGGCTGACCCACCCCGAGCACCCGTGGTTCGCGGAGCTCGGGCTGCGGTGGTACGCCGTGCCCGCGATCAGCGACATGACGCTGGAGATCGGCGGCGTACGGTATCCGGCGGCGCCGTTCAACGGCTGGTACATGGGCACCGAGATAGGGGCCAGGAACCTCGCGGACGCCGACCGGTACGACCTGCTCCCGGTGGTCGCCGACCGGCTCGGACTCGACCGCTCGACCGAGCGCACCCTCTGGCGGGACCGGGCGCTCGTGGAACTCAACCTGGCGGTGCTGCACTCCTTCCACGAGGCGGGGGTGACGATGGCCGACCACCACACCGAGTCCCGGCGGTTCCTCCGGCACATCGCCCAGGAGAGCCGCCACGGCAGGTCCACCCCCGCCGACTGGAGCTGGATCGTCCCCCCGGTCTCCGGCTCCGCCACCCCGGTCTTCCACCGGTACTACGACCCGGTCGACCCGACGCTCCGCCCGGCCTTCCTGCCGCGTACGTGAGCCGGCATCTCACGGCCCGCCCGGGACGGCATCCGGAGGGAGCCGCCCCCGGCGGGGCGGCGCATCAGGTGGGTATGCGGGGGCGCGCGAAAGAGGGGGCCTCCCGCGAAGGAGGCCCCCGAGGGAGCAGTCGTCAGGCGCGCGGCTCGCCGAAGGCGTGCAGGATGCGCTCGGCGGCCAGGGTCGCCGTCAGCTCCCCGGCGCGGACCCGCCGCTCCAGCGCGGGGGCCAGGTCGCGGACCGCCGGGTCGGTGTGGAGGCGGCGCAGGAGTTCGTCGCGGACCATGGCCCAGGTCCAGTCGACCTGCTGGTCGTGCCGCTTGGCCGTGAGGCGGCCGGTCGAGTCGAGCAGGGTCCGGTGCCGGCGCAGGCGCTCCCAGACCTCGTCGAGACCGGCCGACTCCCGGGCGCTGCAGCTGAGGACCGGGGGCGTCCAGAAGGCCTCGGCGCCGTGCATGAGCCGCAGCGCGCCCGCGAGTTCACGGGCCGCGGCGCGGGCGTCGCGCTCGTGCGGGCCGTCGGCCTTGTTGACGGCGACCACGTCGGCGAGTTCGAGGACGCCCTTCTTGATGCCCTGGAGCTGGTCGCCGGTGCGGGCGAGGGTGAGCAGCAGGAAGGAGTCGACCATGTCGGCTACGGCGGTCTCGGACTGGCCGACGCCCACCGTCTCGACGAGCACCACGTCGTAGCCCGCGGCCTCCATGACGACGATCGACTCCCGGGTCGCCTTCGCGACGCCGCCGAGCGTGCCGGCGGTGGGGGAGGGGCGTATGAACGCGGCGGGGTCGACGGCGAGGCGCTCCATCCGGGTCTTGTCACCGAGGATGGACCCGCCCGTACGGTTCGACGACGGGTCGACGGCGAGCACCGCGACCCGGTGGCCGAGCCCCGTCAACATCGTCCCGAACGCGTCGATGAACGTCGACTTGCCGACACCGGGCACACCGCTGATCCCGATCCGCACGGCGTTCCCGCTGTGCGGGAGGAGTTCCGTCAGGAGCTCCTGGGCGAGCGCCCGGTGCTGGGGACGGGTCGACTCGACGAGGGTGATCGCGCGGGCGACGAGCGCCCGCTTCCCCTCGCGTACACCCCGTACGTACGTGTCGAGATCGATCACCGCTCGTGCCCGAGGTCGGCCGACAGGCGCGTCACCAGGTCGTGGGCCGCGTCGGGGATCACCGTCCCCGGCGGGAACACGGCCGCCGCGCCCATCTCCAGGAGCGTCGCCACGTCCTGCGGAGGAATCACCCCGCCGACCACGATCATGATGTCCTCGCGGCCCTCGGCGGCCAGTTCCTCCCGCAGCGCGGGGACGAGCGTGAGGTGCCCGGCGGCGAGCGACGAGACCCCGACGATGTGCACGTCCGCCTCGACGGCCTGGCGGGCCACCTCGGCGGGGGTCTGGAACAGCGGGCCGACGTCGACGTCGAAGCCCAGGTCGGCGAAGGCGGTCGCGATCACCTTCTGGCCGCGGTCGTGGCCGTCCTGGCCCATCTTGGCGACCAGGATGCGGGGCCGGCGCCCCTCGGCCTCGCCGAAGGCGTCGACCAGGGCCCGGGTGCGCTCCACGGACGGGGACTCGCCGGCTTCGTTGCGGTACACACCGGAGATCGTACGGATCTGGCCGGCGTGCCGGCCGTACACCTTCTCCAGGGCGTCGGAGATCTCCCCGACCGTCGCCATCGCTCGGGCCGCGTCCACCGCGAGTTCCAGGAGGTTGCCGTCGCCGCCGGCCGCCCGGGTGAGCGCGGCGAGCGCGTCCTGGCAGGCCCGCTCGTCGCGCTCCTCGCGCAGCCGCTTCAGCTTGGCGATCTGCTGGGCGCGTACGGAGGAGTTGTCGACCGAGCGGACGTCGATCCGCTCGTCGGTCGCGACCCGGTACTTGTTGACGCCGATCACCGGCTGCCGGCCGGAGTCGATCCGGGCCTGGGTGCGGGCCGCGGCCTCCTCGACGCGCAGCTTGGGGATGCCCGCGTCGATCGCCTTCGCCATGCCGCCGGCCTGCTCGACCTCCTGGATGTGCTTCCAGGCGCGCCGCGCGAGGTCGTGGGTGAGCTTCTCGACGTACGCGCTGCCGCCCCACGGGTCGATGGTCCGGCAGGTGCCCGACTCCTGCTGGAGCAGCAGCTGCGTGTTGCGCGCGATCCGGGCCGAGAAGTCGGTGGGCAGGGCGAGCGCCTCGTCGAGGGCGTTGGTGTGCAGCGACTGGGTGTGGCCCTGGGTGGCGGCCATCGCCTCGACGCAGGTTCGGGTGACGTTGTTGAACACGTCCTGCGCGGTGAGCGACCAGCCCGACGTCTGCGAATGCGTGCGGAGGGACAGTGACTTGGGGTTCGTCGGGTCGAACTGCCGCACGAGTTTCGCCCAGAGGAGTCGGGCAGCGCGCAGTTTGGCGATCTCCATGAAGAAGTTCATGCCGATCGCCCAGAAGAACGACAGGCGCGGCGCGAACGCGTCCACGTCCAGCCCGGCCTCCCGGCCCGCGCGGATGTACTCCACGCCGTCCGCGAGCGTGTACGCCAGTTCCAGGTCGGCCGTCGCCCCCGCCTCCTGGATGTGGTAGCCGGAGATGGAGATGGAGTTGTAGCGCGGCATCCGCTGCGAGGTGTAGGCGAAGATGTCGGAGATGATCCGCATCGAGGGCCCCGGCGGATAGATGTACGTGTTGCGGACCATGAACTCCTTGAGGATGTCGTTCTGGATGGTCCCGGCCAGCTTCTCGGGCGGCACGCCCTGCTCCTCGGCCGCCACGATGTACAGCGCGAGCACCGGGAGCACGGCGCCGTTCATCGTCATCGACACCGTCATCCGGTCCAGCGGGATGCCGTCGAACAACTGCCGCATGTCGTAGATCGAGTCGATGGCGACACCCGCCATGCCGACGTCACCGGTGACCCGCGGGTGGTCGCTGTCGTAGCCGCGGTGGGTCGGCAGGTCGAAGGCGACCGACAGACCCTTCTGCCCCGCGGCGAGGTTGCGCCGGTAGAAGGCGTTCGACTCCTCGGCCGTGGAGAAGCCCGCGTACTGCCGGATCGTCCACGGCTGGTTGACGTACATCGTCGGGTACGGGCCGCGCAGGTACGGGGCGATGCCCGGGTACGTGCCCAGGAAGTCCAGGCCCTCCAGGTCCTGCCCGGTGTAGAGCGGCTTGACGCCGATGCCCTCCGGGGTCTCCCAGAGCGGGTCGTCACCGCCCGTCGCCTTCTCGACCGCCGTACGCCAGGCCTCGGGGTCGCCGTCGGCGGTCGGCGTCCCGAGCTCGATCCCGGAGAAGTCGGGGATGGACATCAGGACACTCCCATGCGGTCGAGGGTGGTGGAGAGCAGGGCGACGGCGTCGCAGCCGGCGAAGGCGTACGTGTCGACGCCGGGGTACGGCCCGGGGCGGCCGGCGAGGAACACATGCCGCGCACCCGCCGCCCGCAGGTTCCGGGCGGTGACCTCGGCCTGCTCCTCGTACACCGCGTCACTGGAGCACAGGCAGACCTCCTGGGCCCCGCTCTCCTCGAAGTCGCCGTCGGTGACCGGCTCGATGCCGCCGGTCCGGAACAGGTTGTCGGCGAAGGCGAGACGGGCCGAGTGCGCGGCCGCCGGGCCGAGCGCGGCCAGATAGACGCGGGGGCGTGCGCCGGTCGCCGCGAGATGCGCGTCGGAACGGGCGCGCAGCGCCTCGAATGCCTCGTCGCGCCGGACCCGGGGGAGACCGCCGGCCGGCGGCTCGGGGGCGGGAACGCGGTCGACGGGCTTCTCCCCGAGGTTCGGGAACTCGCTGACGCCGGTGATCGGTTCACGGCGGGTGGCGAGCTTCGCGCTGCGCGCCGACCAGGTCTCGGCGAGGCGTTCGCCGACGGTCCCCGACCGCAGCGCGGCCTGCTGGCCGCCCGCCCGCTCGATGCCCTGGAAGAACTCCCAGGCCGCGTGCGCCAGCTCGTCGGTCAGCCGCTCCACGTACCAGGAGCCGCCCGCCGGGTCGATCACCCGCGACAGGTGCGACTCCTCGATGAGGACGGTGGAGGTGTTGCGCGCGATACGCCGGGCGAACGCGTCCGGCAGGCCGAGCGCCTCGTCGAAGGGCAGCACGGTGACGCTGTCGGCGCCGCCCACTCCCGCGGCGAGCGTCGCCACCGTGGTCCGCAGCATGTTCACCCACGGGTCGCGGCGGGTCATCATCACCGGCGAGGTCACCGCGTGCTGGCGCTGAGCGCCCGCCTCCCGGGCACCGCAGACCTCGGCCACCCGGGCCCACAGCCGGCGCGCCGCACGGAGCTTGGCGATCGTCAGGAACTGGTCGGCGGTCGCCGCGTAACGGAACTCCAGCTGCGCGCACGCCTCGGCGATGCCCAGTCCGGCGCCGGTCAGACCGCGCAGATAGGCCACGCCCGTCGCGAGCGAGCAGCCCAGCTCCTGCGCGGCCGAGCCGCCCGCCTCGTGGTACGGCAGCGCGTCCACGGTCAGGGCCCGGAGTCCCGGGTACCGGTCGGCGCAGCGGCGCGCGAGACCGGCGACGGACGCGAGGTCGTACGCCGGGCGGCCGGTGCGGGCCTCGTGGCCCAGCGGGTCCGCGCCCAGGTTGCCCCGGGCGGCGTCCGCGGCGACGCCCCGCTCCTCGTACAGCCGGAAGAGCCGGTCGGCGGCCGCCTCCGTCTCGTCGCCCGCGTCGAGGACGACGGGTGCGAGGTCGAGGTAGACGCCGCCGAGGACCGGGGCCAGGGAGGCGACCGGGATGCCGGTGCCGCCGACGCCCAGCCACAGGGACGTGACGCCGTTCTCCAGGTCGGCGAGGACGGCGTCGCCGTCGGCCGCGAGATGGCGCTGGCGTACGTCCCAGCCGCCGGGCGTGTTGCCCTCGGCGCGTCCGCCGCGCACGAAGGGCGCGAAGCCGGGGAGTCCGGCGTCGGGGGCGGCGTCGCGCGCGGTGTAGAGGGGCCGGGTGTCGAGGCCGTCCTCGAGGAGTGTGGACAGGGCGTCCTCGGCGGCGTCGCCCGAGACCTCCTTGCCGGACTTGCGCAGGACACCTGCCACGAGGTGTTGCCACTGCTCGTGTGGCGCGTCGGGGAATTCGGACGCCAGGGGGAGCCCGTCGTCAGGCAGGACCGTCATGCTCGGATGCTAGGGGAGATCGACAAAGGAGCAGGAGGGCGTACGACTGTGACCTTCTTCTCGTCGACCTGCGGCGATCCGTGTGGTGGGGCGTGCGGCGGACGGGTGGCGGGCGCCCGTACGGCGTTGTCAGTGGTGGCTGGGACGCTGGCCGTATGGACAGGGACGAGGAGCTGTTGAGGGGCCGGGTCTACGGCCAGGAGCACGACGACCCGCGGCCGGGCCCCCGGCCCGGCCGTGTCTACGCCGAGCTGGTCGGCGGCCCGCTCGACGGGCTACTCCTCGACGTCACCGACCGGCCGCCGGACGCCGTGGCCGACGGCGTCGCCCTGGAGACGGAGCTCGGCCGTTACGGCGCCGACGGCCGCTCGCTCTACGACCCGCGTCCGGGCGACCCGGGCCGGTTCGACTGGTCGGGCGACGCTCCCTGACGGGCCGTGACCGGGCGGGGCCCGAGAAGGGCCCCGCCCGGTCACGCGCGCGTGTCCGTCGCGAGCGCGGTCGCGGCGCGGGGTCAGCGCAGGACGGAGGAGAAGTTGTCGAGCTGGATCCAGGTCACCTTGTTCGTCGCCTGCGGGCCGTAGACGTTGACGGCGCCGGCCGTGTTGGCCTCGATGCGGATCGCGTTGATGCCCTGGCTGTTGTTGCGCGGGCAGACACCGCGGGTCAGCTTGGGCGGGCGGATGGTGGCGGGCAGCGTGCCGAGCTTGCCGTCGGCGCTGAAGTCGCAGGTGACCGTGCCGCGCAGCTGGAGGAACTCCGTCCCCGCGAGACGTATCACCCGGGCCTCGGCCGGGGCGCCGGCCACGTTCGTGACGGCCGGGTCCACGATGATCGCCGTCCAGTCGACGACGGTCTGGCAGCCGTCCACGGGGTCGACGGCGGCGGCCGGGGTGGCCGTGAGCAGCGGGGCGCCGACGGCGACGGCGGGGGCGGCGAGCGCCGCGGCGAGCAGGGAGCGGCGGCTGGTGGTGTGCTGGGTCATGCTCGATCCTCCGGATCGGGTGGGGCGGGCAGGCGGGGGGACGGGTGCGGCGGGTCCGGTGCGGAGCGCCGTCGCGGCGGCGCGGCGGCGGCTCACCGCCAGGCGACGGTGACGCCGTCGAGGTCGATCCAGGTGATGGCGTTGTCGCTGGTGGCGCCGTACGCCCAGAGCGCGCCGTGGACGTCCGCCTCGATCCGGCACACGTAGCGGCCGGTGTTGTTGTTGCGGGGCACGTTCTGCCGGGTGAGGTGGGTCGGGCGCAGCCGGTGCGGCAGCGTCCCGATCCTGCTGTCGGCGGTGAGGCCGGGGGAGCAGGTGACGGTGCCCCGCAGCTGGAGGTAGGTGGTGCCGGCGAGGGCGATCAGCCGACCGCGCGGGGGCTGGGCGCCGGGGGAGACGCCGGGTTCGAGGGCGAGGTCCTCCCAGTCCGCGAGCACCTTGACCCCGTCCACCGCGGGCTTCGTCGGGTACCAGCCGATCGTGACGTCACGCGAACCGGTGGTGCCGGGGACGGTGTTGCTGAAGCCGAACAGCAGTCGGGTCTCGGCGGTCGCGGGGTCGACCTCGACGGCGACGCCCTCGGGCTCGCGCCGGGTGAGGCCGTCGGCGTTGGTGACGACCTGCCGGTCGAGGCGGGCCCCGGTGGTCCACGAGTACGAGGTGAGGAAGGCGATCCCGGGGAACTCGCTGGGGACCGTCGGGTTGTTCTCCTTGTCGTACGGCGCCCACTGGTACGAGTAGAGGACGTCCCCGAGCGCGGTGAAACCCTGCGAGACGAGGGTCTTCTTCAGCGGGTGGGGCGACGGCACGGCGGGCGTGACGTCCTCACCGGCCGGCATCACGAAGGTGGTGCCCACCGGGGTCCACGAGCCGGCGGCGGCCGCGGCGGGGTCGTACCGGGTGAAGTGCCGCTTTCCGTCCTTGTGGTACATGACGCACAGCAGGTTGTTCACCGGGTCGAGCGACGGGCCGACGCCCGAGGTGCTGCC
This sequence comes from Streptomyces sp. NPDC016459, assembly GCF_040632845.1. Taxonomy (NCBI): domain Bacteria; kingdom Bacillati; phylum Actinomycetota; class Actinomycetes; order Kitasatosporales; family Streptomycetaceae; genus Streptomyces; species Streptomyces sp. NPDC016459. Next base: position 424,634 of record NZ_JBEYCR010000003.1, read on the forward strand.
GGGCGGCGTGAACTTCCGCTCCTGCGGTATCGCGGCTCCGTCGACGACCGAGCCGTCGACGAAGCGGAAGCGGGTGACGGCCTTGCCGAAGGTCGTGCCGTCCGAGGTGACGTGCAGCGGGCCGACCTCGGTCCAGAGGTACGTGTCGGCGCCGACGGGCTCGGCGCCCATCGAGAGGCCGTGTCCGAAGCCCTTCAGCTGCATCGAGCCGGTGACCTTGCCGGTCCGGCGGTCGATGCGGTTCAGGTACATGTTGCCCTGCGGCGCCGTGGCCGAGCTCTCCACCTGGAGCACGAAGACGTGCCCGTTGGCGGTGTCGGTGGCGATCGCCTGTGGGGCCGGGCTCTTCACCAGGTCGACCGTCTGGATGAGCCTGCCGGTGACGCCGGACAGATCGACGCCGTTGGCGTCCGTGTATGCCATGTTCTCTCCCCCGGGATCCCCGATGGGATCCGCTCGATGAAGAGAAGATCATCACATGGTGCCTCCGTCGCCGTTACGGGAGGCCGCGCAGGCCCTTCCACCCCCCGAGACGTTAAGTTAGCTTAGGCTTACCTAAGTAACTGTCTCGTCACCTGTCCCGGGAGAACTCGGATGCGACCCTTCAGCCCCCGCGCCGCGCGGCCCACCCCCGCCGAGCGCGTGCGATCGATCCTCGCGGCCGCCCACTCGATGACCGTCGTCACCGACGGAGTCCACCAGGAGGTCCACCTCCTCGACGGGACCGGACCGATGGGGCACATCCACCTCCACGACCCCTCCGAGGAGAGCCATGCCGGACAGGCCGCACGGATCCCCGTACGCCTGGAGTTCACCGACATCGCCCCCACCTCCGTACGCGAACGGCTCCGCGCCCGCGTCACCCTGACGGGACTCCTGGCCGCGCCCTACGAACCGGAGGCGAGCGTCGGCATCTGCATGGAGTTCGGCCAGGCCCTCCTGGAGGACGCCGAGGACCGGACGTACATCACCCTCGACGAACTCCACGCGACCGACGTCGACCCGATGGCCGCCTGCGAGGCGTCCATGCTGACCCACCTCGTCGACGGCCACGGCGAACTCGTGCCGCTGCTCCTCCGCCTCGTCCGCCCGCGCCCCGACCGGGACATGGTCCGCGCCCTCCCCGTCGCCCTGGACCGTTACGGCATCACCCTGCGGCTCGAACACCCCGCCGGACACCAGGACGTCCGGCTGCCCTTCCCCACCCCGGTCACCGACATCGACCAGGCCGGGCCCCGGATCCACGCCCTCCTCGCGGCGGCCCGCCGCTCCTCCCACCCCAACCGGTTGCTGACCTGACCGGACACCCGCGCAGCGGGGGAGCGTGCGACCGGCCGCCTTCTCCCCGCGATGATGGGGCGATGAAGACTCCCGACGAGGTGGACGCGCTCGCCGACCGGGCCCACGCCGGCCAGACCGACAAGGCGGGCGTCCCGTACGTCCGGCACGTCCGCGCGGTCGCCGCGGGCCTGGAGCCGTTCGGACCGCACCTGACCATGGCCGGGCTGCTCCACGACGTCATCGAGGACACCCCGTGGACGGCCGATGGGCTCCGCGCCGCCGGAATCCCCGACCGGGTCGTCGCCATCGTCGAAGCCGTCACCAACACTCCCGGCACGCCCTACGAGGAGAAGATCCGCCGCATCACGCGGGACCCCGACGCCACCCTCGTGAAGATCGCCGACAACGCGCACAACAGCCGCACGGACCGGGCCGACGCCCTGCCGCCCGACCGGCGCGAGCGGCTCGCCGTCAAGTACCGGGCGGCCCGGGAGGTGCTGTGGGCGGCGGCCGACCCCGAGCACGTCGCCACGATCCTGCGCGTGGTCAACCCCGCACTCCTCGACGAGCTGGCATCCCGGCGTGACCGGGGTCACGGGAACCCGTCCCGGGGCCCGGACAGACCAGAGACGTGAACACAGACACGCGCGCACGCATACGGGACGGAGACCCCTCGGCCTTCGCCGAACTCTTCGACTCCTACGCCCGGAGCGTCTACAACCACGCCTTCCGGCTGACCGGCGACTGGTCGGTCGCCGAGGACGTGATGGCGGCCACCTTCCTGGAGGCCTGGCGGCTACGGCGCAAGGTGGACCCCGAGGGGGGTTCGCTCCGCCCCTGGCTGCTCGGCGTCGCCACCAACGTCGCCCGCAACCACTGCCGGGGCAACCGCCGGTACCGGGCGGCCGCCGCCGCGTACGCCGAGGCGGGACCGGCCGCGGCCCCGGTACCCGACCACGCCTCCGAGGTCGCCGGCCGGATCGACGACCGGCGCCGCATCGCCGCCACCCTCCGGGCGCTCGGCACGCTCCGCCGCACCGAACGCGAAGTCCTGGTGCTCTGCCTCTGGGAGGGCCTCGCCTACACCGAGGCGGCCCAGGCGCTGCGCGTCCCCGTCGGCACCGTCCGCTCCCGGCTCTCCCGCGCCCGCGCCAGGCTCCGCACCGGCGCCGAGGTCGAACTCGCCCGCGAGGCGGTGCATCCCGCCCGGGACGAACGCGATCCCGCCCGGGACGAACGCGATCCCGCCCGGGACGAACGCGAACCCGCCCGGGACGAACGGGAACTCGCCCGGGAAAAACGGGAACCCGCCCGGGAAAAACGGGAACCCGCCCCCCGCCCCCGACAGACAACAGGTGATCGCGTGAACGCGGTCCGGCCCGCGCAGGAAGGAATCCGATGAACCTCGACCCGACCCGGCCCCGTACGGCGAACCGGCACGAGAGCGGAGACCTCCCGGCGACCGAGGAACACGACCTTCCTCCGGGCCGCCACCAGTTCCACAAGGAGCGCCTGATGAGCCAGATCCACGACGACCGCCGCGCCGCCGCCCCCCGCAACCCGTTCCTGCGGAAGGCGATCCTCCTGCCGGCCGCGACCGCGCTCGCCGGCGCCCTCGCCGTCGGCGCCCTCCTCCTCACCCCCGGCGGAGCCCAGGGCCCCGGCGACCTCGCCACCGGACCCGCCCTGACCACCTCGATCGGCACCGTCGACGCCCACGGCGCGCCCCGCCTCCTCGACCGGATCTCGCTGGCCGCGGCCGGGGCGGACGCACCGAAGGGCCGCGCCGGGCAGTACCTCTACATCGAGACGCGCGCCGCGAACACGCACGTGAGGGCCGTGAACGGCGTGAGCAGCCTCGTGAGCGTGCCCCTGCACACCCGGCAGACGTGGCGGTCCCCCGACGGCCTCGAGGGGTGGCTGATCGAGCCCGGCACGACCGAGCCCGGCGGCATCACCCTGGCCGGCCCCGACGAGACCGGCAACACCCCGAAGCCGCACCTCGGCGCGCCCACGCACGACTACCTGGCCACCCTCCCCACCGACCCCGACGCGCTGCTGCGGAAGATCTACAAGGAGACCGAGGGGCAGGGCAACGGCAAGGACCAGCAGGCCTTCACCACCATCGGCGACCTGCTCGTCGAGAGCTGGCCGTCCCCGCAGCTGACGGCCGCGCTCTACCGGGCCGCCGCCAAGATCCCCGGTGTAGTCCTGGTGGACAGCGCCACCGACGCCGCCGGCCGCGAGGGAGTCGCGGTCGCCCGGCTCGACGAGACCAGCGGCGTACGCACCGAATGGATCTTCGACAGCAAGACCCTCACCTTCCTGGGCGAACGCACCGTCCAGGTGAAGGGCACCGGCGGCGAGGGCGGCCTCATCAAGCCCGGCACCGTCGTCTTCACCCACGCGATCATGGTCAGGGCCTTCGTCGACGGCATCAAGGTCACGCCGTAGGGACCCGGCCGGGGCCGCTCAGGGAGTACGCCCGGCCCACCAACCGCCCATCTCGGTCGGACGGTTGGTGATGATGCCGTCCACCCCGAGGTCGTCAAGGGCCTTCCAGCGGTCCGCCCTGTCCACCGTCCAGACGTTGACGGCCACACCCGCCGCGTGCAGCTCGGCCACGAGCCCCGGGCGGGTGGACAGCGCCGTGTCCGAGACGTTGTACGCGTCGAGGTCCAGCTCCCCGGCGAGGGCGACCGGGTCCGCGTCGAGCGTGCTCCGCAGCAGGCCGACCGGCAGCTCGGGCGCCAGGTCGCGGACGTGCCTCAAGGACGTGATGTCGAAGCTCTGGACGAAGACCCGGTCCGTCATGCCCTGCTCCCGGACGTCCTGGACGATCCGGGCCACCTCGGCGTGACTGTGGCGGCCCTTGATCTCCAGGAGCAGCTTCCCGCCGCGCTCCCGGAGGTCCGCCAACTGGGCCGCGAGGGTCGGGACGCGGGTCCCGGCGTAGACGGGCGCGAACCAGGAGCCGGCGTCCAGGGCGTCCAGCTGGGCGGACGTCAGGGAGCGGACCGGGCCCGTGCCGTCCGTCGTCCGGTCGACGGTGGTGTCGTGGAGGATGTACGGCACGCCGTCCTTGCTGGGCTGGACGTCGTTCTCGATCCAGACGGCTCCGCCCCGCCGGGCCACCTCGTCGGAGACCAGGGTGTTCTCGGGGGCGGCCGAGGAGGCACCCCGGTGGGCGATCACCGTCGGCGGTGCGCCGGGCGCGCGCATCCAGGGGCTCGTCGTCGTGGCCCGCGACGGCGTGACCCGCGACGTCGTGGCCTTCGCCGCCGTTGCCTCCGGCGCCGGACGGGGCGCGGACCGCGAGGGCGGGGCGGCGACGACGAAGGCGGTCGCGAGCCCCGCCACGGCGGTGGCCACGACGACCAGGCCGACGACCGTGCGCCGACGGTTCCGGGATGCGGGCGGTGGGGCGTCTCTCATGACCGGACACCCTACGGGCCTGCCGACGGCGACACGACGGGCGCCCCGAGCCCTTGGCGGGAATCGCCCGGACTGCGGCATGGTGGGAGGGAGCCCGGAGCCGAACCATCGGGGGTCCACGGCCGGGCGTGGGGATCGGGGGACTCATGGACACCGGCGAGGCACGCAGACCGGCCGGCGAGGGCCACGACACCGTGAAGGTACGCGGCCGGAGTGTGCTCGAAGGGGCATTCGCCCTGCTCGACGCCCTGCGCCGGAGCGGCGGCGAGGCCGGGGTGACCGAACTCGCGCTCCTCTGCGGGGTGCCCAAGGGCAGCGTCCACCGGCTGCTCGACCAACTGGTCACGCTCGGCGCCGTCGAACGGAAGGGCAACCGCTACCGGGTCGGGCCCCAGCTGTACCGCCTCGGCCAGGCCTGGGAGCCACACCCCGGACTGCGGCCCGCCGCCCGGGTGCCGCTCCAGCGGCTCCGGGCCGCCACCGGCGCGAGCGTGGTCCTCGCCGTGCTCCGCGAGGACATGGCCCTCACGATCAGCTCGGTGCCGGGAGACCTGGAACCGCTGTTCCCGGTGCGCGACGGCCTCGCGTTCCGGCTCGACACCGCCGCCGGCAAGGCCCTGCGGGGCCCGCTCCGCGGCGGCGCGATCCTCGACCGCGAGGACGTGATGGACGGGGTGTGCTGCGCCTCGCTGCCGGTCCGCACCCCGGACGGGCGTACCGTCGCGGCCCTCGCCGGCATGGTCCCGGCCGGCCGGCCGCTCGACCCGCTCGCCCGGGGCGTCGCCGAGGCGGGCGCCGCGATCAGCCGCGCCCTCGCCCGGGGCGGCCCGCGGACCAGGGTCCCGGCGGCCGCCCCCGTGCTCTGAGCCCCGCCGGTCGAACGGCGCTGTTCCGCCCAGCGGAACGCGCGTAGAACCGGGTGGGACGGACGGGCACAGTAGGGGACGTGCCGAGGGGAACGGCACACCGGCCCCGCCGAGAAGTGGCGGGCCGGAACCACCGTCACGCGAGTGACCCGATGTGTGGGGGGACCACATGCGCAAGAACCGACTCGTCCGAACGGCCGCCACCGCCCTCCTCGGACTCGGCAGCGTCGGCGTCTTCGCCGGCACCGCCCAGGCCGAGCCGATCGACTACGTGAAGATCGAACTGCTCGAACTGCACTGCCAGAAGAACAGCGAGGGCGACCACGACGAGGCGTACCTCAAGATCACCGACGCCAACGGCAACGCCGTCAAGGTCTGGCCCGGCAACGGCCTCAAGTACCAGACCATGGGGACCGGTTACGTCCGCTCCATGGCCGACGGCAACGGCAGCGCGGCACTCATCCTCGGCAAGGAGCAGGCCCGCACGATGACCGTGTGGGACTACGACTCGACCAGCCCGGACGACAAGCTCGGTGCCACGCTCGTCACCGGCAGCGAATTCGGCGCCGAGACCCAGTGGCGCACCGTCGAGGGCTCCGGCGGCGTCTACGTCATCGGCTACCGCGTCATCGACATCTGACCGACGCCCACCCCATGAGGGAAGGCCGTGCCGGGGAACCCGGCACGGCCTTCCTCCTGTTTCCCGCGTCGGTGGAATCAGGGGGCGTGGAGCTCACCCGTGCGCGCCACCCGCGCGTACCAGCGGGCGCTCGACTTCGGGGTCCGCTCCAGGGTGTCGTAGTCCACCCGGACCGCGCCGAACCGCTTCGAATAGCCGTAGCTCCACTCGAAGTTGTCGAGCAGCGACCACAGGAAGTAGCCCTGCACGTCCACCCCGTCGCCCAGCGCCCGGTGCACCGCCTCCAGATGGGCGTGCACGTACGCCGCACGCTGCGGGTCGTGCACCGAGCCGTCCGGCGACACCACGTCCTCGTACGCCGCCCCGTTCTCGCTGATCACCAGGGGGAGCTGGGGGTAGGCGTCGGACACCCGCTTCAGCAGGTCGTACAGGGCGTCCGGGTCGACCGCCCACCCCATCGCGGTCGGCTCGCCCGGTCCCCGGTGGAAGGCGACCCCGTCGGCGCCCGGCCACGGCGAGAACTCGCTGTTGCCGTGACCGTCGTCCTGCGGCTTCTCGACACCCTCCGCCACCTGCGAGACGATCGTCGGCGCGTAGTAGTTGATCGCCAGCAGGTCCAGCGGCTGGTGGATCGCCGCCGTGTCCCCGTCCTCGACGAAGGACCAGTCGGTCAGCCGCGCCGTGTCGCGGATCAGGTCCTCGGGGTAGGTGCCCTCCAGCATCGGGCCCAGCCAGACCCGGTTGCCGACGGCGTCGATCCGGCGGGCGGCGTCCCGGTCCTCGGCGGAAGCGGTCAGCGGCCGCACCTCGTGCAGATTGAGCGAGACCGAGAGCAGCCGGTCCGCGGGCAGCGCGGACCGCAGGGCCTGGACCGCGAGGCCGTGCCCGAGGTTGAGGTGGTGGGCGGCGCGCAGGGACGCCACCGGGTCGGTGCGGCCCGGGGCGTGCACCCCGGAGCCGTACCCGAGGAAGGCGCTGCACCAGGGCTCGTTGAGCGTGGTCCAGCGGCTCACGCGGTCGCCGAGGGCGTCGGCGACGATCCCCGCGTACTCGGCGAACCGCTCGGCGGTCGCGCGCTCGGGCCAGCCGCCCGCGTCCTCCAGCTCCTGCGGCAGGTCCCAGTGGTAGAGGGTGAGGGCCGGCTCGATCCCGGCGGCGAGGAGCTCGTCGACGAGCGCCCGGTAGAAGTCCAGACCCTTCTGGACGGCGGGCCCCCGGCCGGTGGGCTGCACCCGGGACCAGGAGACGGAGAACCGGTAGGCGTTCAGGCCGAGTTCGGACATGATGCCGACGTCCTCGCGGAACCGGTGGTAGTGGTCCACGGCGACGTCGCCGGTGTGGCCCTCGAAGACCTTGCCGGGGGTGTGCGAGAAGGTGTCCCAGATGGACGGGGTACGGCCGTCCTCCGCCGCGGCTCCCTCGATCTGGTACGCGGCGGTGGCCGCGCCCCAGAGGAAGTCGGACGGGAACGAGCGGGTGGCGGTGAGCGGCCGGGTTTCGGACGCGGTCATAGGAGAGAGCTCCCAACGCGGGTACGGGGTGATGACGTGCGATACGTGAGATACGTGCGGTGCGGAGAGGTGACGTCGGTCAGCTCTTGACGGCGCCGGCCGTGATGCCGCCCACGATGTGCTTGCCGAGGAACGCGAAGACGAGCAGCAGCGGCACGGTGGATATCAGGGCGCCGGTCAGCACGATGGCGTGGTCCACCGAGTGGTTGCCCGCGCCGAGACCGGCGAGCGCCACCTGCAGGGTGGGGCTGCCGTCGGGGGTGAGGGCGATGAAGGGCCAGAAGAAGTCGTTCCACGCCTGGACGAAGACCAGCATGCCGAGCACGGCCATGGCGGGCCTCGCCACCGGGAAGACCACGTGCCAGATGATCCGGAGGCTGTGCGCCCCGTCCATCCGGGCCGCCTCCACCAGCTCCATCGGCAGCGCCTCCACCAGGAACTGGCGCATGAAGAACACGCCGAAGGCGGCGACGAGCGAGGGCAGGACGACCGACTGGAGCTGGTCGAACCAGCCGAGGTCGGTGATGATCCGGTACAGCGGGATGACACTGAGCTGCGGCGGGATCGTCATGGTGGCGACCACCAGGGAGAGCATCATGCCCCGGCCCCGGAAGGGCAGCTTGGCGAAGGCGAACCCGGCGAGCGTGGAGAACATGACGGTGGACAGCGCCACCAGGCTCGCCACGACCGTGGTGTTGATCAGCGCCTCGCCCATGTCGACCTGGTTCCAGGCGAAGCTGAGGTTGTCCATGAGGCGGGAGCCGGGCAGCAGCGGGGCCGGGGCCTCCACGACCCGCTCGCCGGTGTGCGAGGCGGCGACCACGTTCCAGTACAGCGGGAAGAGCGAGACGAACGCGGCCACGGCGAGCAGGACGTAGGTGAGCGGTCCCGCGTGGTGCTGGCGGCCGGCCGACTGCCGGAACCGGCGCCCCGGCCGGGCCGCCGTCGGGGCCTCGGTCTTGGTGGGCGGCATCGTGTCGAGTGTGCGGGCCATGAGGTCAGCCCCCCAGCTTCTTGCGGTTGTGGCGGGAGACGAGCGCCTGGACGCCGCCGACGAACAGCAGGAGCAGCAGCATGACCCAGGCGATGGCCGAAGCCTGGCCCAGCGCGCCGGTGATCCACCCCTTCTCGTACATCAGGAGGCTCAGCGTCTGGAACTGGTTGCCGCTGCCGCCGCTGATGCCGACACTGCCGCCGAAGAGCATCGGCTCACCGAAGAGCTGGGTGGCGCCGATGGTGGAGACGACGATCGTGAAGAGGATGGTCGGCCGGATGGAGGGGATCGTGACGCTGACGAACTGGCGCCAGCGCGAGGCCCCGTCGAGCGACGCCGCCTCGTACAGGTCCTGCGGCACGGCCTGCATGGCGGCCAGGTAGATCAGCGCGTTGTAGCCGGTCCAGCGCCAGGTGACGATCACGGAGATCGCGATCTGGGCCGGCCACTTGGACGACTCCCAATTCACCGGGTCGAACCCGACCCAGCCGAGGACGCCGTTGATCATCCCGTAGTCGGTGTTGAACAGCTGGGCGAAGACCAGGGTCGCCGCCGCGATCGACGTGGCGTACGGGGCGAGGATCGCGACCCGGAAGAAGCCCCGGCCGCGGAGCTTGTAGTTGAGCAGATGCGCGAGACCGAGCGCCATGAGCAGCTGCGGAACGGTCGACAGCACACCGATGGTGAAGGTGTTGAAGAGCGCGTTCCAGAAGAACTCGCTGGTCGCCAGGTCGGTGTAGTTCTCCAGGCCCTTCCACGTCGGGTCACCGCCGAGCTCGACCCGGTTGAGCGAGAGCCAGCCCGTGTAGATGAGCGGGAAGAGCCCGAAGGCGGCGAAGGTGAGGAAGAAGGGGGCGATGAAGACGTACGGGATCGCCTTGAGGTCCCAGCGGTAGAGCGTGCTCCGCCAGCCGCTCCGGGCGGAGTGGCGGCCGCGCGGGCCGGGGGAGGAGGGCGGTACGGCGGGCGGCGGGGAGCCGTCGGGCCTCGCCCGAACGGAGGTGGCCACGGGGGCGTCCTTCCAGGTCGATGCGTGCGGTGGCGCGGACGGTGCCGGTCCGCCGCCGCTCACGGGCGGCGGCGGACCGGCAGACGCCCCCCGCTACTGGTCGATCTTGTCGTCGACCAGCTTCTTGACGTTCTCCCAGGCCTTGGCCGGGTCGGTGCCGCGCTGCTCGATGTCGAGGATGCCGTTGTCGGTGAGGAAGGTCTTCACCTGGCCGTCGTAGCGGCTGATGGACGCGGGCGTGATCCCGGCGGCAGCGCTGGAGAAGATCTTGCCGACGGGGGTGTCACCGAAGTACGGCAGCTTGGCCTCCTGGACGGTGGACGAGGTGAGCGTGTCCTTGGAGGAGGGGATGTTGCCGTTCACCGCGAACACCTTGGCGTGCTGCTCCGGCGCCGTCAGCCACGCGGCCAGCGCGGCGGCCTCCTTGGTGTGCTTGCCGGACTTCGGCACGGACAGGAAGGCGCCTCCCCAGTTGCCGGCCACCGGCGGTGCGGCGATGTCCCACTTGCCCTGGTTGGCCGGGCCCGCCTGGTCCTTGATGATGCCGGTCATCCAGCTGGGGCAGGCGACGGTGGCGAACTTGCCGTTCTTGAAGGCGGCGTTCCAGGTGCCCTTCTCGTCGAACTGGCGCAGCTTGGCGGTGAGTCCGCCCTGGGCCGCCTTGACGGCGGTCTCCCAGGCCTTCTTCACCCCGGGGCTGTTCTCCCAGTCGAGCTCGCCGCTGGTGTTGGCGTACTGCACGGGGTCGCTGGAGACGACCGCGTTGAAGAGGCCGCTCGCGGAGTCGTGGAAGGCGGTGCCGGCGGGCGCGGCCGCCTTGTACTTCTCGCCGGTCGCGATGAACTTGGCCCAGTCGCCGGACCACAGCTTGCCGACGGCGTCGCGCTCGGTGGGCAGCTTGGCCTTGGCGAAGAGGTCCTTGTTGTAGCAGATGGCCATGGGGCCGATGTCGGTGCCGAGGCCGATGAGCTTGCCGTCGGCGGTCGTCGCCTGCTTGACCTTCCAGTCCAGGAAGTCCTCGGGCTTGGCGCCGCCCTCCTTGCCCAGGTCGACCCACTTGTTCGCCATGGCCGGTCCGGTCGCCTCGGCGATGTAGCCGACCTCGACCGCCTGGATGTCCGCGAGGCCGCTGTTCTGGGAGAGGCGCAGCTTCAGGGTGTCCCAGTACTTCTGACCGTCGGAGACGTTCGACTCCTCGATCTTGATGTTCGGGTGGAGCCGCTCGTACTCGGCGTAGAGCTTGGCGCCGGTCTTGTTGTCGTAGCCGAAGGAACCGAAGGTCCCGACCCGCAGCGTGATCTTCTCGCCGGCCTTGGCGCCGGTGCCGTCCTTGCCGTTGTCCTCGTCGCTGCCGCAACCGGTGAGCAGGGTCGTGCCGGTCACGACGACGGCGACCGCCGCGATCGCCGCTCGGCGTCCGCGTCTGCTGCTGGAAGTGCGCATTCCACTCTCCTCGTCCAAGGTGGTGCTCGTTGTGCGCCAAGAGGTCCGGCCGAATGATCGCGGCTCGGCGGTGTCCGCCAGGACCTGATGCAAGGCTGTACGCGTCCCGGATGGGAGCGCTCCCACGTCGTTGCCGGAAGGTTGCTGCCTGGCGGGTACGGGTGTCAAGACATGAACGCGGATTCGTTACCGGAAGGTTTTCCGGGGGTTTCGCGGCTCAGGGGCGAGATGTTCGCGTCATCTCCTGAACGCACGCGCGTGGCGCGGGGGCGCGGGAGTGGACTACGGTGGGAGCGCTCCCATCGCTGCTTTCGTTCCCGGCGGGCGTGTGGTGAGCTGCACGTTGTCCTACGAGGGGAGTTCGGGAGTTGTGAGCGGACGGCAGAGCGGCAGACCCACCCTGGAGCAGGTGGCCGCCATGGCAGGAGTCGGCCGGGGCACGGTCTCCCGGGTCATCAACGGCTCCCCCCGGGTGAGCGAACAGACCCGTACGGCCGTCGCCCGAGCCGTCGCCGAACTCGGCTACGTACCCAACCAGGCCGCCCGCGCCCTCGCGGGCAGCCGTACCGACGCGATCGCGCTCGTCATCCCCGAGGCCGAGGCGCGGCTCTTCGCCGAGCCCTACTTCCTGGACCTCATCCGCGGAGTCAGCGTCGAACTCGCCGAAGCCGACAAGCAGTTGCTGCTCACGCTGGTCCGCAGCGAGCAGGAGCGACAGCGCTTCGAGCAGTACCTCGCGGCCCAGCGCGTCGACGGCGTCCTGCTCGCCTCCGTCCACGGTGACGACCCGCTGCCCGACCGGATCAGGGAACTGGGCCTCCCCGTCGTCATGAACGGACGCCGCGCGGAGGCCGAGCCCGTGCCGTACGTCGACTCCGACAACATCGGTGCCGGGCGCGCGGCCGTCGCGCACCTCGTGGGACGCGGGCGGAGCAGGATCGCGACCGTCACCGGGCCGCTCGACATGTATGTGGCACGCGCCCGGCTCGGCGGCTACCGGGCGGGGCTCGCGGAGGCCGGGATCGGGCCCGACGAGGGGCTGGTGTCGACCGGGGACTTCACCGAGGAGGGCGGCCGGCGGGCCATGCGGACGCTCCTCGACCGCAGGCCGGACCTGGACGCCGTCTTCGCCGCGTCCGACGTGATGGCCGCGGGCGCGCGCGGTGCGCTGCGGGAGGCGGGGCGCCGGGTGCCCGAGGACGTGGCCCTGGTCGGCGTCGACGACTCGGCGGTGGCGCGGCTCATGGACCCGCCCCTGACGAGCGTGCGGCAGCCCATCGAGGAAATGGGCCGCACGATGGCGCGGATGCTGCTCCAGGAGATCGCGGGCGCGCCGGAAGGAGCCGGCCGCCACGTCCTGCCGACGGAGCTGGTGGTACGGGAGTCCTGCTGAGCACGGGGGCGCCGTGGCCGGCCAGTCCGCGAGCCCCGGCCCGGCGCGGCCGGCGCGGACGGGCTGAGTGCGGGCGCGCCGGGGCCCGTCCGGGAAGCCCCGCCGGCTCGGCCTTCCGGAGGGGTTGAGCGTGGGGGCTCCGGGGCGGCCCGCAGGATCCCGCCCGGTGCGGCCTGTGCGGAGGGGCTGGGCGTGGGCGTGCGCGCCGGGGCCTGTCCGGGAAGCCCGGCCTGCTCGCCTCCCCGGCCAGGCTCAGCGTGTGCGCCGGGGCCCGCTCGGGAAGCCTGGCCGGCTCGGCTTCCCGGACGGGCCCCGGCGTGTTCGGGTTCAGTGGGGCGGGTCAGATTCCGCAGCTGGGGGCGGACCAGAAGCGGCTGCCTCGGTGGTCGAGGTGGGTGTGGTCGTCGTGGCCCGCGTAGCCGGGGCCGAGGATGCCGTTGAAGCCGTGGTTACGGGCCTGCTGGGCGAGCCGGCACAGCGAGTGCGGGCCGGCGCCGAGGTCGGCCGCGTCCCCGTAGAGGTGACGGCTCGACGAGGCGCCGCCGACCGCGTCGTTGCAGGCGTGGCTGCGGAAGCCGCTGGTGACCCGGATCGACGCGTCGCCGAGGGCGTGGCGGAGCGCCTCCAGCTTCCACATGGTGCGCAGGGCGTTGGACTTGGCGGTGGCCGCGCTCACCGCGCCCCCGGCCCAGGTGCTGTTGCAGTTGTTCAGTTCGGCGTAGGAGAAGTGGATCGGGGTGCAGTCGTCGTCCTGGAGGTCGTAGATCTTGGCGAAGGTCGCGGGTCCGGCGACTCCGTCGGCGCCGAGGCCGTACGCCGTCTGGAAACGCTTGACGGCGGCGACGGTGGCGGGCCCGTAGGACCCGTCGATCGCGAGCACGCCCCCGCTGCCGGGGTAGCCGGCCACCCGGATCTGCAGTTGGGTCACGTCGGCGCCGGAGGCTCCCTGGGACAGGGTGCGCGACCAGGTGTAGCAGCCGTCCGCCCGGGCGGTCCCGGCCGTGGCGACGACGCCCGCCAGGCCGGTGACCAGCAAGGCGAAGGCGAGGAGGAACCTCGGGAGAAGTGAACCGAGAACGTGTCCGTGCATCGTGCGGGCCATCGTGCGGGCCTCCATCAGTCGGTTGATGTGCACCTGCCATGGGCAGAGTGGACGCTCGGTCGACGCGCGTCAACTACGCGGGAGCACTGCCAGATGTCCGACCAATGACGGGTCCCGGCGCACGCGGCGGTGCCGCACCCGTCCCCCCGGACGGATGCGGCACCGCGTGTGTACACGCGCCCCGGGCGGCTTACAGCGCCGGGTGGGCGTTCTTCAGGAGCTCCTGGAACTGGGCCGAGAACCACTGGCCCGCGATCGGGGAGTCGGGCAGCGCGCCGGACATGCTGTTCCCGTTACGGGCGTTGCCCGTGTAGGTGGGGTCGCACATCCGGTCGAAGCCCTTGCCCTCGTTGTTCGGGATCTCCTTCGAGGCGCCGTCGGACTCGCCCGGGGGCTTCATCCAGACGTACGCGTCGATGCCCGCGGCGGGAGCCGCCTGGGGCCGTTCGCCGAGACCCGCGCCGGACTGGTTGCACCAGTTGCCGAGGTGGATACGACGGTCGTACTTGCCTCCGTTGACGTACGTGTCGACGCTGGTCAGCGCGCCCGGACCGGTGGGCCGCTGGGTGCCGCCCCAACCGTTGCGGGAGGTGTCGATCAGCATGCCGAGCTTGCTGTCGAAGCCGATCGAGACCAGCTTGGCGCGCATGGCCTGGGCGTAGGACAACTCGTCGGTGTACCGGTTCCAGTCGACCCACTTCGACTGGCGCACGGAGACGCCGTTGACGGAGTCCTCGATCTTGAAGTGGTCCTCCTTCAGGGCGCTGTAGTTGGCGGTGTTGACGATGAAGCCGTGGACGTTGGAGACCGTGGAGCCCTCGGCCGTGGCGGCCTGCTTGAACAGTTCGGCGGAGGGGCCGAAGTTGTCGTCCCAGCCCAGCCAGCCGTGGTGGCCGGCGTCGACATAGTTGTAGACGTTGCCGATCGCGCCCAGCTTCTTGAGCGCGTAGCCGACGCCCGTGATGTAGTTGCCGTTGGCCTTCATCACGTCACAGTTGGGGGTGGCCGTCGGACGCCCCGAGACGTTGGTGACCAGGTTGGGCAGCGAGTCGATCTCGACCGTGGTGGCGATCCGCAGGCTCGCGTACTTGGGGTCGGCGAGGATCGCGGCGATCGGGTCGATGTACTCGGTCTTGTAGCGGCCGATCTCGGTCGGGCCCAGCTCGCCGTTGGAGGCGAGCGCCGCGCAGTCGCGGCCCGGCAGGTTGTAGACGACCAGCTGGACGACGAGCTCTCCGCTGCCCTTCTGCTTCAGGGCCTCGTCGAGGTGGGCGCGCAGACCCATGGAGGTGGCGGAGCCGTTGATGGCGGCGATGCGGTCCAGCCAGACGCCGGTGGGCTGGTTGGAGATCTTGGTGCCGCCCGGCTCGGCCGCCGCCTTGGCGGACCACTCGGGGTTCACGTACACCTTGGCGCCGACGTACGGGTTGTCGGCCTTGGTGCCCGGCGGCGGGGTCGTCGGCGGCGTGGTCGGCGGGGTGGTCGGGGGCTCCGTCGGCTCGGTGGCCCCGTTGCAGACGACGCCGTTGAGCTTGAAGGTCGCGGGCACGGCGTTGGTGCCGCTGTACGTGCCGTTGAAGCCGAAGGAGGTCGAACCCCCGGTGCTCAGGGCTCCGTTGTAGGAGGCGTTCTTCGCGGTGACGGCGGCGCCGGACTGGGTGATGGTGGCGTTCCAGCCCTGGGTGACCTGCTGGTTGCCGGCGTAGGACCATTCGAGGGTCCAGGCGGAGACGGGGTCACCCGTGTTGGTGACGGTCACGTTGGTTCCGAAGCCGGTGCTCCACTGGTTGGTGACCTGGTAGACGACCTTGCAGCCGGGGGCGGCGGCGCCGGCGGTGGCGGTGCCGAGGACGGTGGCGGTGGCGCCGGTGGCCGTGATGAGGCCGAGGGCCGCCAGGAGGGCGGTGCGGCTCGTGCGACTGGTGCGGCTCATGCGGGTGGGGGTTCCTTTCAGGTGGCTTTCGTGGGTCTTCACGGGGTGAGGGCACGCAGGCGGTCGCGCAGCCCGATGCCGAATGCGGTGGGAGTGCCGTCGTACGAACTGATCAGTGCGGGACCCGAGTTGCAGTTCCAGGTGTTCCAGGTCCAGCCCAGGTACGAGAGGCCGCGGTCGTCGAACCACTTCATGACGCGGTCGATGAACGCGTGTCCGCAGGTGTTCTCACCGATCTCGCCCGCCAGCAGAGGTACCTGGGCGGCTACCGGGGCGAGGGTGTCGTTCCAGCACGTCTCGGTGGAGCAGGTGTTGAAGTTGTAGACGTGCCAGGCGGCGGCCAGATTCTCCGCCGGGTCCGTGGGGCGGTGCGTGAGCCACTGGCTCAGGTCGTTGGAGTACGCGATGCCCGGGACGAGGACGAGGTTCTTCGCCCCCGTCGCGCGGACCGCGTCCAACAGGTCCTGCATGCCGGCGACCTCGTAGCCGATGCCGGGGCAGGTGCCGCCGTCGCGCCAGCAGGACCAGGCCTGTGCCGCGGTGGAGGTCGCCCGGTCCGGGTAGGGCTCGTTGAACAGGTCGAAGACGACCCGCTCGTCGTTCTTGAAGGTGTTCGCGACCGAGGTCCAGAACGCCGGGGTGAACCGCGCGTTCGGCATCGGCTTCTGGCAGGAGGCGTGGACGTCGGAGCAGCCGGCGGAGTTGCCGGTGTACTGGCCGAACGTCCAGTGCAGTTCGAGGACCGGGGTCATGCCGTGGGCGAGGACCCTGGTCACCAGGTCCTTCACGGCGTCCGTGTACGGCGCGCCGCGGTACTCGGGCCTGATGTTGTCCAGGCCGAGCCAGCACTCCTCGTTGAGGGGGATGCGGACCGTGTTGGCCTTCCAGCCGGCGATCGCCCTGATCGAGGCGTCGTCGACGGGACCGTCCCAGATGCCGCGGCCCTGGACGCACATGAACTCGCCGCCGGAGCGGTTGACGCCGAGCAGGCGGCGGACCGCGCCGTTCTGGTCGACGAACTTGTGGCCGACGACGCCGAGTTCGGGCGCCCCGGACACCGGCGTGGGCGGTGGGATGGTCGGTGGGATGGTCGGAGTCGTCGGGGGAGTGGTGGGCGGGTCGGTCGGAGGGATGGTGGGGTCGGTCGGGGTCGGGGTCGGGGTCGGGGTCGGGGTGGTTCCGTCCGTGGTGCAGGGGGTGCCGTTGAGCGAGAACGCCGTAGGGGCCGGGTTGCTCCCCGTCCACGAGGCGATGAAGCCGGCCGTCACCTTCGCGCCGGTGCCGAGTACGGCGTTCCAGCTCTCGTTCACGACCGTGACGTCCGTCCCGGACCGGGACCACTTGCCGCCCCAGCCCTCACCGACGACCTGGCCGGCCGGGAAGGAGAAGCGAAGGTTCCAGCCGTTCAGGGCGGCACTGCCGTTGGTGACGGTGACGGCACCCTGGAAGCCCCCGGCCCACTGGTTCGAGACCGAGTACTCCACCGTGCAGTCGGGTGCGGCCGCGGCTCCAGAGGCCGTACCCATGAGGGCGAACGCGCTGCTCGCCATCGTGAGCGCCACTCCGGAGAGCAGCGCGGTCAGACGTGGGGGATGTCGCATGAGCGAGTCCTCGCAGCGAGGGCACACCCCTGACGGTGTGCCGACCGGACGGATTCGCTCCCACTGGTCGGGCAGACCGTAGCGTCAACTGGCGCCAAGCAAAAGAGGGGTTGGGTAAATTTCCTTGTCGATTGCCTTCGACTCTTCGCGCACCTTGACGCCGTTGCGTCCCAACTGCACAGTGGGAGCGCTCCCACTGGTTCAGAGCTTGTCTCCAGGCACCTACCGCGCTCTTCGCTCCCCCCGACCTCCCGAGCCGCGAGGAGAACCACCCGCATGCCACGCCTACGACCAAGAACGAGCCCACGCCGGCCGCTGACCGCACTCGCCGCGGCGCTCTCCCTCCCCCTCGGCCTGCTGGCCGTCGGCGCCACCACCGCCACGACCGCCCAGGCCGCCGCCGTCCAGTGCAGCGTCGACTACAAGACCAACGACTGGGGTTCGGGCTTCACCGCCGAGCTCACGCTCACCAACCGGGCCGCCACCGCGCTCGACGGCTGGACGCTCACCTACTCCTACGCCGGTGACCAGAAGCTCACCAACGGCTGGAGCGGCGTCTGGACGCAGTCGGGAAGAAACGTCACCGTGACCAACGCGTCCTGGAACCGCACCCTCGCCGCCGGTGCGGCCGTCACCACCGGCGCCCAGTTCACCTACAGCGGGACCAACACCGCCCCGACCTCCTTCGCGGTCAACGGCGCCCCCTGCACGGGCGCCCACCAGCCCCCGGTCACCGTCCTGACCAGCCCCACCGCCGGAGCCGTCTACACCCAGGGCGACCCGGTGCCGCTCGCCGCCACCGCCGCCGCCGCCGACAGCGCCACCGTGGCCAAGGTGGAGTTCTACGACGACACCACGCTCCTCGCCACCGACACCACCGCGCCCTTCACCCACAGCGCGGCCGGCCTCCGCGCCGGCGCCCACTCCCTCTACGCCAAGGCCTACGACAGCCTCGGCGCCTCCGCCGAGTCGGCCCCCGTCGGCATCACCGTCGCCGCGGGACCCGCGCTCGTCGCCTCCCCGACCCAGCTCGGCGTCCGCCAGGGCACCACCGGCACCTTCGACCTGAAGCTGTCGACCGCCCCGAGCGCGAACGTCACGGTGAGCGTCGCCCGTACCTCCGGCAACACCAACCTGACCGCGACCCCGGCCGCGCTCACCTTCACCCCGGCGAACTGGAACACCGCCCAGAAGGTGACCGTCGCCGCCGCGGCCACCGGCACCGGCTCCGCCGTCTTCACCGCGTCCGCCCCCGGCCACACCAGGGCCGAGGTCACCGTCGCCCAGCTGGCCGCGGACTCCACGTACGACGCCCGCTTCCTCGACCTCCACGGGAAGATCACCAACCCGGCCAACGGCTACTTCTCGCCCGAGGGCATTCCGTACCACTCCGTGGAGACCCTGATCGTCGAGGCTCCCGACCACGGGCACGAGACGACCTCGGAGGCGTACAGCTACCTGATCTGGCTCCAGGCCATGTACGGCAAGATCACCGGTGACTGGAACAAGTTCAACGGCGCCTGGGACACCATGGAGAAGTTCATGATCCCCACCCACGCCGACACGCCCACCACCGGCTCCTACAACGCCTCGAAGCCCGCGACGTACGCCCCCGAGTGGGACCTGCCCTCGCAGTACCCGGCCCGGCTCGACTCCGGCGTCACCTCCGGTCCCGACCCGATCGCCGCGGAACTCAAGAGCGCCTACGGCACCGACGACATCTACGGCATGCACTGGATCCAGGACGTCGACAACGTCTACGGCTTCGGCAACGAACCCGGCAAGTGCTCCGCCGGACCGACGGCGACCGGCCCCTCGTACATCAACACCTTCCAGCGCGGCCCGCAGGAGTCCGTCTGGGAGACCGTCACCCACCCGACCTGCGACAACTTCACCTACGGCGGGAAGAACGGCTACCTCGACCTCTTCACCGGGGACGCCTCCTACGCCAAGCAGTGGAAGTTCACCAACGCCCCCGACGCCGACGCCCGCGCCGTCCAGGCCGCCTACTGGGCCGACCTCTGGGCCAAGCAGCAGGGCAAGGGCACCCAGGTGTCAGCGACCGTCGGCAAGGCCGCCAAGATGGGCGACTACCTGCGGTACGCCATGTTCGACAAGTACTTCAAGAAGGCCGGGAACTGCGTCGGCCCGACCGCCTGCCCGGCCGGCACCGGCAAGAACAGCGCCCACTACCTGATGTCCTGGTACTACGCCTGGGGCGGCGCCACCGACACCTCCGCCGGCTGGTCCTGGCGCATCGGATCCAGCCACGCCCACGGCGGCTACCAGAACCCGCTGGCCGCCTACGCCCTCAGCTCCTACGCCCCGCTCAAGCCCAAGTCCGCGACAGGACAGGCGGACTGGGCGACCAGCCTCGACCGGCAGCTGGAGTTCTACCGCTGGCTCCAGTCCGACGAGGGCGCCATCGCGGGCGGCGCCACCAACAGCTGGCAGGGCCGCTACGCCACCCCGCCGGCCGGCACCCCCACCTTCCACGGGCTGTACTACGACGAGAAGCCCGTCTACCACGACCCCGCGTCCAACCAGTGGTTCGGCTTCCAGGCCTGGTCCATGGAACGGGTCGCCGAGTACTACCAGCAGACCGGTGACGCCGAGGCGAAGACCGTCCTCGACAAGTGGGTCTCCTGGGCGCTGTCCAAGACCACCATCAACCCGGACGGCACCTACCGCATCCCGTCCACCCTCCAGTGGTCCGGCAAGCCCGACACCTGGAACGCGGCGAACCCCGGCGCCAACGCCGGCCTGCACGTCACCGTCGCCGACTACACGAACGACGTCGGTGTCGCCGCCGCCTACGCCAAGACCCTCACCTACTACGCGGCCAAGTCCGGCCACGCGGAGGCGAAGCGGGTCGCCAAGGCCCTCCTCGACGGTATGTGGGACCACCACCAGGACCCGCTGGGCATCGCCGTCGAGGAGACCCGCGCCGACTACAACCGCTTCGACGACCCGGTGTACGTGCCGAGCGGCTGGACCGGCGTCATGCCGAACGGCGACACGGTGAACAACACCTCCACCTTCGCCTCGATGCGCAGCTTCTACCAGGACGACCCGGCCTGGCCGAAGATCGAGGCCTACCTGGCGGGCGGCGCCGCCCCCGTCTTCACGTACCACCGGTTCTGGGCCCAGGCGGACATCGCCCTGGCCATGGGCTCGTACGCGGAACTGCTCGAATAGCAGCCGCCCCGCACGGAGGAGCTCCGCGTACGACGAGACCGGGCGGGCCCCGCGAGGGGACCGCCCGGTCCTGACCGCTGTCCTGACCCGAACCCGCCTGGACAGCCCGCCGAGCGGCCGCTTAGGGTCAGGGTTCGAATCACCGACGGGCACCGGACGCCCGGAACACCGGGACTGCCGAGGAGCGCGCACGTGGTCACCCTCGCCGATGTCGCCCGCCACGCCGGGGTGTCGGCCAGCACCGTCAGCTACGTGCTGAGCGGCAAACGCTCCATATCCGCGCCCACCCGCGAGCGGATCCAGCACAGCATCGACGCCCTCGGCTACCGGCCGCACGCCGGCGCCCGCGCGCTGGCCAGCAGCCGGACCGGCATCCTCGCCCTGATGATGCCGCTCCGCACCGGTCTCTACGTACCGGTCCTGATGGAGATCGCGATGGCCGTCACCACCACGGCCCGCTCCCACGGCTACGACGTCCTCCTGCTCACCGGTGAGGAGGGCCCCGAGGCCGTCCGCCGCGTCGAGGGCAGCGCCATCGCCGACGCCATGATCGTCATGGACGTCGGGATCGACGACCCCCGGCTCCCGGGCCTCCGGGAGGCCCGCCGGCCCGCCGTCCTCATCGGGCTCCCCACCGAGTCGGCCGAAGCCGCCGACA
The DNA here is from genome assembly GCF_040632845.1 of Streptomyces sp. NPDC016459. NCBI lineage: Bacteria > Bacillati > Actinomycetota > Actinomycetes > Kitasatosporales > Streptomycetaceae > Streptomyces > Streptomyces sp. NPDC016459. Next base: position 445,698 of record NZ_JBEYCR010000003.1, read on the forward strand.
CCGCCGGACTCGACTGCGTCGACCTGGACTTCGAGGCCGCGGGAGCCCGCTGCGTCGACCACCTCGCCGGCCTCGGCCACACCGGGATCGCCGTCCTCGGCGAACCGCCCGCCGTGTACGCACGGGGTACGGGCTTCGCCGCCCGCACCCTCACCGGGCTGCGCGCCGCCGCCCGCGCCCACGGTGTCGGGCTGCTCCACCGGCCCGTCGACGGCACCTACGCGGCCGTCGCCGCCGCCCTCACCCGGATCTTCGAGGAACGCCCCGGCACCACGGGCCTCGTCGTCCAGAACGAGGCCGCCGTCGAACCGCTGCTCGCGCTCCTGCGCCAGCAGCGGCGCGCCGTGCCCGAGGACGTCTCCGTCGTCGCCATCTGCCCCGACCAGGTCGCGGTCCACGCCTCCGTACCGCTGACCGCCGTCTCCGTACCCGCGCAGGACATGGGGCGGCTCGCGGTCGAGCGTCTCGTCCGACGCCTCTCGGGACAGGACCCCCGGGGCACGGAACTCATCGCCCCCCGGCTCACCGCCCGCGCCAGCACGGGTCCGGCCGGGCCCGGCGCCCCCTCCGCCCGCACCGAGGACCGGCGTGATCACGACGGACACTGAGGGCGGCGAAAGGGCCGCGGAATTCCGGGACTTCTTCGAGCGCCACTACGCCGAACTCGCCCGGCTCGCCCATCTGCTGACCGGTGAGACCGACGCCGCCGACGACCTCGCCGCCGACGCCATGCTCGCCCTCTGGCACCGCTGGGACCGGGTCCGCGCCGCCGACCACCCCGCCGCCTACGCCCGGGGCGTCGTCGCCAACCTCGTCCGCACCCGGATCCGGGGCACCGTCCGTGAGCGGCGCCGTATCGCCGCCTTCTGGGACCGGCGCCCCGACCACACCGAGGGCCCGGACGTGCCCGCCGTCCTCGACGTCCGGGCGGCGCTGCGGGCCCTGCCGTTCCGCAAGCGCGCCTGTGTCGTGCTCCGGCACGCCTTCGACCTGTCCGAGCGCGACACGGCCCTCGCGCTCGGCGTCTCGGTCGGTACGGTCAAGAGCCAGACCGCCAAGGGCATGGCGGAACTCCAGCGGTCGCTCGGTCCCCGGGCCGCATCCGAACTCGCCGCGGGAAGGCACTGATGGACGAGACACGGCTCCGTCGCGAGCTGCGGGAGGCGGCGCTCGCGCACCGGCCCGACCGCGCGCGCATCCTCGCCCGGGTGGAACGCGGCCTCGCCGAGCCCGCTCCGGGGGGCCGGCCGCCGCGGCCGGCGAGCCGGTGGAGCGGGCGGCGCATGACGGCGGTCGTGGCCGTGACCGCGGCGGTCGCCGGGCTGGTCGGTCTCGGCGGTCTCGCGACGACCACCCTGGGGGAGCGGCCGGCGGGACCCGCCACGGCGGTGCCGGCGCCCGGCCCGGTGGCGCGGGTGGGCGCCACCGTCGACCCGGCCGGCAACCGGTGGTGGGCGCAGAGCGAGCTGGCCGTGACGACGGAGACCCCGGTCGGCGGGCTCACCGTCGAGCTGCGGGTCGCCCGCACCCCCGGTGTGGTGAGCACGGGCCACTGGCGCACCCGCCCCGCCGAGGACTTCACCGTGACGGTGGCCGAGGAGGCCGGGGCCCTGGTCTACCGCTGGACCCTCCGGCCGGGCCGCACGGTTCCGCCCGGCCCCCATGTCTTCGCGGGCCAGTACAACCACGCCGAGGGGGTACGGGACGCCTCGGCCGACACGTACACCGTCGTCCTGACGGGCCCCGACGGCGGCCGGTCCACGCTTCGGGGCGACTTCGGGGCGACTTCCCCGAAGTGACCCGCGGGGGTGCGGTCACGCGCCCGTGGTGGAGCCGGGCCGGACGATCATCAGGACGACGACGACCGCCCATAGGACGTTGAAGACGCCGGTGAGCATCGCCAGACGGGTCGCCGTGGGCCGCGCCTCCTCCTCGGTCGAAGGGCCCTCGGCCATGGCGAGCAGGCGTCGCTGGCCGGGCAGCACGGCAAGCCCGAGGAGGGCCGCGGCGATCGTGGTGAGGATGAGCGAGGCGATCAGCCAGGCGTCGGTCAGCACGCCGAGCCGGGCGCCGGTGGCGATCCCGAACACCGGCACGACGACCCCCGCGACGGCGTAGACGGAGCAGACGCGGTGCAGGAGGACCGCCGTCCCGAGCCCCTCGGGGCCGCCGTCCGGCGTCTCGCCGCGGCAGGCCCGCAGCGCGTGGCGCGGGAACATCGACGCGGCCACGGTGATCGACCCCACGGTCAGGATCGCCACCAGAACGTGGACGGACAGCAGGAACTTGGTCACGGCGCGGGCCTCCGGCTCGGCTCAATATATTGGCTGCCAATATGTATGGCACCAATACATACACTGCCTACCGGTTCATTGGGTAGGCTGCCTACTCATGAAGGCGGATGCGGTGCGAGGGCACCTGGACGGACTGTTGCTCGCCGTGCTCGAACCGGGCCCGCTGCACGGCTACGCGATCATCGCCGCGGTGCAGAGCCGCAGCGGAGGCGTGCTCGAACTGCGCACGGGCACGATCTACCCGGCGCTGAACCGGCTGGAGCGGACCGGGCTGCTGAGCAGCAGCTGGCAGTCCTCGGGCGAACGGCGCCGCCGGGCGTACGAGCTGACCGACGCGGGCCGCCGTACGCTGGCCGGCGAACGGACGGCGTGGAACGAGTTCACCGCCGCGATCGGCTCGGTCCTGAACCCCGCCACCCCGCCGCCCGGGCTCGCCACGTGAACGCCCCCGGCCACGACGACACCGACCCCGTCCGGGAGTACGTCGCGGACCTCACGGCCGCCCTGCACGGACCGGCCCGCGCCAAGGCCCGGATGGTCGAGGAGATCCGCGGCGGCCTCCTGGACACCACGGACGCCCACGCCGACCGGGGGCTGCCCCACCGGCAGGCGTTCCGGGCGGCGGTACGGGAGTTCGGGACCGTCGACGAGCTCGTGCCCGGCTGCCAGCGGGAACTGACCCTCGCCCAGGCCCGGCACACCGCCCGGTCCGTCGCCCTCACCGTCCCCTTCCTGATCGCCTGCTGGTACCTGGCGGGCGCCCCCGGTCCCGATCCGTCCGGTCCGGTCTCCCACGCCGCACGACTCCTGGCCGTGAACGCGGCAGGCGTCGCCGTCGTCGCCACGCTGTTCGCCGCCGCGGCCCTGGCCGTCACCGGCCCCCTCGCCCGCCGGCTGCCCACGCCGCGCCGACTGCCGCTGGTGGTCGCCTGGACCGGGACCACCGCGGGCGTCGCCATGGCGGTCACGACGCTGGCCCTCGCCGCCGCCGCCGCCCTCGCCGTGAACTGGCCGCTGCTCGCCTGCGCCGGAGCCCTCGCGGCCGCCTCCCACGCGGCGGTGGCGACCTCGGCGCGCGCCTGCCGCCGCTGCGCCCGGCTGCCGGAGCCGAAGTCCCCGCCGGTACCCTCGTATTGACATCACCCGTGCGTGAATCGTGGTGATCCTGGTGTTGGCGCCGTCCGTGACCGCGATGCCACGCTTACGCCATGGACATCTTCAGGACGACACATGGCGCGGTGCGCGGCTTCCGGACCTCCGCCGAAGTCGTCGCCGTGCTCGGCATCCCCTACGCCGCCCCGCCGTTCGGCGTCCACCGGCTCCGGGAGCCCGCTCCCGCGCCCGCGTGGACCGGAGTACGGGACTGCACCGCCTTCGGCCCCGTCGCCCCGCAGTCGGCGGAGCTGCCCGGCTCGCCCGTGTGGTCACCCGGCGACGAGGACATCCTCACCGTCAACATCTGGACCCCGGCCCCGGACGGCGGCGCCCAGCCCGTCCTCGTCTGGATCCACGGCGGCGCCTACACCTTCGGTTCGTCGGCCCAGCCCGACTTCGACGGCGACGCGCTCGCCCGCGCCGGTCTGGTCGTGGTCACCTTCAATCACCGCGTCGGCTTCGAGGGTTTCGGCCACGTCCCCGCCGACGGGACCACCGGCCATCCGGACAACCGGGGCCTGCTCGACCAGGTCGCGGCCCTGCGCTGGGTCCGGGAGAACATCGCCGCGTTCGGCGGCGACCCCGACAACGTGACGGTCGCAGGACAGTCCTCCGGGGCCGGTTCGGTCGCCTGCCTCATGGTGATGGACCGCGCCCGTGGGCTGTTCCGCCGGGCCATCGCCCACAGCCCCGCCAGTCCCTGCCACCCGCTCGACGTCGCCGCCGCGACCACCCGCGAGGTCGCCGCCGCCGCGGGCTGCCCCGCCACGCCCGACGGCCTCGCGGCCGCGACCCCGCAGGCCCTGGTCCTCGCCTCCGACCAGGTGGTCGACGCCTACCGGAGGGACCCCGCCTCCGGGTCCCGGCACTACGACCCCTCCCTCTACGCCCCCGTCCTCGACGGGGACGTCCTGCCCACCGACCCCCTCACCGGGATGGCCGCGGGACTGAGCACGGGAGTGGACCTCCTGGTCTGCCACACCACGGAGGAGTACTGGCTGCTTGACGCCGTCGGCAGCAGCGCCAAGGTCACCACCGACGGACAACTGGCGCGCTTCGCGGAGGACTTCGGCCTCCCCGACGGTCTGGTTGCCGGCTATCGCGCCGCGCTGCCCGGAGCGCCGGTGCTCGACGTCTACCTCGCCGTCTTCGGCGACCTCCTGTTCGCGGAGTACGCCCACCGGCTCGCCGAGCTGCACGCCCGCGCCGGCGGCCGGACGTTCCTCGCGCGCTTCGACCGCCGCCGCACCGGCCAGGACGGGGACGTGCGGGCCTGGCACTGCGCGGACATCCCCTTCGCCTTCGGCAACGTCGACAGCGAGGACATCGCCTTCCTCATCGGCGGCGCCCCCACCCCCGAGGACCACGGCCTCGCCCACCGCATGGTGCGCGCCTGGGCCGACTTCGCCGCCACCGGAGACCCGGGCTGGCCCGCCGTCGACGACTCCGGCACCCACGCAAGGACATGGCGCACCGACGACACTCCCGCCGACGACGTCCCCGCGGCTCCCCGCGCCCTGTGGGCCGACGCCCGTTTCCCCCTGCTGCGCCCGTAGAACGGGAAGACCACCGGACCCCGTGGAGGGGCCCGGTGGTGGAGTGCTCCCGTCAGGGGCAGGGCCGGCGGGGGACCCAGTCGCCCAGGTACGCCGCCGCCGTCACGGTGGCCGCCTCGGCGGCCGTGAGCTGGGGACGGTTCGCCGGGACGCCGATCCGCGCGCCCGGACCGGTGTTGCGGTACTCGGCGAAACGCTGCTCCTGCCACGGGAAGGTCTCCCGCATGTTCGCGTACGGGGTCACCGCGTCGACGCCCGCGCCGAGGACGCTGTCCCGGACGACGAGGGACGGCCGGGCGGTGAGGTCCGAACTCGGCACCCACGGCCGGGCCAGCTTGTAGAAGCCGTCCGGGGCCGAGCTGGTGACCCGGCAGCGGGCGGCGAGGAAGCCGTACGGGTTGGCGCGGGCCGTCGACGGGGCGAAGACGAAGCCGTGCGGCGCCGACGCCAGGTCGGGGCGGAACAGCGTCCGGAAGTGGCAGTGCTCGAAGACGGCGGTGCCCCGGCCGAAGACGAAGTCGACGTCCCCCTCCACGGAGCAGTGCGCGAAGTACTGGCGGGCGAAGGCGGACAGGGCCGTGGAGTCGGCGTACAGGGTGTCCTGGTGGCCGAGGAACCGGCAGTGGAAGAAGGCCGACCGGTCGCCCTGCACCTTCAGGGCGACCGCCTGGGTGCCGGGGTTCCCCGGCAGGTCGGTGCGGAGGAAGTCGTTGGCGAAGGTGACCCCCTGGGCGGTGAAGCCGTCGGCCTGGACGGTGGTCGTGGCGGAGCCGGAGGTGCCGTACGTACCGCCCTCGGGCCGGGGCGTCCCGGCCGCGTTGGCGTACACGACGACGACGTCCCGGGGGTCCCCGCTCGCGCCGATCCAGGTCATGCCGGTACGGGACGGACCGACGGCGACCGTCTCCCGGTACGTCCCGGGGGCGAGCACCAGGGTCCAGCCGGGCCCGTCGGCCGCGGTGACCGCGGCCTGGACCGTGGTGTGGTCGCCGAGACCGCCGGGATGCACGTACAGCGTCCGCCCGGTGAGCCGGTCGGCGGGCGAACCGAACCGGCCGAACGGGCGCCGGAGCGGCGAGGCCGCCGCGGGCGCGGCCGGCAGGGCGAGGGCGAGCGCGGCTCCGGCGCCGCCCAGGAGCAGGGAGCGGCGTCCCGGGACGGCTCCGGTGGGGTACGGGGGCATGCGGGTCCTCCTGGAGGGTGGGAGCTCAGCGGGAACGGCCGGCGCCCGCGCCGAGGCCGACGAGCCAGGGCACGGCCCTCGGGTGGTCGACGCGGGTGCGCAGGACGGGCGTCCAGCCCGCGTCGGCGCGCAGCAGCTCCTCGGGGAACTGCGCGTTGTGGACGGCGAGAAGGTCCACCGGCCTGCCGTTCACGTAGTTGCCGACGGTGGTGACCGGCGCGTCCTTCCACTTCTTCAGGATCTTCCCGGCCGGCACGCCCGGGGCCAGCGTGAACGCGTTCTTCTCCGCGACCAGCTGGGACTCCTGCCCGATCCCCAGGCTGTACGCGTAGGCCGCGTCCGGCACCACGAAGTGGTTGTTGTACGCGTCGACCTGGCCGAACCGGACCCGGGGCGCCCGCTCGATCACGTTCTTGAACAGGTTGTGGTGGAGGGTGACCCGCAGCTTCCCCCGGTCGGTGGCGCCCGCGCTGTCGCTGTTGCCGATCATCAGGGTCTTGTCGTGGTCGGTGAAGACGTTCCAGGACACCGTGACGAGGTCCGCGCCGCGCACGACGTCCAGCTCGCCGTCGTGCTGCTGGTACACCTCCCCGTAGTACGAGGGCAGCGAACTGTCCGGGTGGGCGCCGTCGGTGAACGTGTTGTGGTCGATCCACACATGGGTGGAGCCGTACACGACGAGGCTGTCGTACTCGGAGTTCCACGCCCCCGTCGCACCGTCCGTCGGGTCCCACTGCGGGAAGCAGTCGAGCGGGCTCTCCAGGGTGAGGTCGCGGATCACGATGTTGTCGACGCCCTGCACCTGGAGGCTGGCACCGGTGATCCCGGCGTGCCTCCCGACCCCGACGATCGTGGTGTTCGACGGCACCTTGACCTTGATCGCCTGGCCCTGGGCGGTCGCGGACGCGGCCCGCAGATCCTCCTGGGGACCGCTGACCTCGGTCTCGTACCCCCAGACGGCCGGGTCGTAGTCGGCGAGGTAGCGGGCGAAGTCGTAGCCGGGGGCCTCGAAGGCGGCGCAGCCGGCGGCGGTCGCGTTCAGCGTGCCCGCCACCTTGACGATCCTCGGCTCGGTGCCCGGGACGGCGAGCGCGGCCCGGAACTCCTCCCAGGTGGTGACGGTGAAGACCCGGGAGGCGTCGGCGGCGGCCCCACCGGTGGTGCCGGTCCCGGTGGACGCCCAGCCGTCACCGGCCGGCAGGGTCGCGCGGGCCGGGTCGGCGCCCGGCCGGTGACCGGCGTGCGCGCCGGCCGCGGGGGCGGTGACCGTCAGGGCGAGCGCGGTCGCGGCCACCACTCCCAGCTGCTTGCGTCGATTCATGGACGGCTCTCCTCGGCATCGGGCCAGGTGATCAGGTCGGTGGGGATGTCGTCGTCCAGGCGGCGCGTCTCACGTGGCGCGAGGACATGGGTGCGGAGCAGTTCGGCAGCGACCAGACGGGCCACCTCGATCGCTCCCCGTGGGTTGAAGTGGGTGTTGTCCTGCTCGGTCGGGGTCCAGTTGAAGTACGGCTTCGTGGCCTCGGGGCCGAGCCGGTGCCACAGCGCGAGCGACAGGGCCTCGACGTCGAGGAGCGGGACGTCCGACGCGCGGGCGGTCTCCCGCATCGCCGCCGGGTAGGCGCCCAGCGTCCGCAGGGCGGTGCCGTCGGCATCGAACTTCCGCCGCTCCACGGAGGTCGCGAGCACCGGGAGGGCGCCCCGGGCCCGCGCGCCCTCGACGAAGACCCGCAGGTTGTCCTGGTACGTGGTCCACGGTTCGGTGTAGCGGGAGGGGTCGGCGACCTTCTGGTCGTTGTGGCCGAACTGGACCAGGAGCAGATCGCCGGGGCGGATCGCCGTCAGGATCGCGTCGAGGCGCCCCTCGTCGAGGAAGCTCTTGGTGCTGCGCCCGTTGACGGCGTGGTTGGCGACCCGTACGCCCCGGTGCAGGAAGAAGGGGAGGGCCATGCCCCACCCCGTCTCGGGCGCCGCGTCGGCGTACTTCTGGGCGGCCGTGGAGTCGCCCGCGAGGAAGAGGGTGCGCATACGGGGGTGTCCTTGGGAACGGGCCGGGGGAGCCCCGGCCAGGGCGAGCGCGAGGCCCGCCCCGGCCGTGACCACCGCGCGGCGGCCTACGCTCACGAGTTCTGCTGCTGCCACTCGGCCTGCGCCGCGTTCAGCTGTTCGGCCAGGTGGTCGAGGAACGCCTTGGCCGTGGACGTGCCGAGCAGGACCTTCTGGAAGCCGGACTCGTTCTCGGCCTTGGAGATCGTGTTCCAGTCCGGCAGGTAGTACGGCAGCTCCACGATGGTGGCCTCGCCGCTGAAGAGGACCTCCGCGCCCAGCTTCGTCGGCTCGGACTCCTGGAGCCACGGGTCCTTGGCGGCGTCCGTGTTCGCGGGGATGGCGCCGGCCGACTTGTTCCACTTGCTGTTGGAGGCGTGCGAGGCCGCGAACTCGATGAACTTCCAGGCGGCCGCCTTGTTCTTGCTCGTGGAGAACAGACCGAGACCGTCGACGGGGTTGGAGACCTGCACCCGGGTGCCGTCGTCGAGGGTCGGGTTGGGAATGCCCCGGAACTTGTCCGTGCCCAGCGCCTTCACGTGGTCCTGGTAGGAGCCCAGGTTGTGGCTCAGCATGCCGATCTCGCCGCTGTCCCACTGCGCGACCATCTTGGTGAAGTCGTTGTTGACGTCGGCGGCGGGGGTGGTCCGCTTGAACAGGCCCGCGTACTTCTCCAGGGCCGCCACGTTCTTCGGGTCGTTGACGGTGGTCTTCTCGCCGTTCCAGAAGCTGGTGATGCCGCTCTGGCCGTACATGGCGTCCAGGGCCTGCGCGATCGAGCCCGCGCCGCCGCGGATCGTGTAGCCGAAGCGGTTCTTGTCGGTGTCCGTCAGCTTCTCGGCCGCCGTGTAGAACTTCGACCAGGTGGAGGGCTCCGGCAGACCCGCCGCCTTGAACAGGTCGGTGCGGTAGTAGAGGACGCCGTTGCTGGCGGAGGTGGGGACGGTGAACAGCTTGTCCTGACCGCCCGCCGCCGTGACGCTCGTGACCATGGCGGTGTTCAGCTTGCCCTTGAGCGAGCTCGCCTCGACGCGGGCGTCCAGCGGCTCGAGGGCGTTCTGCGCGGCGATCCCCGCGAGCATCGCCGCGCCGACGCCGCCCACGTCCGGCAGGCCACCGCCCTGGATCGCGGTGTCGTACTTGGACTGGACCTCCTTGGAGGCGATCCCGACGTACTCGACGTCGATGTCGGGGTTCGCCTTCTCGAAGTCCGCGATGATCTCCTTCCAGATGTCGGTGCGGACACCGCCGTTGTTGTCCCAGAAGGTGATCTTTCCCTTGCCCGATCCCTCGGTGCCCTTGCCGCCGCCCGCGCCGCTGCCGTCGTCACCGCAGGCGGTGGCGGTCAGGGCGAGGACACCGGACAGGGCGAGGGCGAGGGCGGCTCTGCGCCGTCCGCCGGGGAAGATGGTCATCGTCGGCTCTCTTCTCTCGGATGTGATGGGGACGTACGGGGGATGCGATGTGGGGGAGGACGAGGGGCGTCGGGGACGCCCGGGGGAGGAACCGTTCAGGCGGGGGTGACACGGAACGCGGAGAACACGGCCGTCCCGGCGTGTCCCGCGCCCGCCGGAGCCCCGGCGAACAGACCGAGCAGCGCGCCGACCCAGCGCCAGGGCGTGGCGGCGAACTCCGGACCGAGCCGGACCGGACCGCCGACGGCGTCGGCGGTGCCGGCGTACGAGAACCGGCAGCGCGCGTCCGCCGTGACCTCGATCCGTAACAGGGCCCGGTCCCCGGCGACGGGCACCGGGCGCGCCGCGTCCCGTTCGACGTCGGCGCCGGCCGGGGCGAAGCGGTGCACGAGCCGGGCCGTGCCGTCCGGGGCCCGCTCAAGACCGATCCACGCGTACGCGTCGCCGAGGACGACGAGCCCCGCGCGGGCCCCGGGCGCCTCGGAGTCCAGCCGCAGCGCGACCTCGACCACGAGGGCCCCGGCCGGCAGCCGCTGGGTGAGCACGTGCGGCACGCCCCGCAGATCGCCGATGCGGTCCGTGCGCACACAGCCGAGACGCAGACCGTCCCCGGCGTGCTGACTGGCCCAGCCCTCCGCCGGGTTCGCGGTCCACTGCCACTGGCGCCCGAACCGCCCGCCGGGAAACGTGTCGTCCACGGCCGGCCGCGCGGGCGGTTGCTCCGGCAGGTCCGGCTTGCGATGGACCAGGACCGGGGCGCCGCCGTCGCCGAGCACGGGCCAGCCGTCCGCCTGCCAGCGCATCGGCTGGAGGTGGACGATCCTGCCGTGCGCGCCCGACTGCTGGAAGTGCAGGAACCAGTCCTCGCCGCGCTGGGTGCGCACCCAGCCGCCCTGGTGCGGGCCGTTGACGTCGGTGTCGCCCTGCGCGAGGACGATCCGCTCCTCGTACGGCCCGAAGAACGACCGTGACCGGAACGCCCCCTGCCAGCCGGTGGCCACGCCCCCGGCCGGCGCGAGGATCCAGAACCTGCCGTCGTGCAGGTACAGCTTCGGGCCCTCCAGGGTGAACCAGCCCGGTATCCGGTCGGCGTCGACGAGGACCCGGCCCTCGTCGAGCACCTTCGTGCCGTCCGGGCTCATCCGGTGTCCCACGAGCCGGTTGTTGAAGCCGGCGCGGGACTTGGCGAAGGCGTGCACGAGGTACGCCTCGCCCGACTCCTCGTCCCACAGGGGGCAGGCGTCGATCAGCCCGAGTCCGGCCTTCACCAGGTGCGGCGCCGTCCAGGGACCGCGCACGGAAGGGGCGTTGACCTGGAAGATCCCGTGGTCGGGGTCGCCCCAGAAGATCCAGAACCGCCCGTCGTGGTGCCGGAACGAGGGCGCCCACACCCCCCGGTCGTGCCGGGGCTCGGTGAACGCGGCGGCCGGTTCGAGCCGCTCGAGGGCGTGGCCGACGAGCGTCCAGTTGACCAGGTCCCGCGAGTGCAGCAGTGGCAGGCCGGGAGCACGGCCGAAGCTGGACGCGGTGAGGTAGTAGTCCTCGCCCACGCGCAGGACGTCCGGGTCGGACCAGTCGGCCGCCAGGACCGGATTGCGGTACGTACCGTCGCCCAGGTCACCGGTGACGGTCGCCGCGCTCATGACGCCACCGCCTTGCGGACCAGGGCCGCGGCCCCGTCACGGTCGAGACGGCCGTCGGCGACGACGGTCACCACCCTCCGTACGACGGTCTCCCCGTCCCCGACCGCGAGCCGCTCCCCGTGGGCGAGCGAGGAGCCGACCCCCGGGTACTCGGCGGCGCGGACGAACCACGGGTCCTCACGGGTCCGCGCGGTCGCCCCGGCGAACACCAGGGTCCAGCCCTCGCCCGCCAGCGCCACCCAGTCGGAGCGGACCCCGTGGACCGCCTCCTCGCCGTCGGCGTCCGCCCCGAACACCACCGGGGCCGTCGCCTCCATCGGCGCCCGCCAGAAGAAACCGCCGTACGCGGCGCCGAGCCGGCCGTTGGTCGCCGGGCTGCCGATCGACAGGTCCCGCCCCGACGCGTTGGTGAGGGAGAACGTGAGATCCAAGGCCCAGGCGGAGTCGGTGAGCGCGACGGCCGCCACCGTACGGTGCTCACGGAGCAGCCGCTCGCCACCCGCCGTCCAGCTCAGCTCCTCCACGAAACCGTCCGGATCGCGGAGCTTGAACCCGTCGTGCCGCTGCACCCCGTGGTTGTCGAGCGCGACGGGACCGCGACCGCGGACGAAGGTGCGGCCGCCCCAGAAGTTGTGGCCCGCCACATCGGGCACGGCGACGCCCGCCCCCAGGTGGTGCCGGTGGTCCTCCGGCACCGTCTCGGTCACCGGCCGCCCCCCGAGGGTGGTGACGGGATGGAGGTACGGCCGGGGGGAGTGGTCGAGGGCGAGGCCGGGCCGGGTGGTGTAGTGGGCGACCACCCGTCCCGCGCAGCGCAGTACGGTCGGGGCCTCCGGGGTCATCGGACCCCCGCCCGGGTCGGCGGCGCCCAGGCGGCGCCGAGTTCGGAGAAGAGACGCAGCTCGTCGGCGCTGGCGTCCACCAGCGCGTCGACGCCGTCGACGACCCGGCGCGGCGCGCTGCCACCGGCTTCGGTGTGCCAGTGCGCGGCGGGGATCTCCACCGGGTCCGGTGCCGTCCGTACCGCCTCGACGACCCGCATGAACGCGCCGGTCTCCGCCGGCGGCACGAGCAGCGCCTCGCCGTCGGTGACGTGCGCGACGAGGTTCTCCAGGAGGTCGGTGCGGCCGTACTCGGTCTCCACCGGGCCGTGCCCGGCCCGCTGCACGAGGACCCGGTCCTGCCGGTACCAGAAGGTGATCCGGCCGTGGCCGCCGTGGACGACCACGTACGGCTCCGACGACGTCTCGGCGCACAGCGTCGTCGCGACCGTGACCCGGGTGCCCGCCGAGGTCACCACCCGTACCGCAGAGGTGTCGTCGGACTCGATGGCGTGGGCGCGCAGCAGCTCGGTCTCGATGTGCACGGCGTCCTCGGCCCGGGTGGAGCCGGACAGCGCGAGCGCGGTGGCGACGGCGTGGGCGAGGGGGTTGGTCAGCGCCCCGTCGACGACGTCGACCCCGCCGAGCCGGCGGTGTCCCGCCCAGGGGGAGCGTCGGAAGTACGCCTCGTCGCGGACCCACGCCCCGGCCGCGCCGACGCCGAGGAGTTCGCCGATGGCGCCCTCCTCGACCAGCCGCCGGATCGCGGGCACCGCGTGCGAGCCGAGCGACTGGAAACCGATCTGGCAGGCCACCCCGGCCGCCTCGACACCCTCGGTCATCCTGCGGAACTCCGCGAACGACGGGGCGGGAGGCTTCTCCAGGAGGATGTGCGCCCCGTGCCGGGCCGCGGCGATGGCCATGTCGGTGTGGGTCTGGATGGGGGTGCTGAGCACGGCGATCCGGGCTCCGGTCGAGGCGAGCAGCGCCTCGAAGTCGGCGGACTGCTCGGGGTCCCCGACGCCGTCGAGTTCGGCCGCGTCGAGGGGGCGCAGCTCGCACACCCCCGCCAGCCGGACGAGCCCCCGCTCCTCGAGGCGGCGGATGTTGAGGAGGTGGCTGCGGCCGTGGCCGCGGGCGCCCGCGAGGACGACGGGCAGCGGGCCGCGTGCGGCGTGCACGCCCTCCTGGCTCGGGTGGGCGCCGCTCATCCCTTCACCGCCCCGGCGCTGAACCCCGTGACCAGCCACTTCTGGATGAAGCCGAAGACGATGACGACGGGGACGGCCGCGATGACCCCGCCCGCGGCGAGCGCCCCGAGGTCGACGCTGTCGGCGCCCATGAGGGTGTTGAGCCCCACCGGGATCGTCTGCTTGTCCTGGCTGCTGAGGAACATCAGGGCGAACAGGAAGTGGTTCCAGGCGTGCACGAAGGCGAAGGAGCCGACCGCGACCAGACCGGGCCTCAGCAGCGGGAGGACGACGACCCGGAAGGCGCGGAAGCGGTTGCAGCCGTCGACCCACGCCGCCTCCTCCAGGGAGTACGGCACGTTCCTGATGAACCCGCTGATGAGGATCATCGACAGCGGCAGCTGGAAGACGGTCTCGGCGATGATCACACTGCCCAGGGAGTTGATCATCCGCAGCTCGGCGAAGATCTGGAACAGCGGGACGAGGAGCAGGGCGCCCGGCACGAACTGGGAGCAGAGCAGGGCCAGCATGAAGCCCTTCTTGATCCGGAAGTCGAAGCGGGCGAGCGCGTAACCGCCGGCCAGGGCGACGAACGTGGTGCTGATCAGCACCGCCACCCCGATGAGCAGGCTGTTCTGGAAGAAGACGCCGAAGCTGCGCTCGTTCCACACCTTCTCGAAGTGCGCGGTCGTCATCGGCCAGGGCAGCAGCGACGTGGACCCGGCGGGCCGTACGGCGAAGAGCAGGATCCAGTAGAAGGGGATCAGCGTGAAGAGGAGGTAGATCCCGAGGGGCAGGTAGATCTGCCAGCGGGGCACCTCGTCCCAGGCGCGGTGCCTGGAGCGGGCGGGGGCGGGCGGGGTCCGGTCGGGCGGCGGCGCCGCCTGCGCGACCGGGGCGGCCGGGGCCGGGCTGAGGATGGATTCGGCAGTCACTTGCCGTCGCCTCCGAACTTGCTCAGGCGCAGATAGATCACGGAGCAGAAGAGAAGGATCACGAACGCCACCGTGGTGAGGGCGGACGCGTATCCGAAGTTGTGGGCCTCGACGCTGGTCTCGGCGATGTAGAGCGGCAGCGTGGTCGTCACGCCCGCGGGGCCGCCGCCGGTCAGCGTGTACAGCAGGTCGACGTTGTTGAACTCCCACACCGCGCGCAGCAGCGTGGACAGGACGATCGCGTCCCGGATGTGGGGCAGCGTGATGTGGACGAACTGGCGGACCCGGCCCGCCCCGTCGACCTCGGCCGCCTCGTACAGGTCCTTCGGTACGGACTGGAGGTCGGCCAGGATGAGGATGGCGAAGAAGGGCACCCCGCGCCAGAGGTCGGCGACGATCGCCGCGGGGAACACGGTGGCCGTGTCGGAGAGCCAGGACGTGCCGTACGTGCCGAGGCCCATGTCCGCCAGGTAACGGCTGATGCCGGTCTGCGAGTTGTAGAGCAGCACCCAGATCGCGGAGGTCAGCACACCCGAGACGGCCCACGGCGAGAAGACCAGGGCCCGGCCGAGGGCGCGGCCGACGAACGTCTGGTTCACGATGAGGGCGAGCGCCAGACCGAAGAGCAGCTGGAGCGTCACCTCGACGACGACCCATTTGAGGCTGAAGGTCAGCGTCCCCCAGAAGTGCGGGTCGTCCGTGAAGATCCGGGTGAAGTTCTCCAGGCCGGCGAAGCCGTTCCGCCAGGGCTTCGTCGGGTTGTAGTGCTGGAGGCTGTAGTAGAAGACGCTGAGCACCGGGTAGGCGATGAAGCCCAGCATCAGCAGTCCGGCGGGGGCGATCAGCAGGTACGGCAGGCGGCGGGGGGCCGCCCCCGTGCGGCGGCGTACCCGTGCCGTGACGGCTTGGGGCGGTGGGGTCACAGCTGAGGCCATGACGGCGGCTCCGTTCTCGGTGAAGCGCTTCGCGAACGACGTGCGAGATGTCGGACGGGGTGCGGGCAGGGTGGAGACAGGGGGCCGGCCGGGGCGCGTGGCGCGGCTGCGGCCGGTCGGGTGTACGGGTGGGGTCTCAGCCCGCGTACGGATCGGGGGTGGCGCCCGGCCGCGCCAGGAACTCGAAGTCGCAGCCGGTGTCGGCCTGCGAGATCTGCTCCATGTAGAGCGCGCCGTATCCGCGTTCGTAACGGGGCGGCGGCGGGGTCCACGCCGCCCTGCGACTCTCCAGCTCCTCGTCCGGGACGTGCAGGTGGAGGGAGCGCGCCGCGACGTCGAGGGTGATCGTGTCGCCCGTGCGGACCAGGGCGAGGGGCCCGCCCACATACGACTCGGGCGCCACGTGCAGCACGCACGCCCCGTAGCTCGTCCCGCTCATCCGCGCGTCGGAGATCCGCACCATGTCCCGCACCCCCTGCTCCAGGAGGTACCGGGGGATGGGCAGCATGCCGTACTCCGGCATCCCCGGCCCGCCCTTGGGACCCGCGCCCCGCAGCACGAGCACGTGGTCGGCCGTGATGCCGAGCGCCGGATCGTCGATCGTCCGCTGCATCGAGCGGTAGTCGTCGAAGACGATCGCCGGACCGGTGTGCGCGAGCAACCGCGGCTCGGCCGCGATGTGCTTGATGACCGCGCCGTCGGGGCACAGGTTGCCGCGCAGCACCGCCACCCCGCCCTCGGCCGCCAGCGGCCTCGACCGGACCCGGATCACCTCGTCGTCATGGACGAGGGCCCCCTGCAGCTGCTCCCGCAGCGTGGGGTGGGAGACGGTGGGCCGGTCCAGGTGCAGGACGTCGGTCAGCCGGGAGAGGAAACCCGTCATCCCGCCGGCGAAGTGGAAGTCCTCCATCAGGTACCGGCCGCCGGGCCGCAGGTTCGCGAGCACCGGGACCGTCCGCGCGATCCGGTCGAAGTCGTCGAGCGTCAGCTTCACCCCCGAGCGCCCCGCCATCGCGATCAGATGGATGACCGCGTTGGTGGAGCCGCCGAGCGCGAGCACCGCGGCGACCGCGTCCTCGTAGGCCTCCGCCGTCAGGAGCCGCGAAAGACGCAGGTCCTGCCGTACGAGTTCCACGATCCGCAGCCCCGACGCCGCAGCCATCCGGTCGTGCCCCGAGTCCACCGCCGGCACCGACGAGGCGCCCGGCACGGTCACGCCCAGGGTCTCGGCGGCGGCCGTCAGCGTGGACGCCGTGCCCATCGTCATGCAGTGCCCGGGGGAGCGGGCGAGACCGTTCTCCAGCTCCGCCATCTCGCAGTCCCCGATGAGACCGGCCCGCTTCTCGTCCCAGTACTTCCACATGTCCGTACCGGAGCCGAGGGTCTCCCCCCGCCAGTGCCCCGGCAGCATCGGCCCGGCCGGCACGAACACGGTCGGCAGGTCGACCGAGGCCGCGCCCATCAGGAGCGCCGGGGTCGTCTTGTCGCAGCCGCCCATCAGCACCGCCCCGTCCACCGGGTACGAGCGGAGCAGCTCCTCGGTCTCGAGGGCGAGCAGATTGCGGTAGAGCATCGGCGTCGGCTTCTGGAAGGTCTCCGAAAGGGTGGAGACCGGGAACTCGAGCGGAAAGCCGCCCGCCTGCCACACCCCCCGCTTCACGGCCTGGGCGCGGTCGCGCAGATGGACGTGGCACGGGTTGATGTCGGACCAGGTGTTGAGGATCGCGATCACCGGCTTCCCGAGGTGCTCCTCGGGCAGATAACCGAGCTGCCGGGTGCGGGCGCGGTGGCTGAACGACCGCAGTCCGTCCGTGCCGTACCACTGATGGCTCCGGAGCTGCTCGGGCCGCAACCCTCCCGTGGACGCCTGCCCGGCCGACTGCGGCGCGGCGGGCCGCTGCTCCGTACGCCGGGTCCCGTCGCCGCTCATGCCGACCAGCCGGCGGCTATCGCGGCGACCTCGGCCCGCTCGGTCTCCGGGAGTTCCCGGCTCGGCGGGCGGACGGAACGGCGGCAGAGCCCGAGGGAGGCGAGGGCCTCCTTGACCACGGTCACGTTGTCGGCGCTGCCGTTCGCCGCGCGCAGCTCCTCGAAGCGACGGATCCGCTCCCACACCTTCATGGCGGCCGTGTAGTCGCCCGCCCGCAGGGCGCCCAGCATCTCCAGGGAGACCGCGGGGGAGACGTTGACCAGGCCGGAGGTGAAGCCGGTGGCGCCGCTCGCGAAGTAGGCGGGGGCGTACGGCTCGGCGAGGCCCGCCACCCACACGAACCGGTCGAGGCCCGCGTCCCGGGCGAAGCCGGCGAACCGGGCCGCGTCGGGGACCGCGTACTTCACCCCGATGACGTTGGGGCAGGCGGCGCCGAGCTCGGCGAGCCGGGCCCCGCTCAGGAGCGGGTTGCGGATGTAGGGGACGACACCGAGCTCCGGGACGGCCTCGGCGATGGCCCGGTGGTAGTCGACCCAGCCGCTCTCGGAGACGTACGGGTGGACCGGCTGGTGGACCATCACCATCCCGGCACCGGTGGCCCGTGCGTGCCGCGCCGCCTCCACCGCCGTCGGTACGTCATGGCCGATGCCCACCAGGATCACGGCGCGGTCGCCGGCCTCCTCCACGGTCACCTCGGTGAGGAAGCGGCGCTCCTCGGGGGTGAGGGCGTAGAACTCCCCGGTGTTGCCGTTCGGGGTGAGGGTGCGGACCCCGCCGTCGAGCAGCCGGCGCAGCAGCGCCCGGTGTGTGACGGTGTCCACGGAGCCGTCCTCGGCGAACGGGGTGACCGGGATGGCCACGACGTCGGCGAGGGCGGTCCTGAGGGTCTCGAAATCGATGCTCACGTGCTGCTGCCCGCTCATTCGCTGTCCAGGGGGGAGTGGGGGAAGGCGCGCTCGACGAACGACGCGATGTGGGCGTGCACGGCTCGGCCGGCCCCGTCGACGTCACCCGCGACGGCGAGCCGCAGGATCGCCTCGTGCTCCGCCGCCTCGCGCTCCCAGGAGGGGACGGCGGCCCAGGCGACCGTGGAGACGAGCGCGGCCTGGTCACGGACCTCGTCGAGCATGCGGCCGAGCAGCGGGTTGCCGCAGGGCAGGTAGAGCGCGCGGTGGAAGTCCCGGTTGGCCAGGGACCGTTCGGCCGGGTCCTCGGCACCGGCGGCCCGTCGCAGGGCTTCGTGGGCCGTGTCGAGCGGGGCCCCGGAGGCGACGGCGCGGCGGACCGCCTCGGGCTCTAGGAGCAGCCGTACGTCGTATACGGCGCGGGCCATGTCCGCGTCGACCATCCGGACCGTGACGCCCTTGTACTGGCTCATCACCACGAGTCCGCTGCCCGCGAGGGTCTTGAGCGCCTCGCGGACCGGGGTCTTCGACACCCCGAAACGGGCAGCGAGTTCGGTCTCCACGAGCGCCTGGCCGGGTCTGAGTCCCCCGGTGAGGATGTCGTGCTTGATCGCTTCGAGGACGTACTGGGTGCGGGAGGGGATGGGACTGGGGGCGAAGGACATGGCGCGCTCTCAGATCTCATGTATCGCGTCTCATATATGACGTACGAAGTGCAACGGGCATGAAGCTAGGGGGACGTGGGTGTTTCGTCAATGCTTCGCGCAAGCGTTTTCTACGGCCCCGGCCTGCGGCCCTCCCTCCACCGACCGTCGGCGGCGGCCTCAGGGTCGGGGGTCATGACGAACCCACGGGCGGTACGAGGACCGGAGCAGCGCAAGGTGCTCGTCGTGGCGGCACTGTCCGTCGCCCTCGCCGGCGCGCGTTCGGACCCGTCTCGCGGATCCATGGATTTCGGGTCGACGGCAACCTCCACGCCCTCGGCGGCGACAGAGACGTAGCCATCCGTCCACGGGTCCACGGTCGCGAAGGAGGTGTCCGCCCCCCCAGGACCACGTCGGCTCCTGACCGACAGTCGATTCGAAGCGCTTCGACGGTCATCTCCCGCGTGTCCCGCCACACTTGGCTCTGGAAGTGCGGTGAGTTTCTGCGGAACGACCCTTGCCGCGCCCGTGACGTTCACTTAACCTCGCAGCAATGTCGAAGCGCTTCGACTCCCTCGTCGAAGGCGCCCGGGATCCGCCCTGCCCCGCCCCGCACCACCTCCACCACCGCAGCCGGCCGGCACCTCCACGGTCGCCGTTAGTCCTGGCGCGTGCCATGAAGGGTTGACGCAATGACGCCGAACGCCGTCTCCACGGGCTCCCGGAGAGCCGTCCCGAGCCGCAGGGGCTTCCTCGCTTCCACCGCCGTCGCCGCCGCGGCGGTGGCCGGCGGCGCACCGCTGCTCACGGCCTGCGGAGGCGGCGGAACGGACAACGGGAAGAAGGACGGCACCACCACCGGCAAGGACGCGGCGAAGCTCCTCCCCGCCTTCGTCCCCAGCGCCGTCGTGGCCCCCGACATCGCGTCGAAGAACGGCTCGGCGGCCGGTTTCACCCGCGCCGTCCCGAGCGCCGAGCTCAAGGCCTCCGTCGCCGTGAAGCGGGGCAAGGGCGGCGCCGTCACCATCATGGCGCCCTTCTGGGGACCCCCGCCCGCCCCCGACAACCCGTACTACACGGCCATGAACGAGGCCATCGGCGTCCGGGCGGCCTGGCAGAACCAGGACGGCAACGTCTACGACCAGAAGCTCGGCGCCGTCCTCGCGTCCAGTGAGATCCCCGACGTGGTCGTCGTCCCCAGCTGGAACCTCGGAGGCAAGATCCCCAGCGCCGTCGACGCCAAGTTCGAGGACCTGGGCCCGTACCTCTCCGGCGACAAGGTCAAGGCCTACCCCAACCTCGCGGCGATCCCCACCGACGCCTGGCAGCGCTCCCTCTTCGGCGGCAAACTCCGCGGCCTGCCCATGCCGGCCTCCTACGTCACCAACATCGCGCCCTTCTACCGCAAGGACCTCTTCGACGCGAAGGGCTGGCAACTCCCCAGGAGCGCTGCGGAGTTCCTCGCGCTCGCCAAGGAGATCACCAGCGCCAGGGCGAAGGTGTGGGCCTGTGGGGACATGACCTGGACCGCGTACAACATGTTCGGTGTGCTGCCCGGCAGCGACAAGGCGCTCGGCTGGCACCTGGTCGACGGCAAGCTGGTCAACCGCATCGAGACCCCCGAGTACCTCGAAGCCCTGGAGTGGACCCGCAAGCTCTACGACGCCGGAGTCGTCCACCCCGACGAGAAGGCCCAGAACCAGGGCGACACCGGCAACCGCTTCACGGCCGGCCAGTGTCTGATCTACAACAACGACCTCTCGCACTGGTATGCCAAGTCCGCCGAACAGGCCGCGCAGAACCGGTCGTTCGCCATGGCCGCGATGGACATCCCGGGCCACGCGGGCGGCCTCCCGAAGCTGTGGGCCACCAACCCCGCCAACATCTGGGCCTTCGTCAGGAAGGGCAGCTCCAAGGCGGTGATCGAGGACGTCCTCGCCATGGCCGACTTCACCGCCGCCCCCTACGGCACCAAGGAGCGGATGCTCACCGACTACGGGGTCGAGGGCGTCCACCACACCGTCAAGGACGGCCTGCCGGTCAAGACCGACAAGGGCAACCAGGAGGTCAGCAGCTCCTGGATGTTCGTCGCCAGCCCCGCCCCCTACATCGCCCACCCCGACACCCCCGACGTCACCCGGGCCATGATCGAGTGGCAGCAGCGCATGGGCGCCGTCACCTCCAAGTCCTCCTTCTACGGCATGACGGTCACCGAACCGTCCCGGTGGACCGGCCTCATGAACGACTTCGAGCAGCTGGAGAAGGACATCGTCCGCGGCCGCAAGAAGGTCTCCGACATGCAGCAGGCCGTCTCCGAGTGGAAGACGAAGGGCGGCGACCAGCTGCGCGACTGGTACCGGAAGCTCCTCGACACCAACGGCTCCGCGGCGAGCTGACCGTGAGCACGCTCGACACCCCGAGGCCGGAGCCGGCAGGGCGGGCCGCCGCGGGCCCGCCCCCGCGCGGCGACCGCCGCCGAGACCGGCGCCGGAGCCGTACGGACGGGCGCGTCCCGCTCGGCCGGCGGCTCCGGCGCGACCGGACCCTCCTCCTCATGACCGCCCCCGCCCTCGCGCTCGTCCTGGTCTTCCACTACGTGCCGATCCTCGGGAACGTGGTCGCCTTCCAGGACTACGACCCGTACGTCTCCACCAACGGCGTCACGGCCATGCTGGAGAGCCCCTGGGTCGGACTCGCCCAGTTCGAACGGGTCTTCGCCGACCCCGGGTTCTGGCACGCCGTCGAGAACACCCTCGTCCTGTTCCTCCTCCAGCTGCTGCTCTTCTTCCCGGTGCCCATCGCGCTCGCCCTGCTGGTCAACAGCGTCCTGCGGCCCCGGGTCAGGGCGATCGTCCAGGCCGTCCTGTACCTGCCGCACTTCTTCTCCTGGGTCCTCGTCATCACGGTCTTCCAGCAGATCCTGGGCGGGGCGGGGATCATCGCGCAGACCCTCCGGCAGCACGGCCACGAGGGTTTCGACCTGATGACCGACCCGGCCGTCTTCAAGTTCCTCGTCACCGCCGAGGGCATCTGGAAGGACGCGGGCTGGGGCGTCATCGTCTTCCTCGCCGCACTCGCCGCCGTCAACCAGGACCTGTACGAGGCCGCCGCCATGGACGGCGCGAACCGGTGGCGCCGCATGTGGCACGTCACCCTGCCCGCGCTGCGGCCCGTCATCGCGCTGCTGCTCGTCCTGCGCGTGGGCGACGCCCTGACCGTCGGCTTCGAACAGCTGCTGCTCCAGCGCGACGCCGTAGGGCCGGGGGCGGCCGAAGTCCTCGACACCTTCGTGTGGTGGACCGGTCTGCGCAGCCAGGACTTCAGCTACGCGGCCGCGGCCGGACTGGTCAAGGGAGTCGTCGGTCTCGTGCTCGTCCTCTCGGCGAACAAGGCGGCCCACCTCATGGGCGAGCAGGGGGTGTACCGGAAGTGACCCGGAGTCCCAGGTCCCGGTGGGCGGCGCCCGCCCGACCCGTGTGGGAGGAGCCGCCCGGAGGGGCCGGACTCGCGGCCAAGGGCGCGGTCCTCGTCCTCGCCTGCCTCGCGGTCCTGTTCCCCCTGTGGATCGTGGTGGTCACCAGCCTCTCCTCCAAGAAGACGATCACGGAGACCGGCGGTCTTGTGGTCGTCCCCAGGGACATCACCTTCATCGCCTACCAGGAACTCCTCAGCGGCGGACAGGTCACCCGCGCCGCCGTCGTCAGCGTCCTCGTCACCCTGACGGGCACGCTCTTCTCCATGACCGTGTCGATCCTCTGCGCGTACGGACTCTCCCGGCCCGGCTCGCTCGGCCACCGCTTCCTGCTGCTGACCCTCATGGCCACCATGTTCTTCGGCGCCGGCCTCATCCCCACCTATCTCCTGGTGCAGACCCTCGGTCTGACCGACACCTACCTCGCGCTGATCCTCCCGAGCGCCGTCAGCGTCTTCAACATCCTCGTGCTGCGCGGCTTCTTCATGGGCGTCTCGCCCGAACTCGTCGACAGCGCCCGCATCGACGGCGCGGGAGACCTGCGGATCCTCTGGCAGATCGTGATGCCGTTGTCCCGGGCGGTCATCGCCGTCATCACCCTCTTCTACGCGGTCGGCTACTGGAGCGCCTGGTTCAACGCCTCCATCTACCTCAGCGACCAGAACATGATGCCGCTGCAGAACGTCCTCATCCAGCTCGTCCAGAAGCAGGAGATCCCCGTCGGTCTCGGCCAGGCCGTCAAGGCGGGAGACCTCTCCGGGCTCGCGGTCCAGATGGCCGTCATGGTCCTCGCCCTGCTCCCCGTCGCCGTCCTCTCGCCCTTCGTCCAGAAGCACTTCAAGAAGGGCATGCTCACCGGCGCAGTGAAGGGCTGAGCCCACCCGAAGTCCCCCTCGCCCACGGAGAGCCGGATGCCGAGCCCCCATGACGTGACCCCGCCGTCCCGCACGTACGCGACCGCTGCCGTACACGGCGGCGGGGGACCATCCGTCGTGCACGGCACCTGGGAACCCGCGCCCGCCTCCCGCTGGGAGGACGCCTTCCTCACCGGGAACGGCCGCCACGGCGCGCTGGTCCACGGCGACCCCGAGGACGACCGGGTGATCGTCACCCACCACACCCTCGTACGGCCGAACAACCCGCCCGCCGCCACCGCGCCGCCCCGGCTCGCCGCCGCGCTCCCCGCCCTCCAGGACGCCCTGCTCGCGGGGGACCCGACAGCGGCCGAAACGTTCACGGACGGGCGGCCGCTGCGCTGGGTGCGGCCCTTCCACCCCGGGTTCCTGACCCGGGTCCGGCGCCCGCCCGACACCCCCGCCCTCCCCGTACGCCGCTCCGTGGACTTCACCACCGGGGTCGTCTCCTGCCTCCGCGGGGAGCGGCGGAGCGAGGTCTTCGTCTCCCGCGCCGACGACGTCCTCGTCCAGTACGTCACCTCGCCCGGGCCCGTCGTCGAAATCGAGCTCGACCACCGGCTGCCCGGCGTCCCCGCCGACCTGGAGGCGGGGCGCGGCGTCGCCACCGCCCGCGGGGAGTCCGTCCTCACCCTGCGGGCACGCTACCCCGGCAGCACACTCGGCTACACCGGCCTCACCCTCCTGCTCACCGACACCGGACGCACCACCGTCACGGCCTCCGGCATCCGCGTCGAGGGCGCCGGACGCATGCTGCTCCTCACCCGGGTACGAAGCCACGCCGGGGACCTCGACACGACCGGAGAGACGGAAGCCCTGCGCGTGCTGGCCGGTGGAGGCGCGCCCGTCGACCCCGAGGCGCTCCACGCCCGGCTGCTCGCCCGCCACACCGCCCTGCACGGCACCGCCTACCGGCGTGTCACCCTCGACCTCGGCGCGGACGAGGCCGACCGGGCCCTGCCGGGCTCGGCCCTCCTCCGCCGCCCCGACAGCACCGCCCTCCTGGAACGCCTCTTCGCCGCGGGCCGCTACCACCTGCTCTCCTCCTCCGGTACGCACCCGCCCCGGCTCACGGGCCTCTGGACGGGGGAGTGGGAGACGGCCTGGTCCGGGGCGTTCACCACCGACGCCAACCTCAACCTCCAGACCGCGTCCGCCGTCGCCGCCGACCTCCCCGAGGTGACGGAGGCCCATGCGGCCCTGCTCCACCGGCAGGTGGAGGACTGGCGGGACAACGCCCGCGCGATCTTCGGCACCCGCGGCATCGTCGCCCCCTCCCACACCGACGGCATCTCGGGGCACTCGTACCACTTCAGCCGCGAATACCCCCTCCACCTGTGGACGGCGGGCACCGACTGGCTCCTCAAACCGCTCCTCGACGACGAGGAGGCAAACGGACGACGGGACCCCAGGACGTCACTCCTCCTGCGCGAACTCGCCCTCTTCTACGAGGACTTCCTCACCCGCTCCGGCCCCGACGGGCGGATCGCCGTCGTCCCCTCCTATTCCCCGGAGAACCGGCCGCGCGGATGGAGCGGGGGCGCGGCGGTGAACGCCACCATGGACATCGCCGCCGCCCGGCACGCCCTGCGCGCCGCCGCCGACCGGGCGTCGGCCCCGGACGCCACCCGTCTGCGGGCGCTCGCCGCCCGGCTCCCGGAGTACCGGGTCAACGACGACGGAGCGCTCGCCGAATGGGCCTGGGCCGGACTCGACGACCGCTACGACCACCGGCACCTCAGCCACCTCTACCCCGTCTGGCCGCTGGACGAGATCACCCCGTACGACACCCCAGCCCTCGCCGGGGCCGCCCTGCGCGCCCTCGCACTCCGGGGCCCCGAGAACGACTCGGCCCACGGACACCTCCACCACGGCCTGGTCGCCGCCCGGTTGGGGGACGCGGGCCGTACGGGCGCCGCACTCGCGCGCGTGCTCACCGGCGACTACTTCCACGACTCCCTGATGAGCGCGCACTACCCGGCCCGTGACGTCTACAACGCGGACGCCGCGCACGCCCTGCCCGCGCTCCTCATCGAGGCCCTCGTCCAGTCCACGCCCGGGCGGCTCGTCCTGCTGCCCGCGCCGCCGGACCGGTGCCCGCGCGGCCGACTGACGGGCGTACGGACCCGGTTCGGCGCCCGCCTGGACCTCACGTGGTCACCAGGGGCGTACCGGGCGGTCCTCCACCCGGACCGGGACGCGGAGATCGACCTCAGGACCCCGTGGGGGACGAGCCGCCTGGTCCTGCGCGCGGGCGAGGAGCGGACCGTCGACTCCTGAGGACGCGACCCGTGGGGTGTGGGGCCGGCGTCTCGTGCGGGGTGCGGGGTGCGGGGTGCGGGACCCCGTCTCGCGGGGGGTGAGGTGCGCGCGTCCCCCCTTCCCGCGCGGGGCGTTCGGCGCGGGCCGTCAGTCCCCGCCGGCGCGCGGTGCCGGGCCCGAGCTGGCCCGTACCGTCAGTTCGGGCGTCAGGAGTTCGACCCCGACGGCGTCCTCGGCCTCCGGCCGGGTCAGGCACCCGACGAGCCGCTCCACCGCCCTGCGGCCCAGCTCCTGCGCCGGGATCGGCACCGAGCTCACCGCCACCGAGGCCTGGGCGGCGATCTGGTCGGCGCACACCGCGACCACCGACACGTCCTCCGGTACGGCCCTGCCCGTCCGCCGCAGCAGCGCGAGCAGCGGCTCGACCGCCGTCTCGTTCTGCACGACGAAGGCACTGGTCGCCGGCCGCTCGTCGAGGATCCGGGCGAGCACCGCCGCCACGGCGTCATGACCGCCCTCGCACGGCCGGTGGAGCAGGCGGATCCCGAGTCCGGCCGCCCGGTCGCGCAGCCCGCGCAGGGTCCGCTCGGCGAAGCCCGTGTGCCGCGCGTAGACCCCGGGGGACTCGCCGATCACGGCGATCTCCCGATGTCCGAGACCGGCCAGATGCTCCACGCACAGCGCCCCGGCCGCCGCGAAGTCCAGATCGACGCAGTTGAGTCCCGCGGGATCCGCGGGCATGCCGACGAGGACGGCCGGCGGACCCTCCGCGCGCAGGACCGGCAGCCGCTCGTCGTCGAGTTGCACGTCCATGAGGATCACCGCCTCGGCGAGCCCGCTGCCGGTGACCCGGCGCAGTGCCGACGGGCCCTCCTCCCCGGTGAGGAGCAGGACGTCGTAGCCGTGGGCGCGGGCGGCGGTGGCGACGGCGACCGCGATCTCCAGCATCACCGGCACGTACATGTCGGTGCGCAGCGGCACCATGAGCGCGATGATCCGGGACCGGCTGCTGGCGAGCGCGCGGGCCCCGGCGTGGGGCTGGTAGCCGAGCCGGTCGATACTGTCCCGCACCCGCTGCCGGGTGTCGTCCGAGATGGGCCGCTTGCCGCTGAGGACATAGCTCACGGTGCTGGCCGACACCCCGGCGTGCCGGGCGACCTCGGCAAGCGTGACCATCCGTTCTCCTCGGGGGCCGTGACTGAGGTGAATCGCTTCGACGAAGACCTGCGGCGCTGTCGGACGATCACGGGCGGACGATCACCTCGGCAGCTCAGCGAGACCGTAACGCGGCGGGGTTGACGTGTCCAGAGATCGAGCTCAGGAAGATCGAAGCGCTTCGATGCCGAGGAATCCCTGACGGGGTCGCGGACCCGGGGGCGCGGACCGGGGACGCGGACCGCGGGCGGCGCGGACCGAGCGCGCGAACCGGGGACCGCCCAGGCCCCGGACGCTCCCCTCAGGCCTCCGTGGCTGCGGACCCGGCGCGCCGGCCGTCCCGCCGCTCCCGGGGCCGGCGCATCCGGCTGACCGGGCCCTCGGACCTCCTCGACCACCCGGTCGACCCCTCGGTCTTCCGGTACGAGGACGGGCACGTGGCCCCGCCCACCGGACCGGGCCTCGGCATCGAGGTCGACGCGAAGGCGGTCGGGCGGGCGGCCGGGATCGGGCACCGCCGGAGCAACCCGGCCTGGCGCCGGGACGACGGCTCGCCGGCCGAGTGGCAGCCGGGGGAGCAGGAAGGGGCGGGCTCGCGAACGAGCCCGCCCCTTCCTCCTGGTGTGCGGTCAGCGGCGGGCGAACCGGCCCGCCGCCGGCAGCAGCCTGCTGTCGTAGTCGAACAGGGCCTGGTTCTCCCAGCCGTTGCCGGAGGAGGGGTCGGCCGGGTCCCAGCCGTTGCCGGTGACGGCGGTCCAGGCCGGCTCCCAGTAGACGACTCCGAGGCCACGGCCGTTCGGGACGGCCTCGACGACGTTCATGACGTCCCGCAGCCAGGCTGACTGCCCGGCCGGGGTCGCCGGATAGCCGGGGACCAGCTCCGACGGCAGGTCGATGATGTTCTCGTGCGTGTCCTCGCTGTCAAGGCGGAACGGGTACGCGGTCTCCACGACGAGGACCTTCTTGCCGTAACGGGCCGAGATGTCGTCGAGGTTGCTCTGGAGCGAGGACAGGGCACCGTGCCAGTAGCCGTAGAAGGACAGCCCGATCACGTCGTAGTTCACGCCCCGCGCCTTCGCGTTGTCGAACCACGTCCGGTACAGGGCGTTGTCACCGCCGTGCGCGAGGTGCAGGGCGATCTGCGTGCCGGAGGAGACCGCCTTGGCGGCCGAGATCCCGGAGTCGAGCAGCCCCGCGAGTTGTGACCAGTTGCTCGTCGAACCCTCGGGCCACAGCATGCCGGTGTTGATCTCGTTGCCGATCTGCACCATGTCGGCCGTGGTGCCCTGTGCCTTCAGGGCGTTGAGGACGTCGTACGTGTGCTGGTACACGTCGGTCCTCAGCTGTGCGTACGAGTGGCCCTGCCAGGCGGCGGGCTTGGTCTGGGCGCCCGGGTCGGCCCAGATGTCGGAGTAGTGGAAGTCGACGAGCAGCTTCATGCCCTGGGCCTTGACGCGCTGGGCGGCGGCGAGGACGCGGGCCTTGTCGTTGTAGCCGTCGGCGGGGTTCACCCACACCTTGAGACGTCCGTAGTTCGCGCCCGCGTTCCGCAGGATCGCGACCGGGTCGCCCACGGCGCCCGCGCTCGTCCGGTAGACGCCGCCCAGGTCCTGGCTCTTCTTGAGCGTGGACAGGTCGACGCCCTTCACGGCGAGCCCGGTCGACCCCGGGGCGAAGGTGAGATCGTCGACGTTGAGCCAATGCCCCGCCCCGGCGTCCGAGTTGATGCTGACCGTGCAGGCGCCGCCGATCACCTCGACGGAGGTGACGAGCCGTATCCAGGCACCGTTCGAGGTCACCGGAAGATCGGTGCGCCGCTCGGCGGAGCCGCAGCCGCGCAGGGCCAGGTAGGCCGCGTTCTGGCCGCCGCCCGAGCGCACCCAGGCGCTCAGCGTGTACGTGCCGTCGGTGAGCCCGGAGAGGTACTGGTACGTCTCCACCTTGTACGCGGACGCCGACCAGTGGCTGAGGCGGTGCCCGCCGCCGCGGCCCCCGGCCTCGGTGAACGAGGCCGCGTGCTGTCCGGCGGCCGAGTAGGTGGACCAGCCGGCCGGGGTGGCGGTCCCGGTGGCGCCGGCCTCGAACCCGGCGTTAATGAGGGTGGCTGCGGCATCGGCCCGCGGGGCAGCGGGCAGCGGCGCCAGGAGGAGGGCGCCGAGCGCGGCGGCGACGGCCGAGGCGCGCAGCCGGAAGCGGTTTCTGAGGGGGGCGGGGTGCATGGTCGAGTCCATTCGACGGTGGCGGACGGGAGGTGTCGTGCGGTGGTTCCTCGTGGGGTACGGCTCGCCCGGGGGGTGGCGCGGCGGGCGCTGCCGTCCCCGGGGAGAACGGGGCCCCGGCGACCGGCCGGGGAGGGGGATGGCGCGGTCAGGCGTACGACCCTGACGGCGCCGGCCGGGACGGTGAGCGTGCCGACCGCCGGAGTTCCGCCGGTGAGGAGTTCGGTCCCGGCGCCGTCCAGCGGCACCTTCGCGTCCTCGCCGGTGTGGTTCAGGACGAAGACGTACGCCCCGCCTTCCCCGGCGCGCCGCACCACCTCCACGTCTCGCGGGAGCGCGGTGCGCGGGGCGACTCCGGCGTCCTCGCAGGCGGCGGCGACGATCGCGTCGAGCGCGGCCGTGTCCAGCCGGGTGGAGACGTACCAGGCGGTGCCCCGGCCGAGCCGGTGCCGGGTGACGGCGGGCCCGCCGGCGGCGGGCCCGTCCGCGTACGTCCAGACGGTCTCGGCGCCGCACGGCCGGACGAACTCCGTCCACACGTCGCCGGTGAGGGTGGCGCCGTCCGGCCCCGCGATCCGTACGCGCTGGTCGTCGAGGAGCGGCGACCACTCCTCCACGGTCACGCCGAGGACGTCCCGCAGCGCGCCGGGGTAGGGCCCGGGGTGCACGGCGTCGTGCTCGTCGACGATCCCGGAGAAGTACGAGACGACGAGGGTGCCGCCGTTCTCGACGTACGCGCGGAGGTTCTGCCCGGCGGCCCCGGTGGTGAGGTAGAGCGCGGGGACGACGACCAGCGGGTAGGCCGAGAGGTCGGACTCGGGATGGGCGAAGTCGACGGTGAGGTGCCGGTCGTAGAGGGTCTCGTAGAAGCTGTCGGCGCGCTCGCGGGCGTCGTGGGCCTCGTTGGGTCGCCACTCCAGGCCCTGCGCCCACCAGGAGTGCCAGTCCCAGAGCACGGCGACGTCGGGGACGGTCCGGGTGCCGCGTACCCCGCTGAGCGCGTCCAGGCCGGCGCCGAGGGCGACGGCCTCCCGCCAGATCCGGGTGTCGGTGCCGCCGTGCGGGAGCATCGCGGAGTGGAACTTCTCGGCGCCGCGCCGGGACTGCCGCCACTGGAAGAACAGGGCGCCGTCGGAGCCGCGGGCGACGTGGGCGAGGGAGTTGCGGGCCATCTCGCCGGGACGCTTGGCCGGGTTGCGCGGCTGCCAGTTCACCCCGGACGTGGAGTGCTCGAGGAGCAGCCAGGGCGCTCCGCCGGCGACGGAGCGGGTGAGGTCGGCGGCCATGGCGAGGTTGACGTGGGTGCGGCGGCCGTCGGTGATGAGGTAGTGGTCGTTGGTGACGAGGTCGACCTCGCGGCCCCAGGCCCAGTAGTCGAGGGAGTCGCACTGGCTGAGGGCGGTCATGAAGTTGGTGGTGACCGGGATGCCGGGCGCCAGCTCGTGGAGGATGTCCCGTTCCGCCAGGAAGTTCTCGCGCAGGGTCGCGTCGGCGAAGCGGCGGTAGTCGAGCCGCTGCGCCGGGTTGCCGACGGTGGGCGTGACCCGGGGCGGGTCGATCTCCTCGTACGAGCCGTACCGCTGCCCCCAGAAGGCGGTGCCCCAGGCCTCGTTCACGGCCTCCACGGAGCCGTACGTCCCGTGCAGCCAGCGGCGGAAGTGGGCGGCGCAGCTGTCGCAGTAGCAGGCGCTGACGGGGACGCCGTACTCGTTGTGGACGTGCCAGAGCGCGAGCGCGGGGTGGGCGCCGTAGCGGCGGGCCAGTGCGGTGGTGATGCCGGTGGCGGCCGTGCGGTAGGCGGCGGAGCTGTGGCAGATCGCTCCGCGTGAGCCGTACGAGTACCGGATTCCCTCGGCGGTGACGGGCAGGGCCTCCGGGTGGGCGCGGTAGAACCAGGCGGGCGGTGCCACGGTCGGTGTGCCGAGGTCGACCCGGACGCCGTGCTCGTGGAGCAGGTCGAGCAGCCGGTCGAGCCAGCCGAAGTCGTACCGGCCCGGCTCCGGTTCGAGGAGGGCCCAGGAGAAGATCCCGACGCTCACCATGGTGACGCCGGCCTCCCGCATGAGCCGGACGTCCTCCTGCCAGACGCTCTCCGGCCACTGCTCGGGGTTGTAGTCCCCGCCGAACGCGAGCCGGGGCAGGCCCTTGGGCGTGGGCTGCGACATGAGTCTCTCCTGAAACCTCGAACGATGAAAGCCGTGTCTGCTGGGAACGTGCACACACTCGATCTCGAGCGGGCATCGCAACATAACCGCACACGAACAACCATTGACAAGTGTCCGGAACGTTTCTCTACTGTGAACGCTCACAGATGCATGGCCGGCCTCACCGTCCCCGGATGAGGCCCCATTCGGTCAGGGAGAACCCCCATGCCCCACCTCACGCGCCGCGGCCTCGCCGCCGCCACCGCCGTCCTCGTCGGCGCCACCGCGCTCACCGCCTGCGGCTCCGGCTCCGACGCCAAGGGGGGCTCGGGCTCCGGCCCCGTCGAGCTCACCTACTGGGCCTGGGCGCCCGGCATGGACAAGGTCGCCGCCCTCTGGAACGCCGAACACCCCGACATCCGGGTCACGGTGCAGAAGCAGGCCTCCGGCGACGACCTGGTCACCAAGATCATCACAGCGGCCAAGGCCCACAAGAGCCCCGACCTGGTGCAGGCCGAGTACCAGGCGCTGCCGACCCTCGTCAGCAACGACGCCCTCGCCGACATAGCGAAGGAGACCCAGGACGCCAAGGACGACTTCGCCCCCGGCATCTGGCAGCAGACCACCTTCGGCGGCGACGCCGTCTACGCGCTGCCGCAGGACTCCGGGCCGATGATGTTCTTCTACCGCCAGGACCTCTTCCGGCAGTACGGCCTCTCCGTCCCCACCACCTGGGACGAGTTCGCCACCACCGCGCGCGAGTTGCGGAAGAAGGCCCCCGACAAGGCACTCACCACGTTCTCCGCCAACGACGCCGGCCAGTTCGCCGGCCTCGCCCAGCAGGCCGGTGCCACGTGGTGGACCTTCGAGGGTGACACCTGGAAGGTCGGCATCGACGACCCCGCCACCCGCAAGGTCAGCGACTTCTGGGGCGGCCTGGTCGCCGAAGGCGCCGTCGACAACCAGCCGATGTACACCCCCGCCTGGAACAAGGCCGTCAACACCGGCAAGCAGATCGGCTGGGTCAGCGCCGTCTGGGCCCCCGGCGTCCTGACCACCGCCGCCCCCGACACCAAGGGGAAGTGGGCCATGGCGCCCCTCCCGCAGTGGACCAAGGGCGAGTCCGCCACCGGCAGCTGGGGCGGCTCCTCCACCGCCGTCACCGCGGACTCGAAGCACAAGGAGGCCGCCGCCCGGTTCGCCGTCTGGCTGAACACCGACCCGAAGGCCCTCGCCGCCCTCGTCAAGGAGAGCGGCATCTACCCGGCGGCCACCGCCGCCCAGACCAGCGGCGCCCTCGCCAAGGCCCCCGACCACTTCCCCCACCAGCCCGACTTCTACGCCCGCGCCGCCGAGATCGCGAAGACCACCGCACCGGCCGCCTGGGGCCCCAACGTGAACGTCGCCTACTCCGCCTTCAAGGACAGCTACGGCAAGGCCGCCAAGGCCAGGTCGGGCTTCGGCGAGGCGCTCACCGCGATGCGGGACGCCACCGTCGCCGACCTGGAGAAGCAGGGCTTCGAGGTCGCTCGGTGACCACCGCACGCCGGACGCCGTACGGGGTGAAGGCCGCCCCGTACGGCTTCCTCCTCCCCGCCGTCGTCCTCTTCGCCCTCTTCTTCGCCCTGCCCATCGGCTACGCCCTCTGGCTCAGCCTCCACAAGGTCCAGGTGAAGGGCCTCGGCCTCGGCAAGGGCGCCCGCTCCGAGGTGTGGGCCGGAATCGAGAACTACACGGACGCCCTCACCGATCCCGAACTCGGCCACGGAGCCCTCCGCGTCCTCGGCTACGGAGCGATCGTCGTCCCCGTCATGCTGGGCCTCGCCCTGCTCTTCGCCCTGCTCCTGGACACCGAACGCGTCCGCGCCCGCTCCTTCGCCCGGCTCGCGATCTTCCTCCCGTACGCCATCCCCGGCGTCGTCGCCGCGCTCCTGTGGGGCTTCCTCTACCTGCCCGACGTCAGCCCCTTCCACCACCTGCTCGACCGGGCCGGCCTGCCCCGCCCCGACCTCCTCGACGGCGGCATGCTCATGGGCGCCATGGCCAACATCGCCGTCTGGGGCGGCACCGGCTTCAACATGATCGTCATCTACACCTCGCTGCGCTCCATCCCCACCGAGGTGTACGAGGCGGCCGAGCTCGACGGCGCCACCCCGCTCCAGATCGCGCTCCGCATCAAGATCCCGATGGTGGCCCCCTCGCTGGTGCTCACCTTCTTCTTCTCGATCATCGCGACCCTCCAGGTCTTCGCCGAGCCCACCACGCTCAAGCCGCTCACCAACGGCATCTCCACCACCTGGAGCCCCCTGATGAAGGTGTACAGCGACGCCTTCGTCGCCGGGAACGTCCACAGCGCGTCGGCGACCGCCGTCGTCCTCGCCCTCGCCACGTTCCTGCTCTCCTTCGGCCTGCTCAGGCTCACCACCACCCGCACGAAGCAAGGAGGGAGCCGGTGAGCACGCTCGACACCACCGCCCCGACCCGCAGGTCCGCCCCCGCCGCCGGCACCACCCCCAGCACCTCCCAAGGACCCCCGCGCCCCCGCCGATTCGCCGTCCTGCCCACGGCGGCCCTGCTGCTCGGCGCTGCCTACTGCCTGCTCCCCGTCGCCTGGGTCGTGGTCGCCTCCACCAAGTCCGGCACCGAACTCTTCTCCACCTTCACCTTCCTCCCCGGCAGCGGCTTCGCCGACAACCTCGCCGACCTCGACGCCTACCGGGACGGCGTCTACTGGAAGTGGATGGGCAACTCGCTGTTCTACGCGGGCCTCGGCGCGATCCTCTCCACGATGGTCTCGGCCGTCTCCGGCTACGCCCTCGCGATGTACCGCTTCCGCGGCCGGGAGACCGTCTTCAACATCCTGCTCACCGGCGTCCTGATGCCCCCGGTCATCCTCGCCATCCCGCAGTA
Source organism: Streptomyces sp. NPDC016459 (assembly GCF_040632845.1). NCBI lineage: Bacteria > Bacillati > Actinomycetota > Actinomycetes > Kitasatosporales > Streptomycetaceae > Streptomyces > Streptomyces sp. NPDC016459. Next base: position 479,426 of record NZ_JBEYCR010000003.1, read on the forward strand.
CCTGCTCATGGCGAAGGTCGACCTGACGGACAGTCACCTCTCCGTCCTGCTGCCGCTGATCCTCTCCCCGTACGGCGTCTACCTCGGCCGCGTCTACGCCGGCGCCGCCGTCCCCGCGGAGCTGGTGGAAGCCGGCCGGATGGACGGCGCGGGGGAGTGGCGGATCTTCCTCAGGATCGCCGTCCCGATGATGGGCCCCGGCCTGGTGACGATCTTCCTCTTCCAGTTCGTCGCCATCTGGAACAACTTCCTCCTGCCGTACATCATGCTCAGCGACGACGAGAAGTTCCCGATGACCGTCGGCCTCTTCACCCTGCTCGCCCAGGGCTCCAACACACCCGCCCTCTACACCCTGGTGATCACCGGCGCGCTCCTCGCGATCGTCCCGCTCATCGCCCTGTTCCTGGTCATCCAGCGCTTCTGGAGCCTTGACCTGCTCTCCGGCGCCGTAAAGTCCTGAGCACAGGGGATCGAGGGGAAACACAGAGCATGAGCGCAGCAGCGAGCAGGCGCCGACCGGCGACCATCCACGACGTGGCCCGCGAGGCCGGCGTCTCGCGCGGCACCGTCTCCCGCGTCCTCAACGGCGGCCACTACGTCAGCCCGACGGCGAAGGCCGCCGTCGACGCCGCCATCCGCAGAACGGGTTACGTCGTCAACCGGCACGCCCGCTCGCTGATCACCGGCAAGTCCGACTCCGTCGCCTTCCTCCTCACCGAACCGCAGGAGCGCTTCTTCGAGGACCCCAACTTCAACGTGCTGCTCCGCGCCTGCACCCAGGCGCTCGCGGCCCAGGACATCCCGCTGCTCCTGATGATCGCGGGCACCGAGGACGAGCGCCGCCGCAACCTCCGCTACATCGAGGCCGGCCACGTCGACGGCGTCCTCCTCGTCTCCAGCCACTCCGGCGACCCCGTGGTGGCCCGGCTGCACGAGGCCGGCGTCCCCGTCGTCGCCTGTGGAAAGCCGCTCGGCCAGACCGCCAAGATCGGCTATGTCGCCGCGGACGACCGCGACGGCGCCCGCGACATGGTCCGCCACCTGTACGCCTCCGGGCGGCGCCGGATCGCCACCGTCACCGGACCGCTCGACACCCCCGGCGGGGTGGAACGCCTCGCCGGCTACCGCGAGACGCTCACCGAGTGCGGGCTGCCCGTCGACGAGACGCTGATCGCCGCCGGCGACTACAGCCGGGCCAGCGGCGAGGACGCGGCCCGCGCCCTCCTGGAACGGGCCCCGGACGTCGACGCCGTGTTCGTCGCCTCCGACCTGATGGCCCAGGGAGTCCTCGACGCCCTCGCCCGCGCCGACCGCAGGGTGCCCGAGGACATCGCCGTGGGCGGCTTCGACGACTCCCCGGCCGCCCTGTCCTCCCGGCCCTCGCTCACCACGATCCGCCAGCCCTGGGACCGGATCAGCTCCGAGATGGTACGGATGCTGCTGGCCCGGATCGCGGGCGAGGAACCGTCGGCGGTGATCCTGCCGACGGAACTCGTCCACCGCGAATCGGCGTAGGCGCGGGGGCGGCGCCGCAGCTCGACGGCGGGCGAGCGGGCGGCGCCCACCGGCTCGAACACGTGCCGCTCCCCACAGAACTGGCCGTCCTTCACTGGACGCTCGCCGGGCGCTGACGCCCGTACGCACGCGTCCTCGGACGGTCACCGGCCGTCGAAGAGGTGCGCGAGCGTCGTCGGGTCGAGACGGAACGCGTCGAAGTCGACGCGGCAGCCCTCGCCGACGGGCGACTGCGCCACGATGCCGACCCGCGGCGCGGCGCCGTCCTCGCCCAGGGTGAACTGCCGTACCAGGCGCCAGATCGCGCCGTCGTCCGATACGTGGAAGGCGTACCCCTCCCCGATCCGGCTGATGCGCAGCCACAGCGCGTCCCCCGCCACCGGACCCGCGAGCGCGTCGTCGGACCGGCCGCGGGTCACGACCGAATAGACGCTCGGAGCCCCGTCGTGCGCCTGCTCGAAGGTGAGCTTGGCCCAGTGGTCGTCGTCCGCCCACACGACGAGCGCGCCCGCGTCCCAGGCGGACCGGAAGTCGACCCGGAGGCGGGCCGAGAGCTGCCAGTCGCCCTCCGGCGGCACGGTCAGGGCCACGGCGGCGTCGCGGCGGGCGCCACCGCCGATCGGGTCGGTGAAGACGTCCGTGTGAGGGGCGGCCGTGACCGAGAGGACGCCTTCGGCGAGGGACCACGCCTTGGGCGCGGTCACCCAGGCCATGGCGAGCGGGAGCGGGATGTCGTCGTTCATACGGCAATGATCGCGAGCCGGCCGACCGCCCGCCACGGGGTCGGAGAAGGATCCACGAACCGGCGCGAAAGTCCAAGCCGACGACCTCCGCCCGCCAGGACGAGGCCCCTGGGCGGGCGTCGGCCACATGCCCGACGCCCGCCCGTTCACACGGATGGACGGGCTGCCGCGCCGGGCGGACACCCGTCAGACTCCGGGGACCGACGCCCGTCCGGCAGCCGGTCACGTTTCCTCGCCTACGCGTACCGATGTCAGTGGGTGCCCCTACGGTTTTCACCATGATGACGACGACCAGGCTGAAGCGGTCGCAGGACGTCACCGCTGCCGTACGGCGGCCGCGGTGACGGCGGGGTCAGGGGGCGGTGGCGCCTTCGAGGCGGCCACCGGCGACGGACCGCCGCTGCCCCCTGCCGATGCCGAGCAGCGGTCCCGGGAGATACGGGCCGCTGTCGACGGACTGCTCCAGATCAGGCGGCTCACCCTGGACCGGGGCGGGGACCCGAGGACGGCGCCAGCCGACTGGGAGCGCCGGCAGCCGGTGCGTGCCGTGGCCCTCGCCCTGGAGTCCGGAGGGCTCGCGGCCTCGGCCGTGGACGCCTCGGGAGTGCGGGTCACCACCGGATACCGGGTCCGCGCGGGGGACCGGTCCGGCACAGCGGTGGTGGAGTGGCTGGGCCCCTCGGGCTCGGGCGCCGCGCGGGAGGAGGAGGCGGCGCTCGGCGCGTGTGTGCCGGCCCTGGCGCGGCTCGGCTGGGAGGCCCTCCTCTACAAGGGCCCGCGCGGGCGCCGCTTCCTGGAGGTGGAGCCCATGTGAGGTGAACCGGGGGGAAGGAGCCGGGTGTCAGGCGATCGAGGCGGAGACGATCGCCGAGACCGCGATGTTGCAGGAGGCGGTCACCCAGACCGCCGGGTGCGGCTGCGGGTCGACCAGGGTGGCGCCCAGCTTCCCCGGCGTGACCAGGTCCACGACCAGGAACGCCACGGCCATCATCACCAGGCCGAGGAGCCCGAAGGCGGCCGTCGAGACGAGGCCCTTGCCGAAGTCGTCGTACGTCGTCCAGATCGAGGTGAAGACGATGCCGCCGATGCCGAGGAGCGCCGAACTCAGCAGCGTCGCCGCGTTGCGGTTGCGGTCCTCCCAGATCTGGCGCCCGAGCTTCCCGGGGGTCAGCAGGTCCACGAGCACGATGCCGAGGATCAGCAGGACCACGCCGAGGGCGCCGTAGGCGCCGGCCCGGCCGAGGCCGTTGACGATGTCGCTCATGGGGTGCCGGCTCCGCAAGGTCGCGATCTCGGGGGATCGGTGGTCTAGGACCGGCAAAATGTAGCGCACGCGTCAACAGTGTCCGCCGCCCGCCCGGGAATCGGGCGGACGGCGGGGTGGGACGCGTGCGACGGAGGGGAGCGGGCGAACCGTCGCGTCCCGCCCCGGTCGGCAGGTGCCTGGCGCGCGAGCGCACCTGGAACGCCGCCACGATCTCGACCGCGCCGACGGCGACCTGCCAGATCCCGCCGGGGAGCGCGAGCACCGCCGCCGACTCCAGCGGAGACACGATGAGCACCACTCCGGCGAGGACGCCGAGGACCAGCGCCGCGACTCCGGCCACCGGCAGCGCCTGCCAGACGGCGCCCGCGAGCGCGCTCAGCGGCGGCCCCGGCGGTCGTGCGTACGCACCTCCTCGGGCCGCCACGAGGCGCCGCTCGTGAGGGTCCCATGAACGGTGACGTCCCTCCCACTGAAACGGCACCGGACAAATGCCGCAAAACATGACTCAAGCGGAGTACTCAGCCGGTGCCCCGGCAGGCGCGGGCCGGAGAGGGCGACGACAGTGGAGGGCATACGTGTCCGCCTCCCGCACAGGAGAAACACATGGGCCACCCCAACCGGCGCGATCTCGGGCTCCTCGTCCTGAGGGTCGGTACCGGTGCCGTACTCGCCGCGCACGGCACCCAGAAACTCCTCGGCTGGTTCGGCGGGGGCGGCATCGAGGGCACCACCAAGGCGATGGAGGCCATGGGCTTCCGGCCGGGCCGGGAGAGCGCCGTCGCCGCCGGTCTCGGCGAGGCGGGCGGCGGTGTCCTGCTCGCCCTCGGCCTCGCCACCCCGGCCGCCGGCGCGGCGGCCGCGGGGGCCATGGCGGGCGCCGTCGCCGTCCACGCCCCCGCGGGCTTCTTCGCCCAGGGCGGCGGTTACGAGTACCCGGCGTTCCTCGGCTTCGTCGCCGCCGCGATCGGCGTCACCGGTGCGGGCCGGTACTCCGTCGACCACGCCACGGGGCACGCCCTCGACCGCCCCTGGGTGGTGGCCACGGCCTTCCTCGGCACCGCCGTCGCCGCCGCTGCCGTGGTCGGCCGCCGCGCCGAGGCCCAGTCCGCCGCGGAGCCGGACCCGGAAGAGGCGTAACCCCACCCCACCCGAGCCGGACCCCGGACCCGCGTAACCCCCCAGCCGGGTCCGGAAGCTGCCCGTCCCGTCCCGGGGTGGGGGTCCGCAACCCCTCCGCCGCGGGGGAGGGTTAGGCTCGCCGCAGAGGAAGGGACGGCCGCCGCGCATGAAGATCGATCTGACGGACACCGACTCCAGTAAGATCAACAAGGCGATTCTGCAAGGCCGCAGGGCGGTCGGCACCCCCGCCGCCGGCGTCGTGCTCACCCTTGTCGTCGTCACCGACGAGGAGCACGCCTACGACTCCGTCAGGGCCGCCAACGAGGCCTCCCGGGAACACCCCTCCCGCATCCTCGTGGTCATCAAGCGCCATGCCCGCTCACCCCGCGAGCGCCACGGGACCCGGCTCGACGCCGAGGTCCGCCTCGGCACCGACGCCGGATCCGGCGAGACGGTCCTGCTCCGGCTCCACGGCGAACTCGGCGCCCGCGCCGACTCCGTGGTCCTGCCGCTGCTCCTGCCGGACGCGCCCATCGTGGTCTGGTGGCCCGTCGACGCCCCGGACGTGCCCTCCCGGGACCCGCTCGGCTCCCTCGCGCAGCGCCGCATCACCGACATGTACGCGGTCGAAGACCCCCTCGCGGCCCTGGAGATCCGAGCCGCCTCCTACGCCCCCGGGGACACGGACCTCGCTTGGACCAGGCTCACCCCCTGGCGCTCGATGCTGGCCGCCGCGCTCGACCAGGCCCCGCTGACCGTGACCTCGGCCGCCGTCGAGAGCGAGGCGGAGAACCCCAGCGCCGAACTCCTCGCCCGCTGGTTCGAGGTGCGGCTCGGCGTCCCCGTCGACCGGGTCGTCACCGACGGTCCCGTCGTCACGGCCGTCCGCATGGGCACCGCGGACGGCGAGATCCGCATCGACCGTCCCGAGGGACCGGTGGCCAGGCTCGCGATCCCCGGCCAGCCCAGCCGGGTCCTCGCTCTGAAGGTGCGGACCACCTCCGAGCTGATCGCCGAGGAACTGCGCCGTCTCGACCCCGACGAGGCCTACGCGGCCGCGCTGCGCGGCCGCGCCTGACGCCCGTCGCCCCGGCGGACGTTCAGCCCACGGGGGTGAGGTCCACCGGCAGCGTCGCCATGCCGCGCAGCCTGCCCCTCGCGCCGTACCTCGCGGGGGGCAGGAGCGGCCGTGGCTCAGACGACCCGGACACTCCCGTGCCGTCGACGCCGCTCCCGCGCAGGAGTGGCCGGGGCCCCCTCCGGCCGGACACTCCGCGCCGCCGGCGCCACGAGGACGTCGTCGGGACGATCTCCGTGACATCCTCGGACGAACCGCCCACCCCGTGTCCGGACGTGGGTCTTCCTCGTCCCGCGCGGAGGATCACCATGCTCATCAGCCATGCCGTAAGCGACCAGGTCCTGACGGTGACCCTCCACCGCGACCTGGACGTCACCAACCGGGCCGCCGGCGCGCTCCAGATCCAGGCCCTGGTGCAGGCGCACCGGCCCACCAGGGTGGTCATCGCCGTCCCGAGCGCCGACCCCACCCCCGCCACCCTCAGCACCCTCGCCCGCGCCCACCGGATGTGCGCGAGCCTGGGCATCCCGATCGCACTCAGCGGGGCGAGCGCCCGCACCCGCCGACTCCTGGGCGTGTCCGGCGGGTGAACGGCGGGCTCCCGCCCGGCGGACAGCGACCCACGGCCTGTCCTCCACCATCCGGATCCTCACCTTCTCCCGAGCAGCGTTTTGCCGGACCGGCAACAGCAGTGGCGGGACCGCGGCGTGGTCGGCGACGGTGGACCCATGACCGACGACATCGCAGCGGGAACGCCCGCCTCCGACACCTCCCCGCCCGCCGACGGATACGTCGGAGACCCCGCGGTACGGGCGGAGTGGGACAACCGGTACGCCGACCGGGAACAACTGTGGAGCGGCCGGCCCAACGGCGCGCTCGTGGCCGAGGTCGCCGCGGCCGGGCTCACCCCCGGCCGGGTGCTCGACGTCGGCTGCGGCGAGGGCGCGGACGCGGTCTGGCTGGCGCGCGAAGGCTGGGACGTGACCGCCCTGGAGGTCTCGGGCGTGGCCCTGGAGCGGGCGACCGGGCACGCCCGGGACGCCGGCGTCGACATCCACTGGGTCCACGCCACGCTGACGGAGGCGGCGCTCCCCGCCGGCTCCTTCGACCTGGTCTCCGCGCAGTACCCGGCGCTGCAGCGCACTCCCGACGCCTCGGCCGAGCGTGCGCTGCTCTCGGCCGTCGCGGTCGGCGGTGTGCTCCTGCTCGTCCACCACGCGGGAATGGAATCCCAGCAGGTCAACGACAGCGGCTTCGACCCCGCGGACTACGTCTGGCCCTCCATGGTCGTGGCGTTGCTCGACGACGACTGGGTGGTGGAGGTGGACGAGCAGCGCCCGCGCGTGGCACCCGACGGCGGAGCCGGCGCGCACCACACCGACGACGTGGTGCTGCGCGCCCGCCGACTGCGCTGAGTCCGTGTGGCCGGTCCCGGTCCGTGGACCGGGACCGGCCACATCCCTCAGGCGTTCCGGCGGCGCGTCACCAGGTGGCCGGTGCCGGTGGTGCGACGACGGGCGGGCGGTCGTCGCAGGTGACGGTGTTGGGCAGCAGCCAGGGCGCGAGCCAGCCGCCGTCGTTGTCTCCGCGGTCGGTCAGCGCGAACTCCGAGCCGGTGGCCGGGAAGTTGAACGAGCCGCAGTTGTTCACGCCGACGGCCCCGACGTTGCGGGCGTCGACGTTCTCGAAGGTGGCGGAGCCCTTGGTCCGGGCGCTGAGCACCGAGTTGCCGGTGCCGTCGACCCGGATGTCCTTGAAGTGGACGGCCGGTATGCCGTAGCGGTCCTTCACCCCGTACTCGCTGACCAGCATGATCGCGTTGTGCGTGGAGTCGAGGTAGTGGTCGCCCGTGACCCGGACGTCGGCGTCGATCGAGCCGTCGAGGGCGTAGAACCAGAGAGCCCCGAGGCCGATCTTCCAGTTGAGGTCGAGGGTGCCCGCGCGGACCGTGGTGTTGTCGGTGAAGCGGAGCGTGCCGGTGAACGGCTCGGCGCCGAAGCGGGCGCCGGCGTGGAGTCCGCTGCCCTCGCGCACGGGGTCGGCGACGAGGTTGCCGCTGACGGTGTTGTCCTCGCCGCCGTAGATCGCGATGCCGTTCGCCAGGGTCGGGGACTGGACGGTGTTCCGGGAGAAGGTGTTGCGCGCGTCGGCCTTCCTGTCCGACCACATCGCCAACCCGTCGTCCCCGGTGTTGCGGATGAAGTTGTCGTGGACGAGGGAGTCGGTGACGCCGGTGTGGAAGTTGAGGGCGTCGGCGATCTGGTCGGTGATCACGTTGTCCGTGACCTTCACGTTCCGCATGGGGCCGTCGAACCAGAGGCCCACCTTGGTGCGGTGGAGGTACAGGCCGTCGATCGTGGAGTCGCTCATGGCGCCGCCGATCGCGTTGACCTGGTCGGTGTCGATCCGCTCGCGGACGTCACCCTCGATGGCGAAGCCGGAGAGGTGCACGTTCCGGCTGCCGCCCTCGGCCGCGCTCCGGCCGTAGAGGCCGACACCGGTGTGACGGGAGCCGTCGGGTGCGGGCTCGGACAGGGTGACCTGGCGCCCCTTGAGGACGGTGTGCCAGTTGCCCGCGCCGACGACGGTGACGTCGTCGACGAGGATGTGCCGGTCGACCCGGAAGGTGCCCGGCGGCAGGTACACGGGCCGGTCGGTCCGGCGGGCGAGGGCGATGGCGCGCTCGACGGCGGGGGCGGCGTCGCGGCGGCCGGTGGGATCGGCGCCGAAGGCCAGGACGTTCACGCCGCCGCGCTCCACGTGCGGCGGGGCGACCAGTTCGGTGTCCAGCAGGTCGATCACCGTCCAGGCGGCGGGGCTGCCCGCGGGGACGGTCAGCCGGACCCGGTCGCCCGCCTCGAAGGTGCGGCCGAGGTGGAGGCGCTGCTCGTCGTAGAAGCGGGTGGGACGGAAGGGTTTCGTGATCTCCGGCGCGGGGGTCGTGGCGGCCGGGACGCAGGCGCACTCGGTGATCCACCAGTCCGGGTGGAGCAGGTCGGCGCGCGGGTCGTTGGTGAAGGGGTACTGGTTGTAGAGCCAGGAGTACTGGGAGGTCAGGGTCATCGTCCTGCGGTGGCGTCCGTCGACGACGACGTCCAGCGGAGCGGTGATGCCGCCGCCACCGGGCGCGTCGGGGATGCTGTAGCGGACGGTGAGGGCGTTGGCGTCCCGTGGGAGGACGAACTCGACGTACTGCCCGGAGGCCAGCCGCACGGCGGAGCGTCCCGACGCCTCGGACGGAAGCGTGTAGGGAGTCCGGTCCGGTCCGATGACCGTGCCGTCGGTGGTGGCGTTCTCCGCCTCCTGCTCGTCGAAGGCGACGGTGGCACCGCGGCCGGCGACCAGGTCCGGGGAGAGGGCCGCCCTGGTGACCACGGGACCGGCCGCGGCCTCCCGGCCCTCCGTCCCCGCCGCCGCGATGCCGTCGAGGGCCGTGCTCAGGCTCAGTACGAGGGCGGCGGTCGCGAGGACGGCTCTTCGGCCGCCGCGCGCGCCGCGGCCGGATCGGCTCGGATGCATGTCGGGCTCGCTTCTGTCAGAGGGGATGCCGCCGAGGGGCGGCGCGGTCAGGTACGCAGCCAGACGGCGGTGTCCGGGGGGAGCGCGCCGTCGGCCGGCAGCTCGTCGCTGGCCAGCAGGACGCCGGCGTGCGGCGGAAGGGGTACGGGCTCGCCGGAGAGGTTCACGACACAGAGGAGGTCCTCCGCGCGGGCGAAGGCCAGCACCCCGTCGGGGGACGGCAGCCAACCCATGGGACCGTCCCCGAGCCCGGCCTCCGTGCGGCGCAGCTCCAGGGCGGTGCGGTAGAGACTGAGCATGGAGCCGGGGTCGGCGGCCTGCCGGTCGACGGCGTAGCGGGCCCAGTCGGCGGGCTGCGGCAGCCAGGGATCCGTACCGGCGCCGAATCCGTACGACGGGGCGTCGGCCTCCCAGGGGAGCGGGACGCGGCAGCCGTCGCGGCCGGGGTCGACCCCTTCGGAGCGGAAGTGCATCGGGTCCTGGATGCGGTCGCGGGGGATGTCGGCCTCGGGAAGGCCGAGTTCCTCGCCCTGGTAGAGGTAGACGGAGCCGGGCAGGGCGAGGGTGAGGAGGGCGGCGGCACGGGCCCGACGGGTGCCGAGGACCAGGTCGGTCGGGGTGCCGAAGCGCTTCTTGGCGAAGTCGAAGCCGGTGTCGTCGCGGCCGTACCGGGTCACCGTGCGGGTGACGTCGTGGTTGCAGAGGACCCAGGTCGCGGGGGCGCCCACGGGGGCGTGTTCGGCGAGGGTGTCGTCGATGGTCCGGCGGAGCCGGTCCGGCTCCCAGGGGCAGGAGAGGAAGTTGAAGTTGAAGGCGGTGTGCAGTTCGTCCGGGCGGAGGTAGCGGGCGAAGCGCTCGGAGTCGGGCAGCCAGACCTCCCCCACGAAGACACCGCCGTACGCGTCGGCGATCGCGCGCCAGGCACGGTAGACGTCGTGGATCTCGTCCTGGTCGATGTAGGGGTGCGGGTCGACGCCCTCGACGAAGTCGCGGAGGTCGGGGTCCTTGGTGAGCAGGGCAGCGGAGTCGATCCGTACGCCGGCGACCCCTCGTTCGAACCAGAAGCGGAGGATGTCCTCGTGCTCGCGGCGGACATCGGGGTGGGACCAGTTGAGGTCGGGCTGCTCGGGGGTGAAGAGGTGCAGGTACCACTCACCGTCCGCGACGCGGGTCCACGTGTTCCCGGAGAACTGCGACGGCCAGTCGTTGGGCGGGAGTTCGCCGTTCTCACCCCGGCCGGGCCGGAAGTGGAAGCGGGCCCGCTCGGGGCTGCCCGGGCCTGCGGCCAGGGCGGCCCGGAACCAGGCGTGCTGGTCGGAGACGTGGTTCGGGACGATGTCGACGATGACCCGGAGACCCAGGTCGCGGGCCTCGGCGATGAGCTTCTCGGCCTCGGCCAGGGAGCCGAAGGCGGGGTCGATGGTGCGGTAGTCGGCGACGTCGTAGCCGCCGTCGACCAGCGGAGAGAGGTACCAGGGCGTGAACCATATCGCGTCGACACCGAGTTCGGCGAGGTAGGGCAGTCTCGCCCGGACGCCCGCGAGGTCCCCGGTGCCGTCGCCGTCGCCGTCGGCGAAACTGCGTGGGTACACCTGATAGATGGCGGCGCTGCGCCACCAGTCATGGGTGCGGGGGAGGTCAGGGGCTGCCACGTGAGGGTCCTTTCGGGCAGGTCGGGGTTCCTCGTCGCCGGCCCGGTGCGGCGGGGCACGGGAAGGCGGGCCGGCGACGAAGTTCTGGGGTGCGGAGTGGAGCACGAAGGGGCTCGGTCAGCCCTTGAGCCCGCCGGCGGTGAGACCGCTCATGATGTTGCGCTGGAAGATCAGGAAGAGCAGCAGCGTGGGAACGGAGGCGATGGTGAGGGCGGCGATGAGGACGTTCACCGGGACGCCGTTGGAGAGCGAGTAGATGCCGACGTTGAGGGTCTGCTTCGTCGGGTCGGGGAGGGTGAGCATCGGCCAGAGGAAGTCCTTCCACACGCCGACGACCGCGAAGATCGACACGACGCCGAGGATGGGCCGCGAGATCGGCAGCACGATCGACCACAGGACCCGTGTGGAGGAGGCCCCGTCCATGGAGGCGGCGTCGAGGAGCTCCTTGGGGATGGAGTCGAAGAACCGCTTCAGGAGGAAGATGTTGAAGGCGTTGGTGACGGCCGGCAGCCAGATCGCCCACGGCGTGTTCAGCAGGTTGCGCTCGATCACCGGCACGTCGAGCACGGTGAGGTACTGCGGCACGACGAGCACCGTCGCCGGGATCATCAGCGTGGCGAGCATCATGCCGAGGATCGCCTTGCCGAAGAGGGGCCGCAGCTTCGAGAGCGAGTACGCGGCCGCCACGTCCAGGACGAGCTGGAAGGCGAGCGCGCCGAAGGCGTAGTAGAGGGTGTTGAAGAGGAGGGTGGCCAGGTCCATGACCTCCCAGGCCCGCGAGTAGTTCTCGGGCTCGAAGGTGTCCGGGACGAGGGTGGGCGGGGTCTGGATGACCTCCTGGGCGTCCTTGAATCCGCTGGACACGAGCCAGTAGAGGGGGCCGAGGAAGACCAGGGTGAACAGGAGGACGACGGCGGCGAAGACGGTCCAGTAGAGGACCTTGCCGCGGGGCCTGGCGAGGACCGCCGGTGAGATGAGTGTGCGTGTGGACATGGCTGCTCTCCGGTCCTACTCGTCCTCGGCGCGGCTGAGCCTGACGTACACCGCCGAGAATCCGGCGAGCAGTACGAGCAGGAGCAGACCGAGCGCCGCCGCGGCACCGTAGTTGTTGAAGTTGAAGGCGTACTGGTAGATCAGGTAGACGACGGTGGTCGTCGACCCCTCGGGGCCGGCGCCGCCGGTGAGCAGGAACGGCTCCACGAAGACCTGCATCGTGGCGATGACCTGCATGAGCGCCATCAGCGACAGGATGAGTCGGGTCTGCGGGATGGTGACGTGCCAGATCTTGCGCAGCAGTCCCGCGCCGTCGAGCTCGGCGGCCTCGTACAGCTCGCCGGGGATGGACTGGAGGGCGGCGAGGTAGATCAGCGTCGCGCCGCCCATGTTCATCCAGGTGGAGGCGATGACGACGGCGACCATCGAGATGTCGGGGTCCTGGAGCCACTGCTGCTCGGGCAGGCCGATCGAGGTGAACAGCGTGTTGAGGAGGCCGTAGCCGGGGTCGTACAGGTACTTGAAGAGGAGGACCGAGGCGACCGGCGGCAGCATCACCGGCAGGTAGACGAGGAGCCGGAGGTAGCCCTGGCCGTGGTGGAACTCGTTGATGACGATCGCGACGAGGAAGGGCACCGCGAAGCCGAGGACGAGCGCCAGCACGGTGAACAGGGCGGTGTTGCCCCAGGCCTGCCAGAACGCCGGGTCGTTGACGACCGTCGCCAGGTTGTCGAGCCCGACCCAGGTGGTACGGCCGTTCTCGGTCTTCTGGAAGGCGAGGAAGAACTCCCGGACCATCGGATACCAGGAGAAGACCCCGAAGCACAGGACCGCGCCGATGAGGAATCCGTGGGCGGTCAGATTGCGCCGCAGGCTCCGGGCGAACCGGCCGCCGGCGGGCACGGGACCGGCCTCGGTCGGCGGGGACGGGCGGGGGCTGTCCGCCTTGCTCGGGGTCAGGCTGGGGGCCGACATGGTCGCTCCTTGGTACTGGCTGCCGGTTCGGGGGATCGGGACGGGCGGTGGGGGAGGGGCCGGCCGTGAAGGTCCGGTCCGCGGGCGGGGGCGGCCGCGGCCCCTCCCCCGCCCGGCCCGTCACTGGTTGGCGAGGACCTGGTTGACCTGCGCCTCCGCGGCGGCGAGGAGCTTGTCGATGTCCGCGTCCTTGTTGGTCAGGAGCCCCGACATCACGTTGTCCAGGACCTTGTAGACCTCCTGCGCCTTCGGCGGCTCGTTCTTGCCGGCGACGGGGTTGTCCATGAAGGCCTTGAAGTTGGCGACCGGCATGGTGGCGTGCTGCACCCGGGCGGCGTCGTCCGTCGTCTTGGACCCGTTCAGCCAGAAGTTGGGCTGCGGGATGCCCACCGGAAGGCCGTCGGCCTTGGTGCGGGCCCAGTCGAACTGGCCCTTGCCGACGGTGAGGTTCTTGAAGTTGAGCCAGGCGACGGCGGCCTTGATCTTGTCGCCGGAGATGCCCTTCTTGATCATGTAGTTGTTGCCGCCGGCGAGCGTGTTCTTGCCGCCGGGGATCGGTCCCATGCCGAAGTTCTCGTACGCCGCCCCCAACTGCTGGACCATGTACGCGATGTCGTCGGGGGCGGCGAGGAACATGCCGAGCTTGTCGGTGGCGATCTGCTTCTGCAGGTCACCCCACTTGAGCAGCTGGGTCTTGCCCATGGAGTCGTCCTCCCAGCGCATGGCGTGGAGGTTCGCGGCGACCTGCCTGCCGAGGTCGTTGTTGAACGCGGCCTTCTTGCCGCTCGCGTCGACGACCTCGCCGCCGATGCTGTACATCTGCGCGGTGAAGTGCCAGCCGCCGGTGTTGCCCGCGCTGTACTCGCCGAAGCCGGCGACGCCCTTGCCCCGGCCCGCGATCTTCTTGGCGGCGGCGCGGACCTCCTCCCAGGTGCGCGGAGGGGCGTCGGGGTTGAGACCGGCGTCCTTGAAGAGCTTGCGGTTGATCAGCAGGCCCATGGTGTAGTTGCTGGTCGGCAGCCCGTAGAGCTTTCCGTCCTGCTTGAGGGAGTTGAGGACGTTCGGGTCGATGTCCTTCAGCGCCGGCACGCTCTTGTCGTGGACGTACGCGGTGATGTCCGCGGCTCCGTCCTCGGACAGCACCTGCGGCAGGTCGGTGAAGTACGTGTAGAACACGTCCGGCTGCGACTTGGCCTTCAGCATCGCGGTGAAGCGCGGGGGCTCCAGGCACTGGCCGGGGGTGGAGCGGCCCTCGATCGTGACGTTCGGGTACGTCTTGTTGAACTCGGCGACGTCCTCCTTCCACTCCTTCAGCTCGGCCGCCTTCGCCGTGGGTGGCATGCAGTCGATCGTGAGCGTGACCTTGGTCTTCGGGTCCAGCGGGGCAGACGGGTCGGAGGACCCGCTCTGCGGGGCTCCGTCGCTGCCGTCGTCGCTGCTGCTGCTCGTGCCGCAGGCGGCGAGCGCGGTCAGCGAGAGTGCGGAGACGAGGGTGACTGCGGCGACACGACGGCTGCGGCGGAACCGGGCACTTCTCATGCGTGGACCCCTTCGGGCAAGAACGTGGAGGTGGCCCCATCGCCGGTGCGTTGTGGGGCGCGGCACACTCAATCACCACGAACAAGTGAACGCAAGATCTCGCGCTGATTTCGTAATTGCCTGACAGTCATGCGTAACGCAACCGTGATCACGTCACAGTGAATCGACAGTCCGGCCGGGTGGGGAACACGGCCGCCGCCCGACAGGGATCAGGGCGCGGCGCCCACGTTTCGCATGCCGCGTACCCGCCTCCGCCCTGGGATCGCAAGGCGGGCGGAAGAGCAGGTGGGCGAGTCCGTCACCGCGGTCCGCGTACGGCTCGCACCCGTCGGAGTCGAGGCGCGCGACGGAACGTCAGGGGCGGGACCCGGACGGGCGGGCGGGTGGGCCACCCGGCGTGATGCCCGTTCGGCCTAGCGTCACGCGGCCCCGGGCGTGGGCCGCTCTTAGCGTGGGGTGACGCCTACAAGGTACTGAGGAGGTCTTCCCATGAGCAGTCGCAGCGTGGTCGTCGGCATAGCCCTGGCGATCGCCTCCGTCGCACCGTTCTCCGGTCTCGCCCACGCCCAGGATCTCGACTGCCGCCACTTCCGGTATCAGGAAGACGCCCAGGAGGAGTTCGACCGGGACACGCGCGACCCGAACAGGCTCGACAAGGACCAGGGCCCCGATGACGGCATCGCCTGCGAGGCACTGCCCAGACGCAGCAGCATGGGCGCAGTGCCGCCGCTGCTCCCGAGTGCCACGACCGTGCCGCCGGTGAGCCCGAGCGCTCCCACCGTGCCGCCGCTGCTCCCGAGTGCCGCGACCGTGCCGCCGGTGAGCCCGCGCTCCACCGCCGTCCAGCCGGTGAATCCCAGCGCCACCCCCCTGCAGCCCACGGCCCCCGTCGTTCCGAGCCGTGGCACCCGAGCGGGGATCGGCGGAGCGTCCGGCCCGTCCGGCCTCAGCGTGGGCATCGGTCTCGCCCTGGCCGTCGGGGCCACCGTGGCGGGCGGATACCTCACCGCACGGCGCCTGCGCCGCGGGTCCAAGCAGCCGTGACCGTGAGGCCCTCGCGACAACGGCCCTGAACGGCGCGGCCCGGGTACGATCACCGCCGGGCGGAGCCGTAGCGCAGAGGTCGACGCGCGCGGTCTCCACAATCGCGAGGACGCCGGTTCGACTCCGGCCGGCTTCGCCCGACCTTCCAGGAGGCGGGGCCTCCGGGTCCGGACAGCGGTCGGCCGCCCGCGCTCGGGGCTGCGGGCGGCCGGGTCTTTCGCGCGGCGGGATCCCACCGCGCCAGTCCCGCTCTCACTCCCGTGGATGCGCGCTCCCGACCGTACGTCGTTACGGGTCGGAGGGCCGGGGGTGGATCAGTGGCGGGAGGGCGTGGCGGTGGTCCGCCGGCGCCGGCCTCCTGGGAGGCCCGCGCCGGCGGTGGGCGGCCTTCGGGAGGTCGCCGGGGAAGGGGTTGGCTACGGGTTGATGTTGATCTTGAAGGTGGAGGTGGTGTTGCGGATGTCGACGGCGTTGCCGTTCATCCGCAGCCCGTTGAAGGTGACCTCGCCGACGGCGGGGCCCTGCCCGGACTCGGGCATCTCGTTGGCCCAGAGGCCGAAGCCGGACTTGGCGTCCCAGGCGTCGCCGCTCTTGCGGGCCCCGGTGACGGAGATGTCGGTGAGCACGGTGTCCTTGATCGGGAACTGCGGCTGACCGCCGACGTAGTTGGTCTGGAACATGATGCCGCTGTAGGTGGGGTCGACGATGTCGACGTTGTTCACGCGAATGCCCTGGAACACCTTGGAGGCGGAGAACAGCCAGATGCCGGGGAAGGTCTGGTTCCCCCAGAAGTGGCCGCCGGCCCGGACGATCGAGATGTTCTCCAGCGTCGTCGGTTCGGTTCCGAAGCCGTTCATGGCGTAGCCGAAGTCCAGCGAGGAGATGGTGACGCCGGAGTAGACGAGCGTGTCGGCGATGTGGATGTTGCGGAAGGTGTTGCTGTAGCCGCCGTACACGGCCACGCCCGCCGCCCGCCACGTCAGGGTCGACGTGAGGTTCTCGTACACGTTGTTCTTCATGTCGGCGCCGCCGGCGTCGATCGCCGAGAACAGCGCGAAGCTGTCGTCACCGGTCGCCCTGGCGTCGTTGTTGACCACGTGGTTGTCCGTGGAGCCGTTGGTCATGTTGATGCCGTCGGCGAACATGTTCCGGATCCGGGAGTTCTTGATCGTGATCCGGTCGGTGTTTGCGCCCCAGTAGAGGCACACCATGTGCTCGGTCCAGATGTTGTCGATCTGCATGTCGGTCACGTTGGCGAAGTCGAAGACCTTGCCGGGACCGTCGATGCGCGAGGTGTAGTTGCCGAAGTAGGCGAAGTCACGGAAGGTCGAGCCCTTCGCCGCGGCTTCGGCCCGGAAGCCGACGTCGGTGTTGTTCTGGGAGGCGGGCGCGTGGAACTTCGTGTACCAGGGGCCCGCGCCGACGACCTTCACCGGCTTGCCGTAGACCTGGAACTTGTTCGACGTCTGGTAGTCGCCGGGCGGCAGGTAGACGCCGACGAGCTTGCCCGTGGAGTCCATCCGCACCCTGTCGAGCGCGTTCTGGACGTCCTGCTGGCCGAAGCCGGTGGGGACGGCGTACGCGGCCGGGTCGGGGTTGGCGACCGGGGCGACCTGCTCCAGGTTGACGAAGTCGATCGCGTAGTTTGCGGCGCTGTTGGCGGCGTCCTTCTGGAGGCGGATCCTGCTGCCCGCCGGGACCGTCTGCCCCAGCACGAGGTGGGCCTCGTCGTAGATGTGGCGGGGGCCGCCGGCCGAGGGCGCGTTCTCCGGCATGGTCTCGGCGCCGTAGAGCCACGCGTACTTCGAGGTCAGCGGGAGGGCCTTCGTGAAGACCCCGTTGACGTAGAGGTTGATCGTCGAGTCGATGCCGCCGCCGCCCGGGGCGTCCGGTATCGAGAAGCGGGTGACCAGGGTGTTGGTGGACGCCCGGGTGGTGAACTCGACGTACTCGCCGGTCGCGTCCAGGTTCACCGCCTTCCGGCCCGAGGCCTCGCCCGCGATGTCACCGACGGTCCGGTTGGGACCGACCACGGTCGCGCCGCCGCCGGCCGTACCGTCCTCCGCCTCGTACATGTCGTACGGCATGCTGGCGCCCCGGCCCACGAAGAGCGGCTGGGTGGAGGTGTTGTTCTCCCGCTTGACCGGCAGCTCGTTGGCGTCGGCGGCGAGGACGGTCCTCACGGTGTACGAGCCGTTGGCCGCGGTCCAGGGGCCGAGGTTCACCTCCGCCGTGGCTCCGGCGGCGATGGTCCCGGTGTGCGCCCCCGTGAAGGTCCTGACCGTCGCGCCCGTGGAGTCGACCAGGCTGAGGGTGACGTCGTGGCCGCCCGCGGCGGACGCCTGGGTGCCCTGGTTCCGCACGGCCACCTTGAAGGTGACCGTGTCACCGGCGGCCGGGCTCGACGGCGACGTGGTCACCGAGGCGGCGACCAGGTCGGAGCTCGACACCGGCTTGACGACGAGCGCGCTCGGGCTGGTGTAGGTGTTGTTGGTCTCGTTCTGCTCGACGACCGCGTTCGCCTCGTCCGCGACGGCGCTGAGCTGGTACGACCCGGCGTCCCGCGCCCCCAGGGAGGCGGTGACCGTGGTCTGCGCTCCCGCTGCGAGGGCGCCGACCTGGGCGGTGGCGACCTTGGTGCCGCCCAGGCGCAGCGCGACGGAGCTGGCCGGCGCGGCGGCGGGACCGCTGTTGCGGACCGTGGCCGACACGGTGATGACGTCCGACTCGACCGGTGCGGCCGGCGTGGTGGTCAGGCCGGTCACCTCCAGGTCCGGGTTGGGCGCGGGGACGCCGACGACCTGGAACTCGGCGAGCTGGCCCGCCGCTGATCCGGAGTTGGCCGTGAACTTGAGCTGGACGTCGGCGACGCGTGCGGTGACCGGGACGGTCACGGTGTTTCCGCCGGCCGGGTCGAAGGTGTAGCTCTTCGGGGCGACCAGGCTGGTGAGGCCCGACGCGTTCTGCTCGCGGCCGAGGACCTCGACGGTCTGGTTGCGCGCGCCCCAGGCGGTGTCGGGGTTCAGCTTCAGGACCAGCCGGTCGAGGTCGGCGTTGGCACCGAGCTTGACGGTGAGGGTGTTCGGGTAGCTGCCGCCCGCGCCCTCCCAGTAGGTGGCGGTGTTGTTGTCGTTGGCGTTCTCCGCCGTGAAGCTGTGGACCGTGGAGGAAGCGCTGATGGGCTTGCCGACGGCCATGTTGGAACCGGTGGAGCCGCTGCCGTTACGGGTGACGGTGTTGCTGTTGGCGGACTGGTTTCCGGCGGCGTCCTTGGCCCTGACGTGGTAGGTCACGGTCTGGTTGGCGGGGCGGTTGTCCGTGTACGTGGTGATGTTGCCGGCGACGCTGGTGAGGAGGGTGTTGTTGGCGTAGATGTCGTAGCCGGTGACGGCGGTGTTGTCGGTGGAGGCGTTCCAGACCAGCTTCACCTGGCCGGTCGCGGGCTCGGTGTACGCCAGGTTCGCCGGGGCCGTCGGCGCCTGCGTGTCACCCGAATCGGCCTGCCGGGTGACGGTGTTGCTGTTGGCGGACTGGTTTCCGGCGGCGTCCTTGGCCCTGACGTGGTAGGTCACGGTCTGGTTGGCGGGGCGGTTGTCCGTGTACGTGGTGATGTTGCCGGCGACGCTGGTGAGGAGGGTGTTGTTGGCGTAGATGTCGTAGCCGGTGACGGCGGTGTTGTCGGTGGAGGCGTTCCAGACCAGCTTCACCTGGCCGGTCGCGGGCTCGGTGTACGTCAGGTTCGCCGGGGCCGTCGGCGCCTGCGTGTCACCGGTGCCCGGGCCGTAGACCTCCAGCTCGGAGAGCTGGGCGGCCGCCTGCACGGTGTTCGCCGTGACGAGGACCCGGACGTACCGCGCGGTGGTCGCGCCGAACGGGATCGTCACGGTGTTCTGGGCGGACGGCGTGAACTCGTACGCCTTCGACGTGGTGAGGTCGGTGAAGTCCGTACCGTTGCCGCTGCTCTGGACCTTCAGGGTCTGGCTGCGCGCGCCCCAGCCGTCGGGCAGGCGCAGCACGACGCGGTCGACGCGGACGGAGGAGCCGAGGTCGGCCCGTAGCCACTGGGGCAGCTCGTTGTTGCGGCTCTCCCAGTAGGTGGCCTTGTTGCCGTCGTTGGCGTTGCCCGGCGCGTATACGTCGGTGTGGCTGCTCGCGGTGAGGGTCCTGCCGGCCGCCAGGTTCGCCGAGGAGCCGTCGGCGCCGTGCACCTCGAGTTCGGAGAGCTGGGCGGCCGGCCAGCCGGTGTTGGCGGTGATGTCGACGCGTACGAAGCGCGCCTGGGCGGCCGGGAAGCTCACCGTGACGGTGTTGCCGGCGCCGGGGCTGAAGGCGTACGCGGCCGAGCTCTTCAGGGTGGCGAAGCTGGTGCCGTCGGCGCTGCCCTGGACGGCGAGCGTCTGCTGGCGGCTCTCCCAGCCCGCCGGCAGTTTCAGGACGACCTCGTCGATGCGGGTGCTCGTACCGAGGTCGGCCTGCACCCACTGGGGGAGGTTCGAGCCGGAGCTCTGCCAGTACGTGCCCTGGTTGCCGTCGGTGATGTTCGCGGCACCGTACTCGGGCAGGGCGCTGCTGGCCGCCGCGGGATCTCCCACGGCGATGTTGGGGCCCCCGGCGGCCTGGGCGGTCATGAAGGGACCGCCAAGGGCCAGCAGGCTCGTCGCGATCACGGCGCTCATGCTCCGTGATCTCCAGTTCTGGATTCTCATGTGTCCTCGATCTCGGCGGGACGCGGTGGGGGAGGGGGCGCGGTGCGGGCGGGTCGCGGTGTGGACGGGGTCCGGCCACCGCCGTGGCCGGACCCCGCGGTCACGACGCCTCGGGCGCCGGTGACGGTGTCACGGGTTGTTGATGACGAACTGCGAGCCGGGCTCGACCAGGATGTTGCCCTCGGCCGAGTTGGTGATCGTCACGTTCGACAGGGTGGCGCTGCCGCGGGCGCCGCTCATCGCGAGGATGCCGGAGCCGTTGTTGGACTTGTCGATCCGGACGTTCGTGATCCTGACGTTCGGCACCTCGCCGCCGCCGGTCTTGAACTGGATGCCGTCGTACGTCGAGTCGACGATGTCCGTGTCCCGGATGGTGACGCCCGGGATGGGCTGGCCCTGGGCGAAGAGGGTGATGGCGCCGAACTCCTGGTCCTCGTTCCAGAACGCGCCGCCCGTGCGGTACAGGGCGTTGTTGGCGATGAGGGTCTGTCCGGAGAAGGGCAGCGGGTCGTGGTCGGTCGCCAGCATGATGCCGGGGTAGTTCATGGTGTCGGCGATGATGTTGTTCTCGATGGTGTTGCCGAAGCCGCCGTAGACCGCGATGCCGTTGGCACGCCACGGCAGTTGGATCGTGTTGTTGCGGAAGTGGTTGTTGGAGCCGATGTCCACCGAGATGTCCTTGACGTACTTGCTCGCCCAGACGGCCAGCGCGTCGTCACCGTTGTTGCGGAAGGACGAGTTGTAGACGGTGGAGTTCCGGGTGCCGTTGGCGAAGTTGATGCCGTCGGCGTAGGTGTTGCGGACCCGCATGCCGCTGAACTCGACGCCGTCGCCCGGTCCCCACAGTTCGGGGATGTTCGTGTAGTCACGGCCGGCCCAGACGCCGACGTTGGCGTGCTCGATCCACACGTTGCTGATCTTGGTGCCCTTGCCGAAGCGCCCGTTGAGACCGACACCGCCCTCTTCCTGGGCGTTGTTGCCCCGGATGGTGCCGGAGCCGAAGATGGCGATGTCCGAGATCTGGGTGTTGTGGTCGATGTCGAAGCCGAAGTTGCCCTCGTGCGGGTGGTTGATCCCGCCCGCCTGGTGCGGCGGGGTGAGGGTGTACAGCTGCGAGTGCCACATGCCGGCGCCTCGGATCGTCACGTCACGGATGCCGACCGTGTTGTAGATCCCCCGGTTCAGCGGGTCGTCGGTCAGGATCTTCTGCTCCTGGCGCCACTGGCCGGCCGGGATCCACACGCAGGGAATCTCGCCCTTCTGGTCGGCCGTCACCGCACGCTGGATGGCGTCGGTGTCGTCGAGACCGTCGTTGGGCACCGCACCGTACTGGGTGATCGAGACGCAGCCGGCCGGCTGGGCCGCCGGGGGCGCGACCTGCTCCAGGTCGATCAGGTCGATGATGTAGAAGGAGGCCGTGTCACCGGCGTCCCGCTGCAGGCGGAACCTGGTGCCCGCCGGGTAGCTCTGGGACAGCAGCGCGTGGGACTCGTCGAACAGCCGGCGCGCGTCGGCACCCGGCGCGTTCGTCAGGCCTTCGGGATCGTCCGTCGTCCCGTACAGCCAGCTGTGCTTCGACGACAGGGTCAGCTTGCGGACGAAGACGTCGTTCGCGTAGAGGCTGATCGTGGCCTGGGCGCCGCCGCCGGACGGGGCGTCCGGGATGGAGTTGCGTACGACGATGGAGTTGGACGCGTTGGTGGAGGTGAACTCCACGAACTGACCGGTCGAGTTGAGACGGACCGACTTGCGCCCCGAGGACTCGGTGGCGAAATTGGTGTGACCGAAGGTGCGCTTGGCGTCGGCGGTGAGCAGGGTGCCCTGGTAGCGGGCGTCCTCCGCCTCGTACTCCGTGTACGGCACGGCCGCGCCCCGGCCCACCACGAGCGAACGGCTGAAGACGTTGTTGTTCTCGTTCGTCTCGGCCACGGTCGCGGTGGCGTCGGCCGTCGCGGTGAGGTTGACCCCTCCGCTCGCGGCGGTCCAGGTGCCGGAGATCGGTACGTTGACCGTCTGGCCGGCGGCGACGGCGGGGGTGGCGCCGTTGAGGGTGGTGGAGCCCGCGGTCAGACGCGTGACGGTCCCCGCCGCGACCCCGGTGGTGCCCCGGTTCTGGACCGTGGCCGTGAAGGAGACCTGCGCACCGACGGCCGGAGCGGCCGGGTTCGGTGTGATCGCGGTGACCGTGAGGTCCGGGCCGGGGGCCTGGCCCACGACCAGCTTGGAGGAACCGGTCCGGCTGTTGTTGCTGTCGTCCTGCTCCACGACGGTGTTCGCCGGGTCGACGACGGCGGACACGGTGTAACTGCCCATCGCCTTCCTGCCGACGGGGATCTTGACGGTCGTGGAGGCGCCGGCGGCGAGCGCGCCGACCTGTGCGGTGCCCGCCACGGCGCCTTCGAGGCTGACGCTGACGGACGTGGCCGGGGAGGCGGCGGTGCCCGCGTTCCGGACGGTCGCGCTGACCTCGACGGGGTCCGTCTCCGAGGGGGAGGAGGGGGTCCACGTGAGGTCGGTGACGGTGAGGTCGGGGTTGGGGGCGGCGGCGCCCACGACCTCGAACTCGGCGACCTGAGCGCCCGGAGCGCCGTTGTTGGAGAAGAACTTCAGCTGGAGGTCCGCGTACCGGCCGGTGACCGGGATGGTGACGGTGTTGCCCCCGGAGGACGGGCTGAACGCGTAGTCGGCGCGGGCCTTGAGGGAGGTGAAGCCGGACGCGGACTGCTCGCGGCCGAGCACCTCGACGGCCTGGGTCCGCGGACCCCACGCCTGGTCGGGGTTGAGCTTGATCCGGACCGCTTCGATGTCGGCGTTGGCACCGAGCTTCGCCGTCAGGGTCGCGGGGAGACCGGCCGACTCCCAATAGGTGGCGGTGCTCCCGTCGTTGGCGTTGGCCGCCGTATACGACTGGGTGAACGAGGAGGCCTCGATCGGCTTGTTCCGCGCCAGGTTGGTGCCGGTCGGCGGCGGGTCGACCGGACCGCCGCCGTCCTCCTCGCCGAAGACCTCCAGCTCGGACAACTGGGCGGCGTTCCAGCCGGTGTTGGCCGCCACCTGCACCCGGATGAAGCGGGCCGTGGTCGCCGTGACGGGGATGCTGACGGTGTTGGCGCTCGCCGGATCGAAGGTGCGCGGACCCGACCCGGAGAGCGCGGCGAACGACGATCCGTCCGTGCTGCCGAGGACGCTCAGCGTCTGGACGCGGGAGCCCCAGGAGGCGGGCAGCTTCAGTGCGACCCGGTCGACCTCGGTGCGTGCCCCCAGGTCGACCTGCACCCACTGCGGGAACGCCCCGGTGGGGCCCTCCCAGTAGGACGCCTGGCTTCCGTCCGTCACGTTGCCCGCGACGTAGCCGCCGTTCGTACCGCCCGCGCTGGCCGGCTTGCCCAGGGCCAGGTTCGGGCCCTCCGCGGCATGGGCGGGAGCGGGGAGCATCCCCACGCCTATCAGACCCGCCATCACGGAGCCGACGATCACTCGTCGCCCCTGGTCTCTCAATCGCATGACGTCCTCTTCCTTCCACGGACATGGTGGAACATTTGACTGTCAGCAAGTCTTTTTGAGTTATTCAGTCAATCTTTTGCGATGACCGGGTGACAGGTTTCCGCCAGGTCACCACTTTGTCAACGGGATGGGCACGACTGCTTCGTCGGCGGGGCGCGCGCACCTGGTCAACGCCTCGGCCGCCCCCTCCGCCACGGCGTCCGGGCGCACGGACAAGGGGCCGGACCGTGAGGTCCGGCCCCTGGGGGGAGGTGCGGAGAGGGGAAGGCGGGTTCAGGCGACGGACGGCGGCGCGGTCGAGCCCCGCACCACGAGCTCAGGCTCGAAGAGCAGCTCGCCGGGGTGCGTCCGCGTCCCCTGGATCTGGGCGTGGAGAAGATCGACGGCAGCCCGCCCCATCGCCTCGATCGGCTGCCGCACCGTCGACAACGGCGGATCGGTGCAGTTCATGAAGGCCGAGTCGTCGAAACCGAGCACGGACACATCGGCGGGGACGACGAGTCCACGCCGGCGAGCGGCCCTGACGGCGCCCAGGGCCAGCGGGTCACTCGCGCAGATGACCCCGGTCACCCCGAGGTCCCACAGTCGCGCCGCTGCAGCCTGCCCGCCTTCGAGCGAGAACATCGAGCGCTCCACGAACTCCGCCGGCAACGCCGCCCCCGCCGCGTGCGCGGCCGCCGTCGCGGCGGTCAGCTTGCGGCGCGACGGGATGTGGTCCTCGGGGCCGAGGACCAGACCGATGCGTTCGTGCCCCAGTGAGGAGAGATGGCGCCACGCCTGCTCGACCGCGGCGATGTCGTCACAGGAGACGCAGGGGAAATCGAGCCCCTCGATGGGCGCGTTGACGAGGACGACGGGGATGTTGCGCTCCGCAAGCCGCCGGTAGTGCCCGTGCGGCGCGTCGGCCTGGGCGAAGAGACCGCCGGCGAAGATGACACCGGAGACCTGCTGCTGCAGGAGGAGGTCCACGTAGTCGGCTTCCGAGACGCCGCCCCTGGTCTGCGTGCAGAGCACCGGGGTGAGCCCCTGCTGTGCCAGCGACCCGCCGATGGCCTCGGCGAAGGCCGGGAAGATGGGGTTCTGCAGCTCCGGCAGCACCAGACCCACCAGCCTGGCCCGCTCTCCCCGCAGCTGCGTGGGACGCTCATAACCGAGGACGTCCAGCGCGGTGAGCACCGACTGACGGGTGGTCTCCGAGACCCCCGGCTTACCGTTGAGAACCCGGCTGACCGTGGCCTCGCTGACTCCCACCTTCTTCGCCACCAAGGCAAGTCTTCGCGTCACCTGCGCAACCCTAGCGCAAAGGCAGTCAGGAAGTTGCGAAGTTCTTGCTTTCATCGGCTTTGACCTGGAGGAACGCAGGACAGGCTGCGGGACGGGGCCTCGGGGTCTGGATTCCCTTGTCTCGATACCCGCCTCGCGGAGGTCGCCGGTTACCCGGCGCGCTGGGTCGTCTCCCCGGCCTGCGCGGGTACGGCGGGCAGGGGGACGGTGCAGGAGGCGCATCGGCGGGCCTGAGCGGGGACCGGGCTGAGGCATTCGGGACAGTCCCGCTTGGGGGCCTGGACGTCGTGGTGCGGGGCGAGGCGCTCGTGCAGCTTGTTGATCGGCAGGACGACCAGGAAGTACAGGGCGCCGGCGAGGAGGAGGAAACTGATCGCCGCGTTGATGAAGGTGCCGTAGGGGAACTGGGTGGCGCCCACGGTGAAGGTCTTACGGCTCATGTCTCCGGTGACGCCGGTGGCCAGTCCGACCAGCGGCGTCAGGAAGGCGCCGACGAAGCCGTTCACCACGGCGGTGAACGCGGCTCCGATGACGATACCGACGGCCAGATCGACCACGTTGCCGCGCAGGATGAAGCTGCGGAAGCCCTTCACCTTCTGACTCCTTGATGTCTTCGATGTCGAGGGGCGGAGACCGACCGTGCTGTCAGCCGCCGGTGAGACGCCCACGGCGGGAGTGCTTGGCGCCGCCGCCTCGGACGGGCGGCGGCTGAGCTGTGGAGCCAGGGCCGGGCAGGGTGCTCGCGGGACGCGCGTGTTGTCCGTGCATGAACGTCGTGTGCCCCGAGCAGCGGGTGATACCCGCCCCGGATGGCGGGTCACCGACGGGAACGACCGAACCGAGCCCTTCGTCTGGACGAAGACCGCGGACGAGATCCTCGACGGAGCCGCCGCGTACTGCCGGCGAATGCCCCGACCCGGATCACCGGGCCGCATCCGGCACCGGCGGGTCGTCGCCGTCCGGCGGGCTCGCCGTGGTCGCCTGACCGCCGGGCTCGGGCGGCGTACCGGGGTCGCTCGGCCCGGTCGCGCCGGCCTGTGCACGGTGGGTTCGGCGTGTTCCGCACGCGGGCGGCAGCCGCGGGGCCGGGACCGGAAGACCTCGTACGGGCAGGCCAAGACGTGGGCGGCGGTCGGGGCGGCCACCCCGGCACCGACCACCGCCACTGTCCGGGTGTTGCCCCACAGTGCTCCCGCCGCGCGACACAGGGGCGGCGAGAGGGGAAGCACCTCGGGTGGGGGTCAGGCGGGCAGGGTCATCAGGAGCAACGGGGTGGTGGTGGGTTGTGAGGACCCTTCGGAGGGTTCGAGGGTGAGGCCGACCGCGGTGGCGTCGGAGGGATTGCCGTCGACGAGGACGGTGCCGTCCGTGCGGATGAGGCCGGCCGGGCGCATGGTGCCTTCGTGGTCGAGCCACAGCTGGTACGTCGTGCCCGGTGCCGGGGTGGGCAGGCCGGTCGCGGTGAAGACGGCCTTGTTCTGCCGTTCCGAGGCGACGACGCTGGTGAGGGCGCCGTTGGTGGCCCTCCCGTGCACGGCGCGTGCGTCCGGAGCGGACAGTACGGTGCTGACCGCGTCGAGTTGCCGCTGGACCTGGCGGGCCTGCTGCTGGGAGTCCGCCGTCTCCTGGTACTGCCAGGCGGCGAGGCCCGCGAACGACGCGCCGGCGGCCAGGCTGGCGGCAAGCGCGAGGGGGACGACCTTGCGCCGCAGTCTTCCGGCGAG
Organism: Streptomyces sp. NPDC016459; assembly: GCF_040632845.1. Classification (NCBI taxonomy): domain Bacteria; kingdom Bacillati; phylum Actinomycetota; class Actinomycetes; order Kitasatosporales; family Streptomycetaceae; genus Streptomyces; species Streptomyces sp. NPDC016459. The sequence continues at coordinate 506,088 of NZ_JBEYCR010000003.1, forward strand.
GCTCGTCGTCACGGCGACGGGTACGCGGGGCGGCAGTTGGCGTACCGCCTCAATGGCGGACATCGTCCGCTGTTTCATGGAGGCCGGCGGGACCTGGGCCGCTGCGACGGCCAGCCGTGCGGCGGTCGCCTCGAACCCCGCTACTTCCTGTCGACACTCGTCACAGTGCTGGAGGTGGTCGCCGAACGCCTCCCGTTCGGACCCGTCAAGGGCGCTGAGCGCGTAGACGGCTGCGAAGGTGTGGATGTCGGAATGGTGCTGTTTCACGTGGTCACCCCCATGCAGTCGCGGAGCCGGATCAGCCCGTCGCGCATGCGTGTCTTGATCGTGGGAAGCGGTGTGCGCAGGGATTCCGCGACCTCACGGTAGGTCAGCCCGCCGTAGTAGGCCAGGGTCACCGTCTGTCGCTGCAGTTCGGTCAGGCCGCGCATGCAGCGGCGGACCTGTTCGCTTTCCAGACGGGTCTCCACCTGCTCGGCGACCTCGTCGTACGCGGTGGAGTGGTCGCGAGCGGCCTGGGCCTGCTCACGGTCGGCCGAGGCCTGGGCGGAGCGGACCCGGTCCACGGCCCGCCGGTGGGCGATCGTCGCGGCCCAGGTGGTGACGCTGCCGGCTTCGGGGCGGTAGCGGGCCGCCTGGCGCCACAGGTCGATCATGACCTCCTGGGTGACCTCCTCGGACTGGGCCCGGTCGCGGACGACCTTGATCGTGATCCCGAACACCAACGGCGCGAGAGCGTCGTAGAGGGTCGAGAAGGCCTGCTTGTCACCGCGGGCGACCTCCTGCATGACCTCGGTGAGGTCGGTGCGGCCGGTCGGGCCCGGGGCGCCGAAGGGGAGCGGCTGGTTCACCGGCCGCACCCCGGCGGGGGCGACCAGACGAAGCGGCCGGGGGAGGCCGGCCGGGGGCTGCGTGTCCATCGCATGCGCGTCCTTGGTCGGTAGGGGGCCGACCGGCACACCGGCAGTCGGGCCACAGAACACAGGGTGTGGTCTCTGAACATTCTTCGTAGCGGATGCGCGTGCGGATGGGTGGGCGTTTAGTCACCCGGGCGGCCGTCTGTTCGCTCGTGAGAGTGAACAGGGTGGTCCTGACCCAACCGGCGGTCACGGGGCACCGAAGGGGGTCATGAGGGCCGGGCGGTGTTCGCCGGTTTCCTCACCGGCGGTGCGGATCCCCATGCCGTCGGTATGAGCCCTTTCCTTGGGAGGCAGTGCGATGGTTCGTATCCGCAGAAGCTTGGCGGTAGCGGCGGCGGCAGGTGCCGTGGTGGTCGGTGGAGCTTCGCTGGCCGCGGCCGACGCGGGGGCGCAGGGCGTCGCCGCCCATTCGCCCGGTGTCGGCTCCGGCAACCTGATCCAGGTCCCGGTCCACGTCCCGGTCAACGCGTGCGGGAACACGGTCAGCGTCATCGGTCTGCTGAATCCGACGTTCGGCAACACCTGCGTCAACGCCTGAACCTGATCGGACGGACAGCCCACGCCGGCGCCGGCAGCGTCACCATCCGCTACGCCAACGGCACCGGCTCGGCCAAGACGCTGACCCTGACCGCGGGCGGGGCCGCCACGCAGGTCAGCCTGCCGGCCACCAGCGGCTGGGCGAGCTGGAGCACGGTGGACGTACCGGTCGCCTTCGCCCAGGGCGCCGGCGCCCTCACGCTCGCCTTCACCGGCAACGACAGCGGCAACGTCAACATCGACCACCTCAAGGTGGCCACCCCCACCAGCCCCGGCGACCCGGGTACTCCGGACCCGAGCGGCGTGGGAGCCACCCTCCCGTTCACCACCTACGAGGCCGAAGCCGGTACGGCCAGGGGCTCGACCGTCGGCCCGGACCGCACCTACCTCACCCTCGCCTCGGAAGCCTCCGGCCGCAGGGCCGTCAGGCTGTCCCAGACCGGCGACTACGTCGAGGTCAGGCTCACCAGGGCCGCCAACGCCATCAACCTGCGCTACTCCCTGCCCGACAGCGGCGACGGAAGGGGCATCGACGCCACCCTCAGCGCCTACGCCGACGGCAGGGCCCTGCCCGACCTCCAGCTGACCTCCCGTTACGCCTGGGTCTACGGCGCGTACCCGTACACGAACAAGGTCTACCCGCGCAGTTTCGCCGACGGCAACGGCGACGGCATCGGCGACCTGGCGGGCGTGCGCTCGAGACTGGACCACCTCACGCACCTGGGCATCGAGGCCATCTGGTTCTCCCCCTGGTACCTGACCCCGATGGCGGACGCCGGCTACGACGTCACCGACTTCCGCCGGATCGACCCCCGCTTCGGCACCCTCGCCGAAGCCGAGAAGCTCATCGGTGAAGCCCACGAGCGCGGCCTCCGCATCATCATCGACGTCGTCCCCAACCACGTCTCCAACGAACACGCCTGGTTCACCGCCGCCCTGCAGGCCGCACCCGGCTCACCGGAACGCGACCTGTTCTGGTTCCGTGACGGCCGCGGCGAGAACGGCGAACTACCGCCCAACGCATGGCAGTCCATCTTCGGCGGTTCCGCCTGGACGCGCGTGCCCGACGGCCAGTGGTACCTGCACCTGTTCGCGCCCGAACAGCCCGACCTCAACTGGCGCAACCCCCTCGTACGCGCCGAGTACGAGGACATCGTGCGGTTCTGGTTCGACCGCGGGGTCGACGGCATCCGCGTCGACTCCGCCGCCATGTGCAGCAAGGACCCGGACCTCCCCGACTACGACCACTCCGTCTTCCCCAGCCCCCACCCCTATGCCGACCTCGACGAGAACCACGACATCTACCGGGGCTGGCGCGCCGTCGCCGACTCCTACGCCGAACCCCGCGCCCTGATCGGAGAGGTCTGGCTCGCCGATCCGGCCCGCTTCGCCCAGTACCTGCGCGCCGACGAACTCCACTCCGCCTTCAACTTCGACTTCCTCGGCTGCGGCTGGGACGCCACCGCCCTGCGCACCTGCATCGACCAGACGCTCGCCGCGCACTCCGGTGTCGGCGCCCCCAGCACCTGGGTGCTGTCCAACCACGACGTCACCCGGCACGTCACCCGCTACGGCCGCCCCGACACCAGCACCGCGGCCGGCATCCGCCAGTACAACCCGGTCGTCGACGAGGACCTCGGCCGGCGGCGCGCCCGCGCCGCCGCCCTGCTCACCATGGCCCTGCCCGGCGCCGTCTACATCTACCAGGGGGAGGAGCTCGGCCTGCCGGAGGTCGAGGACATCCCCGCCGACCGTCGCGACGACCCCCATCTACCACCGCACGGGCGGGGAGGACCCGGGCCGCGACGGCTGTCGTGTCCCGCTGCCCTGGAGCGAGGAATCGGAATCGTACGGATTCAGTTCCGCCGGTGCCGTACGCCCCTGGCTGCCGCAGCCCGCCACCTGGGCGCAGCTGACCGTGGCCGCCCAGGACACGGACCCCCGGTCCATGCTCAACCTCTACCGCGACACCCTTGCTCTTCGCGCGGCCGAGCCCACCCTGGGGGACGGGCCCATGCAGTGGCTCGACTCCCCGCAGAACGTCCTCGCCTTCACCCGCGGAGACGGTTTCACCTGCGTCGTCAACCTCTCCGACGCCCCGGTCCGGCTTCCGGACCACCGTCGGGTCCTCGTCTCCTCCCAGCCGCTGAGCCAGGGACTGCTTGCGTCCGACAGCGGCGTCTGGCTCCGCACCGGCTGACCCGCGCACCGGCCGTCGGTGTGCCCTCCGCGCACACAGGTGCTCCGGTGGTCGGTGACGACCACCGGAGCACGGCCCGCTATGTCACCTCCCGGCCACCCGTCAGGGCAGGGTCCATTTCTGGTTGGGGCCGGTGTGGCAGGTCCACAGGTGGACGGCGGTCCCGTCGTTCCAGGTGCCGCCCGAGGCGTCCAGGCACTT
>NZ_JBEYCR010000004.1:0-500042 GCF_040632845.1 Streptomyces sp. NPDC016459
CATCCGAAGATGGACGGGGTATCAACTAATCTGGCGTTGATTTTTGGCACGCTGTTGAGTTCTCAAGGAACGGACGCTTCCTTTGTACTCACCCTCTCGGGCTTTCCTCCGGGCTTCCCTTCGGTCTTGCGTTTCCGACTCTATCAGATCTTTCCGATCCGATTTCCTCGGTGCTTTCCGGTCCCGTTCGCTTTCGCTCCGGGCCCTTCCGGCGGTTCCGACTCTATCAGAACCTTTCGGCGTCTGATTCCCAGTCAGCGGGGTTTGTCGTCGCGGCTGTTGGGCCGTTCCGACGTCCTGGACTCTAGCGGATTTCCCCGGCGCCTCATAATCGAGGTTTTCGAAATTAATTTCGGCATGCCGAAATTCATCCCGCTGGGGAGATCGTGCTGAGTAGGGGTGCCGCTATCAGCGGCGGAGTGGTTGCCGAAGAACCGTTCCGGCTCTGTGACAACTCGGAGAACACTACGTATCTGGCAGGGGGGTGTCAACCCCCGCCCTGGGGCCTCAGTCGAGGTCCGTCAGGCGGCCGCCGGCGTCCGGCTGAGTGAGCTCCACGCGCCGGAGGAGGCGGATGAGGGCCTCGCCGAGGACGCCCTTCTCCTCTGCCGTGAGGTCCTGGAGGAGGTCCTCCTCGAAGTCCGTGGCCATCCGCATGGCCTCCAGCCACTTCGAGCGGCCCTCGTCGGTGAGCTCCACGATCACGCGGACCCGGTTGTTCTCGTCACGGTCGCGGGTGACCAGGCCCTCGCCGGCCATGCGGTCGATGCGGTGGGTCATCGCGGCCGGGGTGAGGCCCAGTCGCTTGGCGAGCTCGCCGGGGCCCAGCCGGTAGGGCTCTCCGGAGAGGACCAGGGTCTTGAGGACCTCCCACTCGGCGTTGCTGATGCCGAGGTCGGCGAGCTGGCGGCCGTACGCCACGTTCATCCGGCGGTTCAGGCGGCCGAGGGCCGAGACGACCTTCTCGACCTGGGGGTCGAGGTCGCGGAACTCGCGCTGATAGGCGGCGATCTGCTCGTCGAGGCTCGGCTCCTGGGGAGCCTGCGGGCCGGGTCGCTCGGGGTTGTCGGACATGCAGGCGAGTATCCCATGCGTCTCGTTGGCGTTGAAGTCCTTCGATGTGTACTGTTAAGGCGTTAACTTTAGTGTTGAAGTCTTCAAGGTTCAGGGCTACACCTCTGAACCTGCGACCGAAGTGGGTGAGTGTGACCAAGGCGAGGGGCGCAGCGATGCGCCGTATCCAGGCAGGCAGCGCGCTGAGCGCGTTCGGACTCGGCTTCACCGTGCCGTACCTCTATGTGTATGTGGCGCAGGTGCGGGATCTGGGCGCGGCCACGGCGGGCATCGTCCTGGCCGTCTTCGCCATGGCCGCGCTCGTGGTGCTGCCGTTCAGCGGGCGGGCCATCGACCGGCGCGGGCCCGTGCCCGTCCTTCTCGTGGCCTCGGTCGTCGCGGCGGTGGGCGCGGTGGGCATGGGCTTCGCGTCCAGTGTGTCGGCGGCCGTGGGGGCGGCGGCGTTGCTCGGTGCCGGTACGGCCGTGCTGCAGCCGGCCCTGGCCACGATGATCGTCTGGTGCTCGACGCCCGCGGGCCGCACCCGGGCCTTCGCCATGCAGTTCTTCCTGCAGAACTTGGGTCTCGGTGTCGGTGGTCTGATCGGCGGCCTGCTCGTCGACACGAGCCGGCCGGGCAGCTTCATCCTGCTGTTCTCGATCGAGGCGGCGATGTTCCTGGTGCTCGGGGCGGTCGTGGGGACCGTCCGGATGCCCGGTTCCCCCGCGCTCCGGGACGCCCGTCCCGCCGAGGGCGGCAAGGGCGGCGGTCTCCGGGCCCTGCTGGGGCACAAGGCGATGGTGCAGCTGTGCGTCCTCGGCTTCGTCCTCTTCTTCGCCTGCTACGGGCAGTTCGAGTCGGGTCTCGCCGCTTACGGCACCGAGGCCGCCGGCATCCAGCCGTCGACGCTCGGCATGGCGCTCGCCGCCAACACGGCGGTGATCGTCGCCGCCCAGTTCCTGGTGCTGAGGTTCGTCGAGCGCCGCAAGCGGTCCCGGGTGATCGCGGCCGTGGGCCTGATCTGGGCCGTGGCCTGGTTGATCGCCGGGTACGCGGGCCTCGGGCACGGCAGCCAGGCCATGGCGACGGCGGCCTTCGTCGCCACGTACGCCCTCTTCGGGCTCGGTGAGGCGATGCTGTCGCCGACCGTGGCGCCGCTGGTGGCCGATCTGGCACCGGAGTCGATGGTCGGGCAGTACAACTCGGCCTTCGCGCTGGTCAAGCAGCTGGCGCTGGCCGTCGGGCCGGCCGTGGGCGGGCCCATGGGAGCCGCCCTGCACGGTCCGTACATCGTGACCTTCGTGCTGTTCTCGCTCGGCATCACCTTCCTCGCCGTGCGGCTCGGCCGGCAGCTGACCCCGGAGCAGAACCAGCCGTCGCTCGCCGTGAAGCCGTCCCGGGTCGTGGCGCAGCACCTGCCGGAGAAGGAGACCGCCGCCGCCTAGTCGGGCAGGGCGAACTCGCACCAGACCGCTTTGCCGCCGCCCGGCGTGCGGCGGCTGCCCCAGGACGAGGCGATCGTCGCGATGATCGAGATACCGCGACCCGCCTCGTCCTCCGTCTCCGCCCTGCGACGGCGCGGCAGATGGTCGTCCCCGTCCGTCACCTCGATGATCAGGCGGCGGTCCGTGCGGCGCAGCCGCAGCCGCATCGGCGGGGTGCCGTGCTGGAGCGAGTTCGCCACGAGCTCGCTGGTGGCGAGGACACCCAGGTCCCGCAGTTCGACCGGGAAACGCCAGGACGACAGGACGCCCGAGGCGAAGGCACGCGCGCGGGGAGCGGCCTCCACTCCGCCGAGGAGTTCCAGCGCGGCGTTGTGGAAGAGCTCCGCGTCCGGGCCCGTGCGGGAGGGGTGCTGGACGACGAGGACGGCGACGTCGTCGTCGTGATCGGCGGTGACCCCCAGCGAGCGGAGCAGCCGGTCGCAGACGACCTGCGGAGTGCCGCTGGCGCCGGAGAGGGCGCGGGCGAGGGCGGCGACGCCCTCATCGATGTCCTCGCGGCGGCGCTCGACCAGGCCGTCGGTGTAGAGGACGGCGGTGGAGCCGGGCGGCAGGGCGATGGAACCGGAGGTGTGGAGCCAGCCGCCGGTGCCGAGCGGCGGTCCCGTCGGGTCCTCGGCGCACCGCACGGTGCCGTCCTCGTCTCGCACGAGGATCGGGAGATGACCGGCGGAGGCGTAGACCAGTTTGCCCTCGCTGGGGTCGTGGATCGCGTACACACAGGTGGCGATCTGGCTGGCGTCGATCTCGGCGGCGAGGCCGTCGAGGAGCTGCAGGACCTCGTGCGGGGGCAGGTCCAGCCGCGCGTAGGCCCGGACGGCGGTGCGGAGCTGGCCCATGACGGCGGCCGCGCGCACGCCCCGGCCCATCACGTCCCCGATGACGAGTGCGGTGCGGCCGGCCCCGAGGGTGATCACGTCGTACCAGTCGCCGCCGACGGCCGCGTCGGTGCCACCGGGCTGGTAGGTGGCCGCGATGCGCAGGTCGTCGGGCTGTTCGAGGTCCTGCGGGAGCAGGGAGCGCTGGAGGGTGACGGCGGTCTCGCGGTGGCGGCGCTCGCTGGCTCGCAGCCGCTCGGCCGCCTCGGCGTGGTCGGTGACGTCCGCGGCGTGGACGAGGACTCCGCCGCCGTCCAGGTGGGGGCTGTCCACGGGCAGGCACGTCACCGTGTACGAGCCGCCGTCCTGGGTGCGGCGGGACTTGACCGTGCGCGGCTTGCCGCTGCGCAGCACCTGGTCGATGAGGGGCCCGAGGCCGAGGTCCTCGGCCTCGGGGCAGGAGTCGGCGACGGTGCCGCCCGGGGGGCGGTGCCCGAAGGCGGCGGCATAGGCGTCGTTGACGTACGCGATGCGGTGCTCCGGGCCGTACACGAGCGCGACCAGGCCGGGGAGACGGCCGAGGAGCTCCCGTACGGAGAAGTCCTCGAGGGCGGGGACGTCGGCGGTCCCGGACGTGCCGGCGGCGCCGGACGCATCGGTCGCGTCGTTGATGAGTCGCCCCAGCTGCCGCGCGTACTCGCCGCGGGCGGCGGGCACGGAGCCTTCGGTCCCCCGCGCCGCGCGGCGCTGTGTGCCGGGGAGCCGGGCGCTCCAACGGGTGAAGTTCACGGATCTGTATGCCTCGTGGTGTCGGTGCCGTGCGAGTCACGCTGTGCAGGTGTGGGCCCACCTATGGTCACACGTCCAGTGTGGACGAGCGCACTGACAGTGATGTCAGGACGACGGCTTGTGGCCGGGGTCCGGTGGGGGTGCGGCGGCGAGTTCGAATTCGGCGCGGGGGTGTTCCAGTGATCCCAGGGAGACGATCTCCCGTTTGAACAGGCCGGACAAGGTCCATTCGGCGAGGACCCGGGCCTTGCGGTTGAAGGTGGGCACCCGGCTGAGGTGGTAGGCGCGGTGCATGAACCAGGCCGGATATCCCTTGAGTTTCCGTCCGTAGACGTGGGCGACTCCCTTGTGGAGGCCCAGGGAGGCGACGGAACCGGCGTACGCGTGCGCGTACTCCTTGAGCGGTTGTCCGCGCAGGGAGGCCGCGATGTTCTCGGCGAGGACCTTGGCCTGACGGACGGCGTGCTGCGCGTTGGGCGCGCACTCCGCCCCGGATCCCTCCGCGGTCACGTCCGGTACGGCTGCGGCGTCCCCCGCGGCCCAGGCGTGGTCGACGCCCTCGACGGCGAGCTGCGCGGTGCAGCGGAGCCGGCCGCGCTCGTTCCGCGGCAGGTCGGTGGCGGCGAGGACGGGGGCCGGTCTGACGCCGGCGGTCCAGACGACGGTGCGGGTGGGCAGCCGGGTGCCGTCGCTGAGGACGGCGACCCGGTCCTCGCAGGATTCCAGGCGGGTCTCCAGGCGTACGTCGACGTTCCGGCCGCGGAGCTCCCGGATCGCGTACCGGCCCATCTCCTCGCCGACCTCGGGCAGGATCCGGTCCGAGGCCTCGACGAGGACCCAGCGCAGGTCCTCCGGCTTGATGTTGTGGTAGTACCGCGCCGTGTAACGGGCCATGTCCTCCAGCTCGGCGAGCGCCTCCACGCCCGCGTACCCGCCGCCGACGAACACGAAGGTGAGGGCCGCGTCGCGGAGCCCGGGGTCCCGGGTCGAGGAGGCGATGTCCATCTGCTCGATGACGTGGTTGCGCAGCCCGATGGCCTCCTCGACGGTCTTGAAGCCGATGCCGTGGTCGAGGAGTCCGGGGACGGGGAGGGTGCGCGAGACGGAGCCGGGCGCGATGACGAGTTCGTCGTAGGTGAGGTCGACGGTGCCGGTGCCCTCCTCAGCGGTGGCCAGGGTCGCGAGGGACGCCGTCCGCTTGGCGTGGTCGACGGACCGGACCTCGCCGATGACGATCCGGCAGCGGTTCAGGACCCTGCGGAGCGGCACGACGACATGGCGCGGGGAGATCGAACCGGCCGCGGCCTCGGGCAGGAACGGCTGGTACGTCATATACGGCTCGGGGGTGACCACCACGATCTCGGCCGCGCCGGCTCTCAGCTCGGCCCTGAGCTGCCGCTGGAGGCGCAGCGCGGTGTACATGCCGACGTAGCCACCGCCGACGACGAGAATGCGCGCAGGTTCGGTCACTGTCCCATGACGCACCCCCGTCCGTGGTTTGTCCACAGCCTCGACAAATTGTGTGACCGGAAGGGTACGGAGGCGTGGGGTGGCGCGCCGGCCGGGCGCGGGGTAAACGGCGCAGGTCAGGGTGGTCGGAACGGGCTCGATGGCGGGTCGGAATCGGGAGTGTTCCGGTCCTTGCTCCGATCGGGGGGCGCACCGTACGGAACTCCCCCTTCTGAATTGACCCGGACTCAACTATGTTCGTAGTTCATCGGGGTGTCGTAGGGGAGCGCGTGGACCGAAGCGCTCACCGGCCGGGAGCCCCGTGTCAGGGCGGGGAGTCTCCGGGGGGAGACATCATGAGCGGGGGAACGCTTATGCAGATGCAGGATTCACGATGGCAGACGGGCGCCGGCACGGCGACCGTGGACGGCGGCCTCCACGCGGGCGCCGTCGGCCCCGAGCGCAACGGCGCGCCGGTGGTGATAGGCGGCAGGTCAGCGCCGCTGCGGGTGGACGCCCAGCGCAATCTGGAGCATGTCCTGCGCGCCGCGCGCGAGGTGTTCGGCGAGCTCGGCTACGGCGCTCCGATGGAGGACGTGGCGCGCCGCGCCCGTGTCGGCGTCGGCACCGTCTACCGGCGCTTCCCCAGCAAGGACGTGCTGGTGCGGCGCATAGCCGAGGAGGAGACCTCCCGGCTGACCGAGCAGGCGCGGACCGCGCTGGGCCAGGAGGAGGAGCCGTGGTCGGCGCTCTCCCGGTTCCTGCGGACCTCGGTGGCCTCGGGCGCGGGCCGTCTCCTTCCGCCGCAGGTGCTGCGGGTGCGGGTGGACGACACCGCGGTGTCCTTCGGTGACGACACGGACGACGCGGCCCGGGTGCCGCACCAGCGGGGTGTCGCCGAGCCGGCCGACGCACGGGTGGTGTCGCCGCGGGCCGTACCGGCCGAGGAGCGGGACGACGCGGGAGCGGCGGAGCTCCTCGAGGTGGTCGGGCGGCTCGTCGATCGGGCGCGGGAGGCGGGTGAGCTGCGGGCCGACGTGACCGTGGCGGACGTCCTGCTCGTCATCGCCACCGCCGCCCCGGCCCTGCCGGACGCGGTGCAGCAGGCGGCGGCCTCGACCCGGCTCCTCGACATCCTGCTCGAAGGGCTGCGCTCCCGGTAGGTCTCGCTCGTCCCGGCTCGGGGAACCGCGGCTCCGGGTCTACAAGTCCCGCGTTCACGAGTTCCGCGTTCACGAGTTCCGCGTTCACGAGTTTCCGCGTTCTCGGGGGTGGCGTTTCGTGGTCCGGGCGGACCGACGAGCATGACACGAACGTGCGAGCGGTGACGCCCGGATCCGTGAAGTCGCCCCGGACGAGTGGTAGGTGGACGCGGCGCTGCGGCGTGCTCGCGCTCTGTGGCAGGCTGGCCGATGTTCGGTCTGGGCATGCGTACGGGGGCTTCCGCGATGAGCGGTGACGGTCGGGACGAGCCGCTGGGCGACGGCGGCACCGCCGAGACCGGGAGCCTGTCCCCGGGGCAGGGGGTACCGAGTCAGGGTGGGCCGGGAGGCCTTCCCGGCGCGCCGGGCACGGCGGCCGAGCCGCTGGACGTGAGCGTGCCGCCGCAGCGCGACGGCAAGGCGTACGGGTGGGCGACGGGCGCCGGGGCGGGAAGCGCGGGGCCGCCTTCAGGAGACGATGCCGGGGCTGCGGGACCGGCGTCGGTAGAGGATGCCTGGGTTGCGGGACCGCCTTCCATAGACGATGCCTGGGACGGGGCCGGGGACGAGACCGACGAGCACGGCTCCGTTCTCCCGCCGCCCGTCGAGCTGCCGCCCTCCGACTCGGAGCTCGTCCAGCTCATGCGGAACGGCGAAGGCTCCGCGTACGAGGAGCTGTTCCGCCGCCACTCCGATGCCGTACGCCGGTACGCCAGGACCTGCTGCCGGGACGCGCACACCGCCGACGACCTCACCGCCGAGGTCTTCGCCCGTACCCTCCAGGCGGTACGGGGCGGCGCCGGGCCCGAACAGGCCGTGCGCGCCTACCTCATGACCACCGTCCGGCGGGTCGCGGCGAACTGGGCCAGGACCCAGAAGCGGGAACACCTCGTCGAGGACTTCGCCGTGTTCGCGGCGGACGCCGCACGCTCCTCCGATGTGTCCGACCAGGACACGACGGACCTCGGTGCGGAGGTGCGGGCCATGCACGACGCCGAGCGGTCGCTCGCCATGCAGGCCTTCCGCTCGCTGCCCGAGCGCTGGCAGGCCGTCCTGTGGCACACCACCGTCGAGGAGGAGTCGCCGAGCGAGGTCGCCCCGCTCTTCGGGCTCACCGCCAACGCCACGGCCGTGCTCGCGAGCCGCGCCCGCGAGGGACTCAAGCAGGCGTACCTCCAGGCGCACGTCAGCCAGTCCCTGACGGCGGGCGGCGACTGCGCCCGGTACGCGGACCGGCTCGGCGCCTACGCGCGCGGTGGTCTGCGGATGCGCGCCGAACGCGGACTGCGCAAGCACCTCGACGAGTGCTCCAGGTGCCGGCTGGCCGCCGGTGAGCTGGCCCATGTCAACGCCGGGATCCCCGCCCTGCTGCCCATCGCCGTCATCGGCTGGTTCGCCGCCGGTTACTCGCTCAAGGCGGCCGGTGTCGTCGCCGGTGGCGCCGTGGGCGCGGCCGGTGCGGGCGCCGCGGCCGCCGCCTCCGGGTCCTCCGGTGGCGCTGCCTCCGGAGGGGCCGCCGCCGAAGGGCTCGGCGCACCCGCGAAGGCCGCCCTCGGGGCCGCCCTGGCCGTCGCCGCGGCCGCCGGACTCGTCTGGGCCATGGCAGGCGATCCCCGGCCCGTGGTCGCGCCCAAGCCGACGCAGCCGGTGGTCACCCCCGTCGTACCCGCGGAGCCCGCGCCCCCGTCGAAGCCGACGCCGCCACCGAAGCACGTACCGCCGCCGCTGCCGGTGGCGGTCGAACCGTCGGAGCCGACCCCCACGCCGAGCCCCGAGAAGCCCTCGCCGAAGCCGAGTCCCGAGAAGCCGGCACCGGCGCCGACGCCGGCACCGCCGAAGCCCAGCCCTCCACCTCCCCCCGCCCCGACCCCCGCCCCGACGCCGATGCCGACGCCGAGCCCCGAGAAGTCCTCGCCGAAGCCGAAGCCGCCGCCCGCGCCGCCGTCGGTCTATCAGGTCAACGAGCTGGAGTACGGCATCTTCGGCGACGGCACCAAGCCCGAGGTCGCCCTCTCCGACAGCAGCTGGATGTGGCAGCGCGAGGGCCTCTCGATCGGCGGCACGCCGTACGCGCACGGGGTGAGCGTCCAGGCGCCGTCGTCGCTGTTCATCGACCTCAACCGGCAGTGCACGAGTTACGACGCGGTCGTCGGCGTCGACGACCTGAGCGCCCCGCTCGGCCTCGGCGGGGTCCGCTTCTCCGTGTACGGGGACGAGGAGCGGCTCTGGCGGTCCGACGTGGTCCGGCCGGGCGACCCGCCGATCCCGGTACATGTCGACATCACCGGCCGTGGCACGCTCCGGCTCGTGGTGGAGGAGCACACGCCGTTCGGGCGCGCCGCGGTCGCCGACTGGGCCGACTCGCGGATCAGCTGCTCCTGACGGCCCTGTCCCGGCCGGTGGGTTCGGTGGCGTCGGCCGCTCGGGTGGCCTCCCCTGCTTCGGTGACCGTCGCCGCGAGCGTCAGTATGTCGTCGATGCCGAGACCCGCCCCGGCCGCGCGGGCGGCGGCGAGCCGTCGGGCCGAGGGGGCTCCTCGTACGAAGAGACGGTGGGCCGGGTCGGGCGGAGGGGTTCCACCGGGCGGACCGTCCCGCCGGGTCGAGGTGGGGGTCACCTCGGCGACGAGGAGGACGGGGTCGGGGGCGTGCCCCTCCCGCTGGGCGTCGAAGCTCCCCTTGGGAGCGATGACGAGGTCGGGGACGACCCTGACCGTGTCGGGTCGCCCCTTACGCCGGCAGCGACCTCGACGCCGGGATCAGGGGGCCCTGGACCGCTCGGTGGGCGCGGGGTTCCGTCGTGTTGGTCCAGCAGGAGCCTCGGCGGGACATGAGGCGGCGGAGCCAGAGTTCGGTGGAGACCAGGTCGGCGAGGCCGTCCAGGGGGACCGGTTCGCCCTCGGCCGCCGCGCGGAGGGCCTTGCGGACCACACGGGCCTCGATCAGGCCGGCGTCGGCGAGGAGAGGGGCGTCGAAGAGGGCGAGGAGTTCGGGCAGCGCCGCACGCAGCCCCGCGCGGGTGGCGGCGGCCGGGACCGCGGGGTGGGAGGCGCCCCAGCCGGACGGCAGGTCGTGGACGCCCGCGCCGGAGAGGACCGTACGGAGGACTCCCGCGCGTGCGTCCGGCTGGACCCGGAGCGATTCCGGGAGGTGGCGGCAGGCCCGTACCACCTGGTTGTCGAGGAAGGGGGCGTGCAGGCGCTGGCCGCGGATCTCGGCGGCCTGCTCCAGGACCCGGTGGTCGGCCGCCGCGCGCGCGAGGGCCGCACGCGCGCGTGCCTCGCCCGGACGCTGGACGGAGGTCGGCAGGGTCGCCGCCCGGTTCAGGCGAACCGATACTTCAGCCAGCGCCTCCCCCGTCAGCCACCGCGCCGCCGGTCCCGGCCGCGACCAGGCGAGTGCCGAGAGGGACGCCTCCAGGGGGCCGAAGCCGTCCGGCGCCGTGCGGTTCGCCTCCAGGACCCGCTGGGCCGCCGACTCCAGGCCCGCCCGGTAGGGGGTGCGCGCCAGCTTCCGCGCCGCCCGGTACACCGTCAGCGGCACGAGCAGCGAACCCGCCGACGGTCCCGACGCCTTGGCGAGCGCCGTCACGGGACGCACGAGCGAGCGGCGCCTGCGGTCCATCAGGAGATCGGCGAGGCGGGCCGGGTGCGCGTCCAGCACCTGCTTGGCGCCCATGCCGGTGAAGTGGTCGGCGCTGCCGCCCGCGAGCCGTCTCCGGTGCCGCTCGGCCGTCACGAGCGCGGGCCCCGGCTCGTCGGTGAGCGGCCCGTCGAGAACGGCGTACGGGAGCGCCTCCTCGCCTCCGGCGACGACCACGTGGTGCAGGCGCGGGTCGGCCGCGATCTCCCCGGCCCGTTTCAGCTCGTCCGCACGGCCCGAACCGGTGCGCGTCACCAGGTCGTTGAAGGTGACGGCGAGCAGCCGCTCCCCCGCGCCCGTGCCGTGCCCGGTGATCGTGCCGGGCACTCCCGGGAGCCCGGCCGCGAGCAGCGCGAGCGTGCCGGAGGCGCTGCCGCCGGACAGATCGGCGCCGATGCCGGGCGCCGGGCCCGCGCCCCGGGCCGCACGCCGGTCGGCGGGCCCCATGCCGGGGACGGGGCCCGGGTCGGGAAGCGAGGTCTCCGGCGCGTGCCGGGGGGCGGTGAGCCGGGCGCGTACGGCCTCGATCAGGGCGTCCCGTACCCCTTCGACGGCCTGTCGGGGATCGGTCTGGGCCGCCGCGACCGCGAGCGAGGCGACCTGCTCGTACCCGGTGATCTCGCGCGAGCCCTCCCGAAGGATCAGCGCGTGGCCGGGCGGTACCCGCCGTACCCCCTCGTACGGGGTGGAGTCGCGCAGCGCCTCCGGGGTCTCGGGGCAGGCGAGCAGCGCGCCCAGATGGCCGATGTCGAGCTGGGCCTCGACGAGGTCGGCGAGCGGCAGGGCGGCGGTGGCGTACGCGGTGCCGCCCGCCCACGGGGTGTGGAACACCGGCCGTGCGCCCGCCAGATCACCCGTGACGGTGACACGGCGGCCGGCCTTGACGACCGCCGTGTAGCTGCCGGGCCAGGCCGTGAGGTGCCGCAGCGCGCCCCCGCGCGCGGTGAGCAGGCCGATCCGCAGCTCCTCGTCGCTCGCGCCGCAACAGCCGAGGACGGCGAGGCGGGTGTGGTCGTCGACGGCCACCACCCGCACCTCGTCCGGGCGCCAGTCGCCGACCGCCCACAGCGGATCGGGGTCACCCCACAGGAGTTGTGCGCCCACCGGTTGCACCGTGCGCCCCTCGGTGGCGGCGGAGGGGGAGGAACCGCGGTGCCCGCCGCCGGACCCGTCGCGCTGCCCGCCGCCGTATCCGCCGTCGTAGCCGCTCTCGTACCCGTCGCTGTAGCCGCTCTCGTACCCGCCGTCGTACGAGCTCCGCCGGCCGTACCCGCCGCCGTACGAGCCGCTCACCGACCCCGCCCGCGTGCCGGTCGTCGTCGCGAAGCTCGCGGCGACGCTGCTCCAGCCCACCAGCCATCGCATCGGCGCCTCCACGTCCGTTCCGGTGGGAGACATGCTGCCACGACCACGGCGCACGGGGCGGGGTCCGGGTGCACGCGCGCGAAAGCTGAATGCGCCCCTGGCATGGGCCAGTTGGACACCGGCGTCATTCGGCCAAATATCGACCCTCCCCGGCGGGGGTGGAAGGTGTCCGGGCCTTCGCCCGCGCACACCGCTTCCCACTGGTCACCGGCAGCCCGGGAGGCGCTTGCGCCTCCCGGTGCCGGCCGCCGCCCGCGGGGAATGGGGCGGCGGTCTCCCCCAGCCCACCGGTCCGGGACACCGATCCCGGCCGAGTGGGCCGACCCACGCGCTCCTCATGGAAGCGCTCCCCAGGAGGCCTCTGGAGAGCGCACGGCCGGGCGCACGGCCACACGGCGGGAGCACGATCCTGGCCACCGGTCCGACCCGTCGGCCTTTCACACAACAATCTCGCCATACGGAACTCTGCCCCTTAACGGTAGGGATGCGGCGAACTACGCTGTGTTGACGAATGCCGCACGCCTATGCCCGGCGTCGTGGCGGCCGGCTGGGTGGTCGAGGGGTGGCGTCATGTCCAGGGAGCAACGCGGGCCGAACGAAAAGCTCGGCACGGTTCTCGCCCTCGCGGGAATCAGCAACGCCGGGCTCGCCCGGCGCGTCAACGACCTCGGTGCGCAGCGGGGTCTGACGCTTCGGTACGACAAGACCTCGGTCGCCCGCTGGGTGGCCAAGGGCATGGTGCCGCAGGGCGCCGCCCCGCACCTGATCGCCGCCGCGATCGGGCAGAAGCTGGGCCGGCCCGTGCCGCTGCACGAGATCGGGCTGGCCGACGCCGACCCGGCGCCCGAGGTGGGTCTCGCCTTCCCGCGTGACGTGGGCGAGGCGGTGCGCTCGGCCACCGATCTGTACCGGCTCGACCTCGCCGGCCGGCGGGCCGGCGGTGGCGGGATCTGGCAGTCGCTCGCCGGGTCCTTCGCGGTGAGCGCGTACGCGACGCCCGCGTCCCGCTGGCTGATAACGCCCGCCGACCCGTCGGTGGAGCGCGAGGCACCCCGCGCGGCGGGCGGCATCACGGCCGCCACCGTCACGGAGCACGCGCGCGTGGGCCACAGCGACGTCGCCAAACTCCGCGAGGCCGCCGAGGACGCGCGCCGCTGGGACTCCAAGTACGGCGGCGGGGACTGGCGGTCGTCCATGGTCCCCGAGTGCTTACGCGTGGACGCCGCACCCCTCCTCCTCTCCTCGTACTCCGACGAGGTCGGCCGGGCCCTGTTCGGCGCGACCGCCGAGCTCACCCGGCTCGCCGGCTGGATGGCCTTCGACACCGGACAGCAGGAGGCCGCCCAGCGCTACTACATCCAGGCGCTGCGGCTCGCCCGCGCGGCCGCCGACGTGCCCCTCGGCGGCTACGTCCTCGCCTCCATGTCCCTCCAGGCCACCTACCGGGGCTTCGCCGACGAGGGCGTGGACCTCGCCCAGGCCGCACTGGAGCGGAACCGGGGCCTGGCCACCGCCCGCACCATGTCCTTCTTCCGGCTCGTCGAGGCACGCGCGCACGCGAAGGCAGGTGACGGGGTCGCGGCCGCGGCCGCGCTCAAGTCCGCCGAGGGCTGGCTCGAGCGCTCCCGGGAGGGCGACGCCGACCCGACCTGGCTGGGCTTCTACTCGTACGACCGGTTCTGCGCCGACGCGGCGGAGTGCTACCGCGACCTGAAGGCGCCCCACGAGGTGCGCCGCTTCACCGAGCAGGCGCTCTCCCGGCCGACCGAGGAGTTCGTCCGCTCGCACGGGCTGCGGCTCGTGGTGTCCGCCGTCGCCGAGCTGGAGTCGGGGAACCTGGACGCGGCCTGCGCGGCGGGTACGCGCGCGGTGGAGGTGGCCGGCCGGATCTCCTCGGCGCGGACGACGGAGTACGTGCGGGACCTGCTGCACCGGCTGGAGCCGTACGGGAACGAGCCGCGGGTCATGGAGCTGCGGGAACGGGCCAGGCCGCTGCTCGTCACCCCGGCGTGACGCCCGCCCCGGTGGCGTGACCTGCGTCTCGTGCCCTCGCGCGAGGTTTCACGGGATTGTCAGTGGGCCAGTGCACTATCGGGGGTGGGAGGTGGCGCTGGTGTTTGACTGTGACGTGCTGGTGATCGGCGGCGGGATCGTCGGTCTGTCGACGGCGTACGCCCTGACGCGCGCCGCTCCCGGCACCCGGGTCACGGTCCTGGAGAAGGAGCACGCCCTCGCGCGGCACCAGACCGGACGCAACAGCGGGGTGATCCACAGCGGGATCTACTACCGGCCGGGCTCGCTCAAGGCCCGGTTCGCGGTCGAGGGCGCGGCCGAGATGGTCAAGTTCTGCGCGGAATGGGACATTCCGTACGAGGTGAAGGGCAAGCTCGTCGTCGCCACCGCGCGCGAGGAGCTGCCCCGGCTGCACGCGCTCGTGCAGCGCGGCCGGGAGAACGGCATCCCGGTCCGCGAGCTGGGACCGGCGCAGATCAGCGAGTACGAGCCTCGGGTGCGGGGCCTGGCCGCGATCCACGTCGGCACCACCGGCGTCTGCGACTACGGGGCGGTGTCCGAGCGGCTCGCCGAGGCCTCCGGGGCCCGCATCCTGTACGGGGCGGAGGTCACCGTGATCGACCGGCGGCCGTGGGGGGTCGCCGTGCGGACGGCGGACGGCCGGGTGGTGCGGGCGCGGGTCCTGGTGAACTGCGCGGGGCTGCACTGCGACCGGATCGCGCTCCTCGCGGGTGACGACCCGGGCATGCGGATCGTCCCCTTCCGGGGCGAGTACTACGAGCTCGCGGACCCCTCGCTGGTGCGGGGTCTGGTCTATCCGGTGCCCGACCCGGCCTTCCCGTTCCTCGGGGTGCACCTGACCCGGGGCATCGACGGCGGAGTCCACATCGGGCCGAACGCGGTCCCGGCGCTGGCGAGGGAGGGGTACGGCTGGTCCGTCGTCCGCCCGCGCGAGCTGGGCGCCACCCTGGCCTGGCCCGGCTCTTGGTCGATCGCGCGCGCGCACTGGCGGTACGGGGCGGGTGAGCTGCACCGGTCGCTGTCGAAGCGGGCGTTCACCGAGGCGGTGCGGCGGCTGCTTCCTGTGGTGGAGGAGTCCGACCTGCGCCGGGCGGCGGCGGGGGTGCGGGCGCAGGCGGTGCTGCGGGACGGGACCCTGGTCGACGACTTCCTGATCCGCGAGGCCGCCCGGACGGTCCACGTGCTGAACGCGCCGTCGCCGGCGGCGACGGCGTCCCTGCCGATCGGCCGGGAGGTGGCGGGCCGGGCGCTGGCCCTGCTGTGACCCGGCCCCGCGCCGGGCCCGGTGGTGGGTGGGGCGCCGTAGAATCGGGGCATTGTGTCTGAGCAGCCTGAGATGACCCCGCACCCCGCCCAGCCCCCCGCCCGACGCGGCAGCCAGAGGTTCGCCCCCGGCGAGGGCCCCCTGCCCGACCCCGCCGGGTCGCATCACGAGCGCCGGATCCGCAGCTTCCAGCCGCGCCGCAGCCGTGTCACCACCGGTCAGGCCGAGGCCATGCTGAAGCGGTGGCCCGACTGGGGTCTCGACATCGACGGCAAGCGGGTCCTCGACCTCGGCGAGATGTTCGGCGGGCTTCCGGTCGTCCTGGAGATCGGCTTCGGCATGGGCGAGGCGACCGCGCAGATGGCCGCCGCCGACCCCGGCACCGGCATCCTCGCCGTCGACGTGCACACGCCCGGCCAGGGCAATCTGCTCGGCCTCGCCGACCGCAACGGTCTGACGAACGTCCGGGTCGCCAACGGCGACGCGATCATCCTGCTCCGCGAGATGCTCACCACGGACTCACTCGACGGCTGCCGGGTCTACTTCCCCGACCCGTGGCCCAAGGCGCGCCACCACAAGCGGCGGCTCATCCAGCCCGAGTTCCTGAGCCTCCTCGCGACCCGGATGAAGCCCGGGGCCGTACTGCACTGCGCCACGGACTGGGAGGAGTACGCCGAGCAGATGCTGGAGGTGCTCTCCGCGCACCCGGACTTCGAGAACACCCTGGCCGACGGCGGTTACGCGCCCCGCCCGGACTTCCGGCCCCTCACCCGCTTCGAGGGCCAGGGCCTGGACAAGGGCCATGTCGTGCACGACCTCCTCTTCCGCCGGAAGTGACCGCGCGGCGCCCTTGATCCGGTAACCCCGTCGCCCGCTGTCGGTGGGGGTCGTTAGGGTCGCTCACGTGTCGAACCCCGCCCCCGCCGACCAGCCGGAGACCGCTCCCGTCCCGCACCGGGACACCGAGGAGCCGGCCTTCCCCGCCGCCGCCGACCGGTCCCAGTGGCGGTACCGGCCGCACCGGGCCTTCTGGCGCAGCCGACTGGTCCGGGCCGTCGCCGTCATCACCGTGCTCGCGATCTGCGCCCTGTTCATCCTGGCCCTCGTCCGCGAGCAGACCGGCACCGAGGGCTTCCTCGTCGGCCTCGGGCTCGCCGTACTTCCCGTACCGCTGCTCATGGCCGCGTTCCGCTGGCTCGACCGGGTCGAGCCGGGGCCGTGGAAGAACCTGCTCTTCGCCTTCGCGTGGGGCGCCTTCGCCGCCGCGCTCGTCGCCATCCTGGCGAACTCCTTCGCGGTCCGCTGGATAGCGACGGCCACCGCGGACCCGGACTCGGCGGACACCCTCGGTGCGACGGTGGTCGCCCCGGTGGTGGAGGAGAGCGCGAAGGCGGCTGCGATCCTGCTGCTGTTCCTCTTCCGCAGAAGGAACTTCGGCGGTCTCGTCGACGGGGTCGTGATCGCCGGTTTCACCGCGACCGGCTTCGCCTTCACCGAGAACATCCTCTACCTCGGCAACGCCTTCGGCGAGGACCAGGAGTTCGGCACCTCCGGTCTCGGCTCGGTGACCGCGGCGACCTTCTTCGTACGGGTCGTCATGTCGCCGTTCGCGCATCCGCTGTTCACCGTGCTCACCGGCATCGGCTTCGGCTTCGCCGCGCTCGCTCCCCGCGGCAAGCGCCTCCGGAAGGTGCTGCTGCCGCTCGCGGGGCTCCTGCTCGCCATGGGCCTGCACGCCGCCTGGAACGGCTCGGCCACCTTCGGCGGCCCCTGGGCCTTCTTCGCGGTGTACGGGGCGCTGATGGTCCCCGTCTTCGGCCTGCTGACCTGGCTCGCGGTGTGGGGCCGGCAGCGGGAGCTGCGCACGATATCCGGAGAGCTCCCGGCGTACGCGGCGGCGGGCTGGCTCTCCCCCGCCGAGCCGCTTGCGCTCTCCTCGATGCGGGCCCGTCAGCTGGCCCGCTCGTTCGCCGCCCGGACGTACGGGCCGTCGGCGGCACGCACGGTGGGCGAGTACGAGTCCTTCGCGACGACCCTGGCGCTGCTCCGGGACCGGGCCAGGCGCGGCACGGCCGGGCCCGACTTCCCGGCCCGCGAGCAGGAGCTGCTGCACCACCTGTGGCAGCGCCGCGAGGTCGCCTCGCCGGCGCTCACGTACGCGGCCAGGGCGACGGGCCGGGTGTGGGCGCCCCCGCAGTACCTGGACTACGACGGCTACAACCCGTACCGGAGCTGAAGGCCCCGCTCCGCCATCCTCAGGGCCCTCGGACCGTCAGGGTCCCCAGACCGTCAGGGGCCCTCGGACCGTCAGGGCCCTCAGACCGTCAGGCCCTTCGAGCGGAGCCACTCCGCCGGGTCGATGCCGGAGCCGCCGGGCGTGTGCACCTCCATGTGGAGGTGCGCGCCGGTGACGTTGCCGGTGGCGCCGACGCGGCCGATCGTCTCGCCGGTGCCCACGGTCTGGCCGACGCCGACCGTCATGGACGACAGGTGGCAGTACCAGACCTCGGTGCCGTCCGCCAGCTCCAGGACGATCCGGTAGCCGTACGAGCCGGACCAGCCCGCCGACTTCACGGTGGCGCCGTGGACCGCCTTGAGCGGGGTGCCGGTGGGGGCGGCGAAGTCGAGGCCCGTGTGGTGGCCGGAGGACCACATCGAGCCGGACTGCATGTAGGTGGCGCTCACGGAGTACGAGGAGAGGGGCATCGAGTAGCTCGCGGCGAGCTGCGCGAGGCGCTCGGCCTCGGCCTTCGCCCTGGCCTCCTCCTCCGCCTTGGCCTTGGCCTCCGCCTCGGCCTTCGCCTTCGCCTCGGCGGCCGCCTTCTCCGCCGCCTCGGCCTTGGCCGCGGCCTCCGCCGCGGCCTTCTCCGCGGCCGCCTTCTCCGCCGCGGCCTTGTCGGCGGCGTCGGCGGACGCCTGCTGCTGCTCGGCCTGCTGGAGGATGCGGGCGCGCAGGGCCTCGCCCGCGTCGGCGGTGCCGGTGGCTGCCGTGGTGGCCTGCTCGGCCGTCGCGCCCCGCTGGTCGTCGAGGGTGGTGTACGTGGCGGCGGTGAGCGGGTTCGGGTTGGAGCGGGGGGCCTCGGCGGCCGCCAGGTCCATGTCCGAGGCCGTGTCGGCGTCCTCGTCCGGGAGGAGGTCGCCGACGCCGGGGAGGTCGTGGGCGTCCGGCAGGTTTAGGTCCGGGAGGTCCGGCAAGGAGATGGCTACGGGCGGCCTCTCCTGGGCGGTGGCGAGGCCGCCGGCGCCGACGGCCGCGATGACACCGACGCCGAGGACGGTGGAGGAGCGGGCGAAGTGGGAACGCTGCTTGACGACCCGGTGCCGGCCGCCGGAGCGGCTCTGGGCACGGAGGGAGTCCTCGGTGGGATTCCACTCGGTGCCGGGCGCGGCGGGACCCGCACCGCCACCGAAGGCGTCGAAGGGTGCCTCGGGTGCGGGGGTGTTGGACGCCACGAAGGGGCGCTCCTTTCCTTCCTTCTCGCCTACCGGGTTAGCTGACGGGTTCGGAGCAGGAAGGTCTCCTACGGGCACGTCGCAGCGATGCGATGAGCCCGATTCACCCCAATTGGTGGTTCCCCGGTTCCCTTTCAGGATTCGGCGCGTGCGCACGGTGCCGCCTCTTGCGGCGGCTGGGACGACCGCGCTGCGTTATCGAACGTTAATAGACAGGGGGTCCCGATTCCAAGCCGTTCCTCTTGATCATTCATGGAATTGGGCGGGAATGGCCCGAGTTGACCGTCCTTCAGCAGAGACCGCCCAAACCCCTGCGATCTGACGTTGTGTCAATTGTTATCGCAGCGATACCTTCCGACTACGACCGGTGACCGGAGCCGCCCGGCGGCACCACCGGCATCGTGCGGCGCCGCTCCGGCTGCCCCGTCGCCGGACGACTCAGGGCGAGCAGCGCCATGTCGTCCGTCGCCCCACCGCCCGTGTGCAGCCGCACGTCGTCCACCAGCGCGTCCAGCAGCTCCTCCGGCCCCGGGAAGATCCGCCCGGCGAGCCGCTCCCCGGGGTCGTAGAAGACACCCGCCGCGTTCCGCGCCTCCGAGAGGCCGTCGGTGTAGAAGAGCAGCGTCGCGCCCGGCGGGTACGGCCGTCCCTCGGCCCGGTCCGGCCACGCCGCCAGATCGCCCATGCCGAGCGGCAGCGCCGGTTCGCTCGGCTCCAGCGTGTCCAGGCGCCCGTCCGCGTGCAGCATCAGCGGCGGGGGGTGCCCGCGATTGACGACCCGTACGAAACCGTCGAAGGTGCCGCTCCCGTCGCCGCGGGGGATCTCGGCGAGGACGGCGGTGGTGAACCCCTCGACGGCGTCGAGCTCGTCCCTGCGGGTGCCCTCTCGGGCCAGCGCCCGCTCCAGGCGCTGCGCCACGCCCTCCAGGCTCCGCTCCTGCTCGGCCGCCTCCCGGAAGGCCCCGATGACGACGGCGACGGCCTCGACCGCCTCCATCCCCTTGCCGCGGACGTCGCCGACCACGAGCCGCACCCCGTAGGGGGTGTCCTGGACGGCGAACAGGTCGCCCCCGATGAACGCGTCCGCCTGCGCCGCCTCGTAGCGGGCCGCGCACTGCATACCCCCGATCCGCTCGGCGGGCGTCGGCAGCACCGCCTTCTGCGCGGTCTCCGCGATGACCCGCGCCGAGGCGAGCCGCTCACCGCTCCTGCGCACGACCCGGCTGATGAGGAGGGCGAGCGCGGCCACGGTGATCACGGTCAGGGTCTCGGTCAGGGTCGGGACCTCGTCGGCGGTGCCGTTGTAGAGGTGCAGCCCGACGGAGGCGAGGACGGCGGCGATGCCGGTCAGGAGCGTCGTGAGGGTGGAGAAGAACGGCGCCGCGATCAGCGGGGCGGCGGAGAAGAGGGGCGCCGCGGTGTACTCGGGCGGTGTCAGCAGGTCGAACACGACCCCGCCGGCGATGACCAGCGGCGGCAGCGCCCGGATGAACCGCCGGGCACGCCCGTACGTGCGGCGGCCCTCACCGCCGCGCCGCTCACCGCCGCCCGCTCCTAGGGGGTGCCCCACCTGTGCTCTCCTGCCCGGTCCGTACCCGGCCGCGGTCGGTACCGCGCCCTACCAGGGTGGCCGCCGCCCCGTCGGGCGGCGACTCCCACGGGGCCGACTGGCGTACGGGGCGGGCGCCCGCTCCCTCAGAGGTTCCGCTCCGCGTAGATCTCCATCGCGTCCCGGACGAGGACCGCGGTCCCCTCACCGTGCTTGTCGTAGTTCGCGGCGAACCGCGGGTCGTCGACGTACATCCGGCCGAGACCGATCACGTACTCCTTGGTCACCGCCGTCGTGTGCGTCAGCCAGGCGACCTGGCGGCGCGCGATCGCCTGCACCTCGTCGCTGTCGGCGGCCAGGCCGTCCCCGAGCGCACGCGCGAAGTCGCGGGCGATGCCGGACTGCTCGTCCATGAACGCCTTCTTCTGCCCGGCGTCCAGCGACCGCCACCAGCGGTCACCCCTCTCGTACGCGTCGCGGCCCCAGCGCTCGGTGACCTCCCCCTCGTACGCCGTGTGGTCGAAACCGTCGAACACTTCGTCGGCCATGAGTTCTTCTCCGTTCTCCGTCTTGTGGAGAGTGGTCCGCACCGACGCGATCTGGCGTCCGATGCGCTCCCGCTCCTGCTCCAGGAGGGCGAGATGGGTGCGAAGGGCGGCGGACGTGTCCCGCTGCCCTGCGAGGACCTCGGCGATGGCGGGCAGCGAGAGCCCGAGCTCGCGCAGCAGCAGGATCCGCTGCAGACGCACGAGCGCCGCCTGGTCGTAGTACCGGTAACCGTTCGCGCCGATCCGGCTCGGTTCCAGCAGTCCGCGCTCTCCGTAGTGCCGGAGGGTGCGGCTGGTGGTACCGGCCTTCTTGGCGACCTCTTGGATCGACCACTCCATACCGAGAACGCTAGATCTTGACGTCGCGTCAAGGTCAAGCGAACGCGGCCGCCGGGTGCCGCGGACACGACGAAGGCCCGGATCCGATGGATATCGGATCCGGGCCTTCGTTGCTACTGAGTAGCGGGGACAGGATTTGAACCTGCGACCTCTGGGTTATGAGCCCAGCGAGCTACCGAGCTGCTCCACCCCGCGTCGGTAAACACGACTGTACGCCATGACCGGGGCGATCACGAAATCGGTTTACGTCGGCAACCGATCGGCAGGCGGTCAGCGGCGGGGCCGGGGGCGGATCGCCGCCGGTGAGCGACGGAGTCAGGGGTGGATGGGGCGCCGGTCAGGGGCGGGGCCGGGGGCGGATCGGCGCCGGTCAGCGGCGGTGGGCACGCGGTCAGCAGCCGCAGTCGTCCGAGTCGATCGGCGCCGTCAGCGGGTCCGCGGCCTTCTCAGCGGGCCCTTCCCAGGTCTCGTACGCAAAGCCCTCCCGCACCCAGTACTCGAAGCCGCCGAGCATCTCCTTCACCTGGAAGCCCAGCTCGGCGAGGGCCAGCGCGGCGCGCGTAGCGCCGTTGCAACCGGGACCCCAGCAGTACGTGACGACCGGCACGGACCGGTCGAGCAGCTGCTCGGCCTGTTCGGCGATGAGCGCGGTCGGCAGGTGGAGCGCGCCGGGGACGTGCCCCTGGTCCCAGGAGGCGGTCGAACGCGAGTCGATCACCACGAAGCCCGGGTCGGTCCCCTCGGCGGCGGCCGTGGCGAGCGCGGAGGCCACGTCGGAGACGTCGGCGTGGAAGGCGAGGCTCGCGGAGAAGTACGCGGCAGCGGCGGCGGGGGAGGCGGGCGGAGTGCGGAGCACCGGGTTGACCTGCGTCGTTGTCGTCGTCATGGTGATCAATCTACGGACGGAGATCACCCCGCTGAAGTGAGGATCCACGGCGGTCGGGGGCGCCGACCGGGGAATCCCGGGCGTTGAGCAGGAGGGGGCGGGGATCTCACGCCTCGGGACGGTACGACCGGACCGTCGTCGCCCTGGCCGTGTCACATCGACGAGGTTCCGTTCGTCATGACGTCATGACGAGGTGATGGCATGACGAGGTGACGGCGTGATGATGGGACGGCGTGACGGGACGTGAACGGGGAGGGCGACGAATGGACCACGACGACGAGGAACTTCTGGCCCGGCGCTTCGAGGCCGACCGGGGGCATCTGCGAGCGGTGGCGTACCGGATGCTGGGCTCGCTGGGCGAGGCCGAGGACGCCGTCCAGGAGACCTGGATCAAGCTGAACCGCAGCGACGTCAGCGGCGTGACGAACCTCAGCGGCTGGCTGACCACGGTCGTCGGCCGCGTCTGCCTCGACATGCTGCGCGCCCGTGGCTCGCGCCGCGAGGACCCACTGGAGTACTACGTCCCCGACCCGGTCGTACGGCTCCCCGACACCGCCGACCCCGAACACGCGGCCGAGGTCACCGAATCCGTCGGCCTCGCGCTGCTCGTCGTCCTGGAGAGCCTGTCGCCGGCGGAACGGCTCGCGTTCGTCCTGCACGACATGTTCGCCGTGTCCTTCGACGAGATCGCCCGGATCGTCGACCGCACCCCGGCCGCCACCCGCCAGCTCGCCAGCCGCGCCCGCCGCCGGGTGCGGGACACTCCCCGACCGCCGGGCCCGACGCGCGGAGGCAGCGGGAGATCGCCGACGCCTTCCTCGCCGCCTCGCAGGGCGGCGACTTCGAGGGACTGCTCGCGGTCCTGGACCCGGACGTGGTGCTGCGCGCCGACGGTGGCAAGGCCCTCGCGGCCGTCTCCAAGATCGTCCGGGGCGCCGAGGCCGTCGTCGCCCAGGCCCTCGCGTACGCCAAGTTCCGTACGGGGGCACTGCCGCTCCTGGCCAACGGCGCGCCCGCGGTCCTGTCGGTCGCGAACGGACGCCCGGCGGCGCTCATGGTGTTCACGATCGCCGGGGACCGGATCGTCGAGCTGCACATCCTGGCGGACCCGGAGCGCCTCGCCGCGCTCGACCTCTCGGAGGAGGACCTCGCCCGAGCGAGGTACTGACGCCCCGGGCCGGGCGGAGCCTCAGGCGGGCGGCCTGCCCCGGGGGGCGGACGGGCCGGACGGAGCCTCAGGCGGGCAATCTGTCCCCCCGGGGGGCGGCTGCGGGCCTGGGGCCGTCGGACATCCTCAGGCGGTCTGCCCCCGGCCGGACGCGGGCACGGGGCCGTCGGAGGGAGCCTCAGGCGCTCGGTCCCCGGCCGGCGGATCCGCGGGCGGCGGACCAGGAAGCTCCGGCCGCCAGGGCGAGACCGGCGCTGGCGATGCCGAGGACGGCACCGGCGGCGACATCGCCGGGGTAGTGGACGCCGGTGTGGACCCGGGAGTAGCCCACGGCCATCGCGAGGACCTGGAGCGGCACCGCGGCCGGGGGCAGCATCACTCCGGCGGCGGTGGCGAAGGCGACCGCCGACGCGGTGTGCCCGGAGGGGAACGAGGCCGAGTCCGGCATCGGCACATGGCGGCCGGCGACCACCCGGGCCGCCTCGCGGTCCGGCCTGTCCCGGCGCACCAGACGCTTGCCGAGGAGGTTCGCCGCCGCCGAGGCCACGGCGACGGCCCCGACCCCGGCGAGAGCCGCGCGGCGCGGCCGGCCGGGGACCAGGGCGAGGGCCGCCGCCACGGTGAACGAGATCTTGGAGTGGTCGGCCGTGTGGGAGAGCCTGCGCAGTCCCGCGTCGAGCGCGGGGCTGGGGGTGGCGGCCACGGCGGCGTACACGGCGCCGTCGATCGCGCGGAGGTCCCGGAGTACGGCCTGGAAGGGGGTCTGGGGGGTCGTCCCGGTCATGCGCCGCTCCTCGGGTAGGGGTGGGAAGGATGGTGGAAGGCGAGTTCGATGACGCGCCGCCAGTTCATGGGGGGCACGGGGTCGCTGGCTCCCGGCCGGTTGCGGGGCACGAGGACCCGCAGGGCACCGGGTCGGAGGGTACAGACGACCGGGGTGGACAGGATCAGCGCCTCGCCGTCGACGGCGACGGCGATGGACTCGGGGTCGACGGCGCCGGCGGCGGGAAATCCGGGGTCACTGCGGGACTCACCGGCCGGGCTGACCCCACTGTCCCCATCAGCCTCACCGGGCCCAGCAGACCCACGGGAGCCACCGGACGTACCGGACCCTCCAGGCCCACTGGACCCGCTAGCCCCATTGGTCCCATTGGCATCACCAGCCCCGCCAACCCCACCGACCGCCTTCCCCGTCACCTCGACGCGCGCCGCCGTCAGAACGTTCAGGCCGGTCGACTGGGTTCCCCGTACGGCCAGTTCGGCCGCCTGGGCCGCCCCGTCGACCCGGACGCCGATCACCCCGAGCCGACCCCCGTCGAGCCGCGGTCTGCGAGCCGTGGCGGCTCCGAACGGATCGGGCGCCGCGTACGGGTTGTTGCTGACGAGGATCGCCTGCTGCGCGGGCAGCCGTACGTCGTCGGCGATGGCGTCGAGGCGGTCGCCCTCGCCGCCCTGGAGCAGATCGGGCAGGACGTCGAGCGCGGTGCCCGCCTTCGCGTCGCGGTACTCGGGGTGCTGGACGAC
The DNA here is from genome assembly GCF_040632845.1 of Streptomyces sp. NPDC016459. NCBI lineage: Bacteria > Bacillati > Actinomycetota > Actinomycetes > Kitasatosporales > Streptomycetaceae > Streptomyces > Streptomyces sp. NPDC016459. Next base: position 24,585 of record NZ_JBEYCR010000004.1, read on the forward strand.
GTCCGCGTACACGCCGAAGGAGACCGTGTTCACGAAGGGGCGCCCGGAGACGGAGCCCAGGTCGACCCGGAGTTCCTCGCCGTCGACGAGGGCGTCCAGGCAGGTGGCCGGGTCGGCGCGGTCGAGGCCCAGGTCGAGGGCGAAGTGGTTGCGGGTACCGGCCGAGATGACGAGGAAGGGCAGGTCGTGCTCGGCGGCCACGGCGGCGACGAGTGCCTGCGTACCGTCGCCGCCGGCCACTCCGAGCAGGTCGGCGCCGTCGGCCACGGCCGCCTGGGCGAGCGCCGTGACGTCGGACTCGACAGCCGGGTCGAGGAGGATGACCCGGGCGCCCAGCTTCTCGGCACGCTCGACGAGGCCGAAGCGGGCGACCTTCCCGCCACCGGACCGAGGATTCATGATCAGCACGGCCCGCCGGGGCCGGGGCCGCCGCTCACCGCGCGCCAGATCGGTCCGCTCGCCCCTGCCGCCCCCGTTCAGGTCGCGGAGACGGCGGAGGGCGGCGCGCGCGCAGAACAGGGCCATGGCCCACAGCCCGAGGGCGAGGAGCGCGGTCAGCCAGAGGCCGCCGATGATGTACAGGCTGAGGACCGCGAGGGGCGCGCCGACGGCGAGCAGCCCCCCGAGGAGCCGGAGGGGCCCGCGGTGGGCGAGGAACCACCAGATCCCCACGGCCGAACAGGCGATCCCGACGAGCCCGCTGAACAGGATCAGCAGCCCCCCGGTGCCGAGTCCGGTCAGCAGGAGCACGACCGTCGCCGCTGCGGCGGCCAGCGCCCACCGGGCGAGCAGCCGGGCCTGCCCGATCGGATCACGGGATCCGTTCTCCGTCACCGTCCCCACCTCCACGCTCGGCGCCCACGTTCCGGACGCGCCACGGTGCCGCACCTCGCGTCCGGGTCTGACGTCACGTCACAGTACGACCCGTCCGCCGGTGCGTGCCCCCGCACCCGCCCGGGAACGACGGAGCGCCCCGACCAGCCGAAACCGGTCGGGGCGCTCCCCAGCAGGTCAGAGGGCTTTCCCTCCCCTGCCACACGTAGGCCGTGTGGGACTCGAACCCACAACCAACGGATTAAAAGTCCGCTGCTCTGCCAATTGAGCTAACGGCCCGTGGACAAGCACACCCGTGCAGCATAGCCCGAGAGATCCACCGAACCGATCGGGTATCCGACACGGGCCGGGCCGCGCGCCGCACCGCGGGCCGTCGTGGCCCGCGGTGCGCCGCGTGGAGCGGGGGCTCCGCCGTGAGGATCAGAACAGCGCCTTGAACATGTTCCAGCCGCCGCCGATCAGCATGCGGGAGCTGTACGTGCCGCGGCACGTGCCCTGGTAGCCGTAGAGCGTGCCCGAGGTCTCGCGCGCCACCAGGTCCGGGCAGCCGTCGCCCGAGATGTCGCCCGTTCCGACCAGGGACGAGTAGATGTTCCAGCCGGGGCCGAGCTTCACCCGGGCCGTCACGCCGCCGGTCGCCGTGCCGTAGTACCGCCACAGCACACCGGACGCGTCCACGCCGAGGAGGTCGCCGCGGCCGTCGCCGTTCAGGTCGCCGGCGCCGGTGATCTTCTTGTACAGCTTCCAGTTGGTGCCGATCCGGACGCGGGACTTCATCCGGTGATCGGCCGTGCCGGCGTAGAAGTACATGTCACCGGTCGACGCCTGGCGCACGATCAGGTCGGTGAACCCGTCGCCGTTCGCGTCACCGGGGGACGTCAGCATGTCGTACTGGCTCCAGCCCGAGCCGATCGGCGTGTACGGCGACGAGGCCGACACCACCCTTCCGCACCCGGGCCGGTACGCCCGCAGCTGGTCGCCCACCCGGGCCAGGACGTCCGCGCAGCCGTCGCCGTTCACGTCACCGAAGGGCACCAGGGCGGACGTGGTCGCGAACTTCGCGCCCGTGCCCGCGTACCGCCCCGAAAGACCGCCGTACCCGTCGCCCCGGTACATCGACACCAGGCCCGCCGTGTCCATCGCCAGCAGGTCGCCCTGCGTGTCGTTCCCGGCCATGTCCCGCCAGGCCGGCTTGCCGCCGGTGACCGTGACCGTGCCGGTCAGGCTGAGGTCCCGGCCCTGCCCGTCCGCCGAGTTCGCCTGCAGGTGCCAGCTGTACGTGCCGTTCGCCACCGGCTTCCCGGCCGCCGTCCTGCCGTCCCACGAGACGTCGATACGGCCCCGGGTCTCGTCGGCCCCGAAACCGCGGAGGGGATTGCCCGTGTGCCGGTCGCGGACCGTCAGGCGCCAGATCGACACGGGCTTGGACAGCGCCCAGGACGCCTTCCAGCCGTCCTGCATCCGCATCGACGCCGGCACGCTCGCCGAGGCCGCGGTCAGGTCGGACGTGGTTACGCCGGGCCACACCACATGGACGCGGTGCTCGGCGTCCTTGTAGGCGACGGCGCCGCCGAAGCGGTCGACGGTCCATGTCTCGCGGCGGGCGCCGTACACCGGCCGCGTGTCGACGAGGGGCCGTGCCGCCTTCGCCGTACCGCCGGAGAAGTCGGTGATGCGGAGGTACGAGCTGTACTGGTCCACGTAGTAGCCGTCGCCGAGGAGCCCTCCGTCCCCGTACGAACGCGGCAGCGCGATCCTGGCGCCGCTCCTCAGATCGACGACGCCCTGCTGGGAGAACTGCCCACAGGCCCAGTACAGCCAGCGACCGCCGGCCGTCTGGAGTTCCGTCAGCGGACAGCCGGAGCCGGTCGCGACCTTGCCGAGGTCCTTGCCGGTGGCCAGGTCCTTGCGGGCGACCTCGCCGACCGTCGCCGTACCCGTGAAGAGCGTGTCGCCCCACAGGGCGGCGGCGGTCTGCGACTGCCGCGACACGACCGTCGACGCGTCGAGGTTGACGACGACCGTCTCGCCGCCGGAGACGAGCGTCCCGGGGAACGTGGGCGTCCCGCTCTGGAAGACCGCCCAGCGGCCGAAGGCGTCACCGATCCGGCCGTCCTGGTCGACGGCGACCCGCGTCGTCCGGCCCGTGCCGGCGCGGGAGACGACCGCTCGCGTGGTGTACGGGATCCGGGGGAGGGAGACCGTACGGCCGTCGCCGCTGTCGAAGAGCGGCGTCCTCCTCGACTCGGCGTTCGTCTCGACGCCCTGCCACGCCGCCGCGCCCTGCCCGGTGTGCACCGGGCCGACCGGAAGCGTCCTGCCGTAGAACCCGGGCCCCTTCGGCCCGTCGTGCTCCAGGGTGGTGAGTCGGCCGGCGCCCAGGGCGAGCCCGTCGATCTTCGCCGGGAGCGGTTCGAGCCGACGCACCTTCTCCAGAAGGGGCGCGCCGCCGCCCTTGCCCGGGACGACCTTGAGGAGGGACCAGTCGGTGGCGGAGGTCCCGCCGACCACGGCGACGCCGGAGCCGTCGCCGATCTGGTTGATCTCCCCCTCGGCCCGCTCAAGGAGCGGGTGCGGCGCCCCCGTCGGAGAGAACGCGACGAGACGACGGTGCAGCGCCGCATCCGTACCCCCGGCCTCTCCGACGGCGATGACCCACTCGCCGACGAGCCCGATGCGGCCGGCCGCGAACCCCTCGGGCAGCGGGTAGGCCGTCCCGGGGGTGTCCAGGGCGGACAGTCGCCGGATGTGGACCGTACGGGCGCTGTCGACCCAGGCGATCCGCTCCGACGTCACCGCGACCGGCCCGACGAGCACGTCGGCCGACGGGGTGGGCGAGGCGATCACCCGCATCGCGCCGGTCCGCAGGTCGACGACGCCGAGGTCGGTGTACGCGTACGAGGCCGCGCTCTTGAAGCGGAGCACCGCCGTGGCGCCGTCGCCGGCCACGAGCCGCGCCGTGTGGAGGTCGGCGCCCTCGGGCCAGCCGGTGACGGGGATCGGCGTCCCGTCCGGGTCGTCGGCTCGCCGGAGGAGGTACCCGGTGGTCGTGCCGTACGACGAGCCGGGCTCGTACTGCTGGAAGAGCAGCGTCTCGCCGAGGATCCCGCGGTAGCCGGTGTCCTCGGGGATGGTCAGCGGCTTTTCCTCACCGGTCTCCACGTCACGGAGGTAGTGGGTGCCGATGCCGCGCTGGAGGTAGACGTACCGCCCGCCGGTCCCCCGCTCACCGAAGGCCTCGTTACCGCTGCCGTACCCCAGCGGCACCGTCGCCCCGCTCGCGAAGTCGGTCCACAGCGGCTCCTCGCCGCTGTGCTCGTCGGAGTCCTCCGTGCGGTGGGCGTAGCCCGTGGGCCCCACCGCGAGGACGGTCTCCTGCCGCGGCACGGTCCGCCAGTTCGGCGTGACGTCCAGCTGGTCGATGCCGGCGACCGGCGAGGCATGGGCCACGGTGACGGGTGAGAGGCCGACCGCCGTGGCGACGAGCGCGGTGGCGAGGACGGCGATACGCGCGCGGGGATACCGCGCGCGGGTGAAACGAGACAAAGAGGTCCCTCCCCGAGGCAACCTGAGGTGCGGGATGCGGGGAGAGACCTGCGCCGGGCCCCCTGGCCGGCACCTCTCACCCACGTCGACCGACTGAGCGTATCCGGTCGAACGGCGGTACGAGACGGAGAAGGGGAGGCCGGAACGGGACAGGGCCCGTACGTCACCGAAGTGTCGTACGGGCCCTGCTCGGTGCTTCAGGCCTGATCAGCCGTTGCGCTTCCAGCGCGGCTTGTCGTCGCGGCGGCCGAAGGACGAGCCGCCGGTCGAGCCGGTGCCGCGGGAGTCGCCGCCACGGTGGTCGTCGCGACGGGCGAACGGACGGTCGCCGCCCGAGCGGAAGCCGCCGGCGGGGCGGTCGTCGCGACGGTCACGGTTGAACGGACGGTCGCTGCCGCGGTGGCCGCCGGCCGGACGGTCGTTGTCACGGCGCTCGAAGGAACGGCCCGCGCCACGGTCGTCACGGTTGAAGCCACCGGTCGGACGGTCGTTGTCGCGACGCTCGAAGGAACGGCCCGCGCCACGGTCGTCACGGTTGAAGCCGCCCGACGGACGCTCGTCGCGGTTGAAGCCGCCCGACGGACGGTCGTCACGGCGGAAGCCACCGGTCGGACGGTCGTTGTCACGGCGGAAGCCGCCCGAGGGACGGTCGCCACCGCGGAAGCCACCACGGTCGCCACCGCGGTCGTCACGGTTGAAGCCACCGGACGGACGGTCGTTGTCACGACGCTCGAAGGAACGGCCCGCGCCACGGTCGTCACGGTTGAAGCCGCCCGACGGACGGTCGTCACGACGGAAGCCACCGGACGGACGGTCTCCGCCACGGAAGCCACCGGACGGACGGTCGTTGTCGCGACGGAAGCCGCCACGGTCGCCACCCCGGTCGCCGCCACGGAAGCCACCGCGGTCGCCGCCGCGGTCGCCTCGGTCGTCGCGGTTGAAGCCGCCACGGTCACGACGCTCGTAGTTGCCCCGGTCGTCGCGGGCCGGGCGCTCCTCGCGGCGCTGCTCCTCCGCACGCGCGGCACGCTCGGCCTCCACGGCGGCGGCCGCGACCTCGGCCTCGGCGGCCTCGGTCACCTCGGCGACGGCCGCCTCCGGGTCCTCGCCACGCTCACGGGCGGCGCGGGCCACCAGACGGTCGGCCTCCTCGCGGAGCTCGACGGCGCGGCCCTTGAGGCGCTCCAGCTGCTTGGTCAGGTCGACGACCTCGCGCTCGGCCTGCTTGGCGGCGTTGTTCGCCGAGTCGGCCTGGACCTCGGTCAGCGAACGGGCGCCGGTGATCTCGGCGACCTCCGGGTCGAACGCGCCGGCGCCGCCGACGATGTGGCGCGAGGCGTCGACGCCCGCGTCCTCCATCAGACGGAAGATCTGGCGACGCTGGTGCGGCAGGGCCAGGGAGACCACGACACCGGAGCGGCCGGCACGGGCGGTGCGGCCCGAGCGGTGCAGGTAGTCCTTGTGGTCACCGGCCGGGTCCACGTTGAGGACCAGGTCGATGCCGTCGACGTGGATGCCTCGGGCGGCGACGTCGGTCGCGACGAGCGCGTTGACGTAGCCCTTCTTGAAGTCCTCGAGGACGCGGGTACGGGCGCCCTGCGTCATGCCGCCGTGCAGCGCGTCGGCCTTGACGCCGGTGTCCTGGAGCTGCTCGGCGATGCGGTCGGCGCCCAGCTGGGTGCGGACGAAGATGATCGTGCGGCCCTTGCGGGCGGCGATGGCGGCGGTGACCGGCGCCTTGTCCTTCGGCTTCACGACGAGGACGTGGTGCGTCATGGTCGTGACGTTGCCCTGCGCGCTGTCGACCTCGTGCGTGACGGGGTCGGTGAGGTAGCGCTTGACCAGGGTGCCGATCTCGTTCTCCATGGTGGCGGAGAAGAGCATGCGCTGACCGCCGCCGGGGATCTGGTCGAACAGCTCGGTGACCTCGGGCAGGAAGCCCAGGTCGGCCATCTGGTCGGCCTCGTCGAGGACGGCGATCTTGACGTTCTCGAGGGAGCAGGCGCCGCGGTTGATGATGTCGCGCAGTCGGCCCGGGGTGGCGACGAGGACGTCGACACCGCGCTCCAGAGCGTAGATCTGGTTGCTCATGGAGGTACCGCCGCAGACGACCTTCATCTTGAGGCCGAGCACGTCGCCGTACGGCTGGAGGGCGTCCGCGACCTGCATCGCGAGCTCACGGGTCGGCGTGAGGATGATGCCGCGGGGCTTCTTCTTGTCGGTGTGACCACCGGACAGGGTGGCGAGCAGCGGCAGACCGAAGGAGAGGGTCTTGCCGGAGCCGGTACGGCCACGGCCCAGGATGTCCTTGCCGGCCAGGGCGTCCGGGATGGTCGCGGCCTGGATCGGGAAGGGGGTGCTGACGCCGTTCTGCGCGAGCTTGCGAACGACGCCCTCCGGCAGACCGAGGTCGCCGAAGGTGACGGTGGGCTCGGCCGGCTCTTCGACGGAGTCGTCGAAGTCGGCGTCGGTGTCGGTGTCGATCGCGTCGAGGGTGTCGACCGTGTCGACGAGGTCGTCGGCCTCGAACTGGACGATCTCGGTGACCTCTACGGCCTCGACGATCTCGTCGTTCTCGAGCATGACGGCGTGGTCAGAACTGAAAATGGACATGCGAAATGCGAAACCTTCCGGAGTCTCGGCACGCGCCCGTCAACTCCGTGAATTCGCAAATCGACCGCCTCAATGCGGTCAGCCACGGCTAGGGAGAGTACGCGCCACACGGCGCTCTTCTGTGTCGGCGCCGGGCAATGGGATCAAACGATCTACTACCATACGCACCCTCCCCCGCCTATGGCAAACCGGACTGCGTCACACCGGTCCGACCTGCGGAGATGCCGTCGGCTCGGGGGACATCTCCGGCCCTTCCGCCGCCCGCATCGCACCCAGCTGGGGCTCGGGCCCGGGGGTCGGCGGATCGGTGGGGTTCGAGGTCGGTTCCGGCGTCGGCTCGGGGGTCGGCACGGTCGGTTCCGGCGTCGGCTCGGGGCTCGGTTCGGTCGGCTCGGGCGTGGGCGTGGCCCCGCCGCCCGGTGCGCCGGAGCCACCGGCGCTGCCACCACCGCCGCCGTTCCCGCCGTCGCCGCCGTTGTTCCCGCCGCCGCTGCCGCCGTTCCCGTTCCCCCCCGAGGCGCCGCCCGCGCCGCCGCCCGGACCGTCGTGGCCACCGCCGGTCGGCTGCGGTTTCGACGGGCCGCCGCGGCCGTCCGGGCCCTCCACGGGCAGGACCGCGCCCGGGGAGGGCTTCGCGGTGCCCGAGGGCGAGCCGCTCGGCACCGGGGACGACGTACCCGCGCCGGCCGCGTCCGGTCCGCCCGCGGCCGGACGGCCGTCCCAGGAGCCGCCGTCGCCGCCGGGGGCTCCGGCGTCACCGCCACCGGACTCGGTCGCCACGCCCCGCTTCTGGCCGGACGCGCCGGGCGTCGGCTTCGCGTCGTCGCTCACACTCATACAGCCGCTCAGACCGGCACAGGCCGCGACGGCCAGCGCGGTGGCGGCCCATCTCGCCGGGGTGGGCAAATGGCGCACGGGGGCACCTCCAGGGACACAACAGGCAGGAACGGAACGCGTCACCCTGCCCAACTCCCGGGGCGTCACAAGGGACACGGTCCCCACCCGGGCGCTCGGCCCGGGCCGCGACCCGTGACGCGCGGCCGCCCGCCCCCCGGGGCCGTGCCGGCTCAGCCGTAGCCCAGTGCGTGGAGCCGTTCGTCGTCGATGCCGAAGTGGTGGGCGATCTCGTGCACCACGGTGATCTCCGTCTCCGCGACCACGTCCTCGCGCGACTCGCACATCCGCAGCGTCGGCCCCCGGTAGATCGTGATGCGGTCCGGCAGCACACCGGCGTACCACTCACCGCGCTCGGTCAGCGGCGTCCCCTCGTAGAGCCCGAGCAGCTCGGGGTCGTCGGGGGCGGGCTCGTCCTCCACGAACACGGCCACGTTGTCCATCAGCCGCGTCAACTCCGGCGGGATCCGGTCCAGGGCCTCGGCGACAAGCTCCTCGAACTCCTCACGCGTCATCTCCAGCACGCGCCCATTCTCCCCCGGGGGGAAACCGTTTTGGCGATAGCGGCCGGGATCCCATATGCTTCTCACGTCCCCGACGCGCTGAGAAGCACGAAGGTGGGTCTCCAGCCCTCATCGTCTAGTGGCCCAGGACGCCGCCCTTTCAAGGCGGTAGCACGGGTTCGAATCCCGTTGGGGGTACGCATTACCGTGTGCGAGACTAGTGCTCGCACATAGCAAGGTCCTGTGGAGCAGTTGGTTAGCTCGCCACCCTGTCAAGGTGGAGGTCGCGGGTTCAAGTCCCGTCAGGATCGCTGAAGCTGGAAACGGCTTCGTGGCTGGGTAGCTCAGTTGGTACGAGCGATCGCCTGAAAAGCGATAGGTCGCCGGTTCGACCCCGGCCCCAGCCACAAACAGAAGGCCCCGTTCGAAAGAACGGGGCCTTCGTCGTGCGTCCGGAGAGAAGGCGGGTCCACGGGGGAGGGGCCCGCGCCCCTCCCCCGTATCGTCACACCTCCTCGCCCTCCCCCGTACGGCTCCCCCGCCTGCCCCGCACCGTGAGTACCAGCGCCACCGCGGCCACCACCGCGACCAGCAGCGCCCAGTCCGGGACCGCACGGCCCAGTGAGGCCACCCGCTGCTCCACCGCGAACGAGTCGTCCACCGACAGCAGGCCGGGCAGCGCGGTCGTCCCGTCGAAGACCAGGAACAGCGCCCCGAGGGCGACGAAGAACAGGCCCGAGAGCAATGAGGTCGAATGGAGGGTGAGCCGCCCGAGCCGGACCGGGCGGCCGCGGAGCCAGGACCGCCGGCCCAGGTCGTACCGCTCCCACAGCAGCGCCAGGACGAACAGCGGGACCGCCATGCCGAGCGCGTACACGGCGAGGAGCAGGCTGCCGTACGCCGGACTGCCGCTCAGCGCCGCCACCGTCAGGACGCTGCCCAGGATCGGACCCGCGCAGAAGCCCGCGAGTCCGTAGACCAGGCCGAGGGCGTAGACGGACAGCGCCGACGTGGGGCGGATCCGGCCGCTCGCCTCGGCGATCCGGCGGGAGGCGAAGCCGAGGCCGAGGATCTGCAGGACGCCGAGACCGATGATCAGCCAGCCGCCGGCGGTGACGAGGAGGTCCCGGTGGCCGTAGAAGAGGCGGCCGGCGTAGGAGCCGGCCGCGCCGAGCGGGACGAGGGTCGTCGCCAGGCCCGCGTAGAGGATGCCGGTCCTCGCCGTCAGCTTCGCGCGCGTGTCGATCGAATACGCGAAGAAGGCGGGCAGGAGCAGGGCGCTGCACGGGCTGAGGAGGGCGAGCAGCCCGCCCAGGAAGGCGGCGAAGTAGCCGATGCCCGAGGTCACGGCCTGCCCTTCGCGGCGGCGCTCCTGGCCGCCGCCTCGATCGTCTCCGTGAAGGTCTCCAGGGGCTGGGCACCGGCGATCGGCCGGCCGTTGACGAGGAAGGAGGGAGTGGAGGTGGCGCCGAGGGCGTACCCCTGCTCCTGGTCCTCGCGGACGGCCGCGCGGGCCGCGGGCCCGTCGGTGTCCTTCGCGAACCTGGCGGCGTCGGGGACGCCCGCCTCCTCGGCGAGGGCGGCGAGCCGGTCCTTCCCGAAGCCCTTCTCCTTGGCGCCCTCCGCGTAGGCGGCCTTGTGGAACTGCCAGAAGCGGCCCTGCTGCCCGGCCGCCCAGGAGGCGCGGGCGACCGCCTCCGACTCCTCGCCGAAGATCGGGAAGTTCCGCCACTCGATGCGCAGGGTGCCGTCGGCGACGTACTTGTCGATGAGGACCGGTTCGGTGTCGCGGGCGAACTTCCCGCAGTAGCCGCACTTGAAGTCGGCGTACTCGATGAGGACGACGGGTGCGTCGGCCCGGCCGATCGCGAGCCTGTCGGAGGCGTCGCGGCGGGCGTAGGCCTCCAGTTCGGGGTAGACGCCGGCGGACGGGTCGACGGACACCTCGGCGACGGCCGAGGAGCCGGAGGCGCCGGGTGACGACGGCTTGGTGGCGGTGAACGAGACGAAACCGAGCAGCGCGGCGGCGACGGCGACGCCGGAGACGATGACGACCGGCTTGGACTTGGGCATGCGGACGTGCTCCTGGAAGGGCGGGACGGAGAAGAGGGACGGAGGGCGGCCGTCCCTCTACACCCTCAGGACCGACAGCTCCACGGGAGACGGCGGTACGCGCGCGGGTGGCTCCCGCCCCGGTGACGCCGCCCTCCCGTCCGGGTCCGGCCGGGCCCCGCACGGCGTCCGGTCGGCGGCGAGCGCGGGCAACAGCTCCGCGACGCCGTGCGCACGCGGCGGTACGGCGGGACCCGCGGCCCCTGCGTCGGCGGGGTGACCGGGATCGCAGCCGGGAACGGCGGCGCCCACCAGGAGCGGGCCCCGCGCGGGCGCGGCCTCGGCCGCCGCTCCGCACACCAGGAGACCGAGCACCAGTCCCGCGAGCGCGGCGAACGCCGCGAGCGCGCGGGTGGTGCGGAACATGCGAGACCTCTCCGGTCCGGACGACGTGTCCGAAATAGTACGCACTCCGCGTGTCCGGCCCCGCGGAAGCCGTCCCGGGGCCCGGCCGTCACCGGCTTTGGAGCGGCCACTCGTAAATCGGTTCGCCGCTTCTCGGCCGCAGGTGCGATCCTGGATCCCGTATGTCTACTTCCTTCGCCGCCCTCCAGTCCGTCCTGGCCGAGGTCTCGCTGCGGGACTCCCACCGGCTCGGCCGCCGTCTCGAAGGCGCCCGCCGCATCCGCAAGCCCGAGGCCCGCGCGGCCGTCCTGGACGAGATCGCCGTCGAGGCGGCCAAGGCCAAGGAGCGGGTCGACGGGCGCGCCGCCCGCGTGCCCGCGGTCACGTATCCCGAACAGCTGCCCGTCTCGCAGAAGAAGGACGAGATCCTGGAGGCGATACGCGACCACCAGGTCGTGATCGTCGCCGGTGAGACGGGCTCCGGCAAGACCACCCAGATCCCGAAGATCTGCCTGGAGCTCGGCCGCGGCGTCCGGGGCATGATCGGGCACACCCAGCCCCGCCGGATCGCGGCCCGTACGGTCGCCGAGCGGGTGGCCGAGGAGCTGCGGACCCCGCTGGGCGAGGCCGTCGGCTGGAAGGTCCGCTTCACCGACCAGGTGAACCCCGACGCGACCTTCGTGAAGCTGATGACGGACGGCATCCTGCTCGCCGAGATCCAGACGGACCGCGAGCTGCGCGCGTACGACACGATCATCATCGACGAGGCCCACGAGCGGTCTCTCAACATCGACTTCCTGCTCGGCTATCTGGCCCAGCTGCTGCCGAAGCGCCCCGACCTGAAGGTCGTGATCACCTCCGCGACGATCGACCCGGAGCGTTTCTCCCGGCACTTCGGGGACGCCCCGATCGTCGAGGTGAGCGGACGTACGTACCCCGTCGAGGTCCGGTACCGGCCCCTGCTCGAAGAGGCTGCTTCTGATGAGGACGGGGGCTCGGAGTCCGACCGCGACCAGATCACCGCGATCTGCGAGGCCGTCGACGAGCTCCAGGCGGAGGGCCCCGGCGACGTCCTCGTCTTTCTCTCCGGGGAGCGCGAGATCCGCGACACCGCCGACGCGCTCCTCAAGCGCAACCTCCGCGGCACCGAGGTCCTCCCCCTCTACGCCCGGCTGAGCCACGCCGAGCAGCACCGGGTCTTCCAGGCGCACTCCGGCCGCCGGATCGTCCTCGCCACGAACGTCGCGGAGACCTCCCTGACCGTCCCCGGCATCAAGTACGTGATCGATCCGGGCACCGCCCGCATCTCGCGCTACTCGCACCGGACCAAGGTGCAGCGACTGCCGATCGAGCCCGTCAGCCAGGCCAGCGCCAACCAGCGCAAGGGCCGGTGCGGCCGTACGTCCGACGGCATCTGCATCCGGCTGTACTCGGAGGACGACTTCCTCTCGCGGCCGGAGTTCACGGACGCCGAGATCCTCCGGACGAACCTGGCGTCCGTCATCCTCCAGATGACCGCGGCCGGCCTCGGCGAGATCGAGAAGTTCCCCTTCATCGACCCGCCGGACCACCGGAACATCCGGGACGGCGTGCAGCTCCTCCAGGAGCTCGGCGCCATCGACCCGGACGAGAAGGATCCGAAGAAGCGCCTCACCCCGCAGGGCCGGAGGCTGTCCCAGCTGCCCGTCGACCCCCGGCTCGCCCGGATGGTCCTGGAGGCCGAGAAGAACGGCTGTGCCCGCGAGGTCATGGTGATCGCGGCCGCGCTCTCCATCCAGGACCCGCGCGAGCGGCCGGCGGAGAAGCAGACGCAGGCCGACCAGCAGCACGCCCGGTTCAAGGACGAGACCAGCGACTTCCTCGCGTACCTGAACCTCTGGCGGTACGTCCGCGAGCAGCAGAAGGAGCGCGGTTCCAGCTCCTTCCGGCGGATGTGCAAGCAGGAGTACCTGAACTTCCTGCGGATCCGCGAGTGGCAGGACATCTACGCGCAGCTGCGGACCGTGGCCAAGCAGATGGGCATCCACCTCAACGAGGAGGACGCGCCGGAGCAGTCCGTGCACGTGTCCCTCCTCGCGGGTCTCCTCAGCCACATCGGCATGAAGGACGTCAAGGACGGCGCGAAGAACGACTACCTGGGCGCCCGCAGCGCCAAGTTCGCGATCTTCCCCGGTTCGGCGCTCTTCAAGAAGCCCCCGCGTTTCGTCATGTCCGCCGAGCTGGTGGAGACCTCGCGGCTGTGGGCCCGGGTCAACGCGCGCGTGGAGCCCGAGTGGATCGAGCCGCTCGCCCAGCACCTGGTGAAGAAGACGTACAGCGAGCCGCACTGGGAGAAGGACCAGGCGGCCGTGATGGCCTTCGAGAAGGTGACGCTGTACGGCGTGCCGATCGTCGCCGACCGCAAGGTGAACTACGGGCGGATCGACCCGGAGGTCTCCCGCGACCTGTTCATCAGGAACGCGCTGGTCGAGGGCGACTGGCGGACCCACCACAAGTTCTTCGCGGACAACCGCAAGCTCCTCACCGAGGTCGAGGAGCTGGAGCACCGGGCCCGCCGCCGGGACATCCTCGTCGACGACGAGACCCTGTTCGACTTCTACGACAGGCGCGTCCCCGAACACGTCGTGTCGGGCGCCCACTTCGACTCCTGGTGGAAGCACAAGCGCCACGAGGAGCCGGAGTTCCTCGACTTCGAGCGCGAGATGCTCATCAACGAGAAGGCGGGGGCGGTCACCAAGGACGACTACCCGGACTCGTGGCGGCAGGGGCCGCTGAAGTTCCGGGTGACGTACCAGTTCGAGCCGGGTGCCGACGCCGACGGCGTGACCGTCCACGTCCCGCTCCAGGTGCTCAACCAGGTCACGGACGACGGCTTCGAGTGGCAGATCCCGGGGCTGCGCGCGGAGGTCGTCACGGAGCTGATCCGCTCCCTGCCGAAGCCGATCCGCCGGCACTACGTCCCCGCGCCGAACTACGCGTCCCGCTTCCTGGACGCGGTCGTGCCCGTGCAGGAGCCGCTGACGGGGGCGCTCGCCCGGGAACTCCAGCGGATGGTCGGCGTGCCGCTCACCGCCGAGGACTTCGACTGGGCGAAGGTCCCCGAGCACCTCAAGGTGACGTTCCGGATCGTCGACGAGCGGCGCCGCAAGCTCGCCGAGGACAAGGACCTGGAGACCCTGCGGCTGCAGCTGCGCCCCAAGGCCCGTAAGGCCCTCTCGCAGGCCGCCGCGGCGGCCACGGGCGGCCCGGACGGCTCGGGGTCCTCCTTGGAGCGCACGGGGCTCACGGACTGGACGATCGGCAGCCTCACCAAGGTCTTCGAGACCAAGCGGGGCGGCCAGCCGGTGAAGGCGTACCCGGCGCTCGTGGACGAGGGCGCGACCGTCGCCGTACGGCTCTTCGACACGGAGGCCGAGCAGGAGCGGGCGATGTGGCGGGGCACCCGGAAGCTGATCATGCTGAACATCCCGGTGAACCCGGCGAAGTTCGCCTCGGACAAGCTGACCAACCAGCAGAAGCTGGCCCTGTCCTCGAATCCGCACGGCTCGGTCCAGGCCCTCTTCGACGACTGCGCCATGGCCGCCGCCGACCGGCTGATCGCGGACCACGGCGGGCCGGCGTGGGACGAGGAGTCCTTCCGGAAGCTGTACGACAAGGTCCGCGCGGACCTCGTCGACACGACCGTACGGACGGTGGGCCAGGTGCAGCAGATCCTGGCGGCCTGGCAGGCCTGCGAGCGCCGGCTGAAGTCGACGAACAGCCTGGCGCTGATCACCAACCTGGCCGACGTGCGCGCGCAGCTCGCCTGGCTGATGCCGGCCGGCTTCGTCACCCGCACGGGGCTCAAGCGGCTCCCGGACCTGATGCGCTATCTGGTGGCGGTGGACCGGCGGCTCCAGCAGATGCCGAGCGGGGTGCAGCGGGACACCACGCGGATGGAGAAGGTCCAGGAGATGCAGGACGAGTACGCCTGGCTCCTCGAACAGCTCCCGAAGGGCCGCCCGGTGCCGTCCGAGGTCACCGACATCCGCTGGATGATCGAGGAGCTGCGGGTGAGCTACTTCGCGCACGCGCTGGGCACGGCGTATCCCGTGTCGGACAAGCGGATCGTGAAGGCGATCGACGCGGCGGCTCCCTGACGGGCCTTCTCGAACGGGGCCTGGCGGGCCCGGCCGCCGGTGAGTTCGACCCGACCGCTGACCTGCTGTACAGTCTTCCTCGCAGCCACTTAACGGGGCTGCGAGCAAGGTCCTGTGGAGCAGTTGGTTAGCTCGCCACCCTGTCAAGGTGGAGGTCGCGGGTTCAAGTCCCGTCAGGATCGCTTCCACGAAAGGCCCGCATCGCGAGATGCGGGCCTTTCGTTGTGTTCCCGTGTCTTGACGGGGCCACGCGTCCGCCGGTACCCCGGACACCAGGGAAACGGGGGCCCACACCGGAGGTGGTCGCGCATGGCCGCGGCGTCCGCAGCACGGCATGACACACGAGCACTGCTGCGCGCCCATCTGGCGGCCGCGTCGCGCTACGGGCACCTCACGCGCCATTGCGTGGTCTGCCATCGCCTCCTGCGGCTCGCCCTGGAGTTCCCGGAGCCCGAGGAGTTCCAGGGGCCCGACGAACCCGCTGCGTCCGCTGCGTCCGCGGAGGACGAAAGTCCCACCGACCCATGACCAACGGCGGCTTGGGAGCGTTCCAGGAAGTGGCAGGCTGTTCCTTGGCAAGGCTTCACCGGTGTGACGGGAGTCACTGAGGCGGTTTCAGAAACCGCTTCACTTACACCCTCCCTACACCGGGCCAATTTAATATGTGCAATTGCACCACCAGCCGACGAGTGGCGCCGGACACAAAAGAAGATCGCGCCAGACCCGGCGGAGTCCAGCGCGATCGTTGACGAAGGCCTGTTGGGGCAGGAATCCGTCGGCAGAGCTAGGGGTGGGCGACCGGATTGGGGGATCCGGACAGACCCGGTGTTACGGGGTACTGCGGGGTGTCAGCGCGACCTCAGGCCTCGCTGCGCTGCTGCGGAATACCCGCCAGCAGCGCGCGAACCTCAGCCTCGCGGTAGCGGCGGTGTCCACCCAGCGTGCGGATGGACGTGAGCTTCCCGGCCTTCGCCCAACGGGTCACCGTCTTCGGGTCCACGCGGAACATCGTGGCAACCTCGGCAGGGGTCAGCAGCGGCTCGGCATCAGGGGTGCGAGCGGTCATGAGCGGCCTCCTCGGGAGAACCGAACCTTCTCGGTTCTTTCCTCTAAATTCTGCACCTTGACCCGCGTTGCCCGAAATGGCAAAAGCGGGCCGAGTCGGTTATAGGACGAACGGCTTGTCCTCGGCACTACAACTACACCATCCGTCCAGCCACGTCGGCCAAACCGATGGAATTGCCCTCGCAGGTGTTCATCAGCGGCGGAAGTCGATGGACCATGCCATAACGGACAGTCACGCGCCTGTGACGATCAGTCACAGAGCGATCAGGAGTCCCCAGACCCCCCATAGAGTGCAATGTCGAGCGATCCGCCCATAGATGGACGGAAGGAACCCTCCCCGGACTCCTTGTCCTATTTTGGCACGAGGGTGGGCGATGGGCGCAAGGGTGCGTTACGTGCTGTCCGTCACGCTTGAGCCAAAGGCCCGGATCGGGACCTATGGCCCCGCCCGACGGGTGCCGAAAGACCCGTCCACCCCAGCGCCGAGATTCGGGCAGGCGGGATCCGGACACCCATGAAGATCATTTACACCGGCCGGACATGTCTTGTCGATACCGACCTGACGAAGATGCCCGACTGATGTCAATTCGCGAAGCGCAGGTCCCTGACCGCACGCCAGCGCTCCGCCAGCCGCCCGTACGTGTCGCCCGCCGCCTCGCCGTCACCGGCCCGCAGCGCCGCGATCCCCTCCGCCATCTGCGCCACCGAACGGTCCTCGGCCAGCCACTCCTCCGTGACCGCGTGCACGAGCCCGCCGAAGTCCAGCTCCACGAGCGCCCGCGGATGGAACTCCTCGAGCCAGCGCCCCACCTCGACGAGCCCCTCCGTCATCGGACCCTCGTCGATCGACTCCCGCAGCGCCCGTAGCGCCCTCGCGAGCCGCCGGCGCGCCTGCGCCATCGTCGTCCGGTAGCGCAGCACCGGCGCCCGGCCCGCCGCCTCCGCGCTCCCGGCCTCCCCCGGCTCGTAATGGCGGTCCTCGTCCCCGAAGAGCGCGAACCAGCGCAGCGGCACCTGCCAGACCGCCGTACGGATCCACGGCCGCGCGTCCGGGTTGGCGATCAGCCACCGCTCGTAGTCGCTCGCCACCTGGACGCGCACCACGGGCGGCAGCATCGCGTCCAGCACGGGCTCGGGGAACTGCTCCGGCAGGTCCTGGAGCGCCAGCCACGCCCGCAGCCGGGTCCGCCACGGGCAGATCACCACCACCCCGTCCACATGGGCGACGAAGGCGTCCCCGCTCTCGTGGACCGGCACCGGGACAGGGGGCGTCGACAGCAGGTCCGCCAGCGAACGCCGCAGCTCCTCCTGGGCCCCCGGAGTCCGCGGCCGGCGCGCGTACCGGGCCCAGTGGGTCCGCTCCGGCTCGGGGAACGCGGTCAGCGGCTCGTACACCCGCAGATAGGACGCGTAGGGGATGGGGACCGAGGAGGCGACCGACATGTCGCGAATCCTTCCACGGAGGTACTCCAGGAGGGGGTGATCCTGAGCACTGCGCCCGATCTACGCGCAGGTAGGACTTACCCTCGTGCCGAACTGGTCCTCCCCCACCCGCAGGGGGGCCCGAAACCGCCGCTTCGTACTTGGGAGTCACCACCGTGACCGATGTGACCGGCGTTCCTGCTGACGTACTGCGCACTCTGTTCCACTCGGAGCAGGGTGGCCACGAGCAAGTCGTGCTCTGCCAGGACCGCGCCACCGGCCTCAAGGCCGTCATCGCCCTTCACTCCACCGCCCTGGGCCCGGCCCTGGGCGGCACCCGCTTCTACCCGTACGCCACGGAGGCCGAGGCGATCGCCGACGCGCTCAACCTGGCCCGCGGGATGTCGTACAAGAACGCCATGGCCGGTCTCGACCACGGCGGCGGCAAGGCCGTCATCATCGGCGACCCGGAGAAGATCAAGACCGAGGAGCTCCTCCTCGCCTACGGGCGCTTCGTCGCCTCCCTCGGCGGCCGGTACGTCACGGCCTGCGACGTCGGCACCTACGTCGCCGACATGGACGTCGTCGCCCGCGAGAACCAGTGGACCACCGGGCGCTCCCCCGAGAACGGCGGCGCCGGCGACTCCTCCGTCCTCACCGCCTTCGGCGTCTTCCAGGGCATGCGCGCCTCCGCGCAGACCCTGTGGGGCGACCCCGCCCTGCGCGGCCGCAAGGTCGGCGTCGCGGGCGTCGGCAAGGTCGGCCACTACCTCGTCGAGCACCTCCTCAAGGACGGCGCCGAGGTCGTGATCACCGATGTGCGCGAGGAGTCGGTGCGCCGGATCACCGAGAAGTACCCGCAGGTCACCGTGGTCGCCGACACCGACGCGCTGATCCGCGTCGAGGGCCTCGACATCTACGCGCCCTGCGCGCTCGGCGGCGCCCTGAGCGAGGAGACCGTGCCGTTCCTCACCGCGAGCATCGTCTGCGGTGCGGCCAACAACCAGCTCGCCCACCCGGGCATCGAGAAGGACCTCGTGGAGCGCGGCATCCTCTACGCGCCCGACTACGTGGTCAACGCCGGCGGCGTGATCCAGGTCGCCGACGAGCTGCACGGCTTCGACTTCGACCGCTGCAAGGCGAAGGCCACGAAGATCTTCGACACCACCCTCGAAATCTTCGCACGTGCGAAGGCGGACGGGATTCCGCCGGCTGCGGCGTCCGACCGGATCGCCGAGCAGCGGATGGCGGACGCGCGGCGCCGCTGAGCCGTACGAGGGGGCGGGCCCGCCGGAGGGGGGAGCGCGGGGGATCCGTGGGCGCCCCTCCGGCGCCCACGGGGAGACTTCGCTCACGACCCTCGGCGGGTCGGCCCCCCAGAAGAGGTTAAAATCGCGGTTGACCAGCGAGGAAAGAGCACCTCGATGGTTCTGTACCGGGGTATGTGATGCGCGCGGCGTACCGTAGACCCGCGGAAACAGGTACCGTTGAAGCTCTACGGACCGGTCTCTCTGTCGAGAGTCCGTTCCGACTCATGAACGCGTGTCAAGACTCTGGGGCCACCGAGCCCCGTCACCGAGGGGGTCGAGCCATGGGGCGCGGCCGGGCAAAGGCCAAGCAGACCAAGGTCGCCCGCCAGCTGAAGTACAGCAGCGGCGGGACGGACCTGACGCGTCTGGCCAATGAGCTGGGCGCTTCGACTTCGAGTCAGCCGCCTAACGGCGAGCCGTTCGAGGACGACGACGAGGAAGACGACCCGTACGCCCAGTACGCGGATCTCTACAACACGGACGACGAGGACGAGGACGACGAGTCCGGTCCCGCGTCGTCCCCCCGTCGCGCTTGACCTTCTGAATCGCATCACCTTCTGAAGCGCACCTCAGAAACCCGGTCCGGGATCTCCCGGCCGGGTTTCTGTGCTGTCCGCGCGCGGACCGCGCCGACGGCGGAGACGAGGACGGGGCGCCCCTCAGGAGCGCCCCGTCCTCGTACTGTCCGCGTCGCCGGTCCTACCGGGCGTAGTCCCCGACCAGCTCCGCGCCGGTCGTGTGCGCCCCGCGCTCGGTGATCTCGCCCGCGACCCAGGCCTCGACGCCCCGGTCCTCGAGCGTCGTCAGGGCCGCGTCCACGGAGTCGCCCGGCACGACGGCCATCATGCCGACGCCCATGTTCAGGGTCTTCTCCAGCTCCAGGCGCTCCACCTGACCGGCCTTGCCGACCAGGTCGAAGATCGCGCCCGGCGCCCAGGTCGAACGGTCGACCGTGGCGTGCAGACCGTCCGGGACGACCCGGGCCAGGTTGGCCGCGAGACCGCCGCCCGTGATGTGGCTGAACGCGTGGACGTCCGTGGTCCGGGTGAGGGCCAGGCAGTCGAGCGAGTAGATCCTCGTGGGCTCCAGGAGCTCCTCGCCCAGGGTCCGGCCGAGCTCCTCGACCTGCTGGTCGAGAGTCATTCCGGCGCGGTCGAAGACCACATGCCGGACGAGCGAGTACCCGTTCGAGTGAAGACCCGAGGACGCCATCGCGATGACCGCGTCCCCGGTACGGATACGGTCGGCGCCGAGCAGCCGGTCGTGCTCCACGACACCCGTGCCCGCGCCGGCGACGTCGAAGTCGTCCGGGCCGAGGAGGCCCGGGTGCTCCGCCGTCTCGCCGCCGATCAGGGCGCAGCCGGCCAGGACACAGCCCTCGGCGATGCCCTTGACGATGGCGGCGACCCGCTCCGGGTGGACCTTGCCGACACAGATGTAGTCGGTCATGAAGAGCGGCTCGGCGCCGCAGACGACGATGTCGTCCATGACCATCGCGACCAGGTCGTGGCCGATCGTGTCGTACACGCCCATCTGGCGGGCGATGTCGACCTTCGTACCGACGCCGTCGGTGGCGGAGGCGAGGAGCGGACGCTCGTAGCGCTTGAGGGCGGAGGCGTCGAAGAGGCCGGCGAAGCCGCCGAGGCCGCCGAGGACCTCGGGGCGCTGCGTCTTCTTCACCCACTCCTTCATGAGTTCGACGGCGCGGTCGCCCGCTTCGATGTCGACGCCCGCGCTCGCGTAGCTGGCACCGGTGGTCTGAGACATGGGTTCAGAGCTTTCGTGTCGTCGTACTGCTCGCCGTACTGCGGGTCGCAGCGGGTTCTTACGGGCGACGGAGGGCGTCGGCGGCCGCGGTGGCGGCCGGTCCCGCTGCCAGCTCTGTCTCCAGGAGCTGCTTGCCGAGCAGCTCCGGGTCGGGGAGCTCCATCGGGTACTCGCCGTCGAAGCAGGCACGGCAGAGGTTCGGCTTCTGGATGGTCGTCGCCTCGATCATCCCGTCGATGGAGATGTACGAGAGCGAGTCCGCGCCCAGCGACTTGCCGATCTCCTCGATCGACATGCCGTTGGCGATCAGCTCCGCGCGGGTGGCGAAGTCGATGCCGAAGAAGCAGGGCCACTTCACCGGCGGCGAGGAGATCCGGATGTGGATCTCGGCCGCGCCGGCCTCGCGGAGCATCTTGACGAGGGCGCGCTGGGTGTTGCCGCGGACGATCGAGTCGTCGACGACCACGAGGCGCTTGCCCTTGATGACGTCCTTGAGGGGGTTCAGCTTCAGCCGGATGCCGAGCTGGCGGATGGTCTGGGACGGCTGGATGAAGGTGCGCCCGACGTAGGCGTTCTTCACCAGGCCCGCGCCGAAGGGGATGCCCGAGGCCTCGGCGTAACCGATGGCGGCCGGGGTGCCGGACTCCGGTGTCGCTATGACCAGGTCGGCCTCGGCGGGCGCCTCCTTCGCAAGGCGGCGGCCCATCTCCACACGGGAGAGGTACACGTTCCGGCCGGCGATGTCGGTGTCCGGGCGGGCCAGGTACACGTACTCGAAGACACAGCCCTTGGGCTTCGCTTCCGCGAATCGCGAGGTACGGATGCCGTTCTCGTCGATCGCGATCAGCTCGCCCGGCTCGACCTCGCGGACGTAGCTGGCGCCGCAGATGTCGAGGGCGGCGGACTCCGACGCGACGACCCAGCCCCGCTCCAGACGGCCGAGGACCAGCGGGCGGATGCCCTGCGGGTCACGGGCCGCGTAGAGCGTGTGCTCGTCCATGAAGACGAGGGAGAAGGCGCCCCGGACGTCGGGGAGGATCTTCGCGGCGGCCTGCTCGATGGTGAGCGGCTCACCGTCCTCGTCGACCTGGGCCGCGAGGAGCGCGGTGAGCAGGTCGGTGTCGTTGGTCGCGGCCACGCGGGTCGCGCGGCCTTCCTTCTTGGGCAGGTCGGCGACCATTTCGGCGAGCTGCGCCGTGTTCACCAGGTTGCCGTTGTGGCCGAGCGCGATGGAGCCGCGGGCGGTTGCCCGGAACGTCGGCTGCGCGTTCTCCCACACGGACGCCCCGGTGGTCGAGTAGCGGGCGTGACCGACCGCGATATGACCTTGGAGGGAACCGAGAGAGGTCTCGTCGAAGACCTGGGACACGAGGCCCATGTCCTTGAAGACGAGGATCTGGGAGCCGTTGCTGACCGCGATTCCCGCGGATTCCTGGCCCCGATGCTGGAGGGCGTAGAGCCCGAAGTACGTGAGCTTTGCGACCTCTTCACCCGGAGCCCAGACACCGAAGACGCCACAAGCGTCCTGGGGGCCTTTTTCTCCGGGAAGCAAGTCGTGATTGAGTCGACCGTCACCACGTGGCACGTTTCCGAGTGTAGACGCGCTCGACCACTGGTCCGAATTGGCGAAATCCGAGACATCGCCACTCGTGCGAACCTATGAATTGATCATCTCGGGCTTGGAGAGGCCTACGAACCAGGCGGGGTAAGGGCTCCGGCCCTCCGACCGCCCGACGGCGGACGCTCCTACCAGCCCCGGGGTGCCCGCGCGATGTGACGGAGTTCGCATCCCGGGGCGCTCCGAAGCCCTGGGAAGGGCCTGGGAAACACCGCCGCAACGCCGTCGCCACAGTCATCCCGGGGTACGAGACGGTCGTTGACAGGTACGCGGACGCTGGACGAAGCTCCAGCCCCATGCAGCCCCCGCGTGACCCCTCGGTCACCCTCGTCCAGCGCCGACACGTGGACCTCGTCCGTGTCGCCGGCGCCGTGTGTCGCTGCGTTTGACCGCTTCCGCGGCCCCCTTTCTCTTCCCTCTCCTCTTCTTCGCACTTCTTCCGTGCCTCCGTCTGGAGACCCCGTATGTCCACACCCCTGTCCCGTCGTGCCCTCGGCGGTGCCGCCGCCGGTGCCGCGGCGGCCGCCGCCCTCGGTGCCGCCGCCTCCCCCGCCCACGCCCGGCCCGGCCCGCCCGAGGAGCGCGACTTCCGGGCCGCGAGCCCGCGCCGGCACTCCCGGCGGCCCAACATCCTCTTCGTCCTCGGCGACGACCTCGGCTGGGCCGACCTCTCCTCGTACGGCTCGCCGCACATCCGCACCCCCAACCTCGACCGGCTCGCCCGCCAGGGCGTCCGCTTCACCGACGCCTACTCCGGTTCCGCGACCTGCTCCCCGACCCGCTTCAGCCTCTACACCGGCCGCTACCCGGGCCGTACGAAGGGCGGGCTCGCCGAACCCATCGCCGACCGCTCCGCAGGCCTGGAGCCCACCCACCCGACGCTCGCCTCGCTGCTCCGCGACTCCGGCTACGCCACCGCCCTCATCGGCAAGTGGCACTGCGGCTACCTCCCCGACCACTCCCCCACCCGATCCGGCTGGGACGAGTTCTTCGGCAACTTCGGCGGGGCCCTGGAGTACTACTCGAAGCTCGGCCTCAGCGGCGAGTACGACCTCTACGAGGGCGACGCCGAGTACAAGGACCTGCGCTACTACACCCGGATCCTCACCGAACGGGCGAGCGAGTACATCGGCCGCGATCACGACCGGCCCTGGCTCCTCAACCTGAACTTCACCACCCCGCACTGGCCCTGGGTCGCCGACGGCGACAAGGAGACCAGTGACGAGATCACCCGCCGCATCAGGGCGGGCGACGGACGTGCGCTCTGGCACCAGGACGGCGGTTCCCTCGAGAAGTACGGGCAGATGGTCGAGGACCTCGACCGGTCGATCGGCACGGTCCTCGACGCCCTGCGCCGCTCCGGCCAGGAACGCGACACCCTCGTCCTCTTCGCCAGCGACAACGGCGGCGAACGCTTCTCCTACAACTGGCCGCTCACCGGCAACAAGGGCTCACTCCAGGAGGGCGGCATCCGCGTCCCGTCGATCCTGCGCTGGCCCGCCCGGATCGACGGCGGCCAGGTCAGCCGCCTCCCGGTCTTCACCCCCGACTGGACCGCCACCCTCCTCGAACTGGCCGGGGCCCGCCCCCACCCCGCCTTCCCGCTCGACGGGACGAGCCTCGCCGGGCACCTGCTGCGCGGCGACGACGTCCCCGAGCGGGACCTGTTCTGGCGGGTGCGGGGCGAGCGGGCCCTGCGCCGGGGCGACTGGAAGTACTACCGGGGCAAGGCCGGCCGCGACCAGCTCTTCCACCTCGGCCGGGACGTCCGCGAGCAGGCGGACCTGGCCGTTGCCGAACCCGGGCTGACCGCCTCGCTGCGGACGGCCTGGGAACGGATCGACGCGGGCCTCCTGCGCTACTGAGCGGGGGCGGCGACCGCGGTGAGGCCCTCGCCCGAGGCGTCGGTGAGGGTCAGGGTCCGGTGGTCCAGGCGGTAGCCGAGGGGGCCGTCGAGGAGCTCGTACAGCTTCGTCTCCAGCGTCATCTGCGGGCTCGCGCACATCATGCGGGTGGTCGCCGCCGGACCGTCGACGGTGAGGGTGCGGGCCTTCTCGTCGACGCGGGCGGTCGCGGAGAAGTTGTTGCACCCGAGGTTGCCGGAGACCCGCCCGTCCGCGCCGATGACGATCCGCGCCTTGCCCTCGCTGTCGGCGGGCTGCGAGGCCGCCGTCTTACCGGAGACGAGGCCGTCGACCTTCCAGGTGGTGCCGCGCAGGGGGGCGGCCGGTTCGGAGGTCAGCTCCAGATCGTCCTTGCCGTCGGGCGAGTCGAGGGTGAACCTGTCGCCCTCGATCGTCCCCTTGAGCCGACCGGAGAACGCCTTGAGCAGCTCCTGCTCGAAGCGCTGCCGGTCGGCGGGGCAGCCGATCTCGGTGACTTCCTGCGGGGAGACGGTCAGGGTGTCGCCGTTCACCGCGACGGCGGCACCGAAGGTGTTGCAGCCGGTGTTCCCCCGGGCGCGGCCGTTCTTCTCGAAGTCGACACGCGCGCCGTCCGGGGCGGCGGACCTGCGCCCGTCGACCGTCACGGCGTCGATCGTCCAGTGGGTGCCGGCGACGGGCAGGTCGGGGGAGACGGTGGCCACACCACCTGATCCGGTACCTCCTTCCGTACCGCAGGCGGCGAGGAGAAGGACCAGGGCGGCTGCTGCGAGGGGCGTACGCGGCGTCTTCATGGCGATGGGACGGGCGCGCGGAGGAGTCGGTTCCCTCAGCCCATCAGCGGCAGCAGGCCGGCCAGGTCGGCGCGTTCGCCGCTGGCGCGGACCTTCGCCCCGTCCAGCTCGGCGGCCCACCCGGCCCGGCCGGTCGCCAGTCTGATCCACGTCAGCGGGTCCGTCTCGACCACGTTCGGCGGGGTGCCCCGGGTGTGCCGGGGGCCCTCCACGCACTGCACCACCGCGTACGGCGGGATCCGCACCTCCACCGCGCCGCCCGGGGCCTTCGACGCGAGCGTGTCGGCGAGCAGCCGGGTGCAGGCGGCGAGGGCCTGCCGGTCGTACGGGACGGCTGCGCCGGTCGCCGCGTTCAGGTCGTCGGTGTGGACGACCAGCTCCACGGTCCTGGTGACCAGGAAATCGGCGAGGGTCATGGGGCCGAAGCTCACCGGCAGGAGCCGCTCGTCGGCGGCGCCCCCCACGGCCCGCTCGTAGTCGTCCGCCACGCGGGCGTACAGTCCCGCCAGGTCGGAGGCGTCGATGTCCCGGGTGTGCGCGTCGATCCGCTCGGCCGCGCCGGCGGTGACGAACGGCCAGTCGAGGAGGGCGAGCCGGTCCCCGCCCCGCTCCGGCAGGGCCAGGAGCTGCGGGACGGAGTCGACCATCCAGGCGAGGTGCGCCGCCAGGTCCCGTACCGTCCACTCCCCGAGCCGGGTCGGCGCGTCGAGCTGCTCGGGCGTGAGCGCCCCGACCGCCTTCCGTACGTGCCCGAACTGGGCGAGCACGGCCGCCCGGATCCTGGCGGAGTCATAACTACGGGTGCGCTTCTTGGCCGGTGGCATGGGGGCGAGGGTAGTCGGAGACTGGAGGGGGAGGGCCGCCCGCACACCCCCACGTACGAGAGGGGTCGATCAGCCATGGCTGAGCACCCTGACGCAGCCCTGGTCCGCCGCGGCTTCGAGGCATGGACCAGCGGGGACATGGAGACCGTCGGCACCCTGATGACGGCGGACTGCACGCACCACATGCCCGGTGAGAGCCAGATCTCCGGGCACTTCAAGGGCCGGGACAACATCCTCGCCATGTACCGGCAGATGTTCGAGCTCACCGGCGGCAAGATGCGCGTCGAACTGCACAGCGTCTGCGTGGACGGTCGCGGCCATGCCGTGGCGGCCAACAAGTTCTTCGCGGAGCGAGGGGACCGGGGCATCGAGATGCAGGGCGCGCTCGTGTTCACCATCGTCGGCGGGAAGATCACCGACATCGACGAGTGCGTCGAGGACATCGATCAGTCCGACGCCTTCTGGGGCACGGCCGCATAGACGGCGCCGGACGCGCGAACGGTCCCCGCCCGAGGGCGGGGACCGTTTCACGTGAAACGTCCGAACATCAGGCCAGCAGGGCCGGGATCGTCGCCTCGTGCGCCTCGCGCAGCTCCGTCAGGGAGAGCGTGAACTCGCCCTGCACGTCCACCACGTCACCGTCGACGACACCGATCCGGGCTGCCGGCAGACCCCGCGCACCGCACATGTCGGTGAAGCGGAGTTCTTCGCTGCGCGGAACGGCGACGACCGCACGGCCGGCCGACTCGCTGAAGAGGAACGTGAAGGCGTCCAGGTCCTCCGGGACCACCAGGCGCGCGCCGTTCCCGCCGCGCAGGCAGGACTCGACGACCGCCTGGACCAGACCTCCGTCGGACAGGTCGTGCGCCGCGTCGATCATGCCGTCGCGGGAGGCCGAGATCAGGATCTCGCCGAGCAGCTTCTCCCGGTCGAGGTCCACGGTCGGCGGCATGCCGCCGAGGTGCTGGTGGATCACCTCGGACCAGGCCGAGCCGCCGAACTCCTCACGCGTGTCGCCCAGCAGGTAGAGGAGCTGGCCCTCTTCCGCGAAGGCGATCGGCGTACGGCGGTTCACGTCGTCGATCACACCGAGCACGGCCACGACCGGCGTCGGGTGGATGGCGACCTCACCGGTCTGGTTGTACAGCGACACGTTGCCGCCGGTCACCGGGGTGCCCAGCTGGAGGCAGCCGTCCGCGAGACCACGGGTGGCCTCCGCGAACTGCCACATCACGGCCGGGTCCTCGGGCGAACCGAAGTTCAGGCAGTCCGAGATGGCCAGCGGCTTGGCGCCGGACGCGGCGACGTTGCGGTACGCCTCCGCCAGCGCGAGCTGCGCACCCGTGTACGGGTCGAGCTTCGCGTACCGGCCGTTGCCGTCGGTCGCCATGGCCACGCCGAGGTTCGTCTCCTCGTCGATACGGACCATGCCCGCGTCCTCGGGCTGCGCCAGCACCGTGTTGCCCTGCACGAACCGGTCGTACTGGTCCGTGATCCACGCCTTCGAGGCCTGGTTCGGCGACGAGACGAGCTTCAGGACCTGGTCCTTCAGCTCGGCGCCGTTCTGCGGCCGGGGCAGCTTGCCGGCGTCGTCGGCCTGGAGCGCGTCCTGCCACTCCGGGCGGGCGTACGGCCGGTGGTAGGTCGGGCCCTCGTGGGCGACGGAGCGCGGCGGCACGTCGACGATCTGCTCGCCGTGCCAGAAGATCTCCAGGCGCTCGCCCTCGGTCACCTCACCGATGACGGTGGCGATGACGTCCCACTTCTCGCAGATCTCCAGGAACCGCTCGACGTGCACGGGCTCCACGATCGCGCACATGCGCTCCTGCGACTCGCTCATGAGGATCTCCTCGGGCGAGAGGGTCGCGTCGCGCAGGTGGACGCGGTCGAGCTCGACGCGCATGCCACCGGAACCGGCGGAGGCCAGCTCGGACGTGGCGCAGGAGAGCCCGGCGCCGCCGAGGTCCTGGATGCCCGCGACCAGCTTCTCCTTGAAGATCTCCAGGGTGCACTCGATGAGGAGCTTCTCCTGGAAGGGGTCGCCGACCTGGACGGCGGGGCGCTTGGTCGGCTTCGTGTCGTCGAAGGTCTCGGACGCGAGGACCGAGACGCCGCCGATGCCGTCGCCGCCGGTGCGGGCGCCGTAGAGGATGACCTTGTTGCCCGGGCCCGACGCCTTGGCGAGGTGGATGTCCTCGTGCTTCATCACGCCGATGCAGCCGGCGTTGACCAGCGGGTTGCCCTGGTAGCAGGAGTCGAAGACGACCTCGCCGCCGATGTTCGGCAGGCCCAGGCAGTTGCCGTAGCCGCCGATGCCGGCGACGACACCGGGCAGTACGCGCTTGGTGTCGGGGTGGTCGGCCGCGCCGAAGCGCAGCGGGTCGACGACCGCGACCGGACGGGCACCCATGGCGAGGATGTCGCGGACGATGCCGCCGACGCCGGTGGCCGCGCCCTGGTAGGGCTCGATGTACGAGGGGTGGTTGTGCGACTCGACCTTGAAGGTGACCGCGTACCCCTGGCCGACGTCGACGACGCCCGCGTTCTCACCGATGCCGACGAGCATGGCGTCATTGGCGGGGGTCTTCTCGCCGAACTGCTTCAGGTGGACCTTGCTGCTCTTGTAGGAGCAGTGCTCGGACCACATGACCGAGTACATGGCGAGCTCGGCACCGGTGGGACGGCGGCCGAGGATCTCGCGGATGCGCGCGTACTCGTCCTCCTTGAGGCCGAGGTCCTTCCAGGGCTGCTCGCTGTCCGGCGTCTCGGCCGCGTGCTTGACCGTGTCCAGAGTCATCAGGCGTTGACCAGCTTCTTGAGGATCGAGGTGAAGAAACCGAGGCCGTCCGTCTTACCGGTGCCGACCAGGGGCTCGACGGCGTGCTCGGGGTGCGGCATGAGGCCGACCACGTTGCCCGCGGCGTTGGTGATGCCCGCGATGTCGCGCAGCGAGCCGTTGGGGTTCATGTCCAGGTAGCGGAAGGCCACCCGCCCCTCGGCCTCCAGCTCGTCGAGGACGCGCTCCTCGGCGACGTACCGGCCGTCCATGTTCTTGAGCGGGACCTCGATCTCCTGGCCCTCGGTGTAGTCCGAGGTCCAGGCGGTCTCCGCGTTCTCCACCCGCAGCTTCTGGTCACGGCAGATGAAGTGGAGGTGGTTGTTGCGCAGCATCGCGCCCGGCAGCAGATGCGCCTCGGTGAGGATCTGGAAGCCGTTGCAGATACCGAGGACGGGCATGCCCGCCTTCGCCTGCTCGATGATCGGCTCCATCACCGGCGAGAAGCGGGAGATGGCTCCGGCCCGCAGGTAGTCGCCGTAGGAGAAACCGCCGGCCAGGACCACGGCGTCGACCTGCTTGAGGTCCTCGTCGCGGTGCCAGAGCGAGACGGGCTCGGCACCCGCGAGACGAGCGGCACGCAACGCGTCCTGGTCGTCGAGCGTTCCGGGGAACGTGACGACGCCGATGCGTGCGGTCACGATTCCACCTTCACGATGAAGTCTTCGATCACGGTGTTGGCAAGGAAGGTTTCGGCCATCTGATGGATGCGGGCGAGGGCGGCCTCGTCGACCGGTCCCTCCACCTCCAACTCGAAGCGCTTCCCCTGGCGGACGTCGGCGATTCCGGCGAATCCCAGGCGGGGCAGTGCACGCTGCACCGCCTGCCCCTGAGGGTCGAGGATCTCCGGCTTGAGCATGACGTCGACTACGACGCGTGCCACTGGCACTCCCGGTGGTGTGTTGCGTGGGCGGTTCCCTCAGCGTACCTGCCTCCAAATTCTACGCGGGTAGAGATCTGAAGGATCCTCCAAATGCCAGGCTCCGGAGGGGCTCACCGCACGCACACCACCCATGCCCCTGCCCGGGCCCACCCACGGAAAATTCGAGTGAAATATTGCGGACCTCATTGCCCCGGGACACGCGGAAACAATTGCCAGGGCTTCACAATGCGACACCTGCCGCTGTACAAAGGAATCCAGAAGAAAGCATTATTGTCCCGGAACAGCCGCAAGGCCGACATCACCGCACGTCAGAGGCGCCACAAGCACCTCCCCCGCGGCGTCGGCCGCAGGAAAGGACCGATATCCGTGGCTCAGCGTGTGGTGGTCACTCTCTCCGACGACATGGACGGCGGAGAAGCGGCTGAAACGGTCGCGTTCGGTCTTGACGGGAAGATGTACGAGATCGACCTGAATGCTGCCAATGCAAAGAAACTCCGCAAGGCCCTCGCGCCGTACCTCGCCGCCGGCCGCAGGCTTCCGGCCAAGGGCGCGGCCGGCCGGACCCCCTCGGCGGAGACGTACACCCACACCTCCCTCGCCCCCGATCCGGCGGCGGTCCGCGCCTGGGCCCAGTCCAACAAGATGGAGGTGCCCGCTCGCGGACGGATCCCGAAGCGGGTCTACGAGGCCTTCCGCGAAGCGAGTTGAGCGGCGCCGCTCAGCGCGGCGGGCCGGGGCGGGCGACTCGGCGGACCGGGCCGGGGGAACCGATTTGCATTGCACCCCCCATGATCCGCTAGAGTCTGGAACACGCCGAGGGGCGAGGCCGCAAAGCCCCACCTCACGCAGCGTGCGGGTGTAGTTCAGTAGTAGAACATCCCCCTTCCAGGGGGAAGGCGCAGTGTGCAATTCCTGTCACCCGCTCTGCATCGCTCGACCGACCACTCTCGTGGATCAGGTAGAGTAGTGCTCGCACCGCCCGGGGTCCTCCTTCGAGAAGGCCGATGAGCGGCAGCAATGCGGACGTGGCTCAGTTGGTAGAGCATCACCTTGCCAAGGTGAGGGTCGCGAGTTCGAATCTCGTCGTCCGCTCAGGAAGTCGAAGGCCCCGGTTCTCAGGAACCGGGGCCTTCGCCGTGTTCCCCGCGTTCTCATCGCCTCCTCCGCCGCATCGCCCTCGCCCCTCATGACATGCGTCAGAAGCCGTGGTGACAGCGCGCACTGCCGGACGGCCGCGCCCGCCGGAAGCCTGGACACATGACCAACCGGGCGCGGGTCGGGTGCCGGGCGCGGGTCGGGGCCCTGGCCCCGTGACCGTCCCCCTGCGCGTGCCGCTCGCCGACGACGAGCATCTGATCCGTGGCGCTCTCGCCGCGCCGCTCGGGATCGAGGACGACCTCGTCGTCGTCGCCGAGGCCGCCACCGGGCCCGAGGCGGTCGCCATGGCTCGGGCCCATCGCCCCGACGTCGCCGTGCTCGATCCGCAGATGCCGGGCGCGGACGGTGTGACGGTCGCCACGGCCCTGCGGGACGAACTCCCGGTGGCCGCACCATGATCGTGACCGGTCACGGCCGTCCGGGGCACCTCAAGCGGGCCCTCTCCGCCGGCGTACGCGGCTTCGCGTCGCAGACCGTCAGCGCCCAGCGGCTCGCCGAGATCATCCGTACCGTGCATGCAGGAAACCGCTACGTGGACCCGGAGTTGGCGGCCGACGCGATCGCCGTGGGGGACTCCCCGCTGACCGCGCGGGAGGCCGAGGTCCTCGAACTCTCCGCCGACGGGCCACCCGTCGCGGGGATCGCCCGGCGCGCCTCGCTCTCCCCCGGAACCGTCCGGAACTACCTCTCGTCGGCCACCGCGAAGCACGGCGCCGAGAACCGTCACACGGCGGTGCGGCTCGCGCAGGCGAAAGGTTGGGTATAGTTGGCTGCGCGCTACGGCGCATGCGGACGTGGCTCAGTTGGTAGAGCATCACCTTGCCAAGGTGAGGGTCGCGAGTTCGAATCTCGTCGTCCGCTCCATGATGAAGCCCCCGGTCGAATCGACCGGGGGCTTTCTCGTGCCCCGCGCGACCGGGCGGCTGGGCGCCTAGAAGCTGTCGGACCAGGTCTTGCCGGTCAGCAGCTCGTACGCCTCCAGGTACTTGCCGCGCGTCGCGTCCACGATCTCCTGCGGGAGGGGCGGCGGCGGCTGCTCGCTCCTGCGGTCCCAGCCGGAGGCCGGGGAGGTCAGCCAGTCCCGGACGAACTGCTTGTCGTACGAGGGCTGGGCACGGCCCGGCTCCCACTGGTCGGCAGGCCAGAAGCGCGAGGAGTCCGGGGTCAGGACCTCGTCGGCGAGCACCAGCGTCTCCCCGTCGAAGCCGAACTCGAACTTGGTGTCGGCGAGGATGATCCCCCGGTCGCGCGCGATGTCACGGGCCCGGCCGTACACGGCGAGGGTCGTCTGGCGCAGCAGCGCGGCCGTCTCGGCGCCGACCTGACGGGCGACCTCCTCGTACGACACGTTCTCGTCGTGGTCGCCGACCGCGGCCTTCGTGGCCGGGGTGAAGATCGGGGCCGGCAGCTCGGAGCCGTCGCTCAGCCCCTCGGGCAGCGCGAGGCCGCAGACCGTACGGGACTCGTCGTACTCGACGAGACCGGAGCCGGTGAGGTAGCCGCGGGCCACGCACTCGACCGGGACCATGTTCAACGACGTGCAGACCAGGGTGCGGCCCGCCCAGTCGGCGGGGGCGCCGGCCGGGAGGTCGGTCGAGAGCACGTGGTGGGGGACCAGGTCGGAGAGCCGGTCGAACCACCACAGGGAGAGCTGGGTGAGGACCCGTCCCTTGTCGGGGATCTCGGTGGGCAGGACCCAGTCGTACGCGGACATGCGGTCGCTCGCCACCATCACGAGGTCACCGGCCTCGTTCCGGTACAGGTCGCGCACCTTGCCCGTGTGGAGATGGGTGAGGCCCGGGACCTGGACAGGCTCGGGCTTTTCTACGAATCCGGACACGGTTCCTCCGCGTAGGTTGATCCAGGAGCGGTTCGATTCTCTCGCACCGGGGCCGGTCGGCGGCGGGCGGGCCCGGTCAGTCCTGGTCGGCCCCGGTCAGTCCCTCTTACAGATCCGGTCGAGAAGGTTCGCGGTGGCGCGCTGGACCCTGGCGTCGACATGGCCCGGCCGGTCCAGCGCCGGCGACCACGCGAACGTACCGGAGGCGAAGACCCAGGCCCCCGAGGGTGCCCGGTAGAGCGAGGTCTCCTGGTGGCGCAGCGCCCCTTCGCCGTCCCGGTAGGGCGAGTGGGCGAGCAGGATGCGGCCCTGGTGCTCCGGGAGCGCCGTGCGCGGGAAGTAGCGGTCGGCCTCGCCCGCGACCAGGCCGGGCAGCTCGTCGCCGTCACCGGCGCCGGTGGCCTCCCAGAGCCAGTGCTCGGCGTTCCGTACGACCAGCGGGTGCGGTTCGGGCACCCGGCCCGCGTACTGGATGCCGAGGAGCTGCTGCTCGGGCCGGTCGACCTCGCGCCAGAGCGCCGGACGGCCCGGGCCGCGCCGCTTGCGGCAGGTGAGGAGCCGGTCCGGCACCCCGGACGGCGAGGGCCCCAGCTCCACCCGCCAGTACATGGTGTTCGCCGAGAGGAAGACCAGCGACGTGCCCTGGTCACGGGCGAGTTCGACGGTCCTGCGCATCGGCACCGACCAGTACTCGTCGTGCCCCGGGAAGACCAGGCCCCGGTAGCGGCTCGGATCGACCCGGCCCGCGTGCAGGTCGCGGGTCTCCGCGTACGCCAGGTCGTAGCCGTAGCGCTCGGCCCAGCGGATGAAGTCGTAGGCGTGCCCGACGTGGAGCGGCAGGCCCGCGCCCGCGTACGGGCGGTCGAAGGAGACGGTGACGGCAGCATCCTGCTCCCCGAGCAGCCGGCCGTCCTCGTCCCAGGCGTGGTAGAGACTCGCGCCGGTGCGGCCGTCCTCCGGGTACAGGTTGTACGCCTGCCAGGTCACGTCCGGGAGGACGAGGAGCAGATCGGCCGGCTGGTCGTCGCGGACGGTGAAGGGGATGTGCGAGCGGTGGCCGTCGACGGTGGTGAGGACGGCGACGTACGCCCCGATCGACCAGTACGTGGGGACCTGCAACCGCCACGACTGCCACCAGTGGTGACAGGAGACCGTGCGGTCGGCGGTCAGCGGGGGCGGTTGGACGATCCCGGAGAGACGCGGACTCGTGGTGATCTTCGCGGCGCCGTCGCCGCCGTAGTGCCCGATCCGGTAGACGTCGACCGAGAACTGCTGCGGCGGGTCCACCGTGATGTGGAAGTCGATCGACTCGCCCGGCGCCACCGCCCCGTCGGACGCGAACCCCTTGATCTGGCGCCGCACGTCGTCGGCCGTACGCGGGCCGCCGCTGCCGCCCCGGGCCAGGATCTCGTCCGCGTACCAGGGGACCACCTGGCCGGTGTCGTCGAAGTAGTTCTCGGACCCGCGCAGCCAGGGCAGGGGGCCCTGGCCGAAGGGATCGGTGACGGCGTGCGCGAGCGCGCCCGACTCCCACCGCCTGATCTGGTCCGCCCCCATGCTGCGCCCCTCCCTCGACTCCCCCGGGTCGGCTGGTCAGTGCCTCTGATGTGTCCTTGTGCCTGTGCCTCTGATGCGCACTGGGGCTGTTCGCCTCCGGCGCGTGCTGTTGATGCGTGCTGCAGGTGCGTGCTTTTGTCAGTGGCGGTCTCCAGCACATCACATAACGCACGCACTCCGTCACCGTTCGTCGTGAATTGGCGAGAGTGGAACCTCTGGCTCCGGGAAACCGTGCCGTGGACGGTCTCCCGGGAGGCCTCAGACCAGGCGTACGGGCTTCTCCGGGCGCACTCCCGTGCGGGCCAGCCAGACGCGCAACGGTTCCGGATCGCCGTCCTCGACGAGGGCGAGAACACGGGGGCCGAGGTCCGTCGCCCGCTCGCCGCCGACCAGGAGGGCGGGACCGTCGAGCCAGTCGAGGCCCGGTGAGGCCTCGGCCGTGTCCACGGCCGCGCAGCAGACCATCGCGGTGACGTGGTCGGCGAGCAGATCCCGGCCGGAACGGGGCGGCTGGAGCGGGAACAGCGGCAGGGGCCCGTCGGGGCCGCTGACGGCGCCCGGGGGCGCGGCACCGGGCAGGTCGTCCTTGCCGCCGCTCCGGGCCGCCGTCTGGGCGGTCCGAGCGCTGACAGCGGCCACCCGCGCCTCCCGCGCGGCCTCTTCGCGCGCGAGGAGCGCGCTGAGCGCCCCCGCGAGCGCCTCGGCGGCGGGGTTGACGGGTTCCTCGTCGTCCTCGTCGTCCTCGTCGTCGTGGATGTCGAGGGTGTCGGGGTCGGGGTCGGGGTCGGGGTCGATGGCGGTGTCGGTGTCGGTGTCGGTGTCGGTGTCGGTGGAAGCTTCGGCTTCGGCGTCGGCGTGAGCGGCGTCGGCGGCTGCGCCGGGCTCAGGGAGGGGGACAGGCGCCGTCGACAGGTGGGCGATGACACGGGTCAGGGTCGGGGCGTCGGCGGTCGACGCGGTCCCGGCCCGGGCGCCGGGCGCGCCGAGGGCGTCGAGGACCTGGTGCAGTCGGGCCGCGTCGGTACGCCACTTCCGGTCGACGACCTCCTCCGGGTACTGGCTCCACTCCACCGGGGACCAGTCGGGACCGGGTTCGGCCGGGCCGCCGTGGAAGAGGCGGGCGGCGAGCAGCGAGGTGGCCTCGTCGACCGCTCCCGGCTCCTCCAGGAGGTCGCACGCGGGGCGCTCGCCCAGACGCGACGAGAAGCCGTCCGCGAGCCGGTCCCGGCGGGAGAGTTCGGTCAGGGCGGAGACCACGCCCGCGTCGAGCTGGGAGGGCCAGCGGCCCATGCGCCAGGCGGGCAGCGCGACCCGGGTGAGGAGGCGGTCCCAGCCCGCGTAGGCCAGGCCGACCTGCTCCTGCGCGACGATCCGCACGCCGTAGTCCACGGCCTGGGCGCGCTCCGAGCCGGCGACGGCGACCCCGCGCTCCATCTCGGCGGCGTGCCCGCGGCAGGCGCGCAGCAGGACACGGGCGACCTGCCCCACGCCGTGCGCGCCGAGTCTGCGGAGCGGATCGAGGCCGGAGGTCCGGGGCACGGCGACGGCCGCGTCAAGGCCTCGGACGAAGCGGCGGGCGGCGGCTATGTCGGGGTGGGCGGCGGGGCCGGTGCCGGCGACGACGGGGGCGAGGACCGCCCGCAGTTCGCCGACGCGCATCCACCATAGGAAGGGCGACCCTATGACGAGGACGGGCGCACCGTCCCCGTCGCCGCCGGCGGACGTGCGCCGCGCGCGGTGGGCCCGGTGGGTGCGGTCCTCGAGCCAGCTGTCGCAGTCCGGCGTCAGGGCTATCGCGGCGGGTGCCGGCACGTCGAGCCGGTCGGCCAGGTCCCGGACGAGCCGGTAGAGGTCGGGGGCGGCGGTCTCGGAGAGCTCCACCGTCGGCGTCGCGGCCGGACGGGCCCGGGCGACGACGAGGGCGACGGCCGTGGCGGCGAGGAGGACGACGACCGCGAGCACGGTCATCACCCAGCGGGCCGCGTCCCAGCCGGAGCCCGCGAAGTGGTTGGTGACCCCGCCCGCGTACAGGACGACGGCCACGGCGGCGGGAAGGACCGCGAGGCCCAGGGCCCTGCCGCGGACCCGGAGGACGCCGATGGCTCGGGAGCGCGCGGCGCGCACGCCCCATTCGTCGCCGACAACGGAACCGGTACCGGACACGCCGTACATCACCCCCTTCTGTCCATGTCGGGACCGCCCATCTCTGGACCGTCCATGCCGGGACTGCCTGTGGCGGTGTTGCTCACTCCCCCACTGTGGCACCCGCCACTGACATCGCAATGCCGGTGGGCCAAGTGCCGGAACGCCTTCGCCGCACCCTAGTTGGGGCGGTGGCGGACGTCATCCGGATGGCCGAGCCGTCACTCGATGGAATGGCTTTGGGTAAAGGTGATGGCATTCGCGCGGCCGTACGGTCCACCGCACGGCCGCGCGAGAGAACGGCGGCGCCGTCAGGCCTCGGCGGCCTTCCGCGCGATGTCCGTACGGTGCTGGGAGCCGTCAAGGCGGATGCGGCCGACCGCCGCGTACGCGCGCTCGCGTGCCTGCGCCAGGTCCGTTCCGGTGGCGGTGACGGAGAGGACGCGGCCGCCCGCGCTGACGATCGCGTCGCCGTCCCGCTTCGTACCGGCGTGGAGCACGTACGCGTGCGGGGCGTCCTTCTCGGCGACCTCGTCCAGGCCCTCGATCGGGTCGCCGGTGCGCGGGGTGTCCGGGTAGTTGTGGGAGGCGATGACCACGGTGACGGCGGCGTCGTCGCTCCAGCTCAGCGGCGGCTGGTCGTCCAGGGTGCCGTTGGCGGAGCGCAGCAGGACACCGGCCAGCGGGGTCCTGAGCCGGGCCAGGACCACCTGCGTCTCGGGGTCGCCGAAGCGGGCGTTGAACTCGATGACCCGTACGCCACGGCTGGTGATCGCCAGACCCGCGTACAGCAGACCGGAGAACGGCGTGCCACGGCGGCGCAGCTCGTCGACCGTGGGCTGGAGGACGGTCACGAGGACCTCGTCGACCAGCTTCGGGTCGGCCCACGGCAGCGGCGAGTAGGCGCCCATGCCGCCGGTGTTCGGACCCTCGTCGCCGTCGAGCGCGCGCTTGAAGTCCTGCGCGGGGCGGAGCGGGAGGACGGTGACGCCGTCGGTGATCGCGAAGAGGGAGACCTCGGGGCCGTCCAGGTACTCCTCGATGACCACCCGGTCGCACGCGAGCGCGTGGGCCCGTGCCTGCGCGAGGTCGTCGGTGACGACGACTCCCTTGCCGGCGGCGAGACCGTCGTCCTTGACCACGTACGGAGCGCCGAAGGCGTCGAGCGCCTCGTCGATCTCCTCCGGGGTCGTGCAGACGTAGCTGCGGGCGGTGGGCACCCCTGCACCGGCCATGACGTCCTTGGCGAACGCCTTGGAGCCTTCCAGCTGCGCGGCTTCCCGCGACGGGCCGAAGACGGGGATGCCGACCGCGCGGACGGCGTCGGCGACGCCGGCGACGAGCGGGGCCTCCGGGCCGACGACGACCAGTTCGGCGCCGAGCTCGGTGGCGAGGCGCGCGACGGCTTCGCCGTCCAGCTGGTCGACGGGGTGCAGCTCGGCGACCTCCGCGATTCCGGCGTTGCCGGGCGCGCAGTGCAGAGCGGTGACGTCGGGATCGAGGGAGAGAGAGCGGCACAGGGCGTGTTCGCGGGCGCCGCCGCCGATGACGAGGACCTTCACGCCTGCCAGAGTAGCCCGCGGGGCGGGATGCCCCTTGTGGGGGCCACTGAACGAGACGCCCCTACTCGTTCGTGTATTCCTCCACAACGGTCGCTCCGAGCTCGCGCACGATCAGGTCGTGCCCGGAGAGCGCGGAGTCGACGAGGTCCGGATCGTCCTCCTCCGGTACGTCGTCCTCGGGCGCCACGGGCTGCGGCGCGGGCGGCGTGTACGCGGGCGCGGAGGCCCCCGACGACGCGGGCCGGGACGGCTGCGGGAAGGCGGAAGAAGAGGATACGGATGAGGCCTGCGAAGGTGCGGAGGCGGACGGCGGGGACTGCGGGAAGGCCTGGTCGGGCGCCTGCGGCCGACCACCGCCGAAGCCGCCGCCCCCACCCGGGCCGCCGAAGCCGCCACCTCCACCCGAGCCGCCGAAGCCGCCGGATCCCCCCGTACCGCCTGAACCGCCTGAGCCGCTTCCGCCTGAACCGCTGAAGCCCCCCGTTCCGCCCGACCCGCCGAAGCCGGTGGCGGCGGGCGGGGGCGAGGCGCCGCCCGAGGGGTCGATGATCGCTTCGATCTTCCAGTTCACGTGGAACTGCTCGGCGAGTGCCTGCTTCAGGACGTCCTCGCTGCCGCTGCTCGCGAAGTTGTCCCGGGCCCCGGCGTTGAGGAAGCCGAGCTGGAGCGTCGTGCCGTCGAAGCCCGCCACCTGGGCGTTCTGGCTGAGCAGGATCCAGGTGAAGCGGCGCCGGTTCTTCACGGCGTCGAGGATCTGCGGCCAGAGGTTCCGCACCTGCGCCACGTCCCCGCCGCCCCCGGTGGACGCCGGGGCGGGGGCCTGCGGCGCGGGCTGCGCCTGTACGGGAGCGGGAGCCGGGGCTGTGGGCGCCGCCGGGGCGGACGCGCCGGGCCAGGCGCCGGGCCCCCCGCCGCCGGGCGTCGCGGCACCCGGCCAGGCACCGGGGCGAGGAGCGGCGGGAGCCTGGGCGGGCTCGGATTGCTGCGGGTGTACGGGGGCGGGGGCGGGCTGGGCCTGTACTGCCTGTACGGGAGCGGGGGCCGGGGCGGGCGCGGGCTGCGCGGGGGCCGGCGGGGGCGGGGCCATCGGGGTGTGGGCGTCGGGCCCGGGCACGTACCCCATGGCGGGCGCCGGAGGGCCGGGCGTGAAGACGGGCGCGGGCGCGGCGGCCGCCCCGCGCTCCAGCCGGTCCAGCCGCGCCTGCACCGAACGCTCGTCGTCGAAGGCGGCGGGCAGCAGCACGCGCGCGCAGATGAGCTCCAGCTGGAGCCGGGGCGAGGTGGCGCCCCGCATCTCGGTCAGCCCGCTGTTGACGAGGTCGGCGGCCCTGCTGAGCTCGGCGGCACCGAACACGGACGCCTGGGCCTGCATGCGCTCGATCACGTCGACCGGGGCGTCGATGAGCCCCTTCTCGGCGGCGTCCGGCACGGCGGCCAGGATCACCAGGTCGCGCAGCCGCTCGAGGAGGTCGGCGACGAACCGGCGCGGATCGTTGCCGCCCTCGACGACCCGGTCGACGACCTCGAACGCGGCGGCGCCGTCCCCGGCCGCGAACGCCTCCACGACGGAGTCGAGCAGCGAACCGTCCGTATAACCGAGCAGCGAGGTCGCCATGGCATACGTCACACCGTCGGCGGCGGCCCCGGCCAGGAGCTGGTCCATCACGGACATCGAGTCACGCACGGACCCGGCGCCGGAACGCACCACGAGCGGCAGCACCCCGTCCTCGACGGGAATGCCCTCGCGCCCGCAGACCTCGCCCAGGTACTCCCGGAGGGTGCCGGGGGGCACGAGCCGGAAGGGGTAGTGGTGGGTCCGCGACCTGATCGTCCCGATGACCTTCTCGGGCTCGGTCGTGGCAAAAATGAACTTGAGGTGCTCCGGGGGCTCCTCGACCACCTTCAGGAGGGCGTTGAAGCCCGCCGAGGTGACCATGTGGGCCTCGTCGATGATGTAGATCTTGTACCGGCTGGACGCGGGCCCGAAGAAGGCCTTCTCCCGCAGGTCACGGGCGTCGTCCACGCCACCGTGCGACGCGGCGTCGATCTCGATGACGTCGATGGACCCCGGCCCGTTCCGCGCGAGGTCACGACAGGACTGGCACTCCCCGCACGGCGTCGGGGTGGGCCCCTGCTCGCAGTTCAGACAGCGCGCCAGAATCCGCGCACTGGTCGTCTTGCCGCACCCACGGGGCCCGCTGAACAGGTACGCGTGATTGACCCGGTTGTTCCGCAGGGCCTGCTGCAACGGGTCGGTGACATGCTCCTGCCCGATGACCTCGGCGAAGGACTCGGGGCGATAGCGGCGGTAGAGCGCGAGAGACGACACATGTACGAGGTTATAGGCGCCCACCGACAACCCGGGAACGCAAGCGCCCCCCACGCACCTGCCAGAGCCGACCTACCCTTGCTGCCTTCCGGCCCTGGGGGAGTTCAGTCAGATAGCACCGCGTGAGGGGCTCCGCCCAGCGTACCCGATCCCGAACCCGCCCCCGACCCCCTCCCCCACCGGGAACCCTCCACCGGTCCCCACCTGGATCGAGTTCGCGAGCACCCTCCCCGGTCATGTAATGTCTGCGTCGGAGGATTCGCCTAGAGGCCTAGGGCGCACGCTTGGAAAGCGTGTTGGGGGCAACCCCTCACGAGTTCGAATCTCGTATCCTCCGCCATTGCTCTCACCGGGCAATTCGTTGAAGGGCCCCACCGTTCGCGGTGGGGCCCTTCGGCGTTGTCCGGGACAGTCCGGCGTCAGGCCAGTGAGCCGTGACCGATGCCCTGCCGGACTCTCGCCGCGTCAGGCTTTCGTGGGCGGGTGGGCTTCGAGGCCGGTGGCGAG
Organism: Streptomyces sp. NPDC016459; assembly: GCF_040632845.1. NCBI lineage: Bacteria > Bacillati > Actinomycetota > Actinomycetes > Kitasatosporales > Streptomycetaceae > Streptomyces > Streptomyces sp. NPDC016459. Next base: position 65,068 of record NZ_JBEYCR010000004.1, read on the forward strand.
GAGGTCGAAGACGTACGTGGCCTCCTGGGCTACGGTGGCCGCGATCCGTTCGTCGGGCTCGCCGGCCAGGGTGAGTTCCTGGATGCGCTGGAACAGCAGACGGTGCGCGGCCCCGAGGAGCGCGGCTGCGGCCCGGGGGGCGATGGGCGGCGCGTCGGCGGGGGTGATGTCCGCGAGGGCTGCGGCGAGGGCCACCTCACGCTGGTCGTGCAGTTCACGCAGGCGGGCGGTCAGGGTCGGACTCTCGGCGATCATGCGGGCGAACGCCGGGCCGGCGAACCCCGCGACGGGGTTGCACTGCTCTACCGCGGCGGCGAACTCCCGCCGCAGCGCGGTGAGCGCCGACTCCCCGGCGGGCCGGTCGGCGACCGCGGCGGCCAGGCCGGCGGTGAACGCCTCGTGGTGGTCGAGGGCCAGGTCCTCCTTCCTCGGGAAGTAGTTGGTGACCGTCTTCTTGGCGACGCGGGCCGCCGTGGCGATCTCGGCAATGGTCGTCTGCTCGAAGCCCTGCTCGATGAAGAGCCGGGTGGCGTGGTCGGAGATCAGCTGCCTGGTCTCCTGCTTCTTGGACTCGCGGAGTCCCATGCTCTCGATACCCATGGGCGAATCTTACACTCATAGCAAATTTATCCTTGACGCGTCGCTGGGCCGGGCGTAAAGTTACGTCCGTTGCAAAAATCGCCGCGTAGGACGAGCCTCGGAGACCGCGTATGCGAAGCCAGAACCACTCCTTCACCTCCCCCAGCACCCCGTTCCCCACCGTCAAGCTCACCGCCACCCAGGAGACCGGTCCGGTGCCCGCCACCCCGCGCCCGTCCCGCGAGCTGCCGCGCACCGGCCACCGCCAGGCGCCCACCCGCACCAGGTTCCACGCGCCGCGCCGCACGTACTGACGCGCGCCGCCCCCCCCAGTACCGCGCAGTACCGCACCGCACGGCATTTCAGGCACCGCACGCCCCGCACGCAGTGCGTCCCAGCCGCGCCAGCACCAGCCGCCCGTAGGTCCACCCGTCGAGGAGCCGCAGCCTTGAACGTCTCTACCTCCACCCTCTCCCTCACCGTCGCCGACGTGGACGCCTCCCGGGAGTTCCTCACCACCCACCTCGGCTACCAGGTGGCCATGGCCGCCGACGGCTTCGCCTCGCTGACCCGCGACGACGCCGCGGTCGACATCGTGCTGCTCCGCCGCGGCACCGACGTCCTGCCGCCCGAGCAGCGCGACCAGCAGGCGGCCGGGTTGATCCTGGCGTTCACCGTCACCGACCTCGCGGCGGAGGAAGCCCGCCTGCGCGAGGCGGGCGCCCCGATCACGATGCCGCTGCGCGAAGAGCCGTGGGGCGAACGCCTCTTCCAGCTGACCGACCCCAACGGCGTCGTCATCCAGCTCGTCGAGTGGGTCGTCCCGGCGGCCCCTGACAGCGCCGAGTAGCACCCGTACGCGCGTGCGTGCGTGCGTGGACCGCTGTACGCCGGAGGGCCGAACCGCTCGATGCGGTCCGGCCCTCCGGCGTATGCGCCTACACGGGGCAGGGGCGGTATTCGAGGCTGAGCTCGCGGTCGACGGCGTAACTGGTCCGCATCGACGCGTCGGTCACCTGGTGCCAGGATCCGTACTTGGCGTAGAGCTGGTCGGCGGTGGGGCCGAGGGGGTTGCCGTACTTGGCGATGTTCCGCTCCTCCAGGATCCGTACCTCCTGCGGAGTCATACCGGCGCGGGTGACCTCCGTGGCCTGGTTCCGCATGTCGACCAGCTCGCGAGCGACCTCCTCGTCCATGGCCCCCGCCTCGCGCATGGCGACCCCCGTACGGCGCATGTCCTCAAGGAGCCCGTGGTAGCGCATCCGGGTGCGCTGCGCCTCGACCTTCTCGTCCATCGGGAGAACGCGGATCCGGCATACGACCGGGTCGGCACTGGGACAGGGGTCGTCGGCGGACACGGGCCGGGCGAGCGGGGCGGTGATGACCGAACCACAAGCCTCCACCGCGCCGGCCACGGAGGACCCGGCCGTACCCAGCAGGGCGACGGCGGCCGCGAAGGGGACGAGGGCACGGCTGAGCGGGGAGGCGGGGGAGAGAGAGCGCATGCGCGCATCTTTGAAGGCGGGGACACCTTGCCTCACGCAAGCGCACCGATGATCACCCCTCCGGGGAACCCGGGCGCGCCGTCCCCACCTGACGGCCGGCTTTCGAGCAGGCCGCCCGTTCCGCCCGCCCTCCTGCCGGGGACAGCCGCCTCGCGTCGTCAGCGACGCCGGCCCTGCCGGATCCGCAGCGGTTCGTGACGCAGGTTGACGTCGGCGCGACCAGGCGACTGGAGGAGAGAGCGCAGGCCCACCGGCTGATCACGGGAGCGGGAAGGTGCGCCGGCTGTGGTCCGAGGAAGCCGCGTTCACCGGATCGGGGGGCGATGAGACGGAGGGACGTTACTGCGTACACCGGTGTGTAGTGATGCCGATACTTTCTGTGATGACCATTGATCCAACCAAGCAAGGGTTATCCATGAGGAAGTTCGCTACGGCAGTGGTGGCAGCGGGGCTGTTCTTCGGGGGGATGGGGGTGGCGGTTGCGGACTCGTGGCATACCCTCGCCGACCCACTCACCACCGGGGGTGCCCACTTCGAGAAGGTGAAGTACAGGTGGGAACCCGCCGGGGTGAAGCACGGCGGGTTCCGCTTCAAGGGTGCGCTGCGGGACGGCGACCACAACGACGGTCACAACATCTACCTGGAGGTGCGTGCGCACTCCTACGGATGGCAGCGATTCAAGGGGATTCAGAAGCGCACCGTGAACCTGGAGGACGCTGTCCACGACGGCGCAACTCGCTACACGAATTCAGCCGACATGCGTGTGTGCCGGGACCGGGGCGCGCTTCGGCCGAACAACTGCTCGCCGATTCGAGCCTTCACGCGCTAGCAGTTGCCGGTTGGGGAGCCGCCATCGACCGGTGGCTCCCCCCTTCATAGAGAGTGCGGACCACGATGGACGTTATTCTCCGCGCGGACGGCGTGGACCTCTTCTACGGCACCGAGCGAGCCGTCAGTAGTGCCGATTTCACACTGAAGCGCGGCGAAGTGGCCGCCATCATGGGCAGCAGCGGGTCCGGGAAGTCATCGCTGTTGTACTGCCTCGCCGGGGTTCTTCCCCCTACCAGCGGCTTCGTGACCTTCGACGGGGTACGACTCTCCACCCTCCCCGACGGTGAGTTGAGCGCCCTGCGCCGTACGCGCCTCGGCTTCGTCTTCCAGTACGGCGAGCTGTTGCCGGAGCTGACCGTCGAGGAGAACGCGGCGCTTCCCCTCCGGCTCGCCGGGATCAGCAAGGCCCATGCCCACGTGATGGCGGCCCAAGTGCTGAGGCGGCTCGGGATGGGCGATCTGCTGCGGCGCAGGACCTCCAAGTTGTCGGGTGGCCAGAGTCAGCGCGTTGCTGTGGCACGCGCTCTGGTCCACCGACCGGACGTGGTGTTCGCGGACGAACCGACCGGGGCGCTCGACAGTGCCAACGCCGCCGCTGTGCTGGACGAGTTCCTTCAGCTGGCACGTCGGCAGAAGACGGCCGTGGTCATCGTCACCCACGATGCCGAGGTGGCAGCCAAGGCCGATACGCAGTACACGATGGCGGACGGTGTCATCACCCAACGGGTGGCAGTGTGAACGCGTTCGTCCTTGGCATGCGCCTGCTGTGGGGCAGCGGTCGCCGAGGACGAGCACGATTCCTCCTGATGACGCTCGGTTCGGCCCTCGGCGTGGCCTGCCTTGCCGCAGTCCTCACCATCCCGTCGATCCTCACTGCTCATGACGCGCGCACAGCCGCCCGTGAACCGAGGCAAGGCACAAGTAGTTTTCTCTACCAAGAGTTTCGCGATCCGTACGGGGCACAGCCGCTCCATCGTGTTTTCCTCGCCCGGACGGGCCCAGGGCATGCTCCTGTGCCTCCGGGCATCGGGAAGCTCCCCGAAGCCGGCGAAGCGATCGTCTCGCCCAAGCTCGCCGAGATTCTGGCTGCCAATCCGAGGACGGCCGCTCTTGTCCCCGGCCGTGTCAGGGGAACCATCGCACCGGAGGGGTTGGGAGACACCGAAGATCTGTATGCCTACATCGGCACCACTCCGGACGAGCTGACCGAAGCAGAGGAACTGGGCAGCTTCGGCGCCGGCCGACCGTGGCGGACAGTCGTTGAGCCGTCGACCCTCAGCATTCTCCGATTCACCCTCGGGTGCATCGTGCTGCTCCCCCTCGTCATTTTCCTCTCCGTGTGCGCGCGGCTCTCCGGAGAGTCCCGCGCCCGTCGGCTTGCCGCTTTGCGGCTTGTCGGACTCAGTGCGAAGGACACCCTGCGAGTAAACGCTGGAGAGAGCGTCACCGCCGCCTTGTTTGGGGCCTTGCTCGGGAGCCTCGGGTACCTCGGCGTCAACGAGGTCATGGCACGGGTAGGGCTGCCTGGGCTGCACTGGTATCCGGCGGACGGCCGGCCCTCGGGATGGACCCTTGCCGTCTGCCTGTTGGGGTGCCCGGCGCTCGCTTGGATGGTGGGGCAGGTCAGTGCGAGGCGGGCCGCTCTGACACCCATCAATGTGCGGCGGACCGGGGAACGGAAGCCCCCGAGGAAGTGGGGGGCGCTGTTGTTGGTGCCGGGGATCGGGGTCATCGGCGGATACTGCGTGCTCAGTGTGTTGGGACGGGATCCGTCAGGGGGTTCGGCCAATTCCGTGTTGGTACCTGGTGCGGTGCTATTGACCGGTCTGGGACTCGTTTTCGGCCTGGCACCGATCACCGCGTGGCTGGCGCGACGGTTGGCGGGGGTTTCCAGGTCCCTATCGATGGCGCTGGCGATGCGGCGCACGGAGATCGATCCCGGATCGTCGTTGCGCGTGGCCACTGGGCTCGTACTGCTGGTATTCGGAGCATCGCTCACGCAAGGTGTGCTCGTTGAAGTAGACCAAGTGAGCCGTCGCACAAGTCCTGTGCAGGAGTACAGCATTCCGTTTGCCCACCTGAATGAACGTCAGCGTGTTGAGACTGCCCGGGTTGCGGGCGTGCGGGGCCACGGGATGTCTTCATCTTCATGGCAGGCGTCACCTAATGACGAGACTCCGCAAACGTATGCCGTAGTAGCCACTTGTCACCAACTGGCTGTCTTTGTCGAAAGGGCGGAGGGTTGTGTCGAGAGCAAGGTGCTACGGATCCGGGACCAGAACTTCTCCACCGACGCCGAAGCCGTGGTGGGAAGAAGCTTTCCGTTCCTGCTCAGCAATGGTCGAAAGTTGGACGTGACGGTCCCCCAGGGGAGTGTCTCGGTTCGAGCCCATCAACCCTCTGAGTTCGCCGGACCCAGCCTCCTCATTCCACCGTCGTTCCTCCCTCCAGGAGTGGTTCTGCGGGAAGGCAACCTCGTTCTCGTCAGTGACGCCGACCCCGCCACCATCCGTTCCGTTCTCGACGGCATCGGGGCCGTCGCGCCCACCGCCACCGTCACTCCCGTCGGTATCGTCATCGACTCGTTGGCTCAGCTCACCGTCATCCGCAGTCTTCTGGCCGTCGGGATGGTGCTCGGGCTTGTCATCGGGGTTGCTGCGTTTGTGGTGTCCGTGGCTGATCGGGCGCTGGAGCGGCGGGGGCAGGTGGCTGCGCTCGCGTTGTTGGGGGCTCGGGCTGGGACGTTGCGGGTGGTGCAGGTGGTGCAGGTGGTGCTGCCCCTGGGGGTGGGGCTTGGGGCGGCCATCGTCACCGGGTGGCTGGCCGAGTCCAGTTATCTGATCACCGGGGGTGGTTCGGTGCACTGGGACTGGGAGGGGTTGCCGTTGTTGTTCACCTGTGCGCTGGGGGTGCTGTGCGTGGCCGCGCTCGCCTCCGTGCCGATGGTGCGGCGGCACATCGATCCTGAGCACATCCGACGGGATTGAGTTCAGCGGCGATGAGTTCTCGGGTGGGTGGGAGTCTTGTCCTTCGTCGCACTGCCCCCGCCCGCCCCGCCGCCCAGGAGAGCTCCATGGCCGAGAACGTCGTCAAGGGTCCCGCAAGTTACTTCCCCTCCATCGAGAAGAAGTACGGGCGCCCGATCTCCGAGTGGCAGGAGCTCATCCGTTCCTCGCCGCTCACCAAGCACATGGAGCTCGTCTCCTGGCTGAAGGCCGAGCACGGACTGGGCCACGGGCACGCCAACGCGCTCGTGGCCCACACCCTTGCCGAGGGGAAGTAGCGCGTGCGTTCACGCCGCCAGTTCGTGGGCCGTGCGGGTCTCGACCCGGGTCTTCAGGGCTACCGTCGCCGCCGCCGTGACGGTTCCCGCCGCCAGTGCGGTCCACCACAGGACTGTCGGGCTCAGCGTCGTGTAGGTCGCGACGCCCAGGGTGAGGGCCGCGAAGCGGGCCGTTCCCCAGGTCCAGCTGAACGCTCCCTGGTAGCGACCCCTGGCGTGGGCCGGGGCCAGGTTGGCGATGACTCCGGCGGCGATTCCGGCGACCGTGACCTCGCCCAGGGACCAGACGACGACCGACACCGCGTACCCGGCGACGCCGTCGGCCAGGCCGGTGAGCGCCACTCCCAGGGCGATCAGCGTGCTGCCCGCGCCCTGCACCGCCAGCTGCGGGAACCGGGCCAGCCAGGACGTCGCGAAGGGCTGCAGGGCCACGACCAGGATGGCGTTGACCGCCGCCATCGCCCCGTACACCGCCGGTGAGAGGCCGCTGTCCCGGATGGCGAGCGGCAGGGCGACCTCGGTGAGCGAGTACACGAAGAGCTGGACGCCGAAGAGCGGAAGCAGGAGCACCGCGAGGCGGTCGCGGAGGACCACTCCGTAGCCGATGCCGTCCTTCCTCTCCCCGGGCCCGCCCTCGGGGTGGTGCCCGGTCGTCGTGCGCTTCGGTTCCGGCAGGCGGAACGTGACGACCAGGGCGTACGCGAGCATCGCGCCCGCGTCGACGGCGAACAGGAGCCAGTAGCCCTGGGCCGCCAGGTAGCCGCCCAGAATGCCCGCGACGGCGGTGCCGATGTTCACGCCCCAGCCGAAGAGGGCGTACGCGCGCTGCCGGCGCTCGCTGTCGACGGCGTCCGCGAGGAGCGCGTACGCCGCCGGCGGGACCGTGCTGCCCGCCGCGCTGATCAGCAGCGCCGCCGCGGCCATCGTCCACACCCCGGGCGCGAGGAAGAGCGCGCCCTGCGCGGCCGACGCGCCGATCAGCCCGATGAGCATGGTGGGGCGGCGCCCGATGCGGTCGGCGAGGATGCCGCCGACGGCGGGGCCGATGAGGTTGCCCGCGCCGAGGGCGCCGAGGACGTACGAGGTCTCGGGGCCGGTCACTCCGCGCGAGGCGAGGAAGAAGACGAGGAACGGGGTGACGAGGTAGCCGAGGCGGTTGACGACCGTTCCGGCGAAGAGCGTCCAGACGACGGGCGGGAGGTCGCGGAAGGAGGACGGGATGCGTGACGCCAGGGGTGCGGACATGGGAGGAGACTGCGGGAACCCGCCGTCGCCCTCCATTGATTAAGCTCAGACCGAATCCAACTCGGGGGGGGCGGATCCCCTCCCTCGGACATCGGATCGCTCGCACCCCGCCCCTGCCCCCGCCCCCGCACCTAGGACGTGGAACCTGTGGAATCCGGGCTCAGCTTCTCCGCCGCCGATCTCGCCCAGACCCGCTTCGCCGTCTCCCCCATGTGGGAGGTCGTGACCAGCTACCGGCTCCTCGTCCGCCGCCCCGACTCCGCGCCCCATCGGCGCTGGGCCGACCAGGTCCGGCCACGGATCGCGCGGGCCGGGCTCGACCGGGGCTGGCTCGCCGTGCTCGTGCCCGCCGACGGCTACCTCGCCGACTTCCTCAACCCCACCCCCGCGGGCCCCTTCCCCGCCCTCGGAGCCGAACTCGACGCCATCCGCCGCACCCCCGCCGGTCAGGTACGGGACGACCTCGACATGCTGGGGAGGGAAGCGGAGGCCGGGGCCAGGGCGCGTCTGCTGCACGAGGATCCCGCCGCCGCGCTCCCGAAGGTCGCCGACGAGATCGAGACCTACTGGGAACTCGCCCTCGCCCCTTACTGGGCCCGGATCCAGCAGGTCCTGGAGGCGGATGTCTTCCACCGGGCCCGTCAGGTCGCCGAACACGGTTCCGCACGGGTCCTGAGCGAACTCCACGAGACCGTACGGTGGGACGACGGCACCCTGCGGCTCGTACGCCGTCACTGTTCGCTCAGCCGCGACCAGGCCGGCTCCGGGCTGCTGCTCGTTCCGTCCGTCTTCGCGTGGCCCCGGGTCCTCACCCGGTCCGTCCATCCGGACCCTCCCCAACTCGCCTACCCGGCGCGCGGGTTCGGCTCCGTGTGGGAACCCCGTACCACCGGTGCGACCGAGGCCGTCGCCGCCGTCCTCGGGCGCTCCCGGACCCTGCTGCTCACCGAACTCGACACCCCCGCCTCCACCACCCGACTCGCCGCGCAGTGCGGTCTGTCCCCGGCCGGGGTCTCCCAGCACCTCATCGCCCTGCGGAACGCCGGCCTGGTGACCGCCCACCGCAGCGGGCGTTCCGTCCTCTACGCCCGTACCCACGTCGCCGACCAGCTGCTCAACCCGTAGGGGGCCGCGAACTCCCCCCCTCTCCTCTTGCCCTGGAGCGCACTCCAGTTCTTGGAGTGCGCCCGTGCGCTATCGATCGACGCGATCGTGCCGCCGGGGACGAACCTCTAGCAGCCGGACGGGGCCTGGCACCCGCCGGCCCTCACCGACCTCGCGGTGCGGTGACGGCCGCTGGAGGAGCGGGCGACGGGGTGAGGCGCGCGGTTCCGCACCGGAGGGGCCGCCTCCGTTGCCTCCCGGCGGGGCCGCTTCCACGGTTCCCCGTGTGCCGTGCCCGTAGACGCTCCCCGGCGCCTCAGTGGCGGGTGTACAGGCCCGGGACGCCCAGGTCCGAGAGGCCGTCGAGGACCAGGTCGACGCCGACCGCCGCGAGCAGCAGGCGGCCGAGGAGCTCGATCGTGGCGTGGTGGGTGCGGCGCAGGACCCGGGTGAGGAGCAGCACGCAGAACACGTCGAGGGCGATGACGGACACGTACGCGCCGACGACCGTGAAGCGCCGGCTGAAGGAGTCGCGGGCCGCCGCCTCGATGAGTACGGCGGCGGTCATGGCGAGTGAAGGCGTTCACTCCTGAATCATGGTGCGGTCGGGTGATTTCTCCCGTTTTTGCGGTCGCCGCCCGCGCGGTGTCGAGAACGGGCCCCCGGCTCCGACTGTCCTGCGAGAGGCAGTGACGCACAAGAGGAGGACGTCATGAAGTATCTGGTGATGGTGCAGGGCGCGGAGGCCGACTACGAGGCCATGGTGGGCCGCCCCGCCCCGAGCAGTCCGGCCTGGAGCAAGGCGGACCTCACGGCGATGTTCGACCACATGAACGCGCTCAACGAGGAGCTGTCGGCGTCCGGCGAGATGATCGACGGCCAGGGCCTCGCCGCCCCGTCCACGACCCGGTTCGTGACGCTCGACGGGAACGGCGAACCGCTGGTCACGGACGGCCCGTACGCGGAGACCAAGGAGGTCATCGCGGGCTACTGGGTCCTGGACTGCGCCTCGCTCGAGCGCGTGACGGAGATCGCCGCCCGGGTCGCCCGCTGCCCGCAGCCGGCCGGGGCACCGGAGTACCCGGTGGTCATCCGCCCGATCGACGAGACGGGACCGAGGCAGGACTGACGGGTCGGACCGGGTCGCCCCTGACGGGTCGGGCCAGGGCGTCCCCGACAGGTGGGAGCGGGTCGCCCTGACGGGTGCGGAGCGGTCCGTCAGTGCATCCCGTGCGGGCCGCCCGTCGGGTGGGGGCGGCCCCGGGGGATGAGGAACGGGGACGCGAGGGCGGCGACGGCCGCCGCCCCGGTGCAGAGGGCGAACGCGGTCGTGAGGCCGTCCGGGGCGGGGGCCGTGGCGCCCAGGGCGACGCTGGAGACGACGGCCACACCGACGGAGCCGCCCAGCTCGTGGAACGTGTTCACGATGCCGGACGCGCGACCCGCCTCGTGCGGCGTGATCAGGCCGAGGGCCGTCGTCGTCGCCGTGACGAAGACCGCGCCGAGGCCGAGCGCCGCCGTCGCGAGGGCCGGCAGGAGTGTGGTCCAGGGGCCGGAGTCCGGGCTCAGGAGCGCGACCGGCAGACAGCCGAGGGCCGCGACCGCCATGCCTCCCGTCGCGCAGGCGCGTGGACCGGCCGTCGCCACCAGGCGCGAGCCCAGGTGGGCGCCGACGGCCGTGGTGAGCGCCACCGGGAGGAACAGGAGACCCGTGCGGAGGGCGTCGAAGCCGTGGACGTGCTGGAGCCGCATCGAGCCCAGGAAGAAGAACGAGATCAGGAGCGCCGTCGCCACCAGCATGAGGAACGAGCCCGCGACGACCGGTCGCCGGGTGAGCATCCGTAGGTCCATCAGCGGGGTACGGCTCCTCCGCTCGACCGCCGCGAAGACTCCGTAGAGGGCGAACGCGCCGAACAGGGGCGTGAGGGACGCGGCGGACGTCCAGCCGGAGCCGCCCGCCCGGACGAGGCCGTAGACAAGTGCGCCGGTCGCGGCCGTGACGAGGAGGGCCCCCGGGACGTCGAGTCCGCCCGTGCCCCGCTTCGCCCTTGTCGCGGGTGCCGGGGGTGACGCCGACGCCAGGGGTGACGCGGGTGCCAGGTGTGCCGGGGGTGACGCGGGTGCCGGGGCTACGGCCTCCGGCAGTGCGAGCAGCAGCGCGACACCCACGGGGACGTTCACGTAGAAGATCCACGGCCAGCCCGGTCCCGCCGTGAGGGCGCCGCCGAGGAGGACCCCGACCGCAGAGCCCGTGCCGCCGATGGCCGCCCAGGCGCCCAGGGCCTTGGGCCGCTCGCTCCCGTGGAACAGGGTGGTGACCAGGGCGAGCGCCGCCGGGGAGAGGAGTGCGGCGCCGACGCCCTGCGCGACGCGGCCGCCGAGAAGGACGGTGGCGTTCGGCGCCAGGCCGCAGGCCAAAGACGCGGCGGTGAACAGGGCGAGGCCGGTGAGGAGGACGCGGCGTGCGCCGAGGGCGTCGGCGAGCCGGCCGCCGAGCAGCATGAGCCCGCCGAAGCAGAGGGTGTACGCGGTGACGACCCAGGTCAGGGCAGTGCGGTCGAGGTCGAGGTCGTTCGCGAGGGCGGGCAGGGCGACGTTCACGACGGTCACGTCCAGGACCAGCATGAACTGGGCCGCGCAGATCAGGGCGAGGGCGGTCCAGCGGCGCGGGTCGCGGGGTGGCGGGACGTCGGGACGGGGTGCGGTGGTGGGTTCTGTGGTGGGCTCGGGAGTGGGCATATCTGAACTGTACGGTCCAGTTCAGTTGAACTCAAGAGTACAGTTCCATGGGTAGGCTGCGGGTATGGACGACCAGCCCGCCAAGCCCGCCCCCACCGGTGCCCGCGCCGCCCGCAAACGGCAGGCCGTCATGCGGGCCGCCCGCGACCTCTTCCTCCGCGAGGGATTCGGCGTGGGCATGGACGCCATCGCCGCCGAGGCCGGCGTCTCCAAGGTGACCGTCTACAACCACTTCGGCAGCAAGGAAGCCCTTTTCACCGCCGTGGTCGCGGGCGCGATCGACGAGCCCCTGACCGGCGGCGGGACGGACGGCGGGGCGCGCGGTGGGGCGGGGGGCGGGCCCGACCTCGCGCGGCTCGTCGAGGCCGAGGGGCCCGACGGACTCAAGGCCGCCCTGATGGACGCCGGCCGCGCCTGGGGCGGGGCCGTACGCGCCGACGCCGAAGGCCGCGCGCTGCGCACCCTCGTCGCCACCGAACTCCCCCGCTTCCCCGAGCTGGGCCACGCCTGGCGGGCGCACGGCCCCGTCGGCCACCACCCCGACGTCGCGGACGCCCTGCGCGCCCTCGCCGACCGGGGCCGCCTCGACATCCCAGACCTGGAAATCGCCGTCCTCCAGCTCTACTCGCTGCTGGTCTTCCCGCACATGGTCTTCGAGCAGTACGGGACGGAGCTCACCGAGGAGCTGAGCGAGCGGCTGGTCGTCGACGGGGTGGAGATGTTCCTCCGCCGCTACGCCCCCGCGCCCTGAACGCAGCCGGGCCGAGGTCGGGATGGCTCTCCGTTTCGATGCCACGAGCTTAAACGGATCGATATCCGTTTAACGAGAGGAGCCGGTATGCTCAGTACGACGAACGACCGGGAATGACCGGGAATGACCGGGAATGACCGGTGGCGACCGGAGCGGGGGATACGGGCCGACCCGTACGAACGGCAGAGGAGCCGACAGATGAGCACGGAGAACCCGCAGGCCGCCGACGCGACGGCGCCGCCCTTCGGCCTGCTGCCCACCGTCGGCGCCCCCGTCCCCGAGCGCGCCGACGCGGCCCGCAACCGGCGCAAGATCCTCGACGCCGCCGCCCGGATCGTCGCCGAGGACGGCCCCGACGCCGTCACCATGAACCAGGTCGCCCACGCAAGCGGCATCGGCGTCGGCACCGTCTACCGCCGCTTCGGCGATGTGTCCCAGCTCCTGTGGGCGCTCCTCGACGACCGCGAGCGCCGGTTCCAGGAGGCGTACATGAGCGGGCCGCCGCCCCTGGGCCCCGGCGCGCCGGCCGCCGAGCGGCTCGACGCCTTCCTCGACGCCCTCGTCGACCGGGTCGGCGAGCAGCGCGAGATCCTGCTCGCCGCGCACTCCGCCGCGCCGCGCGGGCGTTACCTCAGCGGCGCGTACCGGGTGATGCACACGCATGTGGCCCTGCTCATCGGACGGCTCCTGCCCGGGTCCGACAGCGCGCTCCTCGCCCATCTGGCGCTCGCGCCGTTCTCCCCGGACCTCATGCACCACCTGTCGGTCGACCAGGAGCTGTCGGCGGATCGCCTGAAGGCGGGCGTACGGGAGCTGCTCCGGCTGCGCGCCTGAAGCCGGACCCGAAGACAGTCCGGCTGCGCGCCTGAGCCAGACCCGAAGACAGGGGGATACGGGACGGGCTACCGCCCCGGCGGGACGGGCTACCGCTCCCTACGGGACGGGCTACCGCTCCCCCAGCGCCTCCAGCCCGTCCAGCACCCTCTCAAGCCCGAAGCGGTACGCGTGTTCCGCGTCGTACAGGCCGTCGTACGCGACCGCCGCCGCCTCCCCCACCCGCGCCGCCAGCGGGAACCGGGTCCCGTCGAGGACCCGGGTGAGCAGGGGCTCGTGGGCGTCCCACCACTCCCCGTCGGACATCGCGCTCTCGCGCGCCACGGCCCGCGCGTCCAGTTCCGCCCGCGCCCCGGACTGCACGAAGCCGAGGACGTACGTCAGGGCCGAGTCCCGGGACACGTCGTCGAGCCCGAGCCCCTCGAAGGCGCCGAGTTCGTATTCGTACTTGGTCATCACTCCGGGCCCCAACGGAGCCCGTACGATGCGGAGTTCGACCAGCCAGGGGTGGCGCAGGTGCAGTGCCCGGTTCGCGTCGGCGACCGCCGTGAGCCGGGTGCGCCAGGGTTCTCCGGGGCGGAACGGCGGCCGGTCCATGCGCAGGAAGACGGCGTCGAGCATGAGGTCGAGGAGCTCGGCCTTGCCGGGGACGTAGGTGTAGAGCGTCATCGGGGTCACACCCAGGTGCTGCGCCACCGCCCGCATGGTCAGCGCGTCGAGTCCGCCGTCGTCCGCGAGGGCGAGGGCGGCGTCGACGACCGCGTCGACGGTGAGGCCCTGCCGGGGGCCCCGGCGCCCCGCGGGGGCGGCCGAGCCGTCGCGCCACAGGAGTTCCAGGGTGCGCGCCGGATCGCCCGCGCCGCTGCTGTTCTTCCCCTTCGCCGCCGCCATGTCGTTCTGTTCCGTTCCGTTTGAATTCCCTGATCGCCGCAGGTCAGAGCCGATCCCACTTATTTTATACGTTGTATAGAGTACCCTTCCCGGGCAAGCAGGCAGACCATCGGAGGGCGCACGCATGAACCACCCCGTCGCAGCGGACAGCCACCACGTCATCCAGGTCCGCGGGGCCCGTGAGAACAACCTCAGGAACGTCGACGTCGACCTCCCCAAGCGCCGCCTCACCGTCTTCACCGGAGTCTCCGGCTCCGGGAAGTCCTCCCTCGTCTTCGGCACCATCGCCGCCGAGTCGCAGCGCCTCATCAACGAGACCTACAGCGCCTTCCTCCAGTCCTTCATGCCCTCCCTCGCCCGCCCCGACGTGGACGGACTGCACAACCTGAGCGCGGCGATCGTCGTCGACCAGGAGCGGATGGGCGCCAACTCCCGCTCCACCGTCGGCACCGCCACCGACGCGTACACGATGCTGCGGATCGTCTTCAGCCGCCTCGGCACCCCGCACGTCGGCACCTCCGGCGCCTTCAGCTTCAACCTGCCCGAGGGCATGTGCCCGCGCTGCGAGGGCGCGGGCGAGATCTCGGACATCGACATCGACGAGCTCGTCGACCGGTCGAAGTCCCTCAACGAGGGCGCGATCACCGTCCCCAACTTCGCCGTGGACTCCTGGTACTGGCGGATCATGGCCGAGTCCGGCTTCTACGACGCCGACAAGAAGCTCGCGGACTTCACCGAGCAGGAGTGGGAGGACTTCCTCCACAAGCCGTCCTGCAAGGTGAAGGTCGGCAGCAACACCTTCACCTACGAAGGCCTGGTTCCGAAGGTCCAGCGGCTCTTCCTCGCCAAGGACCGGGAGTCGCTCCAGGCCCACATCAAGGCCTTCGTCGACCGGGCGGTCGGCTTCCGCACCTGCCCCGAGTGCGAGGGCGCCCGGCTCACCCGGGCCGCGCTGTCCTCCCGTATCGACGGGGTGAACATCGCCGAGTGCTCCGCGATGCAGATCAGCGACCTCGCCGCGTTCGTCCGCCGGATCGACGACCCCTCCGTCGCCCCGCTCCTCGCCGGTCTGCGCGAGCTGCTCGACTCGCTCGTCGAGATCGGCCTCGGCTACCTCTCCCTCGACCGGTCCTCCGGCACGCTCTCCGGCGGCGAGGCCCAGCGCGTGAAGATGGTCCGCCATCTCGGCTCTCCGCTCACCGACGTCACGTACGTCTTCGACGAGCCGACCACCGGACTGCACCCGCACGACGTCCGGCGAATGAACGACCTCCTCCTGCGGCTGCGCGACAAGGGCAACACCGTCCTCGTCGTCGAGCACAAGCCCGAGGTCATCGAGATCGCCGACCACGTCGTGGACCTCGGGCCCAGGGCCGGGGCCGCCGGCGGCGAGATCTGCTACAGCGGGAACGTGCCGGGGCTCCGCACCTCCGGCACCCTCACCGGCGACCACCTCGCGCACCGGGCGAAACTCCGGACGGAGGTACGGACCCCCACCGGCGCCCTCGCGATCACCGGCGCCACCCAGCACAACCTCAAGGACGTGAGCGTCGACATCCCGACCGGCGTCCTCACCGTGGTCACGGGCGTGGCCGGCTCCGGCAAGTCCTCCCTCATCCACGGCAACCTGCCGGGCCGCGACGGGGTCGTCGTCGCCGACCAGTCCCCCATCCGCGGTTCGCGCCGCTCGAACCCGGCGACGTACACCGGGCTCCTCGGACCGATCCGTACGGCCTTCGCCAAGGCCAACGGCGTCAAGCCGGCCCTCTTCAGCGCCAACTCGGAAGGCGCCTGCCCGCGCTGCAGCGGTCTCGGGCTCGTCTACACCGACCTGGCCATCGCGGCCGGGGTGGCCTCGGTCTGCGAGGAGTGCGAGGGCAAGCGGTTCACCCCCGAGGTCCTCACCTACCGGCTGAACGGCAAGAACATCCACGAGGTCCTGTCCCTGTCGATCGAGGAGGCGTACGACTTCTTCACGACGAAGAGCCAGGCCCGCACGATCCTCGGCCGCCTCCAGGACGTCGGCCTCGGCTACCTCCGTCTCGGCCAGCCCCTCAACACCCTCTCCGGCGGCGAGCGCCAACGCCTCAAGCTCGCCATCCACATGGCGGAGAAGGGCGCCGTCTACGTCCTCGACGAGCCGACCACCGGCCTCCACCTCGCCGACGTCGACAAGCTCCTCGCCCTCCTCGACCGTCTCGTCGAGGCGGGCAACACGGTCGTCGTCATCGAGCACCACCAGGCCGTCATGGCCCACGCCGACTGGCTGATCGACCTCGGCCCCGGCGCCGGCCACGACGGCGGGCACATCGTCTTCGAGGGCACCCCGGCCGAACTGGTCGAGAAGAGTGACACGCTGACGGCACGTCATCTGCGGGAGTACGTGGGCGGCTGACCGCCCTTCGGACGCCGGTGGACGGAGCCGGTGACCGCCCGCAGGATCGTGCCATGACCACGTATCTGATCCTGCACGGCTACCAGAACCACCGCCCGCCCGGTCACTGGCAGCACTGGCTCGCCGGGGAGCTGCGGGCGCGGGGGCACGAGGTGCGGTATCCGCAGCTGCCCGCGCCCGACGCGCCCGTCCTGGAGGAGTGGCTCGCGGCCCTCGGGGAGCACGCGGACCGTCCGGCCGAGGGGGAGTTCGTCGTCCTCGCGCACAGCCTGTCCGTGCTGCTGTGGCTGCGGGCCGGTGCGCGCAGGCCGGCCGCCGACCGGGTGCTGCTCGTCGCGCCGCCGTCGCCGCCGGTGACGGCTTCGATCCCCGGGATCGCCGCCTTCGCCGACGGGCTCGACCTGACGGAGACGGGCCTCGGGGCCCGGCTCGTGTACGCGGACGACGACCCGTACTGCCCCGAGGGCGCCGACCTGCACTACGGCGTCCCGCTCGGCCTCGACGTGGACCACGTGCCCGGGGGCGGGCACCTCAATCCCGACTGGGGGTACGGGGAGTGGGCGTCGCTCCTGGAGTGGTGCGAGGACCCCGCGGTACGGATCAAGGGCCGGTAGGGCGCGCGGGGCACCCCGGGGATCGGGACCCGCGAGCACCTCCTGGACGCCGTCGACCGCTTCGCGAAGGGGTGAACCCACCGGGCGGGCGGCTCGCGGCGGCGGGATGATCGGGGGATGAGCCCCGAGATCCATCTCGCCCAGCACCCGGAGGCCGACGCGCTGCTCGGCCGGTCCCCGCTCGCCGCGCTCGTCGGCATGCTCCTCGACCAGCAGGTCCCGATGGAGTGGGCCTTCTCCGGCCCGTACACCATCGCCACCCGGCTCGGCGCGGACGACCTCGACGCGCACGCCATCGCCGCCCGGGACCCGGAGGAGTTCGCCGCGCTGCTCTCCGAGAAGCCCGCCGTGCACCGCTACCCGGGGTCGATGGCGCAGCGGGTGCAGCAGCTGTGCCGGTTCCTCGTCGAGGAGTACGGGGGCGACGCCGAGGCCGTCTGGGCGGACGCGGCGACCGGGCGGGAGCTGCTGGCGCGGCTCCAGGCGCTGCCCGGCTTCGGCAAGCAGAAGGCGCAGATCTTCCTGGCGCTGCTCGGGAAGCGGTACGGGGTGCGGCCCACGGGCTGGCGGGAGGCGGCGGGGCCGTACGGCGAGCAGGGCGCGTACCGCTCGGCCGCCGACATCACGGGGCCGGAGTCCCTCGCGAAGGTGCGGGCCCACAAGCAGGAGATGAAGGCGGCGGCGAAGGCCGCGAAAGCCGCCAAGGAGCCCAAAAGCACCGAGAATTAGCAACTCCAGATTGCAATCCTGCTTAATGTGACAGGAATTGTGGAGAAGGTGTTCACAGAAGGCACCGCAGATCGCTAACTTCCCCTCAACCTCGTCCGTAACGGGAAGGACTTCTGTGAACGCTACCCAGCGCCGAGCCGCGGCCATTCTGGCCGCCGCCGCCCTCGCCACCCCGATGGTCCTCGCCTCCCCCGCCACCGCGGGGCAGGACCCCACGGCCGCACCCGCCCGCGATGCCGCCAAGCTGGCGAAGAAGCTGGTCCGCGAAACCTCCGCGCAGGACGCCTACAAGCACCTGCAGAAGTTCCAGGCGATAGCCGACTCGGCCGGCGGCCACCGCGCCGCCGGTTCGCTCGGCCACGACGCCTCGGCCGCGTACGTGTACACGCAGCTCAAGAAGGCCGGCTACAACGTCTCGTACCAGCGGTTCGACTTCGAGTACACGGAGACCCTCGCCGAGAAGGCTTCCGTCGTCTCGCCCGCGCCCCGGGCCTTCGACATCAAGGCGATGACGTACACCAAGTCCACCCCGGTCGGCGGCCTCACCGCGGGCCTCGTGGCCGTGCCCGTGGACGCCGACGGCACCACCGGCTGCGAGCCGGGCGACTTCGCCTCCGGCACCTTCACCGGCAAGATCGCGCTGATCAAGCGCGGCGGCTGCGCCTTCGCGGTCAAGCAGCAGAACGCCGCCACGGCCGGCGCCGCCGCCGCCGTCATCTACAACAACGCCGCCGGCGTCCTCTCCGGCACCCTCGGCGACGCCACCGCCGGCAGGATACCGACCGGCGGCATCACCCTGGCCGAGGGCGAGAAGCTCGCCGCCGACCTCGCCAAGGGCCCGGTCACGCTCTCCGTGGAGATCCGCCAGCTCCAGCAGATCCGCTCCACCAACAACGTCATCGCGGAGACCAAGGGCGGCAACGCCGCCAACACCGTGATGCTCGGCTCGCACCTCGACTCCGTCACCGCCGGCCCCGGCATCAACGACAACGGCTCCGGCTCCGCCGGTCTCCTCCAGACCGCCCTGGAGCTCGCCAAGACGAAGGACAAGGTCCGCAACAAGGTCCGCTTCGCCTGGTGGTCGGCCGAGGAGAACGGCCTCCTCGGCTCCGAGCACTACGTCAAGAACCTCACCGCGCTCGACAAGAGCGAGATCAAGCTCTACCTCAACTTCGACATGATCGCCTCGCCGAACTACGGCCTGTTCGTCTACGACGGCGACAACTCGGACAACGTCGGCGAGGGCGCGGGCCCCGAGGGCTCCGCCCAGCTGGAGCGGGACATCACCGACTTCATGGACAGGCGCGGAGTCCCGCACGAGGGCACCGACTTCACCGGCCGCTCCGACTACGGCCCGTTCATCGAGGTCGGCATCCCCTCCGGCGGCACCTTCACCGGCGCCGAGGGCATCAAGACAGCCGGCCAGGCCGCCAAGTTCGGCGGCACGGCGGGCGTCGCGTACGACGTGAACTACCACGCCAAGGGCGACGACATCAACAACATCAACATGACGGCCTTCGACGTCAACACCGACGTCATCGCCAACGCCGTGGGCACCTACGCCCACGACATCTCCTCGCTGCGCAAGCCGGTCGTCTCCGTCCCGACCGAGGGCGACGCGGGCAGCGGCGGCGGCCTGCACGACGACCACCACGAGGTGACCGAGTAGTCACCTCCGCCGGCGGGCGGTCCCGAAGATCGAGCGGCTGATCTCCCGGCCCAGCTGGGTGCCGATCGACCGGGCCAGGGACGTGAAGATCCCGCTGCCCGCCACCTGTTCGACCGGCGAGGGCTCCTCCTTCCTTCGAGGAGCCCTCGCCGCCTGCCCGGACCCGGCAGCCTCCTTCGCCGCCGCGGCCTCCAGCGCCGCCGCCTCCGCCGCCCGCTGCTCGGCCGTCAGCCTCTCGTACGCCGACTCCCGGTCCACCGCCTCCGCGTATCGGCCGTGGAGCGGCGAGGCCTGCGCGGCCGCGTCCAGGACCGCCGCGTCGACGGGGCCCATCAGCGACTCCGGCGCCCGCAGCCGCGTCGCCGCCACCGGCGTCGGGGCGCCCCTCTCGCTCAGTACGGTCACCACCGCCTCGCCCGTACCGAGGCCCGTGAGGACCTCCTCCAGGTCGTACGGCGAGTTCGGAAAGGTCCGTACGGTCGCCTTCAGGGCCTTCGCGTCGTCCGGGGTGAAGGCGCGCAGCGCGTGCTGCACCCGGTTGCCGAGCTGGGCGAGCACGTCCGAGGGGACGTCCTTCGGCGTCTGCGTCACGAAGAAGACCCCCACCCCCTTCGAGCGGATCAGCCGCACGGTCCGGGTGATCGACTCCAGGAACGCCTTCGACGCCCCGTCGAAGAGCAGATGCGCCTCGTCGAAGAAGAAGACCAGCTTCGGCTTCTCCAGGTCGCCGACCTCCGGCAGGTCGTGGAAGAGGTCCGCCAGCAGCCACATCAGGAACGTCGAGAAGAGCTGCGGTTTGTCCTGCACCGACGGCAGCTCCAGGACCGAGACGATCCCGCGCCCGTCCGCCGCCGTCCGAAGCAACTCGGCCGTGTCGAACTCCGGCTCCCCGAAGAACCCGGCCGCGCCCTGCTGCTCGAAGGCCGTCAGCGCCCGCAGGATCACCCCGGCCGTCACCGTCGAGAGCCCGCCGATCCCCTTGAGCTCGGCCTTCCCGGTGTCCGAGACGAGGAAGGCCACCACCGCCCGCAGGTCCTTGAGGTCGACCAGCTCCAGACCCTTGGCGTCGGCGTAGTGGAAGATCAGGCCGAGCGACTGCTCCTGCGTCCGGTTGAGCTGGAGCACCTTGGACAGCAGCACGGGGCCGAAGCTGGTCACGGTCGCGCGGACCGGGATGCCGGGGCCGGCGCCTCCGAGCCCGTAGAACTCGCAGGGGAAGCCCTTGGCCACCCAGCTCTGCCCGACCTGGGCGGCCCGCTCCCTCACCTTCGCGCCGGAGCCGGTGGCCCCGCCGGGTGCGTCGCCGAGTGCGTCGCCGGGTGCCGAGATGCCGGAGACGTCGCCCTTGATGTCGGCGAGGAAGACCGGCACCCCGTGCGAGGACAGTTGCTCGGCGATCAACTGGAGCGTCTTCGTCTTGCCGGTGCCCGTCGCGCCGGCCACCAGGCCGTGGCGGTTGAGGACGGGCAGCGGGATGCGGATCGGCGCGTCCGGGTGACAGACGCCGTCCCAGAGCAGGGCCCCCAGATCGAGTGCGGCTCCCTCGAAGGCGTACCCGGCGGCGATCTCGGCGGCCGGCCCGGTGAGGGCGGGCGGGGCTGCCGGGGTGGTCGGGGCCGCGGGGGCGGTCGGGGCGGCGAGGCCGGGCGGAGTGGCCGGGGCCGCGGAGGCGGTCGGGGTGCTCCGGGATGGCGGCTCGTTCTGCTCGCTCACGCTCATGACGGCACCCCGATTTCGCTTATGTCACGGTTCGCACCAGCATCCCACCGTCCTCGCCTGGCTGCGCCGGGAGCCGCTCGCCCGGTAGGCTTTCCGTGTGATCTTCAAGCGCATCGGAAACGGAAAGCCGTATCCCGACCACGGCCGGGAAAGCACCCGGCAGTGGGCGGACGTCGCCCCGCGCCCGGTCCGCCTCGATCAGCTGGTCACCACCAAGGGCCAGCTGGACCTGGAGACGCTGCTCGCCGAGGACTCCACGTTCTACGGCGACCTCTTCGCGCACGTCGTGAAGTGGCAGGGCGATCTCTACCTCGAGGACGGACTGCACCGCGCCGTCCGCGCGGCGCTCCAGCAGCGCCAGGTGCTGCACGCCCGCGTCCTGGAAATGGACTGACCCGGCGGCCGACCGGCCCCCCTCCCACTGACCCTTTCGGAGTCAGTTCACCCCCATCCGGACGCGATCACATGATCATCAAGTAGGCATCGCCGACGGGCGGCATTACGCTGCGTTCATGAGCATGCTCACTCCCCCAGGAATGGGCGGAAAGTACCGCATCACGGGGGATGTCTACCCGCGCATGCGCCGCCCCCACCGCCGACGCAGGATCGTCCTCGCGTCCGCCGCCGCCGTGGTCGTGCTGGGCGCGGCCGGCTGGGGCACGCTCCAGCTCGTCGACGTCTTCTCCGGCGACGGCACCAAGAAGACGACCGCCGGAAAGCAGACCGACTGCAAACCCGTCGTCAGGGCGACCGCCCCACCCGCCGTCGCCCTTCCCAAGCCCGCCCAGATCACGGTCAACGTCTACAACGCGACCCCGCGCAGCGGTCTCGCCAAGACGACCGCGGACGAGCTCAAGAAGCGCGGCTTCAAGATCGGCAAGGTGGGGAACGCGCCCACCGCCTACGACAAGAAGGTCCCCGGAGCCGGCCTGCTGCTCGGCGCCACGACCGCCGCCAAGGGCGCCTTCCCCGTCCTCGGCACCCAGCTCAAGGGCGCCACGACCAGGACGGACACCCGGGCCACGGCGGACGTGGACCTGATCATCGGGACCGCGTTCAAGACGCTGTCCCCGAAAGCGACGGCGGACGCGGCCCTGGTCGCCCTGACCAAGCCCGCGCCCGTACCGGTCGGGAAGTGCTGAGGAACTACTCGGCCGAGCCGTACATGCGGTCGCCCGCGTCACCCAGGCCCGGGACGATGTAGCCGTGCTCGTTGAGGCGCTCGTCGACCGAGGCCGTCACGACGGTGACCGGCGTGCCCGCGAGCTCCCGCTCCATGACCTCGACGCCCTCCGGGGCGGCGAGGAGCACGACCGCGGTCACGTCGTCCGCGCCACGCTTGATGAGTTCCTGGATCGCCGCGACCAGCGTGCCGCCGGTCGCCAGCATCGGGTCCAGGACGTACACCTGGCGGCCCGAGAGGTCCTCCGGCATCCGCGTGGCGTAGGTCGACGCCTCCAGCGTCTCCTCGTTGCGGATCATGCCGAGGAAGCCGACCTCGGCCGTCGGGAGCAGCCGGACCATGCCGTCGAGCATGCCGAGCCCGGCGCGCAGGATCGGCACCACCAGCGGACGCGGGTACGACAGCTTGACGCCGGTCGTGGGCGTGACGGGGGTCTCGATGTCGACCCGCTCGGTCCGGACGTCCCTGGTGGCCTCGTAGGCGAGCAGGGTGACCAGCTCGTCGGCGAGCCGACGGAAGGTCGCGGAGTCCGTGCGCCTGTCGCGCAGCGTGGTGAGTTTGTGGGCGACCAGCGGGTGATCGACGACGTGGAGACGCATGACTCAACAGTAGCCCGCCCCGCACTGGCATCGACCCACGTCACCGGGGGAAGGTGGTGACACGGGGGGAGACACGGGGTCCCAGCGACGGGGTGGAGTGCCGATGCCCGACCTGGAAGGACCGGCCGAGCGGGCCGCCGAGAGGGCGCCCAGGAAGCCGGCGCACGAGACGGACGCGGAGCGCCGCAGGCGCCGCGCCCAGTTCCTTCGCGAGCTGAACGAGGCCAAGGCGCTGCGCGAGCGCGTCCAGCCGAGACGGGCGCGGGCCGCCCGGATGCGCCAGGCCATGCGGATGCGCACCTTCCGCTGGTGAGGCCCCCGAAGCCCGGCGAGCATCCGGCCCCGGCACGGACGACACCCCCGGCGTGTTCCGCTGTGCGCCCCCCACGCGCGCCGGGGTCGTACGCCCGCCCGATCGCGGGGTCGTTCAGACTGATGCACGACGCAAGAGCCGAAGACCTCTCCTGTGGGCGTCGTTTCTGTCACGATGCCGATTGGGCGGGGCAGCAGCAGGGCGCCGCCGGATCGTCACACCTCTGATCAGTGGGAGAGAGTCAGGTGTACTTCGCCGCACTGCTCGCGCGCACCGAAAACGGGTGGGAAGCGAGCGACACGGAGCTCGACGACGTGGAGACCCTGTCGGATCTGACCGAGCTGGCCCGCGAGGCCTCGGACGACGACACGGTGATCGTCTTCATCGAGCAGGAGGACGCGTGGTTCGGGATCGTACGGATCGAGGGTGAGGAAGACCCTCGTATCTACGTCTCCGACGGCGCCGCCGCCGCCCGTTCCTCGTACGGGGAGATCCTCACCCGGGAGATCCTCGGTGACGACGACCTGGACGACATCGTCGACGAGCTCGAGTCGCTGGACCTGGACGGTACGGAGGACGGGGAGCCGCTCGACGACATCCCGGACGACATCGAGGACACCGGAGTCGCCGCGGAGGTCGTGCCGGCCGCCCCGGTGGGCGACCGGCTGATCCTGGCCGACCTCGGCATGCCGCCGGCCGACCTGATGGCGCTGGAGAGCGACGCCCTCGCGGAGATCGCGGACGCCCTGGGCGCGGCCGAGGTCCTGGAGGCCGT
Source organism: Streptomyces sp. NPDC016459 (assembly GCF_040632845.1). Taxonomy (NCBI): domain Bacteria; kingdom Bacillati; phylum Actinomycetota; class Actinomycetes; order Kitasatosporales; family Streptomycetaceae; genus Streptomyces; species Streptomyces sp. NPDC016459. The sequence goes on from NZ_JBEYCR010000004.1 coordinate 88,826, forward strand.
CCGCTAGTGACATCCGCGGTACCTGTTCCCCATCCCGTGCGGGACCCGTGGCGAGACGCCATGCGGATCGCCCTCGCCGAGGCCGACGCGGCCACGCCGGCCGGTGACGTACCGGTCGGCGCGGTCGTGCTCGCCCCCGACGGCTCGGTGCTCTCCCGCGCGCACAACGAGCGGGAGGCGACCGGTGACCCCACCGCGCACGCCGAGGTGCTCGCCCTGCGCAGGGCCGCAGGGGCGACCGGCGCGTGGCGCCTGACGGGGTGCACGCTGGTCGTGACCCTGGAGCCGTGTGTGATGTGCGCGGGCGCGCTCGTCCAGTCGCGGGTCGAGCGGGTGGTGTTCGGCGCCCTGGACGAGAAGGCGGGCGCCGCCGGCTCGCTCTGGGACCTCGTACGGGACCGCAGGCTCAACCACCGCCCCGAGGTGATCCACGGCGTGCTCGGCGAGGAGTGTGCGGAGCAGTTGACGGCCTTCTTCCGCGGCCGCTGACCCCGGCTCCGACCTGCGCCTGGATACGGATTTCATCGCAGCCGCAGTTTCGGCTAAGCTCTCTCTCGGTAGCGTGTCCGAGCGGCCGAAGGAGCTCGCCTCGAAAGCGAGTGTGGCGCAAGTCACCGAGGGTTCAAATCCCTCCGCTACCGCTTCGATCGAAGGCCCGGTGCGTCAGCACCGGGCCCTTCGGCGTATCCCGGACCCGCAAGGGATGTCCCGTACGCCAAAGGCCCCGTTACGCGCGCGTGGCGCGGACGGGGCCTTCTCCGTAGGACGGGGGGAGCGGCACCGGGGGGACAAGCCGCTCCCCCCGATGAGAACCGGTCCTCCAGTCCTGCGCCGCGTTCGGGGGGAAGCTCGCGGCGCGGACCCCGCAGTGCGGGCCGGTTCCTCGAGCCCTTCGGATTCCTGCCAGATCCTCCCGGGCTCGACATCCATACTGCTCGCCCCCCACCCTTCCGGGGGGCGGCAAAAGGCCTCGATCTCCGGGCCCTTGGTCCATAAGGGCTCGGTTAGAGTGGCGCGGTCGTACGGCGGGGGAACTGGGGAGGGCTGGGCAGTGGTGCAAGCGAAGAAGGTCGTGCTGTACGCGGTCTCCGTGTTTGTGCTGTACACGATCGTCACGTCTCCGGAGAGGGCCGCCGATCTCGTGCAGGTAGGGTTCGAGGGCATTGCCGGGGCCGCCCAGGGAGTCGGCCAGTTCATGACCGAACTCATCAATTAGGAGTCCCGCGTGATCCGCCACCTGGTCCTCTTCAAGCTCAACGAGGGCGTGACCCGTGACGAGCCGCGTGTCGTCGCGGGTGTCGAGGCGTTCCGCGCGCTCGGCGGGCAGATCCCGGAGCTGGCGTTCTGGGAGTGCGACTGGAACATCACGGACCGTCCGATCGCGTACGACTTCGCGATCAACTCGGCCGTCGAGGACACGGACGCGCTCCAGCGGTACCTGGAGCACCCGGCGCACCAGGCGGGTGTCGCCCAGTGGCGCGAGTTCGCGACCTGGGTGATCGCGGACTACGCCTTCTAGTCGGCTTCGTCCGGAGCCCCCTGTCGTCGAGGCGGGGGGCTTTTTCGGTGCCCTTTCCGGTGCGTGACCTCCCCTTTTTCCACCCTCATGCCCTCAACACGTCATTATGCGGTGCTTGCACACAGTGGACATGTCTTGTGATGCTATGACCGCTTTTGACGGATGAGTTGACCGTAGTTGACCCAGTCGACCAGCAAGACCAGCCAAAGGGGTGGCGTGAACGTGCCGGCCAGTACAGCACCTCAAGTCCCGCCCCAGCACGAGGCAGGCGGCGCGGAGACCCCGCGCACCCGCCCCCAGAGCACCCGTGGCGCCGACACCCGCGCCCTCACCCAGGTGCTCTTCGGGCAGCTCAAGAACCTGGAACCGGGCACTCCGGAGCACCACCGGGTGCGCGGCGCCCTCATCGAGGCCAACCTGCCGCTCGTGCGGTACGCGGCGGCCCGGTTCCGCTCCCGGAACGAGCCGATGGAGGACGTCGTCCAGGTCGGCACGATCGGTCTGATCAACGCCATCGACCGTTTCGACCCCGACCGGGGCGTGCAGTTCCCCACCTTCGCCATGCCGACGGTCGTCGGGGAGATCAAGCGGTACTTCCGCGACAACGTCCGCACCGTGCACGTCCCGCGCCGGCTGCACGAACTCTGGGTCCAGGTGAACGGCGCCACCGAGGACCTGACGACCGCCCACGGCCGCTCCCCCACCACCGCCGAGATCGCCGAACGGCTGCGGATCGGCGAGGACGAGGTGCTCGCCTGCATCGAGGCGGGACGCTCGTACCACGCCACCTCCCTCGAGGCCGCACAGGAGGGCGACGGGCTGCCCGGACTGCTCGACCGGCTCGGTTACGAGGATCCCGCCCTCGCCGGGGTCGAGCACCGCGATCTCGTCCGGCATCTCCTCGTACAACTGCCCGAACGGGAGCAGCGGATCCTGATGCTGCGCTACTACAGCAATCTGACGCAGTCCCAGATCAGCCAGGAACTCGGCGTCTCCCAGATGCATGTGTCAAGGCTCCTCGCCCGCAGCTTCGCACGTTTGAGATCCGCAAACAGGATCGAGGCGTAGCTGGAACGGGTAGACCGGTTCGGAGCAGTTCCCACGCGTCCCAAATGCCGTACACCCCTTCTTTCCTGCGGAAATGCACCTTCGACTTGTCGACAAGTCACTACAGCGTGTTGCCGACATGTGACATTCTGCAGGAACCGAGTTTGCCGCAGCCCCGCCGCCGGTATTCAGGTGGAAGCTGCGTTCCTCAGATGGTCGCGGCCACCGCGACCGTCCGCGACCTCAAGGGGGTGGCATGTCCACAGAACTGGGCAGCTCGAAGGTGCTCACGCTCACGCCCGTTCCCGTGCCCACGCAGACGACGGCGTCGACCGCGGCCGACAGCGCGGAGACCGCGCCGCCGCCGATGGTCGTCACGTCGGGAGCCCTCGACACCCGCACCCTCTCCCGCTCCCTCTTCCTGCGGCTGCGCGCCCTCGACACCGAAGGCGCCGCCACCGACAGCCCGGAGCGGACCTACGTCCGCGACACCCTCATCGAGCTCAACCTCCCCCTCGTGCGGTACGCGGCGGCCCGCTTCCGCTCGCGGAACGAGCCGATGGAGGACATCGTCCAGGTCGGCACCATCGGCCTGATCAAGGCGATCGACCGCTTCGACTGCGAACGGGGCGTGGAGTTCCCGACGTTCGCGATGCCGACGGTCGTCGGTGAGATCAAGCGCTTCTTCCGCGACACCTCCTGGTCGGTGCGGGTCCCGCGCCGCCTCCAGGAGCTGCGTCTCGCCCTCACCAAGGCCAGCGACGACCTCGCGCAGAAGCTCGACCGCTCGCCCACCGTGCCCGAACTCGCCGCCGTGCTCGGCGTGTCGGAGGAGGACGTCGTCGACGGCCTCGCCGTCGGCAACGCCTACACGGCCTCCTCGCTCGACTCCCCCTCGCCCGAGGACGACGGCGGCGAGGGCTCGCTCGCGGACCGCCTCGGCTACGAGGACACGGCCCTGGAAGGCGTCGAGTACCGCGAGTCGCTCAAGCCGCTGCTCGCCAAACTGCCGCCCAGGGAGCGGCAGATCATCATGCTGCGCTTCTTCGCCAACATGACCCAGTCGCAGATCGGCGAAGAGGTCGGCATCTCCCAGATGCATGTCTCGCGGCTGCTCACCCGCACGCTCGCCCAGCTGCGCGAGGGGCTCATCGGGGAGTGACCCCGCCGACGGCCTCCGTCGGACGACCCCGCTTCTGCGTGCCGCCAGTCACACCGGTGGAATGAGGCGAAGGAAGCCGGGACTCGTGACGGCGGCGCTCTGCCTCGGCGGGGCGCCGACCGCCTGTGGCGGCGGAGGGCACGGCGAGGGGTACGCGGCGGTCGGCGCCTTCCGCTGCCCGCGCCGGTCGCGGCCGGAGCGGCGCGGTCCCGGACGTACACCGCCCGCGTGGACTCCTGGCGGAAGCCGCTCGGCATACGGATCGACGCCCGGCAGATCACCCTTCAGCCGGCGGTGACGGTCCTCTGAGATTCGCAGGAGAAGGGTGGGCCGGGTCCGGCGCCCCCCCGTCGAAGAAGGGTGGGCCGGGTCCGGCGCCCCCCCCCGTCGAAGAAGGGTGGGCCGGGTCCGCGTGGCGCGGACCCGGCCCACCCGGAGCGTGTGGAGCGGTCAGCCAAGCGCCAGCCAGGCGACCGCCGCCAGGACGACGATCACCGCGACCACGCCGACGATCAGACCGACCCGCGGGCCGCCCGAGGTCGCCGCGGCCTGCGGCTGCCGCTGCTGCGGAGCGCCCTCGTCGACGAAGGCGCGGAACATCTGCGTGTTGCCGGCGGGGTCGTAACCCTCGGGGCTCTGCCCCTGGGGGCCCTGGCCCTGGCCGTACGGTGCTTGGGGGTTGTGTGCCATGGGCCAGGACCCTAGCGAAGTCGGGGTGGGGGGCCCAAGCCCGCGGTCCGCTTCCGGCCCCAGATCCCGTCCCACCGCCCTCCCCGCCCGCCTTTGCCGATTCTTTAGCGCCGTTTGACCGATTTAGTTTGCCTGGAGCAACCATCCATCTCTATGGTTGCCCTAAGCAACAACATGCTGGGAGGGTCCGATGGACCGTGGCAATCGGTACGAGAACCTCGCCCGCCAGGTGAGCGCCATCGGAGCGGTGAAGCGCGGACTCGCGCGGACCCTGCCGGCCGAGTGCCCCAGCGGATCCGCGATCGTCCTCGCCCTGCTCAACCACCACGGCGACATGCGCATGAGCCGCGTGGCCGAGCTGATGGCCGTCGACATGTCCGTCAGCAGCCGTCACGTGGCCCACACCGTGGACCGCGGATGGGTCGAGCGACTGCCCGACCCGGCCGACAGGCGCTCCCGCATCCTGCACCTGACCCGGGCGGGCGAAGACATGCTCACCGTCCTCGACCGACGGCTGACCGACATGCTCGCCCGCACCCTCGTGGAGTGGTCCGACGACGACGTCGCCCTGCTCACCACCCTGCTCGCCCGGCTCCGCGATTCCTTCGGGAACTGCCGGGCGCACCACGCTTGAGAACGAAGGAAGTTGATGGCTACGACGACCACACCAGAGACCGGTGTGCGCGGCGGGAGCGCCACGGAGGGGGACCTCGCCTCCGGCGGCGCCCCGATGACGCACAAACAGATCATGGAGGCGCTGTCCGGGCTGCTGCTCGGCATGTTCGTCGCCATCCTGTCGTCGACGATCGTCTCCAACGCCCTCCCCCAGATCATCACCGACCTGGGCGGCGGCCAGTCCGCCTACACCTGGGTGGTCACCGCCGCGCTGCTCTCCATGACCGCGACGACCCCGCTGTGGGGCAAGCTCGCGGACCTCTTCTCCAAGAAGCTGCTCGTCCAGATAGCCCTGATCGTCTACGTCGCGGGCTCGGTCGTCGCCGGTCTCTCGCAGAGCACCGGCATGCTCATCGCCTGCCGTGTCGTGCAGGGCATCGGCGTCGGCGGTCTGACCGCCCTCTCCCAGATCATCCTGGCGGCAATGATCGCCCCGCGTGAGCGCGGCCGGTACAGCGGCTACCTCGGCGCGACCTTCGCCGTCGCCACCGTCGGCGGCCCGCTGCTCGGCGGTGTCATCACCGACACCGACTGGCTCGGCTGGCGCTGGTGCTTCTACGTGGGCGTGCCGTTCGCCTTCATCGCGCTCGTCGTCCTGCAGAAGACCCTCAAGCTGCCGGTCGTGAAGCGTCAGGTGAAGGTCGACTGGGCCGGTGCCTTCTTCATCAGCGCCGCCGTCTCCCTGCTCCTCGTCTGGGTCACCTTCGCCGGCGACAAGTACGACTGGATGTCCTGGCAGACGGCCGCCATGGTGCTCGGCGCGATCGCCCTCGGCGGGATCTTCGTCCTCGTCGAGTCGAAGGCGAACGAGCCGATCATCCCGCTCCGCCTCTTCCGGAACCGCACGATCACCCTGGCCTCGCTGGCCTCGCTGTTCGTGGGTGTCGCGATGTTCGCCGGCACGGTCTTCTTCAGCCAGTACTTCCAGCTGGCGCGGAACGAGTCGCCGACGATGTCCGGCGTCCTCACCATCCCGATGATCGCGGGCCTGTTCGTCTCCTCCACCGTCTCCGGCCTGGTCATCACCAAGTCCGGGAAGTGGAAGGCGTGGCTGGTCAGCGGCGGCGCCCTCGCCGCCGCCGGGCTCGGCCTGCTCGGCACGATGCGTTACGACACGGCGTACTGGCACATCGCCCTCTTCATGGCGGTCCTCGGCCTCGGCCTCGGCATGATGATGCAGAACCTGGTGCTCTGCACCCAGAACCAGGTGGCCCCGGCCGACCTCGGTGCCGCCTCCTCCGTGGTCACCTTCTTCCGCTCCCTGGGCGGTGCGATCGGTGTCTCGGCGCTCGGCGCGGTCATGGCCCACCGGGTCACCGGCTACGTCAAGGACGGCCTGGCCGAGCTCGGTCCGAAGGCCGCGGGCGCCATGGGCCAGGGCGGCTCGGGCGGCGGCATCCCCGACATGGACAAGCTGCCGGCCCCGATCCGTACGGTCATGGAGGACGCGTACGGACACGGTGTCGCGGACGTCTTCCTCTACTCGGCGCCCTTCGCGCTGCTGGCCTTCGTGGTGACGCTGTTCATCAAGGAGGTCGCCCTGAAGAGCAGCTCGTCGAAGGAGAGCGGTTCGTCGAAGGAGAGCGGTTCGTCGAAGGAGAGCTGAGACAAGCTCCCGGGCGCGCTTCGAGCGGAGGCGCGGCCGGGTCGAGTACGGAGCGGCGGGCAGGGGACGGCCCGCCGCTCCGTCATGTTCCGGAGCCGCCGCCGCTCGTCGAGTCGCGTGCGACCATCGCGTCGATGCCGGCGATCAGGACGTCAAGCGCGTAGTCGAAGTCGCGGTCCCAGATCTGGCTGACGCTGCCGTGCGAGGCCCGTTCGTCGAGGACCTCGGCCATGGGTTCGAGGGACTCCCGGAACGCCGGGTCGTCGCGGAAGGCCTTGACCGACTCCACGTAGAAGTCGTCCTGGGTCATGCCGGCCTCCGCCGCACGGCGCTGGAACTGGGACTGGATCGTCCCGTAGCCGTACACGAACTGGAAGACCGCCGACATCGCACTGGGCTGACGGTCCGTCGGCAGCCCGGTGTCCTTGATCGCCTCCTGGATCTTGCCGCCGACGGCGATCGCGTGCGGGCCGATGTTCAGGTACTGACCGGCGCACGGCGACATCCACGGGTGGGCCACCAGCATGCGGCGGTAGTCCAGGGCGAGCACCCGGGTCCGCTCCCGCCAGCCGCCGGCCGCGTCGACCGCCGCGAGGTCGATCTCGCCGTACGCGCTGTCGATCGCGTACTCGATGATGTCGTCCTTGGTGTCCACGTACCAGTACAGGGACATCGCGGTGACGCCCAGCTCGGTCGCGAGCTTGCGCATCGACAGTCCGGCCAGGCCCTCCTCGTCGAGCATCCGGATCGCGGCGGCGACGATCCGGTCCCGGTCGAGCCCGGCCGGGCCGCCGCCGCCGCGGGCGGCCCGGTTCTCCAGCCAGACGCTGGAACGCGCCGGGTTCCTGGCCCGATCGGCTGCCTTGACCATCGCGTTCCTCCGTCTGTCCGTCGTGTGACCATGCTAGGCAGCGACCGGCCGCTCGGCGGCCGCCCGCGCCTTCTCCGTCCGTTCGGCCCGCTTCAGCAGAGCCGCGGCCAGGAGACCGCCGGCGAAGACGGCGATGGCGCCGACCAGCTGGCTGGTCTGGAGACCGGAGGCGAAGGCGTCGGAGATCTCCGCCCGTTCGGCCTCGCTCCCGGCCGCCGCGAGTGCGGCGGGCAGGGAGGTCGCGGTGACGGTGACGAGCGCGGCGAAGCGTGCGTTGAGCACGGCGCCGAGGACGGCGACGCCGAGGCCGTTGCCGAACTCGGCGAGGGTGCCGTTGACACCGGCGCCCACCCCGGCCTTCTCCGGCGGGATCGCGCTCATGATCGCGTTGGCCATGGCCGGGTTGGAGACGGCGAGGCCGACGCCCATCAGGACCAGGCCGAGGAGCATGCCCCAGTAGGTGCCGTCCGTGCCGCCGCCGATCAGGGCGATCGAGCCGAGCCCGGCCGCGACCAGGGTCATGCCGACGGCCACGGTCGGCGGGGTGCCGAGCTTCGTCACGATCCGCGGGCCGACGCCGCTGAGGTTGAGCACGACGACCGTCAGCGCGAGCGGTGCCATCCGCAGACCGGCTTCGAGCGGCTCGTAGCCGAGGACGAACTGCAGGTGCTGGGTGAGGAGGAAGAGCGAGCCGCCCATGCCGAACATGACCAGGATCGCGCCGGCGACGGCGCCCACGAACTTCTGGTTGCGGAAGAAGTGCATGTCGAGCATCGGGTACGGGACGCGCAGCTCCCACAGCGCGAACGCGGCGAGGACGGCGGCCCCGATCGCGGCCGGGACGAGCACGTCCGCGGAGGTCCAGCCGTGCTCGGGTCCCGTGATGATCGCGTACACGGCGGCGGTCATGCCGATGGTGGAAAGCAACGCGCCGACCAGGTCGGGGCGGTCGCCCTGGGGGTTTTTCGACTCCGGCACGAGCTTGATGACCGCGATCAGGCCGATCAGCGCCACCGGGATGTTGATGAGGAAGATCATTCCCCACCAGAAGTGCTCGATGACGACACCGCCGACGAGCGGCCCGGCGGCGAAGCCGAGCGAGCTGACGGTCGCCCACAGCGCGATGGCCTTGATCCGCTCGGAGTCGTCGAAGATCTGCATGACGACTGCGAGGGTCGTGGTCATGAGGAGCGCACCGCCGACGCCCATGCCCGCGCGGGCGGCGATGAGCTGGCCCGTGGAGTCGGCGAGCCCGGCGGCGAGCGAGCCGAGGCCGAAGAGCGCGAGGCCGGCGGCCAGCAGCTTCTTGCGGCCGTAGCGGTCGGCGGCGTTGCCCGCGGTCAGGAGCAGGCCGGACTGGACGAGCGAGTAGGCGTTGATCATCCACTGGATGTCGCTGGTGGAGGCGTGGAGCTCCGTGGTCAGCGAGGGGATGGCGACGCTGAGGACGGTGTTGTCGAGCAACACGGTGAGCTGGGCCAGGCAGATGACGCCGAGGATCAGCCAGCGCTGCGGATGACCGGGGATGGCGGTCGTTTCGTTCGCGGCGGTTGTCGCCGTCATGGGCAGGACTCCTTGTACGGTGTACGGGACTCGTTCTCGTACACCGTACAAGGCTCTCTCGTACGCTGTATAGGGAGTAATTTCCCGGTGCTACTTCGGTGCCGTGAGGTCGTAGAAGGTGGACGTGCCGACGGTGGTCTGCTCGAAGGTGTCCTGGACCCACGCGGTGATCCGGGCGCTCGTGCCGTTCCCGCCCATGCCGCCGCCTCCGCCCCCACCGGACGCGATGAAGTAGTGGATCTTCCCCTCGGCGACGTACCGCTTGAACTCGTCGAGCGTCGGGGACGGGTCGCTGCCGTTGAACCCGCCGATCGCCATGACCGGCTTCTCGGTGGCGAGCTGGTAGCCCGCCGCGTTCTGGGCGCCGACCGCCGCCGCGACCCAGGTGTAGGCGTCCGCGCCCTTGAGCAGGGCCGCCTTCGCCGCCGCACCCACGGTCGCGCCGTTGAGGAGCCCGCCCATGCCGCCGCCGGGGCTGCCGCGCTCGGCGCCGGCGGGGTTGTCGGGCAGTTGGCCTTGGCCCGGGACTTGGCCTTGGCCTTGGGGCGGGGTTCCGCCCGGCGTCTGGGCGCCTTGTCCGGGGGGCTGCATCCGGCCTTGGCCCTGCCGGCCCCCGCCCTGGCCCTGCTGGCCCTGGCCTCCGGGGGTCTGGCCGGCCGTCTGCCCGCCGCCCGGGAAGCCGTACGCCATCCGCGTGCCGCCGTCCCGGCCGCCGCCGGGGCCGCCGCGCATCCCACCGAAGCCGGCGCCCGCCGGGCCCGCCGTCACGATCGAGCCCTGGTGCCCGGAGTCCACCGTCGCCAGGGTGTACGCGCACGGCCCCGCGAGCCCCGCCGCCAGCCCGAGACCCGCGAGTCCTCGCCCGAGCCGCCGGTCCACCCGGCCCGCGCACAGCAGGCCGAGAGCCGCCACCGCACCCGCCACCAGGAGCGCCCAGCGCAGCCACGGCAACCAGTCCGGCGTACGGCCGAGCAGGCTCCAGGCCCAGACGGCCGTCACCGCCGTCGTCACCGCGAGGGCCGCCGAGGCGACAAGACGGGTGCGTTCCTCCCACAGCACGGTCGCGCCCATGCCGACCAGCGCGGCGACGTAGGGCGCAAGGGCCACCGTGTAGTACTCGTGGAAGATGCCGGCCATGAAGCTGAACACGGCAAGGGTGATCAGCAGTGAACCACCCCACACCAGGAACGCGGACCGCGCCGTGTCCGTCCGGGGCGCCCGCCAGGTGACGACAAGACCAGCGACGAGGAGGACCAGCGCGGCCGGCAGCAGCCAGGAGATCTGGCCGCCGACCGAGTCGTTGAACATCCGGCCGATCCCGGTCTCGCCCCAGCCGCCACCCTGGCCGCCGCCGCGGCCCCCGCCGCCGACACTGCCGGTCTCGTTGCCGTTGAGACGGCCGAGTCCGTTGTAGCCGAAGGTCAGCTCCAGGAAGCTGTCGTTCTGCGAGCCTCCGACGTACGGGCGGGAGGACGCCGGCCACAGCTCGACCAGGGCCACCCACCAGCCCGCCGACACGACCATCGCGAGCCCGGCCAGGGCGAGGCGGCCGATCCGGCGCCCGATCGCACCCGGTGCGCACGCCCCGTAGACGAGGGCGAGCGGTGGCAGGATCAGGAAGGCCTGGAGGGTCTTCGCGAGGAACGCGAACCCGAAGGCCACCCCGGCCCACACCAGCCACTTCGCCGCGCCCGCGTCCTGCTCGAGGGCCCGCAGCACGCAGTACACGGCCACCGTCATGAGCAGCGCGAGCAGCGCGTCCGGGTTGTTGAAGCGGAACATCAGGGCGGCGACGGGCGTCAGCGCGAGCACCCCGCCCGCGATCAGGCCCGCACCCGCGCCGAACCGGCGCCGCACGGCCGCGTGGAGCACGGCGACGGTGGCCACGCCCATGAGCACCTCGGGCACGAGGATCTGCCAGGACCCGAGACCGAAGAGACGGACGGAGAGCGCCATCGGCCAGAGGGCGGCCGGCGGCTTGTCGACGGTGATGGCGTTGGCCGCGTCGAGCGAACCGAAGAAGAAGGCCTTCCAGCTCTCGGCGCCCGCCTGGACGGCAGCGGAGTAGAAGGAGTTGGCGTAGCCGGAGGCGCTCAGGTTCCAGAGGTAGAGCACGGTGGTCACGGCGAGCAGGCCGAGGAAGGCGGGCCGGACCCAGGGGGCGTCCTCGGCGCGCCCGCGCAGGAGCCGGGCGGGACGGCTGTCGCGGGGGACGGCAGGGGCCTCGGTCGTCGGGGGAGTCATCGTTGGTTCCTCAGGGAGGTCTTCGGGGAGGTCTGCGAGGAGGTGCGTGCGGAGGTCTGGGAGATGGTCCGGTCGGGGAAGACCCAGAGCCGGAAGAGGAGGAAGCGCAGGACGGTCGCGGCGAGGTTGGCGACGACCAGGACGGCGAGCTCGGTGGAGTGCGCCGGGTCGCCGGTCGCCGCGCCGAGGGCGGCGAGCGAACCGCTGGTCAGGGCCAGACCGATGGCGAAGACCACGAGCCCCTGCGCCTGGTGGCGGACGGCCCGGTCCCGGCCCCGTACCCCGAAGGTGAGCCGCCGGTTGGCCGCCGTGTTGGCGACGGCGGAGAGGAGGAGGGCGGCGGCGTTGGCGAGCTGCGGGCCGACACCGAGGCGGAAGGCCGAGTACAGGGCGAGGTAGAAGAGCGTGGACAGGACCCCGACCACACAGAAACCCACCAGTTGCCGGGCGAGACCACCGGGCACCCCGCTGATCTCGCGGTCCCGGGGATCGTCCCCGAAAGGCCTGGCCAGCCGGTCGAGAGGCAGCGAACCGGTCGCGAGGGCCCGCCCGACCCGCCAGACGCCCTTCAGGTCGTCGGTCGCCGTCCTGACGATGTGCACGGTCGATTCGGGGTCGTCGACCCAGTCGACCGGGACCTCGTGGATGCGCAGCCCGGCCCGCTCGGCGAGGACGAGGAGTTCGGTGTCGAAGAACCAGCCGGTGTCCTCGACCATCGGCAGCAGCCGCTCGGCGACCTCCCGCCGTATCGCCTTGAACCCGCACTGCGCGTCGGAGAACCGGGCGGCCAGCGAACCGCGCAGGATCAGGTTGTAGGCCCGCGAGATGAACTCCCGCTTCGGCCCGCGCACCACCCGCGAGGAGCGGGCGAGCCGCGACCCGATCGCCAGGTCGGAGTGGCCCGAGATGAGGGGCGCGACCAGCGGCAGCAGGGCGTTCAGATCGGTGGAGAGGTCGACGTCCATATAGGCGAGGACGGGCGCGTCCGAACCGGACCACACCGTCCGCAACGCCCGGCCGCGCCCCTTCTGTTCAAGCCGTACGGAGCGCACTTCGGGCACCTCGGCGGCGAGGCCGGCGGCGACGGCGGGGGTGCTGTCGGTGGAGGCGTTGTCGGCGACGGTGATGCGGAAGCCGTACGGGAAGGTCCGCAGGAGGTGCTCATGGAGCCGGCGGACGCACGGCTCCAGGTCCTTCTCCTCGTTGTAGACGGGGATGACCACGTCCAGGACGGGCCGTCCCGCGATGTTCACCGGCAGGTGTTCCCGGGCGGGGAGGGCGCCGGGAGTACCGGACGCGGGGCCCGCGATCGTTGGGGTTCGCATGCCGAAGACCCTCGCCGGGGCCGCTGTCACGGCTGTGTGATGAGCCTGTGCCCTGCCTGTGAGTGCGTGCGGGGGGTCTCGTCGACGGGCAGTCGGACGGTGAAGACGGTCCGGCCGGGCGTGCTCTCGACGGCCACGTCACCCCCGTGCGCGAGGACGACCGCGCGCACGATGGCGAGCCCGAGCCCGGTGGATCCGGCGTTCCTGGAACGGGAGGCGTCGCCGCGCGCGAACCGTTCGAAGACAGAGGGCAGGAGCTCGGGCGGGATACCGGGCCCGTCGTCCTCGATCTCGACGACCGCAGCCGTGGCCTCCGCGCGGACGCGGGCGGTGACCTCGGTGCCGGACGGGGTGTGGGTACGGGCGTTGGCGAGGAGATTGACGAGCACCTGCTGGATCCGAGCTCCGTCGGCCCGTACGGGCGACCCGCCGCCCTCCGGCAGTTCGAGGCGCCAGTGGTGCCCCGCCCCGGCGGCCCTGGCGTCGCTCACGGCGTCCACCACGAGGGGCACCAGGTCGGTGCTCTCGTACGCGAGGGGCCGTCCGGCGTCGAGCCGCGCGAGCAGCAGGAGGTCTTCGACGAGCCCCGTCATCCGGGTCGCCTCGGACTCGATCCGGCCCAGCGCGTGCCGGGTGTCGGGCCCGCACCCCTCCCGGCCGCGCCGGGTCAGCTCCGCGTACCCCCGGATCGAGGCCAGCGGGGTGCGCAGTTCATGGCTGGCGTCCGCGACGAACTGCCGGACCCGGGTCTCACTCTGCTGGCGGGCGTCGAGGGCCGAGTGGACGTGGTCGAGCATCCGGTTGAGCGCCGCGCCGACCTGACCGACCTCGGTCCGGGGATCGGCCTCCGTCTCCGGGACCCGCTGGTGGAGCGCCACCTCGCCGCTGTGCAGCGGTAGCTGGGCGACCTGACCGGCGGTGGCGACGACCCGTCGCAGCGGCCGCAGGGCCACCCCGACGAGCACGGTCCCGGCGAGCGAGGCCGCGACGAGTCCGGCGCCGGTGACGCTCAGCTCGACGAGGACGAGGGTGGACAGGGCCTTCTCGACCCCGGCGAGCGGGATGCCGGTGAGGAACGCGCCATGGACCCCGACGGCGTACTCGACCCGGTACGAGCCGAGGCCACCGGGCAGCTCGACGGTGTGCGGCTCGCCGTCACGGGGAACGGCGGCCAGCGCGGCCCGCTGGGCCGCGTCGAGCGCCGTGGTCCGGACGTTCCGCCCGTACCTGCCACCCTCCCCGTCCCCGTCCCCGGTCGCGGTCCCGTCCCCGGTCCCGGTTCCGGTCCCGGCGTCGACCTCGGCCGAGTACCCGGCCGAGGCCGGTTCGCCGTCGACCAGGACCGCGCCCAGGGTGCCGATCGGGGCTCCGGGGCCCAGGAGGAACGAGAGCGGGTCCTTCACCCGGCCCGGGTCGGGCAGCCCCGGTCCCGGAACCATGGCGGCCGGTGGACCCGAGGCCCGTACCGAGACGTTGTGGAGCTGCTCGTCGGCCTGGTCGTACAGGTACGAACGGAACGCGATCGTCGTGACCGTGCCGATGACGGCCGCGACGACCGCGATCAGCGCGACCGCCGCCACGACGAGCCGGGTACGCAGCGACCACGGCCGCCCGCGCCGTACACGCACGGGACGCTACTCCCCCGGCTTGATGAGGTAACCGGCTCCGCGGCGGGTGTGGATCATCGGGGCACGGCCGAGGTCGATCTTCCGGCGCAGATAGGAGATGTAGAGCTCGACGACGTTGGCCTGGCCGCCGAAGTCGTACGACCAGACCCGGTCGAGGATCTGCGCCTTGCTCAGCACCCGGCGCGGATTGCGCATCAGATAGCGCAGCAGCTCGAACTCGGTGGCCGTGAGACGGATCGACTCCCCACCCCGGGTGACCTCGTGGCTGTCCTCGTCGAGGGTGAGGTCTCCGACCGTGAGCAGCGATTCACTGCGCGCCTGCGCCGCACCGGAACGTCGGATGAGGCCGCGCAGCCGGGCGACGACCTCCTCCAGGCTGAAGGGTTTGGTGACGTAGTCGTCGCCGCCGGCCGTGAGTCCGGCGATCCGGTCCTCGACGGCGTCCTTCGCCGTCAGGAACAGCACCGGGACGTCCGGCAGCTCGCGCCGGATCGAGCCCAGCAGGCTCAGCCCGTCGGCGTCGGGGAGCATCACGTCGAGGAGTACGGCGTCGGGCCGGAACTCACGCACGGCGCGCAGGGCGGCGGCGCCGTCCCCGGCGCTCCGTACCTGCCAGCCCTCGTAGCGGAGGGCCATGGAGAGGAGTTCGGCGAGCGAGGCCTCGTCGTCGACGACGAGGACGCGGACGGCGGTGCCGTCGGCACGGAGCATGTCGGCGCGGGTGCCGGGGCGGCGCGTGGTGACGGTCATGGGCCCCACGCTCGTCCCCGCCGCTGAGAGACCTCTTTCCCTTTCCTGTGAATTCCCTGAGAAAGAACCTCAGCGACCCAAGGTCGGTTTCACGTGAAACAGTGCGGCGGTTTCACGTGAAACAGTGCGGCCCCGTTCTCGTAGAGGACGCCCCGCAGCCAGTCGTCCCCGAGCCCGAGGCGTTCGAGGGCATGGAGTTGGTGCGCGTACGGATACGGGATGTTCGGAAAGTCGGATCCGAGGAGGATCCGGTCGCCCAGGTCGACGAGCCGCTTCAACTCCGCCTCGGGAAAGGGCGCAAGCCGATCGCTGAAGTCCGTGAAGGCCATGGTGGTGTCGAGGTGGACACCCTCGTACCGCTGGGCGAGGTCGAGGAAGTCGCCGTACTCGGGCATCCCCATGTGGGCGACGATCACCCGTAGTCGGGGGTGGCGGGCGAGCAGCCTCGCCATGGGCTCGGGACCGGTGAAGTTCCCCGGCGCGGGTCCGGAGCCGCAGTGGACGACGACGGGTGTGCGGCTGTCTGCGAGGGTCCCCCACACGGCGTCCAACTCGACGTCGTTCGGGTCGAAGCCGCCGACCTGGAGGTGCACCTTGAAGACACGGGCACCGGCGTCGAGCGCCTGGCGGACGTACCGGTCGACGCCCGGCTCGGGGAAGAAGGTCGCGGTGTGCAGACAGTCGGGCGTACGGGCGGCGAAGTCTGCGGCCCAGGAGTTCAGCCAGGCGCCCATGCCGGGCTTGTGCGGGTAGAGCATCGCGGTGAAGGCGATCGCCCCGAATCCGCGCAGGAGGTCGAGCCGGCGGTCCTCCTCCTCGCGGTAGGTGATGGGCCACTCGATACCGGTCAGGGGGCCGACGGCGTCGAAGTAGGCCCAGACCTTGTCGAGGACGTTCTTCGGCATGAAGTGCGTGTGCACGTCGACGAGCCCGGGAATCCCGAGGCGCGCGAGCAGCGCGGGGATGTCCACCACCCCCGGCATGCCTGCGGTGCTCACCCTGCCTGCCGCACTCGCCGTGCTCACCTTGCCCGCCGCACTCGCCGTGCTCACCCTGCCCGCCGCACTCGCCGTGCTCACCCTGCCCGCCGCACTCGCCGTGTTCGCCCTGCCTGTCGTGCTCGCCGTGCCTGCCATGTCTCCGGCGCTCGCCGCCGGGGTGTCACTCCCGCTCATAGCCATAGCTCCGCTCGACCCTGCCGATGTGGACGCTGTAGCTCTCGTACCAGTGCTCCCGGCCGTACGCCTTGGCGGCCTGGTGCTCGGTGTCGAGGCGCCAGGCGTCGAGGGACTCCAGGTCGCGGAAGTAGGCGACGGTGATGCCGATGCCGCCGGGGGTGCGGGCGGACTCGTAGCCGAGGAACCCGGGGATCTCCTTGACGATCTGCTGCATGCGGGAGGCGGTCTCGGCGTAGCCCTCAGGGGCCTCGGGCCGGATCGAGGTGAACAGGGCGGTGTAGTAGGGCGGTTCCAGGCCCGCCACCAGCTTCTGGGTCATGCGATCACCCTCGCGGGGGCCGGGCGGACCTGTCCACGGCCCCAGGGCAAAGGGATCCAAGACTTTACGAAGCGCCCGCCACCGCCCTTGGAGGCTCTCCTGTCAGAAGAGCTCCCCCTGGGTGCTCGGGTCGACGGTGGGCACGGATACCGCGGCGGCGACCGGCACGGAGAAGGGGTGCCCTTGCTCCGCACTCTGGAGCACCCACCCGCCCATCAGCCGGGTGTCGAGGGCGAGACAGCGCCCCCCGGGATCGAGCAGGTGCAGATCGGGCCCTGCGGCGGCGAGGAGACGCCCGCTGACGACACCCCCGTCGACCAGTTCGGAGACGGTCCCGGCGAGCGGCGGCAGCCCGTCGAGATGGAAGGCTTCGACGTGGTCGCGCGGGACGAACTCCAGCGGCTCCAGGGTCTCCGTCCAGCCGCCGACCTCGCCCGCGCGCCGGTGCAGCGCCTCGACCTCCCCGGCCCGGTCCGGCGCGGACGGCAGGGCGTGCCGGGCGGCGCGCTTCCGCTCGTACGCCACCCGGTCGGGGACACCCAGCGCCTGCCGCAGGACCTCCTCGGTCCGCCGTGCGGCCATGAGCGGCCCCCGCCCCAGCCAGCTGAACGTGACGGCGCCCTGTTCGAGGAGCCGGGCCTCACCCCGGGCCTCGGCGGTGATCCCCACCTTGGTCATGCCGGGCCCGAACCAGGCCAGGTACACCCGGTACGGCTGCGGATCGTCCAGGAAGGTGTCGGCGGCCACCGAGTGGGCCCGGTCGAGCCGCGCGCACTCCGGGCACCGCCCACCGGTCGCCCGGCCGGACACGACGGCGTCCAGGGGACAGGGGTTCCCCCGGGCGCCGGGGCACCGGCGCTCCCCCACGGCGCGGAAGGCGAGCTGCTGACCGTACGAGAGGGCGCTGACCTTCCCGCCCCTCCACCGCAGCCCGGGCACCCCGCCGCTCCAGGTGATCCCCCGACACCGCCACTCCATGCCGCTCCTCCTTCACCCGCATCCCGCCCTCGAACCCCCGAAGGGCTCCTCGAACACCCCCGGTGCAAGCTGCCCCGGTGCAAGCTGCCTGGGTGCAAGCTGCCTGGGTGCAAGCTGCCTGGGTGCAAGCTGCCGCAGCCCAAGCTGATCCGGCCCAGGCCGCCCCGGTGCAAACTGCCTCCGTGCGAGTTCCCCTGCCCCCGCCCCCGCCGTCCAGTCTCCGCCACATCCGCTTCCAGTCCCCGACCAGGAGCCCCCGGGGCCATCACCCCGGCGTCTTCGGCCTGGCCAACGCACTGGCGCGGGAGGGCAGGCTCTCCCCCGCCGAGTACGCCACCTGGCGGGCGTCGAACGACTGGTACGACGCCCACTTCCCGAACCCCTCCGCGGTCGACCCCACGGTCTACGACCCGCATCTGAACCCGGGAGCCGCCGCCTGGTTCCGCGCGACGGCGACCGAGGCACTGGCCAGGGTGGCCCCGTACCTGCGCATCCTGCGCGACCAGGGCGTGCCCTGCGTACGCCTGGAGTCGGCCCGGCCGGGCAGGATCGTGTACGAGGACGCGTACCAGGTGGTGGCGGTGGGACCCCCGGCCCCGCCGGCGTCTCAGGGCAGGACGTAGATCCGCGCCCCGCCCGCGTCGGGCCCGCCGACCTCCCGTATGCAGCCGAGTTCGATGAGGAGGCGTACGCAGTCCCGGACGCGCTCGCGGGAGAGACCGGTGCGCCGGGTGACGTCCTGGGTCCGGTAACGGACGCCGCCCCGGACCAGGGCGGGGGCGAGGCAGGTGGCGACCGTCCGCACGTCCCCGGCGACGGCCCAGGACTCGACGAGCTCCTGCGGGGTGCGGGCGACCGCATCGCGGGTGCGCTGACGGGGCAGGGAGAGCCGCTCAAGGGAGTCGGCGACCCTTGAGAGGCTCCGCCGGGTCTCGCGGAGCAGCTCCGCGTACTCGGTGTGCTCGTCGTACGCGGGGGACCGCTCGTCGAACCGCCCCTCCAGCCGTACGAGGACGTCGACCAGCTCCGGGGGCAGGACGAACCCGGCGTGCACCGGGGAGGGTTCGAGCCCGTAGCCGCCGTACCGCTGGACCGCCGCCACGACCTCGGCCGCCCACGCCAGGAACGGCCCGGCCTCCGGCCTGCGGCACGCCCCGACGAGCTGGACGAGCCCCTGGAGGCTCACCATCCGCGTCGACGCCCTGATCCCGTTCCGGCCGGGGGCCTCCTCACTTCCGGCAAGCTCCCGCGCGGACGCCAGGCACGCCTCGGGCAGCGCCACCGTCCGCAGCGCCTCCCTGGTCCCCCCGTACCCCAGGCGTCTCGCCACATCCACCACCGGGAACCAGTGCCCTCCGTCGGGCGCGGTCAGCCGCCGTAAGGGCGCGCCGGTGGCGGCGTACACCAAGTCATCGATGTCGATCGCTTCCATCGATCATCACCTCCGCCACGCAAGCTAGGCCGAAGGCATATTCAACTGACATGCAAATCAGACAGGTTCACCCAAAAGGGGAAGGCCCCCGGGGATTCCGGGGGCCTTCCACCTGGCAGTGTGCGTGCGCCTACTTCGCGACGAACTGCGTCAGGATCGCCTGCACCTCGTAGATGTCGACACCCTTGGTGAAGGTCTTCTGCACGGGCACAGGGCTGCCCGAGATCCAGATCTTCAGCTCGGCGTCCAGATCGAAGGTGCCGGCGGTCTCGACGGCGAAGTGCGTGATGCTCCGGTACGGGATCGAGTGGTACTCGACCTTCTTGCCGGTGATGCCCTGCTTGTCGACCAGCACGAGCCGCCGGTCGGTGAAGAAGATCGTGTCGCGGATCAGCAGGTACGCGGCGTGCACCTGCTCCCCCTGCCCGAGCAGCCGCGCGTAGTCCTGCTGCGCCTGCGCCGGATCGATCGCGTGCGCGTTCCCGAAGAGCGCCATGCCCCAACCCCCATGAGTGAAGTGAAAGAACGATCATCCGGCCCGGCCACCCTCCAAGGCAAGGCGCCCGACCGGCGCGCCCCGTCGAGCGGGAGCGGGGCTACGATCCTCGTCATGGCCCTGACCGTGAACGACGTCGACCGGTTCACCGCCTCCAGGCCTCGCCTCGAGGCCATCGCCTATCGCCTCCTCGGCTCCGCGAGCGAGGCCGAGGACGCCGTGCAGGACACGTTCCTGCGCTGGCAGACCGCCGACGTGGACCGCATCGAGGTCCCCGAGGCCTGGCTGACGAAGGTCCTCACCAACCTGTGCCTCAACCAGCTCACCTCGGCCCGCGCGCGACGCGAGACCTACGTGGGCGAATGGCTCCCGGAGCCGCTGCTCGCCGGGGACCCGATGCTCGGTCCCGCCGGCACGGCCGAACAGCGTGAATCGGTCTCGTACGCGGTCCTCACCCTGCTTGAGCGCCTCACGCCCAACGAGCGGGCGGTGTACGTGCTGCGGGAGGCCTTCGCGTACGCGCACCGGGAGATCGCCGAGATCCTCGACCTCACCGAGTCCGCCAGCCAGCAGATCTTCCACCGCGCCAAGAAGCACGTCGCGGACGGCAGGTCCCGCACCGAGGTCGACGAGGCCGCCGCCCGACGGATCGTCGAGGAGTTCCTCGCGGCCGCCACCAGCGGACAGACCGACCTGCTCGTACGGATGCTCACGAAGGACGCCGTCGCGATCGGCGACGGCGGCGGGAAGGTCCCGGCCCGCGCCAAGGCTTTCGAGGGCGCCCTCGCGGTCGCGAAGTTCATGCGGGGCCTGTTCAAGCCCAGCCCGGCGAAGCGCTCCCTCGTCGGCGGTTCCGCCGACGTCCACGTCACCACCGCGAACGGCGCTCCCGCCGTGGTGGCGGTCGTCGACGGGCGGGTGGTCGGCGTGATGTGCCTGGAGATCACCGCCGAGGGCATCGTCGCCTTCCGTAGCCAGGTCAACCCCGACAAGCTCCACCGCGCGACCGGCCGGTGGGCCGCCGCCGACCACGGGGAACCCCTGTACACGGCCTTCTGAACCCGGTGTGAGCTGCTTCACACCGGGCTCCTGTCAGGAATCGTCGGGCTGCCCGGTTCAGGAGGCGAACCCGCGGAAGACAGGAGCACGGACATGCAGCACCGCATCATCGTTCTGGGAGCCGGCTACGCCGGAGCCATCGCCGCCGGGCGCATCGCCAGGCGGCTGCACCGCGACGACATCGCCCTCACCCTCGTGAACGCCGAGCCCGACTTCGTCGAGCGCGTCCGGATGCACCAGCTTGCGGCCGGCCAGGACCTCAGGCCCCGGCCCCTCAGCGAGGTGTTCGCGGGCACCGGCGTCGAACTGAGGCTCGCGAAGGTCACCGGCGTCGACGTCGACCGCAAGACCGTCACCGTCACCGCCGTGGACCCGAACGGCCACGTCACCGCCGTGAATGCGGACGGCGCCGGGCGAACCGGGCAGGCCGACGGCGCGGAGGAACTCCCCTACGACACCCTCGTGTACGCCCTCGGCAGCGCCTGGAACAGCCAGGGAGTCCCCGGCACCGCCGAGCACGCCCACGACATCGCAGGTCGCCCCGGGGCGCTCCGGCTGCGCGAGCGCCTGGCCCGGCTGGACGCCGGACAGCCCGTGGTCGTGGTCGGCGGCGGCCTCACCGGTGTGGAGGCCGTGACCGAGATCGCCGAGTCCCGCCCGGACCTCGACGTCGCCCTCGCCGTCCGCGGCGACCTCGGCGACTGGCTCTCCCCGAAGGGCCGCCGACACCTGCGGAAGGTCGTCGACGAGCTCGGCGTCACCGTGCACGAACGGACCGCGGTCACCGCGGTGGCGGCCGACCACGTCACGACCGCCGACGGCACCTCCCTCCCGGCCGCGGTCACCGTCTGGACCACCGGGTTCGCGGCCCATCCCCTCGCCAGGGCCACCGGCCTGCAGGTCACGGACGCGGGCCAGATCGTCGTCGACGCGACCATGCGCTCGGTCTCGCACCCCGACGTGTACGCCATCGGCGACGCCGCCATGGCGCTTGGCCCCGGCGGGAAGCCGCTGCGGATGGCCTGCGCCACGGGCGGCCCCATGGCGTGGCAGGCCGCCGACGCCATCGCGGCACGGCTGACCGGCGGAAAGATCCCGAACATCCCGCTCCGCTACTTCAACCAGTGCGTCTCGCTCGGCCGCAGGAACGGCCTGATCCAGTACGTCACGGCCGACGACCGCGCCGTGGAAAGGGCCCTGACGGGCCGACTCGCCGCCACCTACAAGGAACTGGTCTGCAAGAGCGCGGCCTGGACCATCACCAACCCCACCCTGGGCCTCCCCACCCGCCGCCGCCACATCCAGAACCCCCAGCCCCACCAGAACACCGCCACCCGGGTCCCGGCCTGACCCAGGAGCCCCCGGCCACATCGACCGCGAGTAGCCGCACCTTCCAGCGCGCCTGTGGCACGGCGTGCGGTCACTCTGTAGCCCGCGAAGCGAACGTCCGGCCGTGCCTTCGCCCACCCGTCCGCCTTCTTGAAGCAGCAAATCCAGAGCTGCTGGAGAACAGGAATTCAGTCATGGGCCTCGACATCGCAAGGGAAACTTGAAGGCGGCACTGAGCCGTGAATTGACGGCGGATGGGTCCCGTCCACCGCTTCTGCGGGTGGACAGGACCCATCGAATTATCGCTTTCAGGAAGGAATGGAAATGATCCGCCAAGCGACCATTCCTGTGGCTCCAGCCGCCGCGTTGATGTCGATCGGCAACTGTGCCGGGGCATTCTCGACACGCTGGCCTGCCGGTACTCCGTCACACGGCACGGACTGGGGCGGCTTGTCTGCGATGACGACCTTCACGCTCCCTGTGCCGACGCAAGCCACGGAGAGCTTGTAGGCCCTGCCCTTCTTGAGCGGGGAGAGACTATGCACGCCTTCCCGAACCCGCTCCAGCCCGGATTCCACGAATTCCGGGTCATCCGGCGAGACGGTATCCAGTGCAGCCTTGGCGCGCTTGCCCTGGTCTTCCTCGCTCTCCCCGTGGGGTGACCGCGTCACAGTGGGCTTCGCCGATGCCGACGGGGTACCCGAGGGTGTCGCACTGTCGGTGCAGCCAGCCGCCAGGAGGGTTACGAGAACGAGGGTCGTTCCCGCGGCCAGTGGCTTACGCAGCGCCGTCACGAGCTCGTCTCCCAGTAGCGCCACCCGACCTCCGAGGAGGGCAGCTTCGCGGTTCCGCTCTTGATGAGCTTCTTGCCGCATCGATCCGCGCTGGTCTCGTACTTGGCCCACTTCACGGAGTACCCCCAGGACCCGTACTGGAGATGACCGTACTTTCCGCTGGTCACGTTCCTACGGTATTCGTGCCCCACAGAGACGCCCACCTCAGTGCCGACCTTGGCCGAAATCGAGACCTTGGCCTTGGCGACGATGCCACTGACTTCCACCTCCCCGCCCACACTGACCTCCCGATTGATCTTTCCCGACTTCTCCACCTTGACCACCATGGTGCCTCCCGGCCCGTCCTTGAAGGACGCGCCTGCCCAATTGGCGGGCATGTGAATGCTGGTCTTTGAGGGGATTTCGATCCAGGTGCGGCGAGGGTTGTCGCACGCCTGCGAGCCGGCCTCCCCATTGGTGGCTGTCTCCGGCAACTGCGCCAACGAGTCGTCCTCGGGAGCAGCCTCCTCCACTACCTCCACCGGAGTGGATATGGGCTCCAGCGCCTCGATTGCGGCGTTAGCCGGAGATGCCAAGCTGCTCAGCAGAGCCAGAGCGAACACCGGGACGACAGTCCCTCGTGCTGTAAAACGCATAGTTCCCCCACGTTAAAGCTGGTCGTGAGGCCACCTGTCAGGTCAGTGAGGTGGCCGCGCAGAAGGACCGTAACCGTGTTCACGGAGGAAAAGGGAAAAAGAGTGTTCTTCTGAGCAAGAATTGAGGAAGATGGTTTTCGGCCGCCCGCGCCCTCAACTGGCCATCGGCAACGTCATGTTGTGCTACACCGGCGCCCTTCCAACCTCGACGTTCACAGGGGCCTCATCCACCGTCGTTGACGTCAGCTGTGGATGTCGACTGTCACCGGTCGGCGAACGGCCGCCGATAGTCCGAGGCCTCCCCGACGGCGAGTCGGTTCCTCGCGGACGGGGTCGCCCGGGACGATCACCTCTTCGCGGCCTGGATGCTTGTGCTGTGCCTCGGGCTCCGCGGGGGTGAGGTCCTGGGCCTGATGTGGCCTTCGGCACTCTCAGATCACGATGACGATGGAGGTGTACGCCGAGGCGAGCGAGGAACAGGTGCGCGCCGCGATCGGCAAGCTGTCCGACGCCATGGGCGGTGACGGCTGACCCGGTTGCTGTACTTCGCTGCTGTACGGACCTAACGCAAGAGGCCCCCGGATCTTTCCGGGGGCCTCTCACCTGTGTGCACTCGGCAGGATTCGAACCTGCAACCTTCTGATCCGTAGTCAGATGCTCTATCCGTTAAGCTACGAGTGCTTGTTCTCTTGTTTCTCGTCTTCGCTCCCCGGCCTTTCGGCCCGCTCGCGGCGACAGGAAGAACATTACATGACTGCCGCCGCCATGTGAAATCCATTGGCCACACCCCTTGCGACCTGCGAAAACGCCGTCCCGGGGCGCGGTGGGGAGTCGGCGTCCCGGCGGCCTCGGCACCGGGCGTGCGGGCGGGAACGGGCCGAAAGAGACCGGGGTCACAGATGCCGCCGGGACGCGGTCGGGAACGGCCGAAGCCCCGGCCTGGGGGCCGGGGCTTCGGTAGGGGCGGAGGCGGAGGGATTTGAACCCTCGATGGGCTTTAAGACCCAAACCGCATTAGCAGTGCGGCGCCATAGACCGGACTAGGCGACGCCTCCATGCACCCCGCGCATACGCGAGTGGTGCGTGCAGATGATGACACAGGCGAACCGGCTGTCACCAATCGATTCTCACCGTACTAGCCCTCCGGGGTCGAGGGCAAAGCCCCACGGCGGCTTCCCCGCCCCTCGATGCCCCTCGGATGCCCCCCGCAAGTCCCTCCGATATCCCCCCGAAGTCCCTCGCCGAGCCGTCCCGCCCGCCCGGCGCAACCCCGGTTGCGCAACGCCCCGGCGCCTGGAGCGTTAGAGGGGGCGGGGCACGCATGTGCGCGCCCGTGCCCGCCGTACACCCTCGCTCCTGGAGATCCCCATGCTGCGCCTCGCCCTCGCGACCCTCGCCACCACCGCCGTCGGCGCCGCCGGACTCGGCCCGCTGCCGCTGCCGCTGCTCTCGCCGCCCGACACCCTGACCGTGACGGTCGCCGAGAGCGGCCACCGGGAAGCCGACGGCACCTTCGAGCTGACGTGCGCCGACAAGCCCGGCGGGAACCACCCGGCCCGCGCGAAGGCCTGCGCGCGGCTCGACCAACTCGCCGAAGCGGGCGGGGACCCGTTCCTGCCGGTCCCCGAGGACCAGATCTGTACGCAGATCTACGGCGGGTCCGCCGTCGCGCACATCACCGGCACCTGGCAGGGCCGCACGGTCGACGCCCGTTTCTCCCGCGCCGACGGCTGCGAGATCGACCGCTGGGAGAACCTTGAGCCGGTCCTTCCCCTCGTCAGAGGGTGAGGACGGGGTGAGGCGAGGGGTGAGTCGGGGCCGGGGCAGGGCATGAGGAAGGGGGTACCCCCGGAGGCTCCCTTAGACTCCCTTCCGTGACAGGCCGCGGCCCGAGGGGCAAGATGGGGCCGGCCGGCCGATAGGCAAGCGCGTGCAGTGCGTCAGGGAGGAAGCGTCGTCGTGAGCAGCAGGCCATCCCGAGGCGCTGCTCGCCTCGCAGCCATACTCGACGCCCTCCCCGACGGCCTCGTGCTCGTCAACTGCAACGGCACGGTCGTCAACGCCAACACCATCGCCCTCGGCATGTTCGAGACGCCGGGCACCGCCCTCGTCGGGCGCGGTCTGCTGGACCTCCTGCCGCACTTCGACTCGCGGCTCATCCCCGGTTCCATGCGCCGCCCCGAGGGCACCGACGAGCGGGGCCGTACCAAGCCGACCCGGATGATCGCCCGCCGTACGGACGGCGGCGAGTTCCCCGTCGAGGTGACCAGCGCCAGCCTGGAGGACGGCCGCGAGGCCTACGACTCGTACAGCGGTTACACCGGCGACGAGCTGCTCATGCTGGTCGTACGGGACCTCACCGGCACCCTCGACACCGAGGCCGAACTCGCCCGCTCGCAGCGGCAGACCGAGATGATCCTGCGCGCCGTGGCCGAGGGAGTCGTCGGTACGGACACCGACGGCCGGATCGTCCTCGTCAACCCCGCCGCCGCGCAGATCCTCGGCTACCGCGCCGGCGAGCTCGGCGGCCAGGAGCTGCACCCGCTGATCCTCGCCAAGCGCGCCGACGGCGAGCCGTTCCCGTACGAGGGGTCACCGCTCGCCGACACCCTCAAGTCGGGCCGCAAGCACCGGGTGCGCGGGCAGGTCCTGTGGTCGAAGAAGGGCGAGCGGGTGCCCGTCGACCTGACGACCGCTCCGGTACGCGACGGCGACCAGCTCGTCGGCGCCGTCATGACCTTCACCGACCGCAGGCCGTACGAGCAGCTCGCCGAGGAGCACGCCGCCGAACTCGCCGACCGCGCCGAGCGGAACGCGGCGGAACGGGAGGCACAGCAGGAGCGGTACGCCGCACTCGCCGCCCGGCACGAGCAGCTCACGGCCGTCCTCGCCGAGTCGTTGCGCGGCCCCCTGGAGGAGCTGCGCACCCAGCTGGGCGCCCTCGCCGCCGACGACGCGGGGCAGCTGTGGCCCGAGGCCAACCAGGTCCTGCACCACCTGACCGCCGGGTACGCCCGGATGACGGCGCTCGTCGACAACGTCCTCGGCTACCAGCGCCTGGACTCCGGCGCGGAGCGGCTCGACAAGCGGGTCGCGCTCCTCGACGCGGTCGTGACCGCCGGCATCGACCGGGCCGTCGAGCTGATCGGGCCGGGCCGCGCGCAGTTCGCCGTGCACGCGCCGCCCATCGAGGCCGAGGTCGACGCGGCCCGGCTCGCGACGGCACTCGCGCACCTCGTCGCGGACGTCGCGGGCGTCGACGCGACCGGCAAGAACCGTGCCGCCGCCCCCGGCGCCGCGCCCGCCGACTCCACGATCGTCGTCGCGGCAGCACAGCGCGGTGATGTCGTACGGATCGAGGTCCGCGGCCCGTACGCGGGCGGCGACCCGGTCCACGGGCCCGTCGTGCGCGGGATCGTGGGGGCGCACGCCGGTGTCGTGCAGACCCACGAGGTGCCGGGGACGAGCGGCGGCGCGTACGTCCTCGAAGTCCCGCTCGGCAGCGGGCGGGGCACCGTCCCCGCGGCGCCGAGGGCCACCGCACAGGCCGGTGGTGGCCGCGAGGCCCTCGCGCTGCCCGTTCAGGCCGGCGCTCCCTACACGCCTCCGCCGGCGGCGGACTCCCCGGAGACCTCCGGTGGAGGGCGGCGCCGGGCCCGGCGCGGTTCCACGGACGCCTTCCTGGAGAGCGCGGTCGCCCCCGACGGCGGTACGGAGCCCAGTGGGCGCCGCCGTGCCCGTACGGGCGGGGCCGCCGGACCCGCCGAGCTGATCCCGGCCCAGCAGAACGCGGCCGTCGACTCCGCCCCCCTCCCGTCCGCGGGTTCTGCCACGCCCGCGTCTGCCGGCCCGTCCACCGGCGCGTCCGGTGGCTCCGGTGGCTCCGGTGGCTCCGGTGCCTCCGGGGTCGAGCCCACCGGGCGCCGACGGGGTCGGCCCGCCGAGGGTTCCGTGGTGACCGCCGCCGAGGGTGCGCAGGGGCGGGCCGCGCTCGGCGCCGCCGTGCCGCCGCAGGGTGTCGCCGTCGAGCCCCCGGCCGCTCCCGCCCTGGCCCGCGCCCTTCCGGCCGTCGCCTCCGGTTCGGGTTCCGGTTCGGATTCCGGTTCCGCTTCGGGGTCCGGTTCCGGTGAGGGTGGGCCCGAGGGGCAGCCGAGTGGGCGTCGTCGCCGGGCGTTGGCCGCCGCTCAGGAGCGGGCGGCCGCGGCCGAGGCCGGGCCCCGGACGCCGTTCGCGCTGCCGCCCGCCGACGCCGACCGCCCGGAGCCTGACGCCGGGCCGCTGCCGGGCCCCGGGCCCCTGCCGGTCTCCGACGCGGGGCAGCACGAGGCCGTACGGGGTGTCCCGGACGCCGCTCACACACCTCCGCAGCCCCATCCGCACGCGCAGCCGCCGGGGCGCGCCCCCCAGGGCCCCGTCCCGCCGGTCGTCCCCCCGGCCATGCCGTCGGCCGAACCGACGGGGCGTCGGCGGGCCGTCGCGCCGCCGCGGCCGGAGCCGGAACCGCTCTCGCAGCCGCAGGCGCCCCGTAACCGCACGGGTTCCGGTACCGGTACCGGTTCCGTGCCGCTCCCGCCCGAGTTGCCCATGCCCAAGGACGCCAGCCACGGGCGGGCGTTCAGCGTCCGGACCCTCGGACAGGGCGTCCCCTTCGTCCCCCCGGCCGCCGCAACCCCTTCCGCGCCCCCGGCCCCGGCGGCCCCCGTGGCACCGGCCGCTCCTGCGGCACCCCCAGCCCCCGCGGCGCCCGGCGCGCCCTCCAACGGTTCCGGGCGGCGGCGCAGGCTCGCCACCCCGCCGGAGGTCGACCCCCCGGCCCCCGCGCCCGCCGCCACGCCCCCCGTACCGGCCGGGGGCGAAGCCAGGCCGCACCCGCAGACGGAACCGTCCGCTCCGGCGCCTACGCACCCCGAGCCCGCGCTCGGGCTCGTCCCCGCCGCCCCCGAGGGCCGCGCGTACGCCATAGGAGCGCCCGCCGCCGGTTCAGCCGAGGGACCCGAGCCGCTCGACGGCCCCGGCGGAGCCTTCGAGGTCGCCAACCGTCCGGCCCCGCGCCCGGTCGACGACGAGCTGCCGCCCGAGCCCCTCGACAACCCGCGCCGACTGCTCGTCTGGCCCGCGCCCGACGTCTCGACCCAGCAGGCGCTGAGCGACCGGGGCTACCGGCCGGTGATCGTGCACTCCCGTGAGGAGGTCGACGCCCAGATCGCCGCCTTCCCGGCCGCGCTCTTCGTCGACCCGCTGACCGGGCCCATCACCCGTACCGCGCTCCAGTCGCTGCGGCAGGCCGCAGTTGCCGCCGAGGTGCCCGTCCTGCTCGCGGCCGGGCTCGGTCAGGCGACCCGGGAGGCCGCGTACGGCGCCGATCCGGCCGTACTCCTCAAGGCGCTCGCGCCGCGCGACAGCGAGCAGCACCCGTCCCGGGTCCTGCTGATCGAGGAGCACGAGGACATCGCGGAGGCGCTCGCCGCCGCTCTGGAGCGGCGCGGGATGGAGGTCGCGCGGGCGGCCACGGACACGGAGGCGGTCGCGCTGGCCACGCAGACGCGGCCGAACCTGGTGGTCATGGACCTGATGCAGGTGCGCCGCCGCCGGGCCGGGATCATCGACTGGCTGCGGGCGAACGGGCAGCTCAACCGCACCCCGCTCGTCGTCTACACCTCGGCCGACCTCGACGAGGAGGAGCTGCCGAAGCTGTCCTCCGGCGAGACCGTCCTCTTCCTCGCCGAGCGCTCGAACAGCGCCGAGGTCCAGGCCCGGATCGTCGACCTGCTCGCGAAGATCGGCACCAACTAGCCCCAGGGGGCCGGTTGATGCCGATCGGTCGCGGCCGGGGCGCCATCACCCCGTCACGGCTCCACAGTTCCGTCACGGCGTACGGCTCGCTCCGGCACCGCTGTCGGCTCCGTAGCGGCGTACAGGTCCGACACCGCTACCAACTCCGTGGCGGCGTACAGCCGAAACCGCTTTCAGTTCCGTCACGCCTCTACAGCTGCGTCACGTCCAGCGTGCCCTCCGCGTACTGCCTGCGGATGACCTTCTTGTCGAACTTGCCCACGCTCGTCTTCGGCACCGCCGGCACGATCGCCCAGCGCTCCGGCAGCTGCCACTTGGCGATGCCGCCCTCGTCAGCGAGGAAGGCCCGCAGCGTCTCGTAGTCCGCCGACGCCCCCTCCTTGAGCACCACGGTCGCCAGCGGACGCTCGCCCCACCTGTCGTCCGGCACGGCGACGACGGCGGCCTCGGCGACCGCCGGGTGGGCCATGAGGGCGTTCTCCAGCTCGACGCTGGAGATCCACTCGCCGCCCGACTTGATGACGTCCTTGGCGCGGTCGGTGAGGGTGAGGAAGCCGTCGGGGCTGATCACGCCGACGTCGCCGGTCTTGAGCCAGCCGTCCTCGCTGAACTTGTCGGCCGGCCGGATCGCCTCGCCGTCGATGCCGCCGAAGTACGAGCCGGCGATCCAGGTGCCGCGCACCTCGAGCTCACCGGCCGACTCGCCGTCCCAGGGCAGGTGGTCGCCGCCGGGGCCGACCAGACGCGCCTCGACGCCGGCCGGGAAGCGGCCCTGCGTGATCCGGTACGGCCACTCCTCCTCGGGCGTCAGACCGGTCGGCGGGTGGGCCATCGTGCCCAGCGGCGAGGTCTCGGTCATGCCCCAGGCGTGGCAGAGGCGGACGCCGAGTTTGTCGTACGCCTCCATCAGGGAGGGCGGACAGGCCGCGCCGCCGATGGTGACCTGGGTCATGGAGGAGAGGTCGCGGGGGTTCGCGGTGACCTCGGCGAGCAGGCCCTGCCAGATGGTGGGGACGGCGGCCGCGTGGCTCGGCCGCTCGCGCTCGATCATGTCGGCGAGCGGGGCGGGCTGGAGGAAACGGTCCGGCATGAGCATGTTGATGCCGGTCATGAAGGTGGCGTGCGGCAGACCCCAGGCGTTGACGTGGAACTGCGGCACGACGATCAGGGTCGTGTCCTTGTCGGTGAGGGCCATCGACTCGGCCATGTTCACCTGCATGGAGTGCAGGTAGATCGAGCGGTGGGAGTAGACGACGCCCTTCGGGTCACCGGTGGTGCCGGAGGTGTAGCACATGGCGGCGGCCGAACGCTCGTCCAGCTCGGGCCAGTCGTACGTGGTCGGGCGGCCGGCGATCAGCTCCTCGTAGTCGTGGACGCGCGGCGCCACGCCCTCCAGGACGGAACGGTCCCCGGGGCCCGCGACCACGATGTGCTCGATCGTCGGCAGGTGCGGGAGCAGCGGGGCGAGGAGGGGGAGAAGGGAGCCGTTGACGAGGACGACCCGGTCGGCGGCGTGGTTGACGATCCACACCAGCTGCTCGGGGGGCAGGCGGAGGTTGAGGGTGTGCAGGACCGCGCCCATGGAGGGGATCGCGAAGTACGCCTCGACATGCTCCGAGTTGTTCCACATGAGGGTGGCGATCCGCTGGTCGCCGGTGACCCCGAGTTCGTCGCGCAGGGCGTTGGCCAGCTGGTGCGCGCGCGCCCCGGCCTCCGCGAAGGTGCGGCGCTGCGGCTCGGGCTCGCCCGTCCAGGTGGTGATGGTGGACTTTCCGTGAATCGTCATCCCGTGCTTGAGGATGCGGCTCACGGTCAGCTGTACGTCCTGCATGGTGCTGTACACGGGGCGTCCTCCCGGTGGGCGCTACGTGGCAGAAAGGGTGGGGAGATTCTGCGCACATACCAAGCGGTATGTCACTACCCGGGAGTACGAAAATTGCCAGTGATGACTGGCGGGACCCGCTCGGCGGCGCCGGTCCCTACCGTACGGGTGTCAGTTCCGGGTCCTCGCGGAGCTTGCCGAGCGCCCGGGACACCGCGCTCTTCACCGTCCCGACCGATACCCCGAGGACCTCGGCCGTCTGCGCCTCGCTGAGGTCCTCGTAGTACCGGAGGACCACCATCTGACGCTGCCGCTCCGGCAGCTTCATCACCGCACGCCACATCGCGTCGTGCAGCACCTGCCGCTCGGCCGGGTCCGGCACCGGGAGGCCCACGGGCTCGGGCAGCTCCTCACAGGCGAACTCGTCCACCTTCCGCTTGCGCCACTGCGACGTACGGGTGTTCAGCAGCGCGCGGCGGACGTAACCGTCCAGCGCCCGGTGGTCCTCGATGCGCTCCCAGGCGACGAAGGTCTTGGCCAGCGCGGTCTGCAGCAGGTCCTCGGCGTCGCAGGGGTTGGCGGTCAGGGAACGCGCGGTGCGCAGGAGCACGGGCCCCCGCGCCCGTACGTACGAGGAGAAGGTCGGGTACGACGCGTACTGCGAGGCACCGGCACAGACGGGGCCAGAGGGTGGCGGAGTCATGGCTCCACGCTAGGAGGCGAGGGGTGTCCGGGGGATCGGCCCCAGGTCCCGACCCGCAGTCCGCCTCAGGTTGTAGGGGTGGGGACCGCTCCACCTCCTCTGGGTGGAGGCCCTGGGGGACCTCCTCAGGGTCGTGGGGTCCTGCCTCCTCGACGGGGCCGGGGGACCGGCGGCGCAGAGCGTCTTCCGGGGACCTCTGTCCAGGCCGGTGACCGACCGGTGCACCCCGCGCGTCCGCCACGCGTGCCTCGCGCGCCCCCAGGCGCCCCCACGCGCCCCGGCGCGCGGACGGGTCCAGAGGGACCGTAGGACCAGAGGGACCGCAGGACCAGAGGAATCCCGAGCCCTTACGGGATCTCCTGACCCACAGCCGATTCGAAGGCGGCGTACGCGTGCGCGTCGAAGAGCACGAACCGCACTTCCTCCACCTCGGTACGGGCCGCCCGTACCGTCTCGACGGCGATCCGGGCGCCGTCCTCCATCGGCCAGCCGTAGATCCCGGTGGAGATGGCGGGGAACGCGACCGTGCGGTCCCCCAGTTCGTCGGCCACCCGCAGCGATTCGCGGTAACAGGAGGCCAGCGAGTCCGATCGGTCCACCTCCCGCGACCAGACGGGTCCGACCGTGTGGATCACGTGGCGGGCCGGCAGCCGCCCCGCCGTGGTGGCCACGGCACGCCCGGTCGGCAGCCCCTTGCCGTAGTGAGAGCGGCGCAGGTCCTGGCAGGCGGCGAGGATCTCCGGGCCGCCCTTCCGGTGGATGGCTCCGTCGACTCCGCCGCCGCCCAGGAGCGAGGAGTTCGCGGCGTTGACGATCGCGTCCGCCGGTTCGGCGGTGATGTCCCCCTGCACGAGCACGATCCGCACCACAACAGAACCCCTTCCCCGGTGACCTTCCCGACGAGGCCATGAAACCCGATCAACCCGAAGGGGCGCCCCGTATATGTCTCCGGGGCGCCCCTGACGGGCGATGCGCGCCTCCGCGCTACTGCTGCGGCGGGGGCGGGGGCGGGGAGTTCGGCGGTGGGGCGTCCGGCCCCTGGCCCGTGCCGCCCATCTGCTGCCTGAGCTTCTCCTGGGCGGTGTCGACGTGACTGCTGTACTTGCCCTGGGTCCGGCCGTCGACGTAGTCACCGGCCTTGTCGACCCCCTTGGAGGCCTGATCCTCGTGACCCTTCAGCATCCCCTTGAGCTTGTCGAACACAGACATCTGGCCCTCCTAGCCGCTGTTTCAGCCCCTCCAGCATCGCGGCATCACCCGAGTCGCGCATCCGCTGAGCGCCCCGCCCCCGCCCCCGACGCCGTACGACCGCCTGACGCAGGACGCGCAAAAGGAACGGCCCCGACCGAATCACCTGGTCAGGGGCCGTGCCCACTGCGGTGGGCCCTACCCCTGAATCGGCAGCTCCGGATGTGTGAACACGAAGAGCATGTACGCAACGGCCGCTGCCGTACCCACCGACGAGAGCGCCAGGCCGGTGAGAGGCTGCGCACGGCTGACGCCCTGGCGTGAGGCGGCACGGTATTCGATGGCACCCAGGACGAGGCCCGTGAGGCCGAGCGGCAGGGCCAGAACCCAGACGAGCATCCAGAACGGGCAGCAGAACCAGAACGCAGCGGAAGCCGCACCCACAACGACGGAACGGCTCATCCTCCCGGAAATGTCGCCGGTCGGATCATCAGAGGGGGTCATTCCCCGATCAAAGCATCAGGGTAGGCAGGCTCAGCAGCCGCCCTGACCATCAGCGTGCCCCGCGCGTGCCCGATCCAGCGGGGAGTCACGGGAAACATCCAACTGTCACATCGAACCGTCACATCGAACCGTCACGCCGTCCGGACATGCGAACGGCCCCCGACCGAATCACCTGGTCAGGGGCCGTTCCGCTGCGGTGGGTGTGGGATTTGAACCCACGGTGACTCGCGCCACGACGGTTTTCAAGACCGTTCCCTTAGGCCGCTCGGGCAACCCACCCCGCGCCGTCGGTGTGTCCACGGACGGCGCGGGGGACAGCCTAGCCGGTCAGTTGTCGCCGGTGCGTTCGCCGAGGGTGACCGTGGTCGTGGAGGTCTTTCCGTCGCGTTCGTAGGTGATCTTGACGGAGTCGCCCGGCTCGTGGGTCCAGATCTCGCTGATCAGGGTCGGGCCGCTGTCGATCTGGCGGTCGCCGAAGCCCGTGATCACGTCGCCCGCCTTCAGGCCCGCCTTCGCCGCGGGGCCGTCGGGGACGACCGAGGGGGTGCCGCCCGAGCCCTGGGAGGCGATCGTGGCGCCCTCGCCCCTCTCGTTCATGTTCACCGTCGCGCCGATCACCGGGTAGACCGGCTTGCCGGTCTTGATCAGCTGCTGGGCCACGTTCTTCGCCTGGTTCACCGGGATCGCGAAGCCCAGGCCGATCGAGCCCGCCTGGGACTGGCCGAAGCCGCTGCCCGTGGACTGGATGGCCGAGTTGATGCCGATCACCGCGCCGCTCGCGTCCAGGAGCGGGCCGCCGGAGTTGCCCGGGTTGATCGACGCGTCCGTCTGCAGGGCGCTCATGTACGAGTTGCCGCCGCCGGAGCCGTCACCCGAGGCGACCGGACGGTTCTTGGCGCTGATGATGCCCGTCGTCACGGTGTTGGACAGACCGAACGGCGCTCCGATCGCGATCGTCGAGTCGCCCACGGCCACCTTGTCCGAGTCGCCGAGCGGCAGCGGCTTCAGCCCCTTCGGCGCGTTCGTGAGCTTCAGTACGGCCACGTCGTAGCCCTCGGCCCGGCCGACGACCTCCGCGTCGTACGCCTTGCCGTCAGGGAACGTCACGGAGAGCGTGCCGCCCTCCGCCGCCGACGCCACCACGTGGTTGTTGGTGACGATGTGGCCCTCCTGGTCGTACACGAAGCCCGTGCCCGTACCACCCTCGCCCTCGCCCTGCGCGGCGCCGGACTTCGCCTGGATCGTGACGACGCTCGGCAGGGCCTTCGCCGCGACCGCCGCGACCGTGCCCGGTTCCCGCTTGAAGGCGGCCGGGGCCTCGCCGGAGGAGACCGTCGTCGAGCTGACGCCGTCGTCGCCTCGCTCGGCGGCCCAGTAGCCGACACCGCCGCCGATGCCGCCCGCGAGCAGCGCCGCCGCGAGGACGGCCGCCACGAGCCCGCCGGTCCGCTTGCGCGGTGAGCCGGGGGCCGGGGCCGCCGGCGGGGGCGGGGTGCCCCAGGCCGGCACGGTCGGCGGAGGCGGCGGCCAGCCCCCCGCCGCCGCGGGAGCGGGAGCCGGGGCGTGGGCAGGGGCGGCGGTGGAAGCGGGGGCCGCCGCCATCGCCTCGGGGGCAGGGGTGGACGTCGGGGCGGCTGCCGGCGGGGGCGGCGAGGTCTGCGGCTGCGTCGGGTGCTGCGTCGTCGCCCGGTCCGGCGTCGTGGAGGGAGGTGTCGGCGGGGCGGACGGGGCAGCCGGGTCCGCCGGAACCGCCGTGCCCTCGTTCTCGGTGCTCACAGCTCGCTCTCCTCGTTGACTGCGCGGGGTGGTGGTGCCTACGGGGTCACCTACGGGTTCCAGGGTGCTGCACCAGCTTTTCCCACCGGGCGTCAGGGCACTGTAAGGCGGAGCTGTGCGTTCGCACCTCTTCCTTTATATACGGGCAGAACGGACGCCTTCCGGTGCGCCCGCGTCGCCCCGCCAATGGCACCATGACGCCGTGACTCACGCACGGCAGCACCCGAACCGCGTCCCCCTCCAGGTCGTCGCCCACCGTGGAGCCTCCGAGGACGCACCGGAACACACCCTGGCCGCCTATGTGAAGGCCATCGAGGACGGCGCCGACGCCCTGGAGTGCGACGTCCGGCTCACCGCCGACGGCCATCTCGTCTGCGTCCACGACCGGCGCGTCGACCGCACGTCGAACGGCCGTGGTGCCGTCTCCGCCCTCGAACTCGCCGATCTCGCCGCCCTCGACTTCGGCATCTGGAAGGGCCGCGAGGACTCCGGCGAGAGCCCCGACCGGCGCGCCCCCGGGTCCACCTCCGTCCTCACGCTGGAGCGCCTCCTGGAGCTGGTGTCCGACGCGGGGCGCCGGGTCGAGCTGGCCATCGAGACCAAGCACCCCACCCGCTGGGCCGGCCAGGTCGAGGAACGGCTCCTCCAGCTCCTCAAGCGTTTCGACCTCCACGCGCCCGCGTCCCCCGACGAATCCCCCGTACGCGTCATGAGCTTCTCGGCCCGCTCCCTCCAGCGGATCGCCGTCGCCGCGCCGACGCTCCCCACCGTCTCCCTGGCCCAGTTCGTCACTCCGCGCATGCGTGACGGACGACTTCCCACGGGCGCGCTCATCGCCGGCCCTTCGATCCGGATCGTCCGGCACCACCCCGCCGTGATCCTTCGGCTCCGGAAGGCCGGGCACCCGGTCCACGTCTGGACGGTCGACGAGGCCGAGGACGTCGAGCTCTGCGAGCGCCTCGGGGTGGACGCGATCATCACGAACCGTCCGAAGCAGGTGCTCTCCCAACTGGGTCGCGACTGACCCGCGCCACCGCCCTTTACCGCCCCCGCAGCCTCTCTTCTCCCTTACGTCACAAGGGTTTACGAGAGGTTTACGGGTCGCGCAGGGCGTGCACCGGCGCGTTCGGTACCTACGCGATCGTCACGAGTGCCTCATCCCACGCGGATTGGCCGGTTTCCGGTCCAGGCCATTGGGGCATCCACACCGTGCGTGGGGCAAAGGAGGTCTCGGGGGTGGCGTTGGTGGTGGCACAAGAGGTGCCCACGTCGTCGAGCATGGCCGTACCTCATGGCCCGGCGGGCGTGGGTGAGGCGAGGCACCGGATGCGGGACGAGCTGTACCGCAGCGGGGTGTCCGATTCGGTCGTCGACGACGCGGTGCTGATCCTTTCCGAACTGCTCAGCAATGCCTGCCGGTACGGCAGGCCGCTGGGGCGGGCGGATCGGGGCGACGGAGATGTGCGGGCGGCCTGGCGGGTGGACTCCGCGGGCGGCCTGCGGGTCGAGGTGACGGACGGCGGTGGTCCGACCAGACCCGTTCCGTCGACGCCCTCGGTCACCGCACGGGGAGGCCGCGGGCTGAACATCATCAGCGCGCTGGCCCAGGACTGGGGCGTACGGGACAGCGCGACCGGCGAGGTCACGGTCTGGGTGGTGGTCACCGAGGGACATCGCCGCGAGGACTTCGCGGCCCGGGTCGGCGGCGGCTCGCGCTTCGACATCCTGGACGCGTACGACGACCTCGACTGACACGCGCGCGGTGTGCGGGGCGGCGGCCGTACGCGTCCGTCGCCGCGGCCCCGGCGGGGGCGCGCCCCGCCTGAGGGGTGTCGGTGCCCGGTGCGGCTAGGCTCGCGCCCGGAACAAGCACCGCACCGCCGCGATCGGGAGAAAGCCACACCATGGCCAAGAAGCGCCCCCAGACGAAGGCCGGCAAGACCGGCCAGGCACAGGTCACGAGCGGGGAGATCCCGGTCGTCGGCGCCCGCGAGCCGTGCCCGTGCGGTTCGGGCCGCCGCTACAAGGCGTGTCACGGCCGGGCCGCCGCGCACGCCGTGACCGAGCTCGTCCAGCGCCCCTTCGAGGGGCTGCCCGGCGAGTGCGACTGGGTCGCGCTGCGCGAGCTGGTGCCCGCCGCCACCGTGCCCCTCACCCTGAAGGGCGGGCTCCCGGAGGGCGTGCCCTCCGTGACCCTCGCGACCGTGCTGCCGATGGCGTGGCCGGCTCTGCGCCGCGACGACGGCTCCGTCCTGCTCGCCCTGCAGAACGACTCCACCTCCGGCGACCTGGCCCGCGACCTCGCCGACACGCTCCAGCGTGCCCTGGAGACCGAGCCGGGCACCCCCGTCCCGCCGCGCCGGGTGCCCGCCGAGGGCCCGCGTCTGCAGGACCTGCTGGACGCGGACGCCGCCTTCGCGCCCGAGGTCCACTCGGGCTTCGAGTTCTGGATCCCGCAGTCCGCCGACGGCGCCGACCCGGAGGTCGCCGCCTCCCTGGAGCGGGCCAACGCGGCAGCGATCCCGACCGTCAAGCTGACGAGCGTGGACTCCGCGTACTGGTGCGAGACCCCGGACAAGAACCACCTGCGCTGGGTCATGCCGTACCCGGAGGAGAAGCTCCTCGACGCGCTCGCCCGCCTCCAGGCCGGCGACGGCACCTCCATCGGTGCGGACACCCGGCTCGTCGGTTCGTTCCGTGCCCACGGTCTGATGGTGCCGGTCTGGGACCTGCCGACGTCGATGACCGCCGAGGAGTGCGAGAAGCCGGCCGCCGAGTTCGCCGAGCGGCTGGCCGGGGCGCTCGCCTCGGACGCCCCGCTCACCGCGGAGGAGCGGCGGGCGCGCGGTGGCCTCACGAACCGTCAGGTGACTCTCAGCTGATGCCCCGCGTGGTATCGGTGACTGACAGACCGACCGGTCGGTGACTTCCGCCACAACCCGGTCGGCGGACGGGTAAATCCCTGTCCGAATAACCGAGATCGAATTTGCGAACAGCAGATCTCTTGTTACCGTTCTGGAAGCCCGGTCGCTGGTGCATCCCCCGTCGCCAGCGATCGGGCCTTTCCATGTCCGCTTCCGGCAGAGTCCGGAGCGTCGACCTTCAACTTCCCTCCCCATCCGCCGTGTTGCTGCCCGCCCGCAGCAGCAGCGGAGTGCTGTCGCCCTCGCCCGTGCCCGCGAATTCCGCGACCGCCGTATACGCCGTGGCCTCGCCCTTACCGCGCTCCCCGGGCGTTTCACAGGTCCCCGGTTCGTCCTGCGCGGGGACCCGGCAGCGGACCTGCACCGTCCGTCCGCCGGGGGCCATGAGGGTCAGAAACGCGTCGAGTTCCTGGCCGGTGGCGTTCCGGTAGTACGTACGCGCCCAGGTGTCGGGGCCCTCGGCCAGTACGCAGGTCTGCGCCTCGACGCCGTCGGGAGAGGCGAGTTCCGGCCCACACCGCGAGACCCGCTCCGGGGACACCGGGGCGGAGGAGACGGGAGGGGCGGAAGGAACGGGGGCAGCAACGGACGAAGCAGGGCCCGGGGCACTCGGGGCGGTGCCGGTCGGGGGCGACGCCGGTGTGCGGGACCCGAGGCCGAGGCCCGGCAGCAGACCCCCCGCCTTCCCGTCAGCCGTGTCGGCGGGTCGTACGGGATCGCCCGCCGGCCCCGTCGGCCCCGCCGTCGCGACGAGCGGCAGCAGGACGGCGACCGTGACGGCGGCCCCGAGTCCGATCACGCGGAGGTTCACCGGACTCATGCGTCCCACCTGCTCCTGCTCGGCTGGAGATCTCGAACGGTGGGGTGAACATAGCGGCGGCCGGCGCCCCTCCGGCCGGCCGCACGCGCGTTTCCCGGAGAAGTGGGGCCGGGACGCACCCCTTCGGGTGAACGACCGAAGCCCCGGACCTCCGGCCCCGGTCCCCCGTCAGTACGCGAGTCGGCTTCCGCCGTCCGGGGCGCTGGTGCTCGCCTCCACCAGGGCGTCGACCACCGCCTCCACGTCCGGCAGCCACGGCCGGGCCGAGCCCGCGAGCGGCGCCCGTTCCCACTGGACCTGTCCGGTCCCGGCGACGGAGGGGGGCAGGAGTAGATAGCCGCCCTCTCCATGGAACCGCAGCGAACTCGGCACGCTGTCCTTCGCGTACAGCAGCTCGCCGAGCCGTTCGAGGCCGTACGGGGCGACGAGGATCGACCACCGCGTCGGGGTCGCCACCACCGGGCCGAGCCGCATGCCCGACGCGTCGAGCGCGGCGAGCGCCCGTGCGCCCGCCGCCGCGGGCAGGCTGACCGCGCAGGGCGCGCTGCCGCCCGTGGCGAGGACCACCGGGGCGTCCGGGCGCCGGGTCCACCACCAGCGGATCATCCGCTCGTCCGTGGTGGCCGCGAGCAGTCCAGGGTCGAAGGGGTGGGCGCCGGGCACCACACAGTCGGGGTCGGGGCAGGAGCAGGCGGCGGCCCCCGTGCCGATACGGTTCGTCGCTCTCAGACCTGCTCCCGGCAGGACGGGCCAGTTCCATTCGGCGAAGGTGACCGCTGCGTCACGCCGGGCGGTCCTCGCCTTCCGTCGGAACCGGAACATGCGTCGCCTTCCGAGGATCTCGCGCATGAGCGCTCGTTCCTTTCCGTTGAACGCCGAATCCACATCACACCATGTGCAGGACTTTTCACCGTGCGTATCAGCGCGTACCGCTCCGGCGGAGTGACGGCCACCCGTGGGGGTGGAGCCAGGTCAGAACGAGATGGAGCCGGGTCGGAGCCAGGGCGGTCAGAACACGTTCCCCGCCACTCGATGACGGGCTGCGGCCTGTGGCATGAGAGACGCCGGGGACCCGCGTCCCGTTCCGGGGCAGTTCCAACTGCCCCTGCCTGTCACCGATTACGTACCCAGCACGCTCGGAATGACGCGCCTTCAAACGACGCCAGTCGACCGCTAAAGGTGCACACCGGGGATAATTTTCGGCCAACTTCTCGCGGACTTCAACCCTTGCGCACCACCTCGTGGACAACCCCACGGACACCACAAGTCCCATGGGGACAATGCTGGACATCGCTCCTCTGGTGCGTGTACATGTGGATGCATCGAGCGGCGCAGGATGACATGGGGGTTTGCGATGCTATGGCGTCAAACGCACCGGTCGGAAAGCCGACTGACATGAGCGCCCCACACCTGCCGAAAGTGGCTGGAATCGATTCCACAGCTTCCGGGCCCCCGCACACTACGACGCCTCTCCCCGGGGTACCGGCGGCGGCGCCACCCTCCGACACGGTCCCCCCACCCGGGGCGCTGATCCAGGACAGGCTCGCCACCTGGGTCTCCGACCTCACCACCCTGCACGAACTCACCGAGCGCCTCATCCGCACCGCCTC
Organism: Streptomyces sp. NPDC016459; assembly: GCF_040632845.1. NCBI lineage: Bacteria > Bacillati > Actinomycetota > Actinomycetes > Kitasatosporales > Streptomycetaceae > Streptomyces > Streptomyces sp. NPDC016459. The sequence goes on from NZ_JBEYCR010000004.1 coordinate 129,266, forward strand.
CCTCGACGAGGCCCTCCGCGAGGTGCTCGGGGCCGGCGCCGCCCTCGTCGGCGCCCGCCGCGGAATGGCCGTCCTCGAACCGGCCGACGGACTCGGCCCCGCCACCACCATCGGCCTCGGCCTCGCCCACTCCGACCTCGGCACCATCGAGACCGTCCCGCGCGGCACCAGCAGCTACGGCCGCCTCCTCGACGGCATCCCCGACCCCGGCCACCCCGAGCGGGTCCCCGACCCGATCGCCATCCGCGACGTCCGCACCGAGGAGGGCCTCCACCCGCGCCACCGCGAGGTCGCCGCCCGCCTCGGCTACGCCGCCAGCTACGCCCTCCCCCTCGCCACCGAGGACGCCGGCCGGCTCGGCGCCGCCGTCTGGCTCTACGACGAGCCCGCCGAGCCCAACAACCGCCAGCGCCACCTCATCGGGCTGTACGGCCGCTTCGCCACCGAGCACGTCGCCCGGCTCCTCCAGGTCGAACGCGCCCGCGTCCAGGTCACCACCATCGCCGAGGAACTGCTCCCCACCCGCCTCCCCCGCGTCCCCGGCGTCCAGCTCGCCGCCCGCCACCGCACCGGGCCCCAGGGCGGCGGCGACTGGTACGACGCGCTGCCGCTGCCCGAGGGCGCGCTCGGGCTCTCCGTCGGCTCCGTCTCCGGGACCGGGCCCAGCGCGCTCGCCGCCATGGGCCGGCTGCGCGCCTCGCTGCGGGCGTACGCGGTGATGGAGGGCGAGGACCCCGTCGCCGTCCTCTCCGACCTGGAGCTCCTGCTCCGGCTCACCGAACCCGCCCGCTCGGCGACCGCGCTCTTCGCGTACGCCGAGCCCGCCCGACGCCGGATCGTCCTCGCCGGAGCCGGGCACGCCCCGCCGCTGGTCGTCGGCGAACGGCGCACCGAGTTCGTCGAGACCTCGCTCTCGGCCCCGCTCGGGATGCTCTCCTGCTGGGAGGCGCCGAGCGTGGAGCTGTCCCCGGCACCCGGAGAAACGGTGCTTCTCTACACCGACGGGCTCCTGCGGCGTACCGGCGACGCGATGGACCGCGCCTTCGCCCGCCTCCACGCGGCGGCCGCGAGCGTACCGAAGGCCGACCGGGGCGACCCCGGCGCCGTCGCGGACCACGTCCTGCGGAGCCTGCTGCCCGAGGGCCTCGGCTCGGCCGTGGACGGAGAGGACGTGGTCCTGCTCGCCGCCCGGTTCGAGTGACCGGCGGGTGACACAGCGGTAATGGGTCTTCCGGCCCTGGGCCCCCTTCCGTACGACCGTACGATGGTGGGGGTTCAGTGTCGTACCAAGAGGAGGCAGACCCGTGGCCGAGGAGCTCATGCCGGAGACCCCGGAAGAGACCGAAGAGCAGGCGATCAAGCAGCGGAAGAACGGCCTGTACCCGGGCGTGTCCGACGAGCTGGCCGAGAACATGAAGTCCGGCTGGGCCGACACCGAGCTGCGTGGTCTGGAGCCGATCGCCCAGGCCGACAAGACCGCCGCGCGCCGCGCCGCGCTGTCCGCCCGCTTCCCCGGCGAGCGCCTGGTGATCCCCGCCGGCAATCTGAAGACCCGGTCGAACGACACCGAGTACAGCTTCCGTGCCTCCACGGAGTACGCCTACCTCACCGGCGACCAGACGCAGGACGGCGTCCTCGTCCTGGAACCCACCCCGGGCGGCCACGAGGCGACGATCTACCTGCTGCCGCGCTCCGACCGCGGCAACGGCGAGTTCTGGCTCGACGGCCAGGGCGAGCTGTGGGTCGGCCGCCGCCACTCCCTCACCGAGGCCGAGCAGCTCCTCGGCATTTCGGCGAAGGACGTACGCGAGCTCGCCGGCGCCCTGCGCGAGGCCACCGGCCCCGTCCGCAACGTCCGCGGCCACGACGCCGGCATCGAGGCCGCGCTGACCGACAAGGTCACCGCCGAGCGCGACGAGGAACTCCGCGTCTTCCTCTCCGAGGCCCGGCTCGTCAAGGACTCCTTCGAGATCGCCGAGCTGGAGAAGGCCTGCGCCGCGACCGCCCGCGGTTTCGAGGACGTCGTCAAGGTCCTCGACAAGGCCGAGGCCACCAGCGAGCGCTACATCGAGGGAACCTTCTTCCTGCGCGCCCGCGTCGAGGGCAACGACATCGGCTACGGCTCCATCTGCGCCGCCGGACCCCACGCCACCACCCTCCACTGGGTGCGCAACGACGGCGACGTGCGCTCGGGCGACCTGCTGCTGCTCGACGCCGGCGTGGAGACCACCGAGCTCTACACCGCCGACATCACCCGCACCCTGCCGATCAACGGCCGGTACACCGACCTCCAGCGCAAGATCTACGACGCCGTGTACGAGGCGCAGGAGGCCGGCATCGCCGCGGTGAAGCCCGGCGCCGCCTACCGCGACTTCCACGACGCCGCCCAGCGCGTCCTCACCGAGAAGCTCGTCGAGTGGGGCCTCGTCGAGGGCCCGGTCGAGCGCGTCCTGGAGCTGGGCCTCCAGCGCCGCTGGACCCTCCACGGCACCGGCCACATGCTCGGCATGGACGTCCACGACTGCGCCGCCGCGCGCACCGAGGCCTATGTCGACACGACGCTGGCGCCGGGCATGTGCCTGACCGTCGAGCCGGGTCTGTACTTCCAGGCCGACGACCTGACCGTGCCGGAGGAGTACCGCGGCATCGGCGTCCGGATCGAGGACGACATCCTCGTCACCGAGGACGGCAACCGGAACCTGTCCGAGGGGCTGCCGCGCCGGGCCGACGAGGTCGAGGCGTGGATGGCAGCGCTGAAGGGCTGATCACGGCGTACGTTGGAACCGAAGGGCCCTCGTCGACCGACCGGCGGGGGCCCTTCCCCTCTTCGGGGACGGCACACCGGGGACGTCCGTCACGTCGTCCGGGACCTCACGCCAGCAGGAGAGACGGGGTGTCCTTCCACTTCAGGATCTTGTCGAAGCTGACCACGGCGCCGCCCCGGCCCGACCGGTTGCCGAAGTGCACATGATCCGCGAGCTCCTCGATCAGCCGCATCCCCCGGCCGTTCTCGGCGTCCGGCGAGGCGGTCGGCGCTTCGGCGCCGGGAAATCCAGGACCCGAATCGGCCACCTCGATCCGACAGGTCTCGCCGTCCAGGTACGCCGTGACCCGGTACGCCCCCGTCGGCGCCCCGTGCGGGCGGCCCCGTCCCACGCCGCCGCCGTGCTCCACCGCATTGGCGCACGCCTCGGTCAGCGCGACCGACAGCTCGTAGGACACGTCGGGATCGACGCCCGCCGTCTCCATCGTCCCCATCAGAAGCCGCCGGGCGAGCGGCACGCTCGCCGCCTCGCGCCGCAGATGGAGTGACCACCAGATGCTCATGCTCCGGCCTCCCGGTAGCGGCTCGACATACCTCTACGTATTGCCGCGGACGACGCTTCGTAAGCCCCCGAGGGCGACAGGAGCGCCCGTTCGGCGGATGCACTGGGCCAATGCGCCGGTGTATGTCACCCCGAAGGCCCCCAAGAACGACCTTATGGACCTGCCGCGTGCCGGTGGGGGCGCTGGTGCGATGATGGGCCCGCCATGAATGCCCCCGCGCTCGCTCCACGGCTGCTGAGGGCCGCGGTGTTCACCGCGGTCTGCGTCGTGCTGGCCGCGCTCGGGCACGCCCTCGCCGCCTGCGCGGGGCTCGCCCTGTGGAGCCTGCTCGCCGGGTTCCTCGGCGTCTTCGGCATCACCGTCCTCGTCACCGGACGCGAGCGTTCCCTCGGCTTCGTCGTCGGCGCCCTCGCGGGGGGACAGCTCGGCCTGCACGTCCTCTTCGGCCTCGGACAGCGCCGGTTCGGACCGGTCCCCGGGGCGGACGACGCCCTCATCCGGATGGCCGCCCGGCTGGTCTGCGGAGCGGGCGCGGGGTCCCTGGACTCCGCCGACGCCGCCAGGATCCTGCGCGACGCCGGACTCGACCCGGCGGCAGGCGCCTCGGCGGGCGTCCACGCCCACGCGGGCCACACGGCCGCCACGGCGGCTACGCCCGCCGGTGAGCTGCTGCCCGGCCTTCCCATGCTCCTCGGCCATCTGCTCGCCGCCCTCGCCACGGGCTGGCTGCTGCGCCGCGGGGACCGCGCCCTCAGCCGCCTGGTCGAGCTCTCCGAGCAGGGCGCGACGGAGCTCGCCGAGTGCGCCCTGGTCCGCGCCCTTCGGGCCGCGCTCCGACTCGTACGGGCGTTGCTCGCCGGACTGTCGACGGCTCCGAGCACCGGGCCCGGACGGGCGGTCCGTACGGCCTTCGGCACCTCGCCACCGCCGGTGGTCGCGGCTCTCGAGGACACGGTGATCAGACGCGGCCCGCCGGCCGCCGCCTGCGTCCTCGCGGCCTGACCCCAGGCCGACGCAGATCGACGCGGTCCGCCGCGGTCCGCTCCTCGGGAGCGTGGACCGCGATCGTCCGCACGCCCGTGGTTCACCTTCCTTCGGCGTGCCGGACTCCACCGTCCTTCTCCGAGCTGGAGTGTCTTCTGCCATGACCGATTCCCGTGTCTCCGTCTCCCGTGTCTCCGCTTCCCGTGTCGCCCTCGCCGGTGGCATCGCCCTCTCCTCCGTCGTGCTGCTGTCCGGCACGGCCTTCGCGCACGTGAGCGTGCAGCCGCAGGGCGAGGCCGCCAAGGGTGGCTACGCGACCGTCAACATCAAGGTCCCGAACGAACGCGACAACGCCTCCACCGTGAAGGTCGAGGTCAACTTCCCGCTCGACCACCCGCTCGCCTCCGTCATGCCGCAGCCCGTCCCCGGCTGGAAGGCCGAGGTGACCAGGAGCAAGCTCGCCAAGCCGCTGGAGCTGCACGGCAAGAAGATCAACGAGGCCGTCTCCAAGGTCACCTGGACCGCTGACGGTTCGAAGATCGGCCCCGGCCAGTTCCAGCAGTTCCCGCTCTCCCTCGGCCGGCTGCCCGAGGACGTCGACCAGCTGGTCCTGAAGGCGGTCCAGACCTACGACAACAAGGAGGTCGTGCGCTGGATCGAGGAGCAGAAGGAGGGCGCGGAGGAGCCGCAGAACCCCGCCCCCGTCCTGAAGCTCTCCGCCGCCTCCGACGACCACCACGGCGGTGCCGCCACCCCGACCGCCTCCCCCTCCGCCACGGCGGACGAGAAGGCCGGTCACGAGGACAGGACCGCGTCGCACAAGGAGACGGCCGCCGCCGACTCCTCCGACACCACGGCCCGGATCCTCGGTGTCATCGGCATCCTCGTCGGTGTCGCCGGCGTCGCGTTCGGTGTCCTCGCCGGCCGCCGCCGCTCGCTCTGACAGCGGGCCGCACCTCACCCCTGAAACCCAGGAAAGAAGCGGAAAGAAACAGCATGTCCGCAGAGAAGACATCCTCTCCGAGCCGTCGCACCCCCCTGATCGTCGCCGCGGCCGCCATCGTCGCCGCGCTCGGCATCACCGCGGCCGTCGGCCTCGGCGGCAACGACGACAAGACCACCGGCCAGGGCTCCGGCGCGATCGTCGAGGTCTCCGGTGGCAGCGACTCCACCAAGGCCGCCACCGTCCTCGACCGTCCGTTCACCAAGCCGGCGCTCGTCCTCACCGACACCAAGGGGGAGAAGTACGACCTGCGGGAGCGCACCAAGGGCAAGCCGACGCTCATCTACTTCGGCTACACCCACTGCCCCGACGTCTGCCCCATGACGATGAGCAACATCGCCATCGCCAAGAAGCAGCTCCCCAAGGCCGACCAGGACAAGCTCCAGGTCGTCTTCGTCACCACCGACCCCGAGCGGGACACCTCCGCCGAGCTCGCCAAGTGGCTGCCCGCCGCAGGCGACCCCTCCTTCACCGGTCTCACCGGCGCGTTCTCCACCATCCAGGCGGGCGCCCGGCAGATCGGCATCGGCATCGACCCGCCGAAGAAGGAGAAGGACGGCAAAGTCGTCTCCATGCACGGAGCCCAGGTGATCGCCTTCTCGCCCACGACCGACCAGGGCTACGTCCTGTACGGCGAGGACGCGACCATCGACGACTACGCCAAGGACCTGCCGAAGCTCATCAAGGGGGAGAACCCGTGAACCGCCGCACCACCACCCTGTCCGCGGCCGTGGCGCTCACCGCCGCTCTCGCGCTGACCGGGTGCTCGTCCTCGTCCGGCGGCGGAACGCCCGAGCTGAAGGTCAGCGGCGCGTTCATGCCGCAGCCGGTGCTGGACATGGCCGGTGGTTTCCTCACCATCACCAACGACAGCGACACGGCGGACAAGCTCACCTCCGTCACCAGCCCGATCTCGGACGACGTCACCATCCACGAGACGAAGAACCAGAAGATGCAGGAGGTGAAGTCCTTCGACATCCCCGCGGGCGGCACCCTCTCCCTGGAACGCGGTGGCAACCACATCATGTTCATGGAGCTGAAGAAGCAGCCCAAGCAGGGCGAGAAGGTCAGCATCGAGCTCCACTTCGAGAAGTCCGACCCCATCAAGGTCGAGCTTCCCGTCGAGGCCGCCGGCCACAACCCGCGGCAGCACTGAGCGCGTTGACGGAGTTCCGAGAGAACTGACGGAGTGACCCAGAGATGACAACCACCGCCCCGCGCCTCGGTACCGCCCTGGCCCGGCTGCTGATCCTCGCGGCCGCGCTGCTCGGCACGCTGCTCGTCGGTGCCGCCCCCGCGTCCGCGCACGCGGCGCTGACCGGAAGCGATCCCAAGGACGGGGCGGTGGTCGCCACCGCTCCCAAGGAGGTCAACCTCACCTTCTCCGAACAGGTCGCCATGAGCGCCGACTCGATCCGGGTCCTCGACCCGGCGGGCCGGCGGGCCGACACCGGCGAGATACGCGATCTGTGCAGCGGCTCCATCGTCCGCTACGGCGTGGGCCTGCGCGCCGGGCTGCCCGACGGCACGTACACGGTGGCGTGGCAGACCGTCTCGGCCGACAGCCACCCCATCTCCGGCGCCTTCACCTTCTCCATCGGCGCCCCCTCCACGACCACCGTCGCCCTGCCCGACCGGACGGCGGGCGGCGGGCTCGTCGGCACCCTCTACGGCGTCGCGCGCTACCTCTCGTACGCCGGTTTCGCCGTCCTCGTCGGCGGCGGCGCCTTCGTCCTGGCCTGCTGGCCGCGCGGCGCGAGCGTCCGGCCCGTCCAGCAGACCGTGGTCCGGGGCTGGCTGACGCTCACCGGCGCCACCCTCGCCATGCTGCTCCTGCGCAATCCGTACACCGGCTCCGGCGAACTCTCCGACGCCTTCGACCTGGCGGGCCTGAAGTCCGTCCTCGAGACGAAGACCGGGGCGGCGCTCACGTCCCGGCTGCTGCTGCTCGGCGCGGCCGCGCTCTTCGTGGCCGTCCTCTTCGGTGCCTACGCCCGCCGCACCGACCCGAAGGAGAAGAAGGACCTCGCCTTCGGGCTCGGCATCGGCGGCACCGTCGTCGCGGCGGGCATCGCGGGCACCTGGGCCCTGGCCGAGCACGCCTCGACCGGCCTCCAGCCGGGGATCGCCATGCCGGTCGACATCCTGCACCTCCTCGCGGTCGCCGCCTGGCTCGGCGGTCTCACGGTGCTGCTCGTGGCGCTCTACCGGGCGCCGTCCGTCGAACGCGCGGCGGTCGAGCGCTTCTCCAAGGTGGCCTTCGGCTCCGTGGCCGTCCTCGCGGCCACCGGGCTCTACCAGTCCTGGCGCCAGGTCGGCTCCTGGTCGGCACTGACCGGGACGCGCTACGGGCAGCTGCTCCTGGTCAAGATCGGCCTGATATGCGTCCTCCTGGGCATCGCGTGGATCTCCCGCCGATGGATCCAGCGCCTCGCCGACCCGACCCCGACGGAGAAGAGCGAAGGAGCCGAGGAGTCCACGGCGGAGGACGCGAAGGACGCAGAGGAGGCGGAGGAAGCCGAGGAGGCGGAGGAAGCCGAGGAGGCGGAGGAAGCCGAGGAGGCGGAGGAAGCCGAGGGGGTCGGGAAGGCCGAAGATGCCGTCGCGGGCGACGCGGGCGACGCGGCCGATGCGACCGACGCGACCGACGCGCCTCTGGCCGCCGACCCCGAGCGGGCCGCTCAGCTCGCCCGGCAGCGGGCCGCCGTCGCCACCGCGCGGCGCAAACGGGAGCGGGACGCCGACCCCGAGCGGTCCGGGCTGCGCCGCTCGGTCCTGACCGAGGCCGCGGTCGCCGTCGTGCTCCTCGCCGTGACCACCGTCCTCACCTCGACCGAGCCCGGCCGCACCGAGGAGGAGGCCGCGCGGGGCACCGCCGCCTCCGGCCCGGCCGCCGTGCCCGACCGGCCCGTCGACATCCGGCTGCCCTTCGACACCGGGGGCGTCGACGGCAAGGGCGTCGTCCGGCTGAGCCTCGACCCCGGTCGCACCGGTGCCAACGCCCTGCACCTCTACGTCGAGCGCCCCAACGGCAAGCCGCTGGACGTCCCCGAGATCAAGGTCGCCTTCACCCTGGAGTCGAAGGACGTCGGCCCCCTGCCCGTCGCCCCCGACCGGATCCAGACCGGACACTGGAGCGCAGGCGGCGTCCAGATCCCGATGCCCGGGGAGTGGCGGATCCAGGTGACCGTCCGTACCTCCGACATCGACCAGACCACCATCGACAAGAACGTGAAGATCGGCTGACCCGTGACCGAGAACGACAATCCTGAGATCTCCCGGCGGCGTCTGCTCGGCACCGTCGGCGCGGCCGGCGCGGCCGGACTCGTCATCGGCGCCGCCGGCGGTGTCGGGGTCACCACGGCCGTGTCGGGCGATTCCACTCCCGCCGCGACCGGGGCCGGTGGCGCCCCGGCGCTCACCTCGGTCGGCGCGACCGAGGTGATGTTTCACGGGAAACATCAGGCCGGTATCACCACCCCGCTCCAGTCCCGGGGGCATCTGGTCGCCTTCGACCTCGCGCCGGGAGCCGGCCGCAAGGAGGCCGTCGCTCTGCTGCGCCGCTGGTCGGCGACGGCGAAGGCGGTGATGTCGGGCGGGGTCCCGGCCGACGACACCGGGATCGCGCTCGACGCGGGCCCTTCCTCCCTCACCGTCACCTTCGGCTTCGGCCGTACGTTCTTCGACCGCACCGGGCTCGTGGCGCGCCGCCCCGCCGGGCTCGACCCGCTGCCCGCCTTCTCCGCCGACGCCCTGGATCCCCGGCGCTCCGAGGGCGACCTGTGGGTGCAGATCGGTGCCGACGACGCACTCGTCGCCTTCCACGCGCTGCGGGCGCTCCAGAAGGACGCGGGCGACGCGGCCCGGGTCCGCTGGCAGATGAACGGTTTCAACCGCTCGGCCGGCGCCACCGCGAAGCCGATGACCGCACGCAACCTGATGGGCCAGGTCGACGGCACGGGCAATCCGAAGGTGACCGACTCCGACTTCGACCGGCGGATCTTCGTCCCGGCGGGGGCCACCGGCGCGGAGGCGTGGATGGCCGGCGGCTCGTACGCGGTGGTGCGCCGGATCCGGATGCTGCTCGACGACTGGGAGAAGCTGACGCTCGACCGGCAGGAGAAGGTGATCGGGCGCAGGAAGTCCGACGGGGCCCCGCTGACCGGTGGTACGGAGACCACCGAGCTGGACCTGGACAAGCGCGGCCCGGACGGGCAGACGGTCATCCCGGACAACGCGCACTCCCGGATCTCCGCCCCCGAACAGAACGGCGGGGCGGCGATGCTGCGCAGGCCGTTCTCCTTCCACGACGGTATCGGTCCTGACGGGACGCCGGACGCCGGTCTCCTCTTCGTCTGCTGGCAGGCGGATCCGTTGCGGGGGTTCGTCCCGGTGCAGCGCAAGCTCGACCGGGGGGACGCGCTGTCGGCGTTCATCCGTCACGAGGCGAGCGGTCTCTTCGCCGTGCCGGGCGGCCCCGCCGAGGGCGAGTACGTGGGGCAGCGACTCCTGGAGTCGTGACGCCCCGTGCGGGCCGTCCGCGTCTCCCGGGCCCATTAGGGTGACGGTATGTCCGCCAACCGGTACACGTATCTCGGCCCCGAGGGCACCTTCACGGAGGCCGCGCTGCGTACGCTGCCCGAGGCCGCGACGAGGGAACTCGTCCCCATGGTCTCGGTCCCGGCCGCGCTCGACGCCGTACGGAACGGGGAGGCCGCCGCCGCCCTCGTCCCGATCGAGAACTCGGTCGAGGGCGGGGTGACCGCGACCCTGGACGAGCTGGCCTCCGGTGCGCCGCTGATGATCTACCGCGAGGTGCTCCTCCCGATCGCGTTCGCGCTGCTCGTGCGGCCCGGGACCAGGCTGTCGGAGATCAAGACGGTGACGGGGCACCCGGTGGCCCAGCCGCAGGTCCGGAACTGGATGCGGGCGAACCTGCCCGAGGCGGTGTGGGAGTCGGCCGCCTCCAACGCCGACGGGGCCCGGCTGGTGCAGGAGGGCCGCTTCGACGCCGCCTTCGCCGGGGAGTTCGCGGCGGCGACGTACGGTCTCGAAGCCCTGGTCACGGAGATCCACGACGCGGAGAACGCCGAGACGCGGTTCGTGCTCGTGGGCCGGCCGGCCCGGCCGGCGGCCCCGACGGGCGCCGACAAGACCTCGGTGGTGCTGTGGCTGGGGGACGATCATCCGGGTGCCCTCCTCGAACTGCTCCAGGAATTCGCGGTGCGCGGGGTGAACCTGATGCTGATCCAGTCCCGGCCCACGGGGGCGGGGATCGGGAACTACTGCTTCGCCGTGGACGCCGAGGGCCATATCTCGGACCGCCGGGTCGGCGAGGCGCTGATGGGCCTCAAGCGGATCTGCCCGCAGGTGCGCTTCCTCGGCTCGTACCCGAGGGCGGGCGTCGCGGTCGAGGACGTGCGGGCGCTGCGGCGCGGCACCTCGGACGGGGAGTTCATGGCGGCCTCCGACTGGTTGGCGAGGACCCAGGACGGTCGGGCCTGACCCGATGGTGACGGAACGCTCCTGGCGACGGGAGCGGTCGTCCACAGGTACGAACCACTAGTCCTACCTGCATATTTTCGCTTCCCCATCCGAGTTATCCACAGGCACCCTCGACAGCCTGGGGACAAGTCGACAGCTCGCCCCGACAAGGTCGACAAATCGCCCTAGCCACTCCCCGCCCGGACGCGCCTGTCCACAGCGGGAGAGGGCACCGTCGTCAGCACTTCCTGTTCGGCTGACTCCTCGGGGCGAGCAATTCCCACCCAAATGAGTGCCTGAATGCCGTTTGATCACGGAATTGCCAGGCCTGGGAGCGGGAATCCGCGCGGCCTTTCCCGTAGTCCACAGATCTTCCGCACAGCCTGTGGATAACTGAATGGGCCGCCCCCGGTCCCACCTATTCCACCGGCGGCAATTCGGGCGAAACGGTACGCGTGACAACACGCGTGACGTTATCCGGTGGGGGCGGGTGAACGGGCACCGGTAGCCTGGTGGGGTGATTGACCTTCGCCTGCTCCGTGAGGACCCCGACCGTGTTCGCGCCTCCCAGCGCGCCCGTGGAGAGGACGTCGCGCTCGTCGACGCCCTGCTCTCCGCCGATGAGCGGCGCAGGTCGTCGGGCGTCCGCTTCGACGAGCTCCGCTCCGAGCAGAAGGCGCTCGGCAAGCTGATCCCCAAGGCCACCCCCGAGGAGCGCGCCGAGCTCCTCAAGAAGGCCGAGCAGCTCAAGACCGACGTCAAGGCCGCCGAGGCCGAACAGAACGACGCCGACGAGACGGCCAAGCGGCTCCTGCTCCAGCTCGGGAACATCGTCCACACGGACGTGCCCGTGGGCGGCGAGGAGGACTTCGTCGTCCTGGAGACGCACGGCACCATCCGCGACTTCGCGGCGGAGGGCTTCGAGCCCAAGGACCACCTGGAGCTCGGCGAGGCGCTCGGCGCCATCGACGTGGAGCGGGGCGCCAAGGTCTCCGGCTCGCGCTTCTACTACCTGACCGGCGTCGGCGCCCTCCTGGAGCTGGCCCTGGTGAACGCGGCGATCGCCCAGGCCACCGAGGCCGGCTTCATCCCCATGCTGACCCCCGCGCTGGTCCGCCCGCGCGCCATGGAGGGCACCGGCTTCCTCGGCCAAGCCGCGGAGAACGTGTACCACCTGGAGAAGGACGACTACTACCTCGTCGGCACGTCCGAGGTCCCCCTCGCGGCGTACCACATGGACGAGATCATCGACGCGGACAAGCTGCCGCTGCGGTACGCGGGCTTCTCGCCCTGCTTCCGCCGCGAGGCCGGCACGTACGGCAAGGACACCCGGGGCATCTTCCGCGTCCACCAGTTCGACAAGGTCGAGATGTTCTCGTACGTCGCGCCCGAGGACGCCGAGGCCGAGCACCAGCGGCTCCTGGAGTGGGAGAAGCAGTGGCTGACCGCCCTCGAGCTGCCGTTCCAGGTCATCGACGTCGCCACCGGTGACCTCGGCTCCTCCGCCTCCCGCAAGTTCGACTGCGAGGCGTGGATCCCGACGCAGGGCAAGTACCGCGAGCTGACCTCGGCCTCGAACTGCGACAGCTTCCAGGCCCGCCGCCTCTCCGTCCGCATGCGCGACGAGCAGGGCGGCAGGAAGACCGTGCAGCCGCTGGCCACCCTGAACGGCACGCTGTGCGCCGTACCGCGCACGATCGTGGCGATCCTGGAGAACCACCAGCTGGCCGACGGTTCGGTGCGGGTGCCGGAGGTGCTGCGGCCCTACCTCGGCGGCCGCGAGTTCCTGGAGCCGATCGCCAAGTGAGCTCCTTCCCCTACCGCCTGGTCGCGACGGACCTCGACGGCACGCTGCTGCGGGCCGACGAGTCCATCTCCGGCCGCACGCGGGACGCGCTCGCCGCCGCGACGGCGGCGGGCGCCGCCCACATCGTCGTCACCGGCCGGGCGGTGCCCTGGACCCGGCACATCCTCGACGACCTCGGCTACGAGGGGATCGCGGTGTGCGGGCAGGGCGCGCAGGTGTACCACGCGGGGGAGCACCGGCTCCTCACCTCGCTGACCCTGGACCGGCAGCTCGCGGGGCTCGCGCTCTCCAAGATCGAGGCGGAGGTGGGCCCGCTGGCGCTGGCCGCGAGCCGCGACGGCCTGGAGGGCGAGGTCCTGCTGGGCCCCGGCTACCGGGCCCACGAGGGGCCGCTGCCCTACGTGCCGTACGAGGACCCGGCCGAGCTGTGGGCGGCGCCGCTGACCAAGCTCTACCTCCAGCACCCGACGCTGACGGACGACGAGCTGACGCGGGCCGCCCGTGCGACGGTCGGCGGGCTCGTGGACATCGTGATGGCGGGGCCGGGCGTCGTGGAGATCCTCCCGCTCGGCCTCAGCAAGGCGACGGGCCTCTCGCTGGCGGCGCGCCGGCTGGGTGTGAAGGCCGCGGAGACGATCGCCTTCGGCGACATGCCGAACGACATCCCCATGTTCGGCTGGGCGGCCCACGGCGTGGCCATGGGCAACGCGCACGCGGAGCTGCGGGCGGTCGCGGACGAGGTGACGACCTCCAACGAGGAGGACGGCATCGCGCTCGTCCTGGAGCGCCTTCTGGCCGCCTGAGCAGCGCGAGGAACCGTACGAAAGGCCCGCTCCCTTCGGGGAGCGGGCCTTCGCGGTTCACGGCCCGCGCGGACCTGAGTCCGCGCGCTCGAAGCGGCCGCCCCGGGAGATCCCCCGTGTCCCCCGTGCAACTAGTGTGCGCCGGGCCGCCGTTCGAGTGCGAGCGGTTTTCCGTGGGGGGAGCGCGTCAGCGGGTAGCAGGCGAGGCCGACCGCCAGGGAGACCGCGTGCCCGAGGTCGGTGTACGTACGGTCGGCGGCGAGCGGTACGAGGAAGAAGGCGACCGCTCCCGCGAGGTAGGGCAGGCGCCAGGGCCGGGCGAGGCGGTAGGCGAGGACGCCGGCGGAGGCGGCGAGGCCGTAGCTGACGCCGATGTCGACGACGTGCGCCATGCTGCGCGGCACGTCGTGGTGGCGGATGGCGAGCAGCACCACCTGCTGGCTGATCAGGGTCGCAGTGATGTGGGCCGTGGCGACGGTGAAGAGCCATCTCGGCGTACCCAGCCAGCGTTCGACCGGGGCGTGGAGCAGCTCGAAGAGGAGCGCGTACAGCAGGAGGTCGGCGGGGTCCTCGATCCAGAACGCGCTGCCGAGCAGGGCCCGCACGGGGCGGTGGGCGAGCTGGTGGAGATTGCTGCTGCTGCGCTGGAGGAGAGAGGCGTCGAGACCTTCGGGGGACAGGGCGACGACGAGGCTGGTGAGCGCGATGACCGCCAGCCAGAGATGCGTACCGGGTGACGAACGCACCCACGACCTGATCGGTCGGGACGGTTCGCCACCCGGGTGGATTTCGCTGGGGTCCCACGAGGTCGGCACCTTCCGTGCCTATCACCCGGACCCGGGGGAGACTCAGAAATTGATCATGTGTCCCGCGATGCCGTGGATCGCTTCCTTCACGGCCTCGCCGAGCGTCGGGTGCGCGTGGACGTTCCGGGCGACCTCGTGGACGGTGAGGTCCCACTGCTGGGCCAGGGTCAGCTCGGGCAGGAGCTCGGTGACGTCCGGGCCGATCAGGTGGGCGCCGATGATCTCGCCGTGCGTCCCGTCGGCGATGATCTTGACGAAGCCGGTGGCGTCGCCGAGGCCGTGCGCCTTGCCGTTCGCCACGAAGGGGAACTTGGCGACCTTGACGTCGAAGCCCTTCTCGCGGGCCTGCGCCTCGGTCCAGCCGAAGCTGGCGATCTGGGGCTGGCAGTAGGTGGCGCGCGGGATCATCGGGTAGTCGAGTTCCATGGTCTCGGCGTCCCCGATGGTCTCGGCGGCGATGACACCCATGGCCTCGGCGGTGTGCGCCAGCATCAGCTTCGCGGTGACGTCACCGATGGCGTAGATGTGCGGCACGGAGGTGCGGCAGCGGCCGTCGACGTCGATCGCGCCGCGCTCGGTGAGGGCGACGCCGGTCGCCTCGAGGCCGTAGCCGGTGACGTTCGGAGCGAAGCCGATGGCCTGGAGGACCTTGTCGGCCTCCAGGACCTTGCTCGCGCCGTCCTTGCCGGTGACGGTGACGCGGACCTGCGGGCCGGACTCGTCGATGGTCTCGACACGGGTGGAGGTCAGGACGTCGATGCCCAGCTTGCGGTACTGCTTCGCCAGCTCCTTGGACACCTCCTCGTCCTCCAGCGGGGCGATCCGGTCGAGGAACTCGACGATCGTGACCTTGGTGCCGTAGTTGTTGAGGACGTACGCGAACTCGATACCGATGGCGCCGGCACCCGCGATGACGATCGACTTGGGGGCGTCCTCGGCGAGGATCTGCTCCTCGTACGACACCACGCGCTCGCTGCGGGCGGTGCCCGGGAGCAGTCGCGGGGTCGCGCCGGTGGCGATGATGCAGTTGTCGAACGTGATCGTGTCCGAGGTGCCGTCGGACTTGGCCACCTGGAGGGTGTTCGCGTCGAGGAACGTGCCCCGGCCGGTGAACTCGGTGATGCCGTTCTTCTTCATGAGGAAGTGGACGCCCTTGACGCGGCCGTCCGCGACCGAGCGGCTGCGGCGGTAGGCGTCGCCGTAGTCGAAGGTGACGGTGCCGTCGACCTTGATGCCGAAGGTCTTGGCCTCGTGGTGGAAGATGTGGGCGAGTTCGGCGTTGCGCAGCAGCGCCTTGGTGGGGATGCAGCCGACGTTCAGGCAGACACCGCCCCAGTACTTCTCCTCGACGACCGCGACCCGCTTGCCCAGCTGGGCGGCGCGGATGGCGGCGACGTAGCCGCCGGGGCCAGCTCCGAGTACGACGACGTCGAAGCGGTCTGACATGACTGACTCCCGAGGGTGGTGAGGGTGTTCGGTCCGCGTACGCGCCCACAGTAGCCCCGCGTCCTCGACCCGGACTCCTGGAGTCGCGCCAGGGCAACGGCACCTCCGTCAGGTCGAGCGCGGATCCGGCCGCCGTCCTGCGACCGGGACGCTGACACCGGCCTCGCCTTCCACCTGGCCGTCGTCGGCGCGACGCACAACGCGGCCTTCGTCGAGGTGTACCGCGCCCGGGACCGGACGGTGTGGGGCGAGGGGGGTGCGGTACGGCTCCGGGGTGGGGCTTTCGGGAGGGGGCGGCGAGCCTCGGAGTCGTACCGCATCGGTCTGGCCCCGCTGCTACTCCTCGCCCGCCAGGGTCAGTCTGCTGAGCTTGTGGCCGGCGAACCAGGTGGCCGCGATCGTGACGCCCGCGAGGAGCGCCACCGCCGTGGGGAGCGCGACGTCGGAGGTGACGAGGCCGTCGCCGGTGACCTTCTGCGCGAGCGCGAGGGCCCACTGCTGGACGCTCAGGGTGCGGGCGCCGGCGATCAGGGAGCCGAAGAGTGTCTCCCACACCAGGGCGTAGACCAGGCCGATGACCACGGCGTGCCGGCTGATCGTGCCGAGCAGCAGGAACAGCGCGCTGTACGCGATGGAGGCCACGAGCGCCGCCACCGTGTAGGCCACGGCAACCTGCTGGCCGTTGCCGTTGAGGATGAATCCGGCGATGAACGTCGGCACCGCCGAGAAGACCATCGTCACCGCGATCGCGATGATCAGCTTCGTGAAGATGATCGAGGACCGCTTCACGGGCTTGGACAGCAGATAGACGATCGAGCCGTCGTCGATCTCCGGGCCGATCGCTCCCGTGCCCGCGATCACGCCGATCAGCGGCACCATCGTGGCGAGCGCGAAGCCGCCGAGGACTTCGGCCGCGACCTGGTCGTCCGCGCCGTTGAACGCGCGGACCGCTGCCGCGATGAGCAGCAGCATGCCGGGCAGCAGGAAGAGGATCATGGCCCGGCGGCGGCCGAGGAGGGCCCGGTAGGTGAGCCGGGCGACTGTGGGGTTGTACATCGGTCAGGCTCCTTTCAGGCCGCGACGAGGTATGAGAAGACCGATTCGAGGGACTCGTCCGAGGGCGAGACCGTCAGGAGACGGATCCCCCGCTCGCGCGCGACCTTCGGCAGCAGCTCCGTGAACCGCCCGAAGTCCACCGCCTGCACGCGCAGACCGCCCTCACCGTGGTCGACCTCGATCCCGGCCGTGGACGGGTCGGCGATCAGCGCCGCGGCCAGCGACCGGTCGTCGCTGGAGCGGACGAGGTAGCGGTGCGGCCGGTCCGTCATCAGCCGGCGGATCTTGCGGAAGTCACCGGAGGCCGCGTGGCGCCCGGCCACGATCACCTCGATGTGGGAAGCGAGCTGCTCGACCTCCTCCAGGATGTGCGAGGAGAACAGGACCGTGCGGCCGTCCGCGCCCATCCGCCGCAGCAGATCCATCAACTGCATGCGCTGGCGCGGATCCATGCCGTTGAACGGCTCGTCGAGCAGGAGCACCGAGGGCTCGTGGACGAGGGCCGAGGCCATCTTCACGCGCTGCCGCATGCCCTTGCTGTACGTGGAGATCTTGCGGTCCTGGGCGTACTCCATCTCGACCGTGGCCAGGGCCCGCTGGGCCTCCTCGGCGCCGAGGCCCTGCAACTCCGCGTTCGCCAGGACGAACTCGCGGCCCGTGAGGAAGTCGTACATCGCCTCCCGCTCGGGCACGACACCGATCTCGCGGTAGACCGACTCGCTCCCCCAGATCGTCTGCCCGTCCAGGGTGACGGAGCCGGTGGAGGGGTCGAGGAAGCCGCCCATCATGTTGATCAGGGTGGACTTCCCCGCGCCGTTGGGCCCGAGGAGGCCGGTGACACCCGGCCCCACCGTCATCGTGACGTCGTTGACGGCCACGACGTTTCCGAACCAGCGGGAGACGTGGTCGATGTGGAGCGTGGTCACAGCCCGACCTTTCGGTAGCGGCGCATCAGGATGCCGTACGAACCGGCGATCAGCGCGAGGACGACCAGCAGATAGACCACGCCGGCGCCTGCGCCCGGGCCCTCACCGCCGGGGAAGGCGCTGGGTGCGCCCAGGAAGGCGGTGTGCACGCCGTCGATGAGGGTCATCGGCGAGAACAGGCCGAGCCACACGATGGCGTTCTCGTTCTCCGTGGCGTGGGCGATGCCCATGAGGGTGGAGACCGCTCCGTACGAGATCGTCAGGACGGCGATCACGGCGGCGACACCGAAGCCGCGGCGCGGGGTGAGGGCCGCCATGACCAGGCCGATCCCGCCGAAGAGCAGCGAGAGCAGCGCCACGGACAGCAGTCCCTGGCCGAACATGCCGGTCTGCTCGGCGAAGTCCATCTTGGCGAGCAGCGAGCCGATCCAGAGGATCAGCAGCGGCACCGCGGTGAGGACGAAGAGCGCCGAGGCCATCGCCCCGAACTTGGCGAGCACGTAGTCCGCGCGCTCGATCGGCCGGGAGAAGTACAGCGGGACCGTCCTGAACCGGAGGTCGCGGGAGACCGACTGCGGCGCCTGCGAGGCCAGGTAGATGCTGATGACGACCTGGAGGAAGATCGCGTACTGCGTGTACTCGATGGAGAGCTTCGACTGCTTCGTGACGACCGCGACGGCGACGATGATCAGCGCCGGGACGCACATCACCGCGAACAGCAGCATCGGCAGCACCTTGGACTTGGCACTGCGGCCCAGGCCGTACGCGCCGCGCAGCGACTGCGAGAACAGCGACCTGCGCGCGTACGCCCGGCCGAGGCGCGGGCCGTCGTACGACCGGTAGCCGATGTTGTGGATCTGCGTCGTGTCGGGAGCGGCCTGGGAGGGCTGGGGGGTCTGGGTGCTCATCGGGCCGACACCTCCTCGTGCTGCGGGGACGTCTCGGGCCGGAAGACCTCGGCGATGTGATGGCGGCGCTGCTCCATGCGGACGAGACCGAGGCCGAGGTCGGCGACGGTGTCCCGCACCAGGTCGTACGTCTCCTCGCCCGGTGCTTCCAGGAGCAGGATGTGGCCGGCGCCGGGCAGGCCCTCCTCCACGCCCGCGTGGAGCGTGACACCCGCCGCGGCGAGGGCCGCGCGAAGCGCCGACGTGCCGTCGGGGTGCGCGTCCGAGTCCGTGACCTCGACGGCGAGGGTCGTGGTGGTGCGGGTGAAGTCGCTGGTGGAACTGGAGCGGAGCAGCTTCCCGCCGTCGATGACGACGACGTGGTCGCAGGTGCGCTCCAGCTCGCCCAGGAGGTGGGAGGTGACGAGGACGGAGATGCCGAAGTCGGTCCAGACCCGGCGGATCAGTCCCAGCATCTCGTCGCGGCCGACCGGGTCGAGGCCGTTGGTCGGCTCGTCGAGGAGGACCAGCTTCGGGTCGTGGACGAGGGCCTGGGCGAGCTTGACCCGCTGTTTCATGCCGGTCGAGTAGCCGCCCATGGGGCGGTACCGCTCCTCGTACAGGCCCACGTGGCGCAGGGTGTCGGCGGTCCGCTCGCGGGCGGCGGTCGGGGGCAGCCCAGACATGCGCGCCATGTGGACGACGAACTCGGTGGCCGAGACGTCGGGTGGGAGGCAGTCGTGCTCGGGCATGTATCCCACGCGCTCACGGATCTGGCCGCCGGCGGTCCGGACGTCGAGGCCCAGGACCTCCGCGCGGCCCTCCGTGGCGGGGGAGAGCCCGAGCAGGATCTTGATCATGGTGGACTTGCCGGCTCCGTTGGCACCCACGAGTCCGGTCACACCGGGTCCGATGTCCAGGGAGAGCCGGTCAAGAGCGGTCACCCGGGGGAACCGCTTGCTGAGGCTTTCGGTCGCGATCACAGTCACGCTTCGACGGTAGTGGGGTGCACCACAGCGGTCGTCAGCCCAACGGCTCGATCCTTGTCCGACTACAGGAGTACAAACCCAGTAGGGGGGTCGCGACGAAAGTCTTTCTCGCCGGGCCGGCGGTCGGACTTTTCCACAGGCGCCGGTCCGACCCCTTGACGTAGCCGCCAGGCATTGTCACATTCATCGATGTCACGTTACGAACGCGTAGCGCGATCGGATGCTCACACGGGACGGCGGGTGGCATGGCCTCAGCAGTGACAGGGGAACTCTCCGCGGAGCTGCGGGGGTTCAGGGAAGTGCAGCGGCTCGCCTACGCGTGCGCGGAGGCCGTCGCGGCGCAGCTCAAGCCGGGCGTGACCGAGCGCGAGGCCGCACGGATGCAGCGGAAGTGGCTGCACGAGCGGGGGGTACGGGACTGGTTCCACCGGCCGTTCGCCTGGTTCGGGGACCGCACGGCCTTCGTGGACTTCAGGATCCCGCTCCAGTTCTTCCCCACCAATCGGCGCCTCGAAGCGGGCATGCCCTTCATCCTCGACATGGCTCCCGTCCACAAGGGGCACACCGCCGACATCGGCTACAGCGGCTGCCTGGGCCTCAACCCCCTACACGACAAGCTGCTCGCCGACCTCCGGGACCACCGCGAGCTGATCCTGCGCGAGGTCCGCGAGCGCCGCTCGCTCCGCGAGATCTACCAGGACGTGGACCGGCTCATGGTCCGCCAGGGGTACGCCAACCGGCACCGGGCCTATCCCTTCGGCGTCATCGCCCACAAGATCGACCGGGTGAAGGAGCGCCGCTGGGCCCCGACGCTCTTCGGCTTCGGCACCCAGGCCCTCAAGGGCCTCGCGAGCGACGCCCTGCGCGGTCACCGGGACGGCTGGTCGCCACTCTGGTCGCCGTACACGTTCTCCGACCACCCGCCGAGGCCCGGCCTGTGGGCGGTCGAACCGCACCTCGGATTCCGGGGGACGGGCGCGAAGTTCGAGGAGATCCTGGTCGTCACCGACTCCCGGGACCCCGAGCAGAGCGCGTTCTGGCTGGACGACGATCTGCCGCACGTGCGGCGCTGGAAGGAGGGGGCGGTCTGATGGCAGGGCGCAAGGGAACGAGGACGGGGCTCGGAGGGCCGGCGACGCGGGCCGGGGGGACGACGTCGGGGCTGGAGGGGGCGCGGGAGCGCCGGGTCCGTACGGGCGGGATCGAACTGTGCGTCGCCGAGCTCGGCGAGACGGACCGGCCTACCGTCCTCCTCGTCCACGGCTACCCGGACTCCAAGGAGGTGTGGTCGGAGGTCGCGACCCGGCTCGCCGAGGAGTTCCACGTCGTGCTGTACGACGTCCGGGGCCACGGCCGCTCCACGGCGCCCGCCCCGCTGCGCGGCGGCTTCACCCTGGAGAAGCTGACGGACGACTTCCTCGCGGTCGCCGACGCCGTCAGCCCGGACCGGCCGGTGCACCTGGTCGGCCACGACTGGGGCTCGGTGCAGTCCTGGGAGTTCGTGACCGTCCCCCGCACCGAGGGCCGGATCGCGTCCTTCACCTCGATGTCGGGGCCCTCCCTCGACCACTTCGGACACTGGATCAAGCAGCGGATGACCCGGCCCACCCCGCGCCGGGTCGGACAGCTCCTCGGCCAGGGCGCCAAGTCCTGGTACGTGTACCTGCTGCACACGCCCGTGCTGCCCGAGCTCGCCTGGCGCGGGCCGCTCGGCAGGCGCTGGCCCAGGATCCTGGAGCGGATCGAGAAGGTCCCGGCCGGTGACTACCCGACGCCGTCGCTGCCGAGCGACGCGGCCCACGGCGCCTGGCTCTACCGGGACAACGTCCGCGCCCGGCTCGGCAGGCCGCGCCCGGACGCGTTCGCGCACGCGCCCGTGCAGCTGATCACTCCGACCGATGACGCCTTCCTCTCCGAGCGGCTCTACGACGACCTGGGCCGCTGGGTGCCGGACCTGACCCGGCGCACGCTGCCCGCGAAGCACTGGGCGCCGCGCACCCGGCCGGACCAGCTGTCCGCCTGGATCGGCGCGTTCGTCCGGGCCAACGAGGAACCGGCGGCCAAGGGGGCGGGTCCGCGTCGGCCGGCCACCGCGACGGCGGCGAAGGGCGGGGTGAGGCCGGAGTACGCGGAGCGGTTCGGCGGCCAGCTGGTCCTGGTGACCGGCGCGGCCAGCGGTATCGGGCGGGCAACCGCCTTCGCCTTCGCGGAGGCCGGCGCACGGGTCGTGGCCGTGGACCGGGACGCCGAGGGCGCGGTCCGCACGGCCGACATGGCCCGGCTGATCGGCGCGCCCGAGGCCTGGGGCGAGACCGTCGACGTCGCCGACGAGCAGGCGATGGAGAAGCTGGCCGCGAAGGTGGCGAGCGAGTACGGGATCGTCGACGTCCTCGTCAACAACGCGGGCATCGGGCTCACCGGCTCCTTCTTCGACACGACCAGTGAGGAGTGGAAGCGGGTCCTCGACGTCAACCTGTGGGGAGTGATCCACGGGTGCCGGGTCTTCGGGGCGCAGATGACCGCGCGCGGACAGGGCGGTCACATCGTGAACACCGCGTCCGCGGCGGCCTTCCAGCCTTCCCGGGTCCTGCCCGCGTACAGCACGACGAAGGCGGCGGTGCTGATGCTCAGCGAGTGCCTGCGCGCCGAACTGGCCGGTCAGGGCATCGGGGTGTCCGCGATATGCCCCGGCATCGTGAACACCAACATCACGGCGACGACGCGGTTCGCGGGGGTCACGGACGAGGCGGAGGAGAAGCGGCGCCAGAAGAACGCGTCCCGGCTGTACGGCCTGCGGAACTACCCGCCGGAAAAGGTCGCCGACGCGATCCTCGGCGCGGTCCTGCACGACCGCGCGGTCGTGCCGGTGACGCCCGAGGCCCGGGGCGTCCGCTTCCTGTCCCGCCTGAGCCCGGGGGCCTTGCGGGCCTTCGCGCGCTGGCAGCCGCCCGCATAGGGAGCGGGCGCTGTCGGCTCCCGCTCACCGGCGGCAGCCGGCGGAGCAGGAAGCAGGCGGGTGGGGCCGGGGGGCTCCGCCCGCCCGCGCGGGAATGGGCCGGGGTCATGTCGTACGACCGCGGCTTCGCCTGCCCGCGCGGGGGTGGGTTCGGGTGGTACGACCGCGGCTTCGCCTGCCCGCGCGAGGGTGGGTTCGGGGGCGCGGTCGTACGATCGCTGTCCGGAGGGGCCCCGGTGGCGGGGTGGAGCGAGTGGTCGGTGGGAGCGGTTTTGTCCGAGCAGTCAGCACAGCCGGAGTACCGGATCGAGGACCTCGCCCATCACAGCGGGGCCACCGTCCGGACGATCCGCGCCTACCAGGACCGCGGTCTGCTGCCCCGTCCGGAGCGCCGGGGCAGGTCGAACGTGTACGGGGACGCGCACCTCGCGCGGCTCCGGCAGATCGCCGACCTGCTCGACCGGGGCTACACCCTGGCCTCGATCAAGGAGCTCCTGGAGGCCTGGGACACCGGCCGGGGACTCGGCGGGGTGCTCGGTCTGGTAGCCGAGGTCCACGGGCCGTGGACGGACGAGGAGGCGGCCCGCATCTCACGCGCCGAGCTGGACGCCCGCTTCGGCGGCACACCGGACGAGGAGGCCATCCGGGAGGCCGTCGAGCTCGGCGTACTGGAGCGGATACCCGACCGGGAGACGGAGGAGTACCTCGTACCGAGTCCCCAGGAACTGGCCGTGGCGGTCGAGTTGTACGCGGCCGGGGTCCCGCTCGCGGCGATCACCGGCCATCTGCGGGAACTTCGCAACCAGGTGGAGCACATCGCCGCCCGTTTCCTGGAGTTCACGACCGAGCACGTCTTCGCCCGTTATCTGGAGCACCGGCCGCCGACGGACGCGGACGCGACCGAGGCGGCGACGATGGTGCGAAGGCTCCGGCCGCTCGCCCAGCAGACGGTGGACGCCGAACTGGCCCGGGCGATGCGCGTGTTGGCGACCCGGCACCTCCAGCTCCATCTGTCACCGGACGTGCCGTCGGCGCGGGACGACGAGCCGCGTCCGGTGGTGCTTCCGGCCGGCACCGTCAGGGCCGTTCAGGGCCTGGTGGGTCAGGAGGGGGTCGCGGCCTTCGTCGCCGCCGCCACGGAACGGGAGGTGCACAAGAGGACGATGGACGCCCTCACCGCACACCACCCTCTTCATGAGTAAGGTGCTCAATTCGGTCAGCGGCACAGGGCTGTTGTCCACAGAAATCCCAACCAGCCTGTGGATAAGTCGCTTTGGTTGTGGACCAAACCTCTGGGACGTCCGGCATTCTGAGGGAATGACCCACCGAACACCACCGGACGAGCGCCGCACGGTGAAAGTATCGAAGTACCTCTCCCAGCACCTGCGCCACCAGCCCGAGCGCATCGGCCTCGTTCTCGACGCCCACGGCTGGACCGATATCGACGATCTGCTCGACGCCGCCGCACGCAACGGCTTCCCGATCACCCGCGAGGAACTCGACCACGTCGTCGCGACCAACGACAAGAAGCGCTTCGCGATCGAGGGCAGCCGCATCCGCGCCAGCCAGGGCCACACCGTCGAAGTGGACCTGGACCTGCCGGTTGCGGAACCGCCCGCGTACCTCTACCACGGTACGGTCGCCGACCGGCTCCCCGCGATCCGGGCTGAGGGGCTGCGCCCCATGGCTCGCCACCACGTGCACCTCTCGCCCGACCGGGAGACCGCGACCCGGGTCGGCGCGCGGCGCGGCCGGCCGATCGTGCTCGCCGTCGACGCCGGCGCCATGCACCGGGCCGGGCACGTCTTCCGCCTCAGCGCCAACGGGGTCTGGCTGGCCGACACCGTCCCGCCGGAGTTCCTGCGGCTTCCGGCATGATCGGTCCCATGGCACACCCCCACCTGCCCAGCACCGAAGCAGCCGTCACCGCGATCCGTGAGATCGCCCGGGAGTTCGGCCTGGAGATGACGGTGACCGACGACATCGGTGCCGACCGGACGTCCCGGCGTACGGCCTCCGGTGCGTTCGCCGTCCTCGACGCGGACGGCTCGCTGCCCCACGAGGCCTACGTCGAACTGGGCGGCAGCCCGTCCGTCACGGTCCAGGTCTTCCCCGAGGACGACGCCAGGATCGTCGTGGACGGTGTCGCGTTCGACGACGTGCCCCGGGACGCCGTCCCCGCGTTCCTCCGCTCCGTGCACGGCGGACTCGCCCATGTGAAGGGGCGTTTCCTCCCGCCCGGCTGGTGGCTGGTGGTGCCGCTGCCGGGCGACGAGACGTTCAGGGAACTCGTCGACGGCGTCGCGCTCACCCCGTGGATGAGCAGCCGGGTCCGCTGACCCGGCCGTCCACGGCCCGACAGCTATACTCGCGGCCGCATTCGACATGGTGAGAGGAAATCCAGGTGGCGGGTCCGACTGCGCTGAACTCGGT
The DNA here is from genome assembly GCF_040632845.1 of Streptomyces sp. NPDC016459. Taxonomy (NCBI): domain Bacteria; kingdom Bacillati; phylum Actinomycetota; class Actinomycetes; order Kitasatosporales; family Streptomycetaceae; genus Streptomyces; species Streptomyces sp. NPDC016459. Next base: position 154,173 of record NZ_JBEYCR010000004.1, read on the forward strand.
GATCGACGGCAAGGAGATCGCCGGGGACGGCGTCACCTACACCTCACGGAATCCGGCGCTCCTGAGCGACGTCGTCACCGAGGTCCGGCTGGCCGACGCGGAAACGTTCCAGGACGCCTGCGCGGCCGCGCGCGCGGCACAGCGCGACTGGGCGCGGGTCCCGGCCCCGGTGCGCGGCCAGGTCGTCGGGGCCTTCGGGCGTCTGGTGCAGGAGAACAAGGAGGCCCTCGCCCGGCTGGTCACCCGCGAGGTGGGCAAGACGTACGCGGAGGCGCTGGGCGAGGTCCAGGAGATCATCGACACCTGCGAGTTCTTCCTCGGCGAGGGCCGGCGGCTGTACGGGCACACCGTGCCGTCCGAGATGCCCGACAAGCAGCTCTTCACCTTCCGGATGCCCGTCGGCGTGGCGGTCATCGTGACGGCGGGCAACTTCCCGGTGGCGGTGCCCTCCTGGTACCTGGCGCCGGCCCTGCTCTGCGGCAACGCGGTGGTGTGGAAGCCGGCCGAATACGCCGCGGCGACCGCGCGCGCCCTGGCGGAACTCGCCTGGCGGGCGGGCGTGCCGGCCGGAGTCCTCAACCTGGTCTTCGCCGACGGCGAGACGACGTTCGCGGGTCTCGACGCCGCGCTGGGCCGCGGTCTGGTGGACAAGGTCGGCTTCACCGGCTCGACGCTCGTCGGCCGGCGGATCGGCGAGCTGTGCGGCCGGCACCTGCAGACGCCGTGTCTGGAGCTCGGCGGCAAGAACCCGATGGTCATCGCGCCCGACGCGGACCTCGACCTGGCGGTGCAGGCGGCGCTGTTCTCCGGGTACGGCACGGCGGGCCAGCGCTGCACCTCGCTTGGCACCGTCATCGCGCACGAGGACGTGCACGCCGAGTTCGTACGCCGCTTCGCCGAGGCCGTGCGGACCGCGGCGGTGGGCGAGCCGTCCGAGGGCGTGGTCTACGGCCCGCTGCTCGACGAGAAGTTCGCGCGCACCTACGAGACGGCGCTGAGCTGGATCGACGACCACCACACGGTCCACGGCTCGACCGGGGTCGGCCGGATCACGGCCGAGTCACCCCGTGAGGGCTTCGTCGGCGACCCGTCGGACGGTCTGTACTACCACCCGGTCCTCGTGGACGGGGTCCGGCCCACGGACCGGATCTTCCTGGAGGAGACCTTCGGGCCGATCGTCGGCGTGACCACGTACCGGACGCTCGACGAGGCGATCGAGCTCGCCAACACCCCGGATTACGGGCTCTCCGCCGCCGTGTGGACCAGCGACCCGGCCACCGCGTTCCGCTTCCGGCAGGGCGTCGGCGCCGGGATGATCAGCGTCAACAACTCCACCTCGGGCGCGGAGGCCCACCTTCCGTTCGGCGGCAACGGCAAGTCCGGCAACGGCAGCCGCCAGTCCGGTGTGTGGGTGCTCGACCAGTTCACCCGCTGGCAGTCGATGAACTGGGACTTCTCCGGTTCGCTGCAGAAGGCCCAGATGGACGTGGCGACCGTCGAAGCCGACCTCACCTACCGGCTCCCGACGTCCTGGACCGACGGAGCCTGAGACAGCGGCTCCCGATCCTGGACCTCCCGAGGGTCCGGGCCGCCGGAGCCTGACAGACGCCGATGGCGCCGATGGCGGTGGGCGTACCTCCTCCGTCGGCGCCTCAGCGGTCACGGCCTCACGGCCCGTTCAGCGGCGGTCGTCCGCCCAGGTGCGCTGGACGACCGTCTGCGCGTGACCCACCGTCCAGTCCGGCAGGGCCGCCAGGGCCCGCTTCGCGTCCTCTCCGGTCTTCAGGAACACCTGGTCGACCTGGATCTCGACGGGACCCGAGCGTTCCACCGTCACCGTGTGGCCGTCGAAGCGGCCGACGACGTCCACGACCGCCTCGCCGCCGTCGAAGGACCGGCCGCCGACGGAGAGCCCGGGGCCCGTCACCGTGATCCTGATCAGCTCCGCGCGGTTCGCGCCGAGGGTGATCCGGACGGGCGCGGTCGTACCGGCGGTGGCGAAGGAGACGGTCCCCTCCGGTACCGGCACCTTCCGCGCGGTCAGCGCGCCGTCACGGGCCCGCAGCCCGGTGTCGCGGGCGACCTGGTCGACGACGCCCAGCTTCTGGGGCGTGAGGTAGTCACGACCCTCCAGCACGATCCGGGCGTCCTCACCCTCGCCCTGCTCCTGGAACAGCTCCACCAGCTTGGGGTGCGCGCTGTCGTACGGCGAGACGAGTCCGACGACGAGGAGTCCGCAGACGGTGAACGCCGCCGGGGCGAGCCAGGACCGGTGCGGCGGCCGTCCCGCGTACACCGCGAACGGCGCCAGGATCAGCGCCAGCGGTACGGCGACCAGGACGGACGCCACGGCGAGGGCCGCGTCCATGGGGATGGCGGTCGGCAGCCGGCCCATCATCGGGACGGCGAGCTCGAACAGGTTCCGGGTGAACTGGGCGATCAGCACGAACGACACGAACGCGCTCACCAGCAGTGGCACCGCCCGCCAGCGGCCCGGCAGCGCCAGGAAGCCGCCGATCGACACGACGAGCAGGGCGGAGGCGATCCACAGCAGATAGCCGGGTCCGATGCCGAGCCAGGCGGTGACCGCCCCGAGCAGGCCGACCGCCCAGGCGTTGCCGAGGAGGGCCGTACGGGCGGCCGGACGCCGGGTGGCGTCCGGGGCGCGGCGACGGCGCCGGCGCTCCAGGAGCAGCTGGGGGGCGAGCGCGCCGAGGACGACGAGGGGCAGCGTCACCAGGTGGACCAGCCACGGGTGCGCGAACCAGGAGTGCGGGCCGACGAGGGACTGGGCCGCGCCGAGGACGACGCCGGTGAGCACGGCCGCCGGGAGGGCGAGGAGCGCGGCGCCCGCGGTGGCGGCCACCCGGCCGGGCCGGAGGTCCCAGACCCGGCAGGCCCGCCAGGTCAGCGCGGCCAGGACGAGCAGGAGCGCGAGCGTGCCGATCCTCGTCCGCAGCGGGTCGAGCGTCACCCACCCGCGCGACAGCACGTCGAAGTAGTAGGGGGCGGGCTTCCGGTCGCTCAGGTCGCCGGACCCGGCCACGTCGGAGGCGAACCGGACGGTCATGTCGGTGACCGCCTGCGCCGATCCGGAGCCGATCCCCACGACGCGGTCGTTCGGCGTGTGGTAGCGGTAGCCGTCCTCGAAGAGGGCGTAATCGAGACCGGACCAGCCCTGGGCGCGCCAGACCCGGGCGTCGGTGTCGGAGTTGATGAGGCCCGCCTGGAACAGCCACTGGCCGAGGACGGAGCCGTAGGGCCGTTCGGTGTTGCCGGCCAGCTCGACCAGCCGGCCGTCGTCCTCGCCCGCCTGGAACAGGATGGGCAGACCGCCGGAGCCGACGGCCTCCAGGTTCAGGAACCAGCGGACGTCCGCGGCCCACGGGTGCCGGGTGAAGGCGTCCGCGCCGGTGAGGCCGACCTCTTCGCCGCCGTTGAACAGGTAGATGACCGTACGGTGGTGGTCCTGGCCGGCCAGCTGCCGCGCGGCCTGTATCAGCGCACCGACGTTGATGCCGTCGTCGGCCGCGCCGGGCCCCTCCATCGCGGAGTCGACGTGGACGTTCACCAGGAGGGCGTCGTCGGAGTCGCCGGGCTGGCGGGCGATCACGTTCTCGACGCGGTAGTCGACGGCCCGGTCGTGGAAGCGGTACGTGCCGGAGGCGCGCTGCCGTTCCACTTCGAGGCCCGGGACCGCCTTCAGCTCACCGGCGACGATGTCCAGCGCCTCGGCGACCTTCGCGCTCCCCGCGACGTGCGGGCCGAGGTCCTCCAGACGCTGGGTGGTGGCGAGCGCGGCCCGGCCGGCCTCCCCGTCGGGCGCCGGGCGGGTCGCCCAGTGTGCGAGGCCGAAGGCGACGATCAGGAGCAGGCCCAGGACCGCCCAGGTACCGACGAACCGCGCCGTACCGGGCCGTCCCGCGACACCCACGAGGCGTGATGTTTCACGTGAAACGTCGTCGAGGCCGGCCCGCACGTCGCCGCCCCCGCCGCGTCCGTTCGACGCCGCACCGGTCCCGTCCCGTACCGACGACACCGTGTCCGCCCCGCCTCGTACCGACGATGCCTCTTCCGCCCCGCCTCTTACCGACGGCGCCTCTTCCGCCTCCGGGCGTACCGCCTCGCGCGGGCGGGACTTCAACGGGCCCGCCGTGCGGTCCTCTCCCCCGGTCATGACCCCGCGCCCCTGATCTCCCGCAACCACGAGCGCAGTTCACGCTCGACCGTCTCGGGGTGCTCCAGGGTGAGGGCGTGCGCCGCGTCCGGGACTCGCACGAGCGAGGCCTGTGCCGTGGCGCTCTCGATCGTCTCCGCCGCGGCCCGCATGCCGGCGGTGTCCGCGTCCCCGACGAGGACCCGGACCGGGCAGCCCAGCTCCGCGAGCCGGCCGGCGGCGGGCTTCGGCTTCACGAAGTCCGGGGTCTCCTTCTGCTGCGTGTAGTTGAGCCGCAGCATGTCGGCGACCGTCTCCCGTACGGCGGCGCGCGCGGGCTCCGGCTCACGGCCGGGTCCGTCGACGAACAGCCGTACCTCCTGGATGATCAGCTCCTCGACCGTCCGCGCGATGCCGGCCGCGTCGGCGGTGTCCCAGGCTTCCTCGGCCGCCTCGACCGCGTCGAGCAGCGGCCGCTCGTCGTCCGCGACCGGACCGTCGAAGCCCGAGACGTCGGGCGCGAGCAGGAAGAGCCCGTCGACCCGGCCCGGGTGGGCCAGCGCGAAGTCGATCGCGAGCCGCGCGCCCCGTGACTCGCCCACCAGGACGGCGGACTCCAGCCCGTACGCGTCGAGCACGCTCGCGAGATCGTCGATGTCCGAGAACTCGCCGTCGAGCGTCGTCGTGGACCGGCCGAAGCAGCGGCAGTCGTAGGCGACGCCGAACACCTCGCCGTCGAGGGCCCGCAGCAGCGGGGACCACATCTCGCCGTGGGCGATGCCCGAGTGGACCATGACGGCGGCGGGGGCGGCCGGTGTGCCGCTGCTCTCGGTGTGGAGCGAGCCGCCGGGGACCGTGATCGTGCGCGTTTCCATGTTCATCCTTCCAGTGACTGCAGGGAGCGGCCGATCGACCGCATGTGGCAGCCGATCACGAATGCGGCGACTTCCTCGGCATGACTCAGCAGATACATGTGTCCGCCCGGCCACATCCGTGTCGGGCAGCCGCTGTCGGACTGCTCCGCCCAGGCCGCGAGTCCTTCGGCGGGCACACCGGGGTCGTCGGTGCCCCCGAGGGCGCACACCCGCGCCGAGAGCTTCTCGCCGTCCCGGTACCGGTAGCCCATCGCCATCCGGTAGTCGGCGCGCAGGCCCGGCATGACCAGCTCCAGCAGGTCCGGCTGCTGGAAGAACTCCGGCGGTGCCACCCCGTGCGAACGGAGGTTGGCGAGGATCTCGGCGTCCGTGGGCGGGTGCCGGTCGGGCAGCACCTGGGGCGCCGCCATCCCGGAGACGACCAGGCAGTTCACCGGCAGCGCCCGCCGCTGGAGCCTCCGCGCCACCTCGAACGCGACCAGCGAGCCGAAGCTGTGGCCGAACAGGCTGGTCGGCCGCTCGTCGGAGCGGAGTTCGTCGGCCAGGGCGGCGACGAGCAGCTCCATGTCCTCCACGGGCGCTTCGAGCATCCGCTGTTCGCGTGCGGGCAGGTCGGGGGCCCACAGCTCCACGCCGGAGGGGAGCCACGCGGCCCAGCTCTCGTAGACCGTCCCGTTGCCGCCCGCGTAGGGCAGGCAGACGATCCGGCTGGACCCTTCACCGGCGCTGAGCTTTCTGAGCAGTGTCATGACGGCCGATCAGCCCCGCACGCAGCGCGGACGCATGTCGGTCCACACCGTCTCGATGTGGTCGAGGCACTCGTCCTTGGTGCCGGTCGGCCCGTCGGCCGCCCAGCCGGCGGGCAGCTCGCGGTCGCTCCGCCAGATCGAGTACTGCTCCTCGTCGTTGACGACGACGACGTACTCGGGCTCCACGGTGGTCACAGTCATCGCACTACCTCTTGGGGTGTCAGGGTCGGGGGGAGAAGGATCTCGGGGGCCGCCGCCGTCGGGAGCCGGCGGCTGAAGACGGCGAAGGCGACGCTGATCGTGATGCAGGAGACCGCGATCACGGCCAGGGTCAGGGAGCCGGAGGTCGCCTCCAGGGCGATGCCGGCCGCCAGGACGGACAGGGGTTTGAGGCTGAACGCGGCAACCTGGGCGGTGGTCGTCACCCGGCCGAGGAGCTCGTCCGGGGTGAGCCGGGCGCGCAGGGTGCTGTAGAGGATCGCGGAGAGCGACTCCCCGGCGCCCGCGAGAAGGACGACACCGAGGGCCAGCGGCAGCGAGGCGGTCCCGCTCAGGACGAGCAGTCCGACGCTGCCGAGGACCGTGCCGGCGCACATGACCGCGACGGACGCCTCCTTGATGCGCGAGGCGAGCACCGCGCCGGCGATCGCCCCGACGGCGTAGACCGCGATGATCGACCCCAGGACGCCGGGCGACCAGCCGAGGTCCTCACGGATGAAGTACGTGGCGCAGATGATGATCGGCGCGGTGAAGAAGGTGATCGCCGCCCAGTAGAGCAGCGCCGCCCGCAGCAGCCGGTGCCCGGCGATGAACCGGAAGCCCTCCAGGACCTGCCGGCGCATCGGGGCCGGCGGGTGCTCCCGCGCCGTCTGGAGCGGGCGGCGGATCAGCATCAGGGAGACCGCCGACACCGCGAACGTCAGCGCGTCAACGCCCAGGGTGCCGGCCCCGCCGATGCCCGTCACCAGGACACCGGCGAGCGCGGGCCCCGCGATGTAGCCGAGCGCGTTGCCGATCGACAGCAGCGAGTTGGCCTCGCCGAGCCGGCCGCGGCCGACGAGCGACGGCACACAGGACAGGCAGGCCGCCTCGAAGACGGCGTACAGCGCGCCGACCGGCACGGCGATCGCGTACAGCACCGGCAGCATCGGCAGGTCGAGCAGCGCGGCCAGGGGCACCGCGCCGACCAGCACGGCCCGGCCGACGTCCGCCCACAGCATCATCCGCCGCCGGTCGAAACGGTCGGCCCAGGCGCCCGCGGGGACGCCGAGCAGCATCATGGGCAGCGTCGTCAGCATGGCGATGAGGCCCATGTGCAGTCCGGAGCCGGTGAGGGCGAGGACCAGCAGCGGCAGGGCGGTCTTGCTCAGCGCGTCGCCGAGTGCCGAGGCGCCCTGGCCGCCCGCGAACAGGAGGAAGTCGCGGTCCCGCAGCAGGTTCTGGCCGGCGGGAGCGGCCGTGCTCGCTGGTGTGCTCATCGTCAGGCCCAGTCGTCCCAGTCCTTGGCGCCGGTCACGTTGCGCAGACCGCCCTGGGACTTGAAGTACATCTGGGCCAGGTAGCGCTCGGGGATGCAGGTCAGCCAGCCGAGGGCGTTGTCCTCGCCCACGATCTGGTGGCTGTACGAGATGGAGGTGTCCATGGACTCGATGGCGTGCCAGTAGCCGCTGGGCACGTACAGCGTCTCGCCCGGGTTCAGGACGGTCTCCTCGACGACCACGTCCTTGAAGCGCGGGTGGCGCGTCAGGTCGGGGCGGCGGTAGTCGACCTGCGCCATGCCGAACTGGCGGCGGAAGCGGCGCGGGTACAGCTTCTCGTGCTGGTCGGGGGAGACGAAGTAGCAGCGCTTGCGGCCGACGACCTGGCTCAGGTAGGCCGCGGTCTGCATGCCGTCACTGTGGAACGGGGTGACGGTGCCCTTGCTGCCGACGAACATCACGGCCGCGACGCGGGAGGACACGGTCTCGCGCGGGGCGCCCTTGCCGCCCCCCCGGTTGAGGAAGGTCTTGGCGAGGTAGAGGCCGAGGAGCTTGGCGGGGTTGACCGTGCCGGTCCGCCAGTTCGCCTTGAAGCGGATGTCGGCCCAGTTCGGGGCCAGGTCGGGCAGGTCGTAGTCGTCGGCGAGGCCCGGGAAGTGCTCGACCATCCGGTGGACCGGGTAGGCCCGCAGGTAGAAGGCACGGTTCGGATCGGTGTTCTTCTCGATCTCGTCGAGCAGGGCGGCCAGCTTCATCCCGCGGAAGCCGCCGACGTTGCCCAGGATCAGCTCGTTGTCGAGCCGCTGGAGGTTGGCGTGGATGTCCAGGTCGCCGAAGTGCTCGCGGAAGTAGTCCAGGCTCCAGCGCTCCATGGCCGGCCAGGAGTCCATCAGGCCGGTGATGACGGCGGGCTTGCGCTGGTAGACGTAGTCGCGCGTGAAGTCCTCGCGGGAGGGCGCGTGGATCCGGTCGATCGCGTCGAGCTTCACCGTGGCCTCGGGGAAGATCGTGCCGGCGACGCTCTCGTCCTTCTCGGTCGAGTGGAGGGTCATCGTGAGGTCCTGTTCCTGTGTCCTGTGGGGTGGGAATGCCGGGAGGGCGGGCGCCCGGGGCGCCGTCTAGCGGGAGAGCGCCGTGCGCAGGGCCTCGTGGATCAGCTCGCAGCCGTACCGGAGCACGTCGTTCTCCATGGTCAGCGCGGGCAGCAGCTTGAGGACGGCCTTGTCACGGCCGGTCGACTCCACGATCAGGCCGCGTTCGAAGCACCAGGCCACCACGTCGTCCGCGGCTCGGCGGCCGCCCGCGTGGGTCAGGTCGATGCCGATGGCGTGGCCCTCGGCGCGGATCTCGACGCCGGGCAGCGGGTGGGTCTCCCAGAAGGTGCGCAGCAGTTCGGCGCCGTCGCGAGCCTGGTCGAGGAAGGCCTGGCTCTGCCAGAGGTCGAGGGCGCCGCAGGCGGCGACGAACGCCAGCTGGTTGCCGCGGAAGGTGCCCGGGTGGTCACCGGCCGCCCACGAGTCGAGGCCTTCGCGGATGAGGAGGATCGACATCGGCAGTCCGAGGCCGCCGATGGACTTGGAGACGGTGATGAGGTCGGGGACGACCCCGGCCTGCTCGAAGGAGAAGAAGCCGCCGGTCCGGCCGCAGCCGGCCTGGATCTCGTCGGCGATGAGGACGATGCCGTACCGGTCGCAGAGGGCGCGCAGTCGCCGCAGGTCGGCGTCGGGGATGCGGTAGACCCCGCCCTCCATCTGGACGACCTCGAGGATGACCGCCGCGGGCAGTTCGACGCCGGACAGGTCGTCGGTGAGGTACTGCTCCAGGAGGTCCATGGTCGGGAACGGGCCGCGCGGGCCGACGGGGAACGGCAGGTGGGTGACCTCACCGAGGGGCATCCCGGCCACCTTGCGCAGCGACAGGTCCGCGGTCGCGGCGAGGCTGCCGCGGCTGACGCCGTGGTAGGCGCCGGAGAAGGCGATGACCTGGGACCTGCCGGTGTGCTTGCGGGCCAGCTTCAGCGCCGCCTCGACGGCGTCGGTGCCGGTGCTGCCGCAGAACTGGACACGGTGGTCCAGGCCGCGCGGCTCCAGGACCTCCCGGCCGAAGCGCTCCAGGAACTCGCGCTTGGCCGCCGTGTGGAAGTCGAGCGCGTGCAGCAGCCCGTCACCCTCCAGGTGGGCGACGACCTGGCGCTTGATGTGGGCGTGGTTGTGGCCGTAGTTGAGAGCGCCCGCGCCGGAGAAGAAGTCGACGTACTCCGTGCCGTCCTCGGCGACCAGGGTGGTGCCGTGGGCCGAGCTGAGGAGGACGGGGAACGCCCGGCAGTACGAGCGGACGGCGGACTCACGGGTCTCGAACACCTCGGTGGAGCCGGCTTCGAGCACCCGCGGCGACGTCGTCTCGAACACCTGGGGGGACGGGGCGCCGAGCACCTGGGGGGAGGGGGCTTCGCGCACCTGCGGGGACGTGGTCAGATCTGCCAGGACCGTCATCGGGGGTCTCCAATCGGGAGGGGGGAGAGCGGGAGTACCTGGCCGACGGTGGCGGCAGGTGTACGGGCGACCGCGGCGAGCAGCGCGAGGTAGTCGTCGAGCAGCCTCGTCGCCTCGGTGTCGGCGACGCGGTCGCCGTAGTAGGAGAGGGCGATACGGGGTTCGGCGTCGTCGGTGATGTCCAGGCGGAGCGCGTACTCGGTCTGGTTCCGGGTGCCGTCGCTCTCGGTGCCGCGCTGGACGCTCGCGGACTGCTGGGCGCGCAGCCCCGAGGACACCGGGTAGTTGGCGACGACGACGACCGAGTCGAACAGCGGTCCTTCGCCCGACCCCATCCGCTGGAGGGCGCCGGTGGGGACCGAGGTGTGCTCGGCACCCTCGACGCGGGCCAGCTGGAAGCGGTCGAACAGGGAGGTCAGGGTGTCGTCCCTGTTCACCTCGATCCGGACCGGAAGGGCGGCGATGAACAGGCCGACCGCGCGTTCCAGGCCTTCGACTGCCCGATCGCGGCCCGCCGAGACCACGCCGACGGTGACGTCGGCGCGCTCCAGGCGCGAGGCGGCGAGCAGGGCCCAGCCCGCGCAGGCCAGGGTCGAGAAGGTGTGCCCGTGCTCGGCGGCCCGCTCGCGCAGCGTCTCGGCGACCGCGGGGTCCAGCCGGCCCGCCGTACGGCTGAAGCGGGACGGACCGAGGCGGCCCGGCTCGGCGGCGAGGCGCGAGGGGAGCGCCCCGGCCAGCCGGCCCCGCCAGAAGGCGCCGTCCGCCTCGGGGTCGGTGGCCTCGGCGTCGAGTGCGGGGACGGGCGGGAGGCCGGCGTCGCGGCCTTCGAGTGCGGCGAGGTACAGCGCGAGGAGTTCGTCGAGCAGCACCAGGTTCGACCAGCCGTCGGCCACGAGGTAGCTCTGGATCTGGCCCAGCCACCAGGTGGACGGGCCGCGCACCAGCCACACCCGCCACAGCGGCGGCCGGGACACGTCGAAGGGCCTGGTGCGCTCGGCTTCGAGGAGGGCGATGAGCTCGTCGGCGACCGCGTCCGGGTCGTGGTCGCTCCAGTCGAGCACCTCGATCTCCGGGTCGAGGGGGTCGGCGACGACGGGGGTCCAGGAGCCGCCGTGCCCGCCGCCGGCGCCGCCGGTGCCGGTGCCGGTGCCGGTTGCGGTGCCGGTTGCGGTGCCGGTGCTGGCGGCGGTTGCGGTGCCGGTGCCGGTGTCCCCTGCGGGCGGGGTGTCACCGGCGGGCCGGGCGTCGGCGCGCCGGAAGCCGGTGCGCAGGACCGCGTGCCGGGCGTTGAGCTGCTGCCAGGCGGTCCGGAAGCAGTCGGGGTCGATCACGAACGGCAGCTCCGTCGTGGACTGCATCTGGTACAGGCCGGGCACCCAGGCGCTGTCGAGGACGTCGAGCATGTGGTGCTGTCCGGGCGTCACCACGGGCCCGGCGGCGCGGGTGCGGCTCGCGCCCCGGGCGGGGGCGGCGGCCTCGTGCTCGTCGACCGCCTTCGCCAGGGCCTCGATCGTCTGGTGGGCGAACACCATGCGGGGCGTCATCTCGATCCCCGCGCGGCGGGCGGCGCTCACCATGCGGATGACCGCGATGGAGTTGCCGCCGAGGGTGAAGAAGCCGATGTCGACCGGGACGTCGTCGCGGCCCAGGGCCTCGCGCCACAGCGTCACCAGGGCCCGCTCGGTCCCGGTGCCCGCGGCGCGCCCCGTGACGGCCGCGGCCGTGGGCGCCGGCAGCTCGCGCCGGTCGACCTTGCCGTTGTGGGTCAGCGGGAAGGACTCCATGCGGACGAAGGAGGCCGGCACCATGTGCTGGGGCAGGCGCGCCGACAGCTGCCGCTTGAGCTCGGCGTCGTCGGGGACCTCCCCGGCGGGGGGCGCCACCAGATAGGCCACGAGCGTCTTCGCGCCGTCGCGCGGGCCGTGCGCCGCGACCAGGCAGGAGCCGCCGCCGATGACCTCCCGCAGGGCCGCCTCGATCTCGCCGGTCTCCACCCGGTAGCCGTTGATCTTGATCTGGAAGTCGATGCGGCCGAGCAGTTCGAGGTTGCCGTCCGGCATCCAGCGGGCACGGTCGCCGGTGCGGTACAGCCGGGCCCCGGGCGCCGTGCTGAACGGGTCGGGCACGAAGCGCTCGCCGGTCAGCCGGGCCCGGTTGTGGTAGCCCCAGCCGACACCGACGCCGCCGAGGTACAGCTCGCCGGGCACGCCCACGGGCAGCGGCGACAGGGCCGAGTCGAGGACGTACGAGGTCTGGTTGGCCATCGGGGCGCCGTACGGGATGCTGCGCTGCTCCGGCAGGACCTCGCCGATCAGGTGGATCGTCGAGTCCATGGAGACCTCGGTGGCGCCGCCCATGCTGACCAGTTGCGCCGAGGGGATCAGCTGCGCCGCGCCGCGCTGCGGGAGCGCCAGCGGGATCCAGTCGCCGCCGAGGAGCACCAGCCGGATCGGCAGTCGCTCCCCGCCGCGTATCTCGCACTCCTCGACGAGCAGCCCGAACAGGGCGGGGACCGAGTGCCACACGGTGACGGCCTCGCGCTCGATCGTCTCGATCCAGCGGTGCGGCGCACGCTCGTCCTCGGCCGCGGGGAACACCACGGTCGCGCCGGCCATGAGCGTGCCGAACACGTCGTACGCGCTCATGTCGAAGGCGAGCGCCGAGACGCCGAAGACCTTGTCGCCGGGGCCGACGAGGAAGCGCCGGTTGAAGTCGGTGAAGTTGTTGACCCGGCCCCGGTGGTCGAGCAGCACGCCCTTGGGCAGACCGGTCGAGCCCGAGGTGTAGATCAGGTACAGCAGGTCGTCCGGGCGGACGTCCCGCTCGGGCCGGGTCGCCGGGTGGGACGCGGCGGACGCGGGGTCGACGGCCGTCACGCCGTCGCCGCCGAGCCGCTCGTCACGGGTGACGACAAGCCGGGCGCCGGAGTCCGCCAGCATCCACTGGAGGCGCTCGGCCGGGTAGCCCGGGTCGAGCGGCACATAGCCCGCACCCGTCTTGGCGATGGCGAGCTGGGCGACGACCAGGTCGATGCCGCGCTCCAGGCAGACGCCGACGCGCTGGTGGCGGCCGCAGCCCTCCGCGAGGAGCAGGTGGGCGAGCCGGTTGGCCCGCGCGTCGAGCTCGGCGTAGCTCACCGCCTCCTCGCCGCACGTGACGGCGACGGCGTCCGGCTCCAGGTCCGTCCACTCCTCGAACAGGCCGTGGGCGGTGGCGTGGGCGGGGAACTCCTCGCCCGTACGGTTCCACTCGTCGACGACGAGCTCCCGCTCGGCCGGAGTGAGCAGGTCCGCGTTGTCGACGTGGACGTCCGGGTTCTCGCACAGGCCGGTGAGGAGCCGCCGGTAGTGGCCGAGGAGGCGTTCGGCGGCGGCGGTGTCCAGCACCGACTCGTCGAACTCCAGCGACACCATGACCTCGTCGTCCGTCACCGCGCAGGACAGGTCGAGGGGGAACTTGGACGTGCCGGAGTGCAGAGGGGTGGGGGTCAGGGACAGGTCGCGCAGCCGCATCTCGTGGCCGGGCCCGTTGTTGAAGACGAACATGGCCTCGAAGAGCGGGCTCTCGGCCAGGGTGCGCCGGGGCGCGACCTTGTCGACGAGGACGTCGAACGGGATCTGGTGCTCCTGCGCCCACAGCGACTCGCGGCTGATCCCGGCGAGGACGTCACCGAGGCTGCCGCCGCCCGCGGACAGGTCGGCCACCACGGGGACGGTGTTCGCGAAGTAGCCGACCAGGCGCTCGGTCTGCCGGTTCCGGTTGGCCATGACCGTGCCGATGGCGAACCGGGAGGTGCCCGTGTACCGGTTGAGCAGCACCGCGAACGCGGTGAGCATCACGTTGAAGACGGTCGTGCGGTGCGCCTCCGCGGTGCGCTGGAGGTCACGGCCGAACTGCCCGTCCCACTGGCAGCGGATGCGCCGGCCGGTACGGGCCGTGCCCCGGTCCCCGTTCGGCGAGAGGCCGAGCGGCTGGACCCAGGCCAGCTGCTCACGCCACTGCGCGACCAGCCGGTCGTAGTCGTCGGGCTCCTGGGCCCGCTCGTGGGCGGCCGCGTCGGCGTAGTCGATGCCGAGCGCGGGCAGCCGGGGCGGGCGGCCCGCGCGGGCCGCGTCGTACAGCTCCGCGAGGTCCTCCAGGAGGACGCCCACCGACCACGCGTCGGTCGCGATGTGGTGCACGACCAGGGCGAGGAGGTGGTCGTCGGCGGCGATCCGGAACAGCCGCCCGTGGATCACGGGGCCGTCCGCCAGGTCGATCGGCCGGGCCGCCTCGCGCTGCGCGGTGGCCACGGCGGCCTCCTCGTCGGCGGCCTCCTCGACCGGCAGCGCCACCGGCGCGGCCGGCAGGACGACCTGTTCGAGGCCGCCGTCCGGCAGCTGCCGGTAGACGGTGCGCAGGACCGCGTGCCGGGCGACGAGCCCGTCGAGCGCGGAGCCGAGCGCGGTGACGTCGAGCGCGCCGCGCAGCCGCACGCCGTAGGGGACGTTGTACAGCGGCCTGCCGTCCGCGAGGGACTCGGCGACCCACAGCTGCTCCTGGCCCCGGGACAGCGGGCCGGGTGTCGCGGGGTCGCGGCGGCGGATGGTGCGGGCGGTCGCCCGCTGCCTGCCGCGGGCCAGCAGCAGCGAGGCCATCAGCTCCCGCTTGGCCGCGGACAGGCTCTCCTTGCTCTCCCGCTCGGTGGCGGCTTCCCGGATCATGCGTCCCTCTCCTCGCCGGCCGCGAGCAGCTCGCGGGCCTGGTCGTCGGTGACTCCGTCGAGCAGCGCCTCGAGTTCGAGGAGCTCGGCCTCGCTGAGTCCGGCCAGCTGGAGTTCCTCCAGGGCCTGTGCGACACCGCGCACGGTGGGCTGCTCGAAGACCGCGCGCAGCGGCAGTTCGATGTCGGTCCGCGCGGCCAGTTCGGCCACGAGACGGGTGGCGAGCAGCGAGTGGCCGCCCAGGGTGAAGAAGTCGTCGAGCGCGCCGACCGCCGGGGTGCGGAGCAGCTCCTCGAACACCGACGCCACGAGCCGCTCGGTCGGTCCCGACAGCTCCTCGAAGCGCCGGCGGACCCGCTCGACGGTCACGTCGTCCCGCTGGAGCGCGGCCCGGTCGACCTTGCCGTTCGGGGTGCGCGGCAGCCGGTCGGCGAACACGTAACCGGTCGGGACCATGTAGCGCGGCAGGCGGGTGCCGACCGCGGCGGCCAGGACGGCCGGGTCGTGCTCGGTGCCGACCACGCAGGCGACCAGGGTGGGTTCGCCGTCGCAGTCGCGCAGGACGACCGCCGCCTCCCGTACGGCGGGCAGCTCGCACAGGGCCGTCTCGACCTCGCCGGCCTCGATGCGGAAGCCGCGGATCTTGAGCTGGTCGTCGAGCCGTCCGAGGAACTCCAGGCGCCCGTCGCCGTGGAGCCTGACCCGGTCGCCGGTGCGGTACAGCCGGGCGCCGGGTTCCGTGGCGTACGGGTCGGGGACGAACCGTTCCGCCGTTGCCTTCGGGTCGCCGAGGTAGCCGCGGCCGACCACCTGCCCGCCGATGGCGAGCTCGCCCGGCACGCCGAACGGCAGGCGCCGTCCCTGCGCGTCGAGGACGTAGGACGTCACACCGGCGACGGGGGTGCCGAGCGGGACCGCGCGGTCGGTCGGCGGCGGTGTCGTGAGGACCGCGAGGTGGGTGTCGTCCGCGCACTCGGCGGGGCCGTAGGCGTTGACCATCGGGATCCCGGGGAAGCGGCGCAGCCAGTCGGCCGCGAGGTCCGGCGGCAGGGCCTCTCCGGTGGCGATCAGGTACCGCAGGCTCCCCAGATCACCGCCCTCGGCGTGGTCGAGGAGCGCCCTGATCATGCCGGGCACCAGCTGGAGCACGCTGACTCCGCGCTCCCGGACGAGGGCGAGCAGCGCCTCGGCGTCCCGGCTGGTGTCGTCGTCGCCGACCACGGTGGTCGCGCCGCGCGTCACCGCGACGAGCATCTGCCAGACGGAGATGTCGAACGACTGGGAGGCGGTCTGGGCGATGACGTCGCCCGAGGTCAGCTCCAGGTCGTGGGCCATCAGCTCCAGGTGGTTGAGCAGTCCGGCCTGTTCGATCTCCACGCCCTTGGGCTCACCGGTCGTACCGGAGGTGAAGATGACGTAGGAGCGCCGGGCCGGGTGCGTGCCGCGCGGGTCGAGCGGACGGTCCGACACGGAGTCGTCGAGCACGAGGTGGCTGCCGCGGTCCTCGCCGAGCAGGGCGGCGACACGGTCCGCCTGCTCGTCGTCGGTGACCGCGACGACCGCGCCGAGCCGGTCGAGCACGGAGGTGATGCGCCGGTCCGGTACGGCCGGGCTGACGGGTACGTACGTCGCGCCGGCCGCGTCGCAGGCGAGGGCGGCGGCGATGTGCCGGGCCGAACGCCCGGCGCACACCACCACGGCCGGCTCGGGGCCGGTGGCCGCCGTGGACAGTCGTCCGGCGAGGGCCGCGACCCGGTCCCGCAGTTCGCGGTAGGTCCAGACGGTGTCGCCGTCGATGACGGCGGGGGCGTCCGGGGTGTGCCGCGCCCAGTGTTCGAGGGACTCGGTCGTGGTCGCCGGCGTGAAGGCCTCCGGTCCCGCGCTCAGGGCGTCCTGGGCGGCGGCCTCGGCGGCCGGGCGCAGTTCCAGTTCGGCGACGGGCCGCTTGGGGGCGGCGGCGATGCTGCCGAGCAGGGCCTCGAAGTGGTCCAGGAGCGTCTGGCCGGTCTCCTCGTCGAAGAGGTCGGCGTTCAGTTCGAGGGTGGCGCGCAGGCCGTCCTTCTCCTCGGCCAGGTCCAGGCTGAGGTCGAACTTGGCGGTGCCGACCGGGGCGTGCAGCCGCTCCAGCCTGAGGTCGCCGAGGTCGATCTCCGAGTAGGGCGTGTTGTGCAGGGTGAACATGACCTGGAACAGCGGGCTGGTGCTCAGGTCCCGGCTCGGCTGGAGCGCGTCCACCACACGGTCGAAGGGGACGTCCTGGTTGGCGTAGGCGGAGAGCGTCGTGGAGCGGACGCGTTCGAGCAGTTCGCTGAAGGACTCCTCGGCGGAGAGCGTGTTGCGGAAGACGATCGTGTTCACGAAGAACCCGACCACGTCCTCGATCTCGACCGAGCGGGTCCCGACCGGGGTGGCGACCGCGATGTCCGCGGCTCCGCTGTAGCGGTGCAGCTGGCAGTTGAACGCCGCGAGCAGCGTCATGAACAGGGTCGCGTTGTGCTCGCGGCCCACCTGCCGTACCCCGCCGACCAG
This sequence comes from Streptomyces sp. NPDC016459, assembly GCF_040632845.1. NCBI lineage: Bacteria > Bacillati > Actinomycetota > Actinomycetes > Kitasatosporales > Streptomycetaceae > Streptomyces > Streptomyces sp. NPDC016459. The sequence continues at coordinate 171,154 of NZ_JBEYCR010000004.1, forward strand.
TTCGGCGTCGAGCACCCGGCGGATCGTCAGGCCCCGGTTGGTCATCGCCGCCGGCCTGGGCCGCTGCGCGGGGAACTCCAGGAGCGGCGCCGGCTTCGCCAGCGTCTCGCACCAGAAGTCGAGCTGCGCCTGGTGGTCGCCGCCCTCGACCCGCTCGCGCTGCCAGCTCGACCAGTCGGCGTACTGCACGTCGAGCTCGGGCAGCGGGGAGGCCGTGCCCTGGCGGTGCGCCTGGTACAGGGCCGCGAAGTCGCGGACCACGATCTGCAGGCCCCAGCCGTCGGCGACGACGTGGTGCACGGCGAGGACGAAGACGTGGTCCTCGTCGGAGATCCGGATCAGGGTCGCCTGTTCGAGCGGAGCTTCCGCCAGGTCGAAGCGGTGCCGCGCGGCGTCGTCGACGAGCTGCGGCCAGCGCTGCTCGGCGGTCTCCTCGGGCTCGCCGCTCAGGTCGACGACCGTGAGCGGCATGGTGACCGATCCGGCCGGCTCGACGATCTGGCTCACCCGGCCGTCGTCCATGACCAGACGGGTGCGGAGCACCTCGTGCCGGGCGACCAGCTCGTCGAGCGTCGCCGACAGGGCACCGGTGTCCAGCGGGCCGCGCATGCGCACGACCGTGGCGCTGTTGTAGGCGCCGGTGTCGCCCTCCAGCTGGTCGAGGAACCAGAGGCGTTCCTGGCCGTAGGAGGCGGGAAGCGGGCCGGTGCGGGGCAGGGCGACGACCGGTGCGGTGGTGCTCCCGCCGCCGGCGACGCCGTCGATGTGCGCCGCGAGGTCCCGTACGGTCTGCTTCTCGAACAGCGTGCGCAGCGCGATCTCGCAACCGAACACCCGGCGGATCCGGGACACGACCTGGGTGGCCATGAGGGAGTGCCCGCCGAGGTTGAAGAAGTTGTCCTCGGGGCCCACCGCGGGCGCGCCGAGCACGTCCTGCCACAGGCCGGCGACCAGTTCCTCGGTGGGGGTCAGCGGGGTGCGCGGGCCGTCCTCGTGGCCGCCGGTCACCGAGGACGGCTCGGGCAGCGCGGCACGGTCGATCTTGCGGTTCGGGGTCAGCGGGAAGGCGTCGAGGGCGACGACGAACGCCGGGACCATGTAGTCCGGCAGCCGCTTGCGGACGAAGGCCCTCACCTCGTTGCCGACGGCCCTGGTGCCGGGCCTCGACACCACGTACGCGACCAGCGCGTTCTCCCCGGCGGCGTCCGTACGCGCCATGACGAGGGCGTCCTGGACGTCCGGCGCGGCGCAGATCACGTGCTGCACCTCGTCCGTCTCCACGCGGTAGCCGCGGATCTTGACCTGGGTGTCGGCGCGGCCGAGCGGGGTGACGGAGCCGTCGGGCAGGTGCCGGCCGAGGTCGCCGGTGCGGTACATGCGGTCGCCCTCGGTGTCCCCGAACGGGCTGCGCACGAACCTGGCGGCGGTGAGCACCTCGTCATGGGCGTAGCCGAGCGAGAGGTGCGGGGAGCGGATGACGATCTCGCCCGGCTCTCCGACTCCGGCCTGCTGCCCCGCCTCGTTGAGGACGAGGAGCTGGACGTCCTTCATGCCCCGGCCGAGCGGGTACGTGACACCCGGGTCGGTGTCGGCGACACCGTGGGCCGCGGGCACCACGTGGTAGCCGACGGCGCGCTGCGTCTCGGTCGAGCCGTACAGGTTGACGCAGGTCGCCGAGCCCGCCATGCGGGTGATGGCCCGCACGTCACGGCTGGTCAGCGTGTCACCGAGGAAGAAGACCCGCTCCAGGAGCGGCAGGGTGCCGGGAGCGACCGACAGCTGGTCGAACAGCCTCGCCATCGGAGGCGTCATGTGGCTGACCGAGACCTGCGCGGTGCGGAACCACTGCGCGAGCCGGCCCGGGGTCTCGACATCGAGCCGGTCGGGCACGCAGATCGTGGCGCCCGTGACCAGCGGCGTGAACACCTCGCGGTGCAGCGGGTCGTGGCTGATGCCGGAGAGCAGGCTGTAGCGGTCGGTCTCACGGAGACCGAAGGTCTCCACCATCCAGGGCACGAAGTGGGTGAGGGAGCCGTGCGCGCCCCGGATGCCCTTCGGCTTGCCGGTGGAACCCGAGGTGAACGCGATGTACGCGCAGTCCCGGGGCCCCACCTCGACGGCACCGGCCGGTTCCGCGCCCTGCGGCACCAGGTGCCGGGCGTCCGACAGCTTCGACGGCAGCTCGAAGCGACAGCGCAGCGACGCCTCCTGGAGCGCGGTGTCCACGGCGAGCGGCACGGCCCCCGCGCCCTCCAGCTGGAGGAAGGCGGTCGGGCGGGCCACCGCGAGGCAGTCGGCGATGCGGTCCGCCGGATAGCTCGGGTCGAGGATGGCGAACGACGCTCCGGCGCGCATCACGGACAGGATCGCCCAGACCAGCGAGGCACTGCGCTCGCCGTAGATGGCGACCACGTCGCCCTTGGCGACACCCTGCTGGTTGAGCAGGCCCGACATGGCGGCGGTCGCCCAGGCCAGGTCGCCGTAGGTCAGCTCCTGGCCCGGCTCGGTGATCGCGATCCGGTGCGGTTCCCGGGCGGCCCTGCGTTCGAACTGCTCGACCACCGACCCGTACCAGGTGGTGTCCAGGGGGGCGGCCGGGTCGGGCAGCGCGCGGCGCGCCAGCGGGGTGTCGAGCCGCAGCGAGTCGACGGGGCTGCCGCTGTCGGTGACCGCCTGCTCGATGACCCTGATCCACTGGGCGAGCAGCTCGTCCACCGTCGTCCGGTCGAAGCGGTCGGCGGCGTACATCAGGTCGAGCGTCAGACCCGCCTGCCCGGGGTCGACGTAGAAGGTCAGGTCGAACTTGGCGCCCAGGTCGGGGACGGCGAAGGTGTCGACGGTGAGACCCGGCAGGTCGCCCTGGCGCGGCGGGATGTTGAGCAGATTCAGATAGACCTGGAACAGCGGGGTGGTGTTCAGGTCGCGCTCGGGGGCGAGCCTGCCGACCAGCGTCTCGAACGGCACGTCCTGGTGCTCGTACGCGTCGAGCGTGGTGGCGCGGACCCGCTGGAGGAGTTCGTCGAAGGTCGGATCGCCGGAGAGGTCGGCGCGCAGCACGAGCGAGTTGATGAAGAAGCCGATGAGGTCCTCCACCTCGCGGTGCCGGCGGCCCGCGATGGGCACGCCGATCGCGAAGTCACGCTGGCCCGCGAGGCGGCCCAGGGTGAGCTGGAGGGTCGCCGCGAGCACCATGAACAGCGTCGCCCCGGACTCGGCGGCGAGCCGCTCCATCGCCTGGCGCAGCTCCGGCGTGACGGTCGCCCTGGCCCGGTGGCCCTGGTCGGCCGTTGCCTCGGCGTCGGCGTCGGCGTCGGACGTGCCGCGCGAGACGGGCAGGCTGAGCGAGGGCAGCGCGTCGAGCTGCTCGCACCAGTACGCGACGGAGGCGTCGAGTGCGCCGGAGTCGAGCTGGTGGCGCTGCCAGCGGGAGAACTGCTCGTAGGTGGCCTTCAGCGGGGGCAGCGGCGAGGCCGGCTCGTGGCCGGTCTCCTCGGCGTAGAAGTGGGTCAGATCCCGCTTGAGGATCTCCATCGACCAGCCGTCGCCCACGATGTGGTGCAGGGTCAGGACGAGGACCGCGTCGTCGTGGCCGATCCTGAGCAGCCGGACCCGCAGCAGCGGGCCGCCGGCCAGGTCCATCGGCTGCGCCGCCTCGCGGGCCACCAGGGCACGGGCCTCGGAGGCGCGCTCCTCGGCGGTCGCGCCGGTCAGTTCGGTGCGCGTCAGGGTGACGTCGGCGCCGTCCAGGACGGTCTGCGTCAGCTCGCCCTCCCGGTGGGTGACGACCGTGCGGAGCGTGGTGTGCCGGTCCACCAGGCGGGTGACGGCCCGCTGGAGGGCGGCCTCGTCGAGGTCGCCGGTGAGCCGGATCGCGCCGGCCAGGTGGTAGCGCCCGGTGGACGTGTTCTCGCCGGAGCCGTTCTCGATCTCCTCCAGCAGCCACAGCCGCTCCTGCATCACCGACAGCGGAGCGTCGCTCCCGCCGGTGGCGTGGGCGGCGATCCCGCCGGAGGTGTCCCGGGCGGAGGCGGCGTCGCACAGCGCGGCGTAGTCCCGGAGCACGGGCGCCTCGAACAGGGCCCTCAGCGGGACCGCGCGGCCCAGCTCCTCGCTCACCTGCGAGGTGATCACGGTGGCGAGCAGGGAGTGGCCGCCGATGGTGAAGAAGTCGTCACCCGCGCCGACCACGTCGACGTCCAGGACCTGGGCCCAGACACGGCCGACGGTCCGCTCGGTCTCCGTCTCCAGGGCCGCGAACTCCGCCAGCGCGAAGTCGGCGCGGCCGGGACGCCCGAGGCGGTTCGGGTCGATCTTGCCGCCGGGCAGCCGCGGCAGCTCCTCGCGGACCACGAAGGCGGCCGGGACCATGTGCGGCGGCAGTTCGGCCACGCACAGCTTCGCCAGCGCCTGCGGGGTCGACTCCGTGTCGGACGACTCGACATGGGCGACGAGGGCCCCGTCGACGCCCTGGACCACGGCCCGCGTCACCCCGGGGAGGGCCACCAGCACCGACTCGATCTCGGCCGGCTCGATCCGGTAGCCGCGCAGCTTGATCTGGCTGTCGCGACGGCCGCAGTAGTCCAGGGTCCCGTCGGCGCGCAGCCGGACGAGGTCGCCCGTGCGGTACATCCGGGCACCGGGAACGGTGGAGAACGGATCGGGCAGGAAGTGCCCGGCGGTCAGTGCGGGCCGGCCGTGGTAGCCGAGGGCCAGGCCCGCGCCGCCGACGAACAGTTCGCCGACCGCGCCGGCGACCACCGGCCGCAGCTCCGCGTCCAGGACGTACGCCGTGCCTCCCGGCAGCACCGCGCCCAGCGAGGCGGGGCGACCCGGCTCGCACACGGCGGCCGTGATGACGACGGTGCACTCGGTGGGACCGTACGCGTTGACGAAGCGCCGGCCCGGCTGCCACCGCTCGACCAGCTCGGCACGGCAGGCCTCGCCGCCCGACACCAGGGTCGTGAGCCGCGGCAGTTCACGGGCGGGCAGGGACGCGATCACCGACGGCGGCAGCAGGCACACGCTGACCGCACGCTCGGCGAGGACGTCGGCGAGCGCCTCGCCGACGAGGGCGTGCTCACGGCCGACGACGACCAGGGTGCCGCCCGCCGCGAGCGTGGAGAAGATCTCCCAGACGGAGGCGTCGAAGCTCAGGCTCGCGAACTGGAGCATGCGGGCGTCGGCGTCGATCCCGAAGACCCCCGCCTGGTACGCCGTGAGGTTGGCGAGCGCGCGGTGGGAGACGAGCACGCCCTTGGGGCGACCTGTGGAGCCCGAGGTGTACAGGAGGTACGCGGGGGCGTCGGCCGACGGCAGGGCCACGACCTCTGCCGGGTCCACGGCCTCCCGCAGCGCCTCCTCGACGAGGTCGCGGGTCACCAGACCGCGCGCCCCCGAGTCGGCGAGCATGAACTCCTTGCGCTCGTCCGGGTAGGCGGGGTCGATCGGCAGGTACGCGGCTCCGCAGCGCTGCGCCGCCAGGACGGCGACGACGGCCTCGACGGACGGCTCGACCGACACGGCGACGACGTCCCCGGGGCGCACGGCGAACCGCCGCGCGATCACCCCGGCGACCCGGTCCACCCGGGTGCGCAGCTCGCCGTAGGTCAGCGCGCTGTCGGGTCCTTCGACGGCGACCGCGTCGGCGCGGCTGTCCGCGACCCGCTCGAACTGCGCCCAGAAGGTGTCGGGAGCGGACGGCCCGGACCCCTCCGACGGCTCCGACGACCCCGCCGGTTCGGACGGCTCCGACGGCCAGCGGGTGAGGGTCGCCGCCGCCGACGGGGTCTCGACGCGCTCGTCCGGCCGCTGCGCCATCGCGCGGGCCGTCTCGCCGAACAGCCGGGCGACGAGCTGGGCGGTCCCGGGCAGGAACAGGTCCGAGTTGAACTCCAGCCAGCCCGTCAGCGGGCCGCCGTCGTCGGTGATCTCGAAGGTCAGGTCGGTCTTGGCGGTGCCGGTGTACAGCGGCGCCGTCTCGACCCGCAGACCGGGCAGGGCCGGCGTCGGCAGCGCGCCGTTGCGGACGTCGAGGATCGCCTGGAAGAGCGGGCTGCGGCTCGGATCGCGGTCCTGGCCGGTCGCCTCCACGATCGCGGAGAACGGGACCCACTGGTACGGCATCGTCTCCAGGGCGGTGGCCCTGGCGCGGTCGACGAGGTCACGGCCGGTGGCGGCGCCCGGCACCTCGAAGCAGAGCGGGACGGTGTTCACGAAGAAGCCGACGACGTCGTCGTACGCGCCGTCACCCGTGCGGTTGGCGTCGGGCACACCGACGACCACCCGCTCCTGCCCGGTCAGCCGGGACAGGGTGGAGGACACGCACGCGGCCAGCGTCATGAAGACGGTGGCCCGCTGGTCCCTGGCGAGGGAGCGCAGCAGGTCGGAGTCGGCCTGGCTCAGTGTCAGCGGCACCCGCGCGCCGTCGAAGGTCTGCACGGCCGGCCGGGGCCGGTCGAAGGGCAGGTCGAGGGCGAGCGGCGCACCGGCGAGGTGCCCGGTCCAGAACTCCAGACCGCGCCGGCCCTCGGCCGACTCCAGGCGGGCGGTCTCGTCGACCGCCCACCGGGCGTACTCGTGGACGACCGCGGGCGGTTCGCCGTGACCGGCGCCGGAGCCGTGCGCGTACAGCTCGGCCAGCTCCCCGGCGATGATCTCCATGGAGCGGCCGTCGGAGACGATGTGGTGGAAGGCCAGGAGCAGGGCGTGCTCGTCGGGTCCGAACGACACCAGGGCGGCGCGCATCAGCGGCGGCGCGTCCAGCCGGAAGAGCTCCCGGACGTGGTCGCCGACGAGTCCGGCGAGCTCCGCCTCGCGCTGTGCGGGCGTGACCGCGGTCCGGTCGATGACCTCGAAGGGGCAGGGAAGAGCGGTGTGCACGAAGGGCACGGGCCGGCCGCCCTCGTCCGTGAAGCCGGTGCGCAGCGCGGGGTGCCTCTCGACGATCGCGTCGAGGGCGCCGCGCAGGACGGCCGGGTCGAGCTCCCCGTACAGCCGCAGCACGCCGGGCACGACGTAGGCGCGGGAGCCGGGGGCGAACTTCTCCAGGAACCACAGCCGGCGCTGGCCGAGCGACAGGGCGGGTTCGACGGCGGCGGACGCGGAGGCGGCCGTCTCCGGCAGAGCCGTCCCGATGGAAGCGGTCTCCGCGGCGTCCGTCCCGGTGGAGACGGTCTCCGCGGCGGCGAGTTCGGCGATCCGCGCCGCCTGGGCGCGTACGGTCACCGACTCGAAGAACATCCGCAGCGGCGGCTGGACGCCGAACTCCCGGCGTACCCGGGTGTTGAGGTCCGCCGCGCGCAGCGAGTGCCCGCCGAGGGCGAAGAAGTCCTCGTCGGGACCGACCCCGGCGACTTCGAGGACCTGGCACCAGACCGCGGCGAGCCTGTTCTCCAGGGGCGACATGTCCGCCGCGCCGGCCGAGCGGGACGCGTCGAGGGCCAGCTCGCGCAGGGCGTGCGCGTCCACCTTGCCGTTCGAGGTCAGGGGGATCGCGTCCAGGACCAGCAGCCGGCTGGGGACCATGTAGCTGGGCAGCTCGCGGTTCAGCCAGTCGCGCAGCCCGTCCACGCCGACGCCCTCGCCGGTGACGGCGGCGATCAGTTCCGTCTCGCCGGTGCCGCGCGAGGCGACCACGGCCGCCTCGGCGACGTCGGGGTGCCGCCGCAGCGCCACGTCGACCTCACCGAGCTCGATGCGGTAGCCGCGTACCTTCACCTGCTGGTCGGCGCGGCCGACATAGCGCAGCTCGCCGTCGGCGGACCGGCGCACCAGGTCACCCGTGGCGTACAGACGCCGGCCCGGCCCGGTCGCGAACGGGTCGGGGACGAACCGTTCGGCGGTCTTGCGGGGCGCCGACGCGTAGCCGCGTCCGACACCCACGCCGCCGATGTACGCCTCCCCCACGACGCCGTCGGCGACGGGCCGCAGCTCGGCGTCGAGGACGTGGATCACCGCGTCGGTCATGTCGGCGCCGATGGACACGTCGCGGGCGCGAGAGACCCGGCCCGACTCCGGGCCGAGGTGGGCGACGGTCGAGCACACCGTGGTCTCGGTGGTGCCCCAGCGGTTGTACAGCTCGACGTGGCCGCGGTCGGCGGCGAACCACTGCGCGAGCTTGTCGGGGTGCGCGGCCTCGCCGCCGATGAGGATCGAGCGCAGCGCAGGCGGCACCCGCACACCCGCTTCGAGGGCGGTGACGAGCACGTGGAAGAAGGCGGTGGGGATGTCGACCAGGGTGAGCCGCTGGTCCGCGCACCAGGCCCAGAAGCGTTCCGGCGAGCCGAGCACCGACTCGTCGCGGAGCACGAGGGTCGCGCCCCGGGTCCAGGCGGAGAAGATCTCCTCCAGGCAGGGGTCGAAGGTGAGCGGCGCGAACTGCAGCACCCGGTCGCCCTCCTCGACGTCGAAGGCGTCGAGGAAGGACAGCAGGTAGCTCACCAGCGACCGGTGTTCGATCTGCACGCCCTTGGGGCGTCCGGTCGAGCCGGAGGTGAAGATGACGTACGCCAGGCTGTCGCCGGTGACGGTGAGCGCGGGACGGTCCTCGGGGAGGTCCGCGCCGGACTCCTCGTCGATGCGGGTCGCGGTGCCCAGGGAGCCCGCGAGGTCCGCGGTCGCGCCGTGGCAGAGGATCCGGGCGCAGCGCGCGTCGCCGACCATGTCGGCGAGACGGCTCTGCGGCAGCGTCGGGTCCAGGGGCACGAAGGCCGCCCCGGACTTCATGACGGCGAGCATCGCGACGATCAGCTCGGAGGAGCGCTCCAGGCAGAGGCCGACGGTGTCCTCGGGTCCGAGGCCGTCCTGGCGGAGGCGGTGCGCGAGCCGGTTTGCCGCGCGTTCCACCTGGGCGTACGTCAGCTCCGCCGCGCCGGCCGTGAGGGCGACCGCGTCGGGGGTGCGGTCGGCCGTCGCCTCGAACAGCTCGTGCACGGAGGTGACGCCGGGCAGGGTGCGGGCGGGGACGTCGGCGCGGGTGAGGGACTCGGTCGCGCCGGTGAGGCGCAGCGCCGAGACCGGTGAGTCGCCGTGGGTGACGATCTGGCCGAGCAGTTCGAGGAACTGCCCGCCCAGCGAGGCGGCGAGGCCCTCGTCGAAGCGGTCCGCGCGGACCAGCATGTGCGCGAGGAGGCCGCCGTCGGCGGGTACGGCGTGCAGGGTGATGTCGAACTGGGTGGCCAGTTCGCCGGCCGGGAACGGTTCGAGGGTGAGGTCGCCGAGGACCGCGCTGTCGCTACCGGCGCCGAAGAGGACGGAGGTGACGTCGTCGGCGATCGCGTTGTGCGGCCGCTCGAAGACGACCGCCGTGTTGATCGCGGCCGAGGTGTTGCCCCTGGCGCGCAGCAGCTCGACCAGTCGGCTGACCGGGAAGTGCTGGTGGCCGAGGGATTCCCGCAGCTGCTGTCCGGTGCTGCGGATCAGCTCGGTGACGCTGGCGTGGGCGCCGGGCTCGGCGCGTACGGGAATGGTGTTGACGAAGTAGCCGAGCGTGTTGCGGAAACGTGCCTGCGGCCGGCCGGCCGTGGTGGCGCCGACGATGAAGTCCCGGGTGCCGCTGTGCGCGGCGACGAGGACCTCGAAGGCCGCCATCAGGACCGAGAACACCGTCGTGCCGCTGTCGCCCGCGACGCGCTCCAGGTCGGCGAGCAGCGCGGCGTCCACGGTCACCCGGTGGCTCGCGACACCCTTCTCCGGCCGCGGACGCTCCCGTACCGGAAGCGTCGGTGCCTGGACGTCACCGGCCAGCAGGTCGAGCCAGTAGCGCTCGTCGTCCCCCCACTGCGGGGAGCGCTCGTAGTCCTGCTGCCAGCGGACGAACTCCTCGTAGCCGACGGCCGCCGGGAGGTCGGGGGTGCGCTCGTGCAGGAGGTCGCCGTAGACGGTCGTCAGCTCGTCGAGCAGGGTCACCACCGACCAGAAGTCCGTGATGGCGTGGTGCTGCGCGAGGACCAGGACCGGTGCGCCGCAGCCGGTGAACAGCCTGGCGCGGGCGACGTCGCCTCCCTCGATGTCGAAGGGGTCGAGGGCGCACGCGTCGACCCGGGCCCTGAGCACCGGCTCCGCCTCGCCCGTCAGGTCGACGACGTCGAGCACGAACGGGACGGCGGGGTCGATCAGCTGCGTCCGACGGCTGCCGTCGGTGCCGAAGCGGGCGGTCAGGACGGGGTGGCGGGCGCCGATGTGGCGTACGGCGGCGGACAGCACGCCCGTGTCGACCGGCTCGTGCAGCCGGACGGCCACCGAGACGTTCTGCAGGCAGTCCGGGCCTTCGAGGTCGCGCATGAACAGCAGCGACTGCTGACCGGCCGACAGCGGTACGGCCCCGCCGCGCCGGCCGGGCTCCTGCCGCACCGGCGCGTCGGGCGCGGTGTGCGCGCGCTCCTCGATCGCCGTGGCCACCTCGCGCAGGCTCGTCGGCTGGAGCAGCAGGCCCGGGTCGGTGACGACACCGAGCTGCTCCTCGATCCGGAAGGCCAGGTCGACCGCGGCGAGGGAGTCGAGGTCCAGCTCGGCGACCATGGTGGCGGGCGCGTCGCCCTCACCCCGGCCGACCAGGCTCAGGGCGCGCTCGATGGTGTCGACGCGCTGCTCGCGGGGGAGCGCCAGGAGTTCGGCGCGGGCGGGGAGGGTGAGCTGTCGCTTCCCGCCGTGGGCCGGGGTGGACGCGGAGCGGCGGTGCAGCTCGCCCTCGACCTGCCCGGAGGTGTACGCCGTCCGGCCGGCCAGGCGCTGGATCTTGCCGCTGGAGGTCTTGGCGAGGCTGCGGGCGGCGAGCAGGATCACGTCGAGCAGGGCGATGCCGTGCTCGTGCTGGACGGCGGCGGCGATCGCGTCGGCGATCCGGGGGAGTTCCTCCTCGGGGGTGCCGACGGCGACCTCGTGGAGGACGACGCACTCCTCGCCGTCCCCGGTCTCCACCGAGAACGCCGCGCCGCAGCCGGGGCGGGCCCACGAGGACGCCGCGACGGCGGTCTCCTCCAGGTCGTGCGCGTAGAGGTTCCGGCCGCGGACGACCATCATCTCCTTGAGGCGGCCGGTGACGTGGATCTGGCCGTCCAGGACGAACCCGAGGTCGCCGGTGCGCAGATAGGGCAGCGGGTCGTCGGCGAGCCGGGCGCCGAAGGCGGCCTCGGTCGCGGCCTCGTCCTCCCAGTAGCCGGAGGCGACGGAGGTGCCGCGCACCCACAGCTCGCCCACGGCGCCGGGGGCGACGCGGGCGCCGGTCTCCGGGTCGACGACGGCGAGTTCGTGGTTCTCCGCGACGACACCGGAGGAGACGAGACGGTCACCGTCGGCGCGCTGCTCGGCGTGGCCCCGCTCCAGGGCGGCGCGGTCGATACGGGTGGTGTGGGCGCCGTTGCCGCGGCCGCTGCCGGCGACGAACAGGGTGGCTTCGGCGAGGCCGTAGCAGGGCAGCAGCGCGGACCTGTCGAAGCCGCTGGGGGCGAACGCCTCGGCGAAGCGCTCCAGGGTGCGGTGCCGCACCGGCTCGGCGCCGCAGAACGCGACCCGCCAGGACGACAGGTCGAGGGCCTCCCGCTCGGCGGGGGTGCTCTTGTTGACGCAGAGGTCGAAGGCGAAGTTCGGGCCGCCGCTGACGGTCGCGCCACGGGAGGAGACGGCCTCCAGCCAGCGCATGGGCCGGCGCATGAACTCCAGCGGGGACATCAGGACGTTGGAGAGACCGGACAGCATCGGCTGGAGGACACCGCCCAGCAGACCCATGTCGTGGTAGAAGGGCAGCCACGAGGCGACGACGTCGCCCTCGGTGATGCCGAAGCCGGCGGCGATCGCGGAGCCGTTGGACAGCAGGTTCCCGTGGGTCACCACGACACCGCGCGGGGTGCCGGTGGAACCGGACGTGTACTGGAGCAGGGCGATCGAGTCGGGCGTCAGCTCCGGGCGGCGCCAGTCGTCCGCGCCCTCCAGCATCGCGTCCTCGGTGACCACCCACGGCAGCCGCGCCACCTCGGGCGCCTGCTGCTCGAACAGCTCGTGGGTGAAGGCCAGCACGAGGCTGTCCGAGAGGACGAGCTCGGCACGGGAGCTCTGCACGACCGCGCGCAGCCGGGGCAGCGTACGGGCGATCCGCATCGGGTCCGGCGGGTACACGGGGACCGCGACCATGCCGGCGTACAGCGTGGCCACGAAGCCCACCACGAAGTGCTCGCCCGGCGGATACAGCAGCATGACCCGCGCACCCGGCTTGGCGCGCTCCAGGAGCGAGACGGCTATGGCCCGCGCACGCCTGTCGATCTCGAGCATGCTGAGCTCGGTGTCGACGCCACCGGCGTCGGCGAGGAATTCGTAGCGTGCGGTGGCACCGTGCTCGGAGACATTGCGGCGGATGACATCAACGACAGAGGTGTGTGCGTACATAGACCGTTCTCGCATCGGCGTGGAGTTCTGGAGCCCGGACGGGTGAGGGCGCACCGCGGGGGCGGGCCGGCGTCATGGGGGCGCCGGCCCGCGGGGAGGCCGCGGCGGTCAGTAGCCGGCGACGGGCCGACGGTGGCAGAGGGAGCGGATCCGCTCCTGGACACGTGCCTGCAGCGCGGGGTCGAGCGCGTACGTGGTGTTCGCCGTGTTCTCCGTGGCGGTCAGCACCTCGTGGACGAGGTCCGCGACCTCCGCGACGTCGGCGAGGTCGAGACCGCGCGCCGCCATGCTGTTGCTGCCGAAACGCACGCCGGACGTCACCATGGCGGAGTGGGTGTCGCCGACGATCCGGTTCTTGTTGACGAGGATGCCGCACTGCTCCAGCGCCTTCTCGGCGTTGACGCCCGTGACGCCGTACGACGTGAGGACGTCGGCCACGACGATGTGGTTGTCGGTGCCGCCGGAGATGACCCGTACACCGCGGCCCATGAGCTGCTCGGCGAGCGCGGCCGCGAGGCCCTGCACCCGGTGGATGCGGGCGGTGAACTCCGGTGTGGTCGCCGCCCCCAGGGCGTAGGCCTTGGCGGCGATGCTGTTCACCACCGGCGCGCCCTGGATCAGCGGGAACAGGCCGCTCTGCAGGGTCTGCCGGAGCGTGCGGCCGGTAGGGAGCACCATGTCGGCGGAGTCGCCGAGCAGGATCAGACCGCCGCGCGGACCGTAGAGCTGCTTGTGCGTGCAGGTGGTCACGACATGGGCGTGCGCGAGCGGCGACGGGTGCAGCCCGGCCACCACGAGCCCCGCGATGTGGGTGATGTCGGCGAGCAGGTACGCCCCCACCTCGTCGGCGATGGCGCGGAACGCGGCCCAGTCGAGCGTACGGGGGTAGGCGGTGGTGCCCGCCACGATCAGGCGCGGCCGGTGCCGCAGGGCCTGGGCCCGGACCTCCGCGTAGTCGATGAGGCCGTCGGGCCCGAGGCCGTAGCTGTGGGCGTCGAAGATCCGGCCCGAGATGTTGACCGAGGCGCCGTGGCTGAGGTGGCCGCCCGCGTCCAGGTCGAGGCCCAGGATCGGGTCGCCAGGCTTCAGCAGGGCGTTCATGACCACCTGGTTGGCGGTGCTCGCCGAGTGGGGCTGGACGTTCGCGTAGCGGGCGCCGAAGGCCTGCTTGGCGCGTTCGACCGCGAGCCGCTCGACCTTGTCGACGTTCACACAGCCGGCGTGGAACCTGCGGCCCGGGTACCCCTCGGCCGTGACGTTGGCGAAGAAGCTGCCCTCGGCGAGCAGCGCCGCGGGCGTCACCGGGCTGCACGAGGCGACCAGGGCGAGGGTCTCGTGCTGCCGGCGGAGCTCGTCGTCCATGAGCCCGTACAGGGCCGGGTCACCGAGCTCCATGGCGTGCAGGGCGTTCTCGTAGAAGGACGACAGCGGAGCGGTCGGCGGGGTGAGCGTGGGCAGACCGACGGCGTGGGTCATGGAGTCGCATCCAAACTGTGAGGGCGGCGGTCGACGAGCGGCGGTCGACGGGCGACAGACGGGGTGAGGGGCTGGTCAGAAGTTCGGCGTCGAGAGCATCGCCGCGACCTTGCGGTCGGGGTCCTCGAAGCCGCGCCGGCCGTGCATCACGCGCTTGTTGTCGATCATGACGATGTCGCCGGCCTGCCACTGGAGGTCGACCCGCACCTGCTCGGTGGCGTCGAGGGCGTCCCAGCGGACGTGCTGCGGAATGGTCGAGCCGTCCTCGAACGACACGATCGCGCCCGAGCCCAGGTAGCTGTTGCACAGCGTGGGCGCGTCCACGTAGGGCGCCTGCGGGACCGCGGAGACGGTCCACTTCCAGTTGAGGTTGCCGGCGTCGTCGAAGTCGTACGCGAAATCGTCGAAGGTGGCGAACAGCGCCTCGAGCTCGGTGCGGTCGGCCGTGCCGAACACGCGCTCCTGGTGCTCGGGGGCGGTCGGGAACGGCAGGCGCCAGGTCAGCCGGAGCCTGTCGAACAGGTCGCGGGTCTCCGGGGCGAGCCGCTTGTACGCCTCGACGCCGTCGTAGACCGTCGTCTCACCGTCCTCGTCGGCCGGCCGCACGCAGTAGAACCACTGGAGGCCCGGGTGCAGCGGGCAGTAGCTCATCTCGGAGTGCGCCGGAATGGGATTCCGGTGCGCGTCGACGAGCAGCACGGCGCCGTCGTCGGAAATCGTCTCGCGGTTCGGGTTCTGGTGGAAGAAGAGCTTCGACGAGAACTTCTGGACGAGTTCACGGAAATCGTCGGCGGTGGCCCCGAACCCGCGGAACATCAGAGTGCCGTGCTCCTTGAAGAGTTCGGCTATCTCGGAGTGCGGAAGTTCGGCGAGCGGGAGATCAGCGCTCTCGATCACCAGACCGTGGTGATCGGAAAGGGGAACGGTTTTGAAGGGGGTTATGACCATGAGAATTCCTAGTGGGGAGAGGCCCTGTCAATCGATCACGACGGTGACATTAGAGGGGCGCCAAGAGCGTGGGCAATATCGGAACCCTGGACGGATCCGGTCAATGAAGGGGGCGTGGAATTCCGTCCAAGGTGCGGACAAGGCCATGTCCCCCAAACAGGTGTCACGGCTTTCGGGGGCGTGCGTCCACGCCGTCCTGCCGCGACCATGAGAGGCCGGTCGGTACACGCGGTACCTCTCCGTCCCGGCAGTGGAAGGCGATGTGGAAGGCGAAGCGGTGGAAGGCGATACCCCGGCCGTCCCGGTGCTCGGTCCGGCCGACTGCCACATCTGGTGGACCGATCCGGCCACGGTCACCGACGACTGCCTGACCCTGCTCGACAGGGCCGAGCAGGAGCGGATCCCCCTCCTGCGCAGAGCGGAGGACCGCAGACGGTTCATCGCGGGACGGGCCCTGCTGCGGACCGCCGCGGCCGGCTATCTCGGACGCCCGCCCCGACGTGTCGAGGTGGTCGCCCACTGCCCCGACTGCGACCGGAACCACGGCAAACCCGAACTGCCGGGCACCGGACTCCAGGTGTCGGTCTCGCACTCGGGCGACCGGGTGGCGGTGGCCGTCACCCGGGCCGGCCCGGTCGGCATCGACGTGGAGGAGATCAGCGCGTCCGTGTCGCCCACGGAACTGCTCCCCCATGTCATCGGGCCCGCGGAGCCACGCACCCCCGCCCACGCCACCGCGAGCGGCTTCCACCGGATGTGGACCCGCAAGGAGGCCGTGCTCAAGGCGACGGGTCTGGGCCTGCGGGTGCCGCTGTCCGAGATCGGCGTGTCGGCCCCGGAGGAGGACCCGAGGGTGCTGTTCCTGGGCGGTCCGGCCGCGCGGCCCGCCGAGGACTTCGTCCTGGCCGACCTGGAGCCGGGCGCGGGCTGCGCGGCCGCGGTCGCCGTGATCGGCGGCGGACCGCTGACCTTCACCGCCTACTCCCGGAGCCACCCCTCGGCCGCCGCCTTCAGCGCGGGGCCGCCACGGGCTCCGGCGCCCGTGCGCTGAGCGGCCTCATGTCCGTCCACACCTCCTCGATGTGGTCGAGGCACTGCTGCCGGTCGCCGCGGAACCCGTCCGGCTCCCAGCCGGCCGGCAGCTCACGGTCGGCGGGCCAGAGCGAGTACCGCAGTTCGTGATTGCGGACCACGAGATGGGTGCCGCTGTCCTCGGACGTCATGTCGTCTCCACCTGTTGTCGTTGTCGGGGTTCGATGTGCGCGTACGGGGCGCGCGGGGCGGTCAGGGCGGCGCGGACCAGCTGCGCCTTGTTGTGCGCGCCGAGCTTGGAACGGATGCGCTTCACGTACGTGTCGACCGTGTGCTGGCTGATCCCGATCCGCCGGGCCGCCTGGTCGTGGGTGCAGCCCTCGACGAGATGCCTGAGCACCTCTCGCTCCCGCGGGGAGAGCGTGGCGACCCCCTGCCGGGCGACGGCCCCGGCACCGGCCGGACCCGGACCGGGACCGGGACCCGCCACCCGCCGGACGGCGTCCACGAGCAGCAGCGGGGCGTCGTCGAGGGGATGCGTCTCGCCCACCCGGTCGGGGACGGTGCCCCGCCCGCCGACCGTTCCACCGGCCGATCCGCCGGCCGATCCGCCGGCCGTGCCATCGGCCGACCGGTCGACCGTCCCATCAGCCGTTCCGCCGGCCGTTCTGTGGACCGTCCCGTCGGCCGTCAGCAGGACCGTACGGGCGGCGGGCACACCGGTCGTGCCGTGCGGAGGGTCGGGCAGTTCGTCGAGCAGGCCCAGGTCGAGGACCAGGCAGTCGACCGTGCCGGCCGCCACCGCGAAGGGCGTGCCGGTCGCGAAGGCGACCTGGATGTCGTCCTCGGCGTCGAGCAGATGGCGGATGCCCAGCAGGGCGAGCTGGTTCCGGACGAAGATCCCGGCACGCACCATGTCGACTCCCCGTCTGCGCCGGTTCCGGGGTGTCCCGGCTGTCGGGGCCAAATCTTCTCGATCGGCGGACGCCGGGGAAGACATCTCCGGTGGCCCGTTCGGGTCCTGGCCAGAAAGGGCCACCGGGACGCGGGGCACGGGGGGATCAGGGAGGGTGCGGGTCACGGGGGTCACGGGGGGGGCGCGAGCCACGGGAGCCACGGGAGCCACAACGAAAGAGCCGCCCCGCTACGGGACGGCCCGGGAGGACGACGAAACGCGGACGCGCGGGACGCGTGCGACGCGTGCGACGCGTGCGACGGTCAGCGCTGCTCCGAGATCCAGCCGTTCTGCACGGCGCGGACGCCCGCCTCGAACCGGCTGCGCGCCCCGAGCCGGGTCATCAGCTCGGAGGCCAGCCGCCGCGCGGTACGCGGCGACACGCCGAGCCGCTTGGCGATCGTCTCGTCCGTGTGGCCCTCGGCCAGCAGGATCACGACCATGGCCTGCTGGTCGGTGAGCCCCTGGTCGTCGGCCCTGCTCTCCTCGCTCAGCGGCCGGGCACCGGTCCAGACGCTGTCGAACAGCGCGCACAGCGCGGTCAGCGTGCCGTGGCCGGTGAGGACGAGGGCGCCCTCGGAGCTGTTGTCGCTGTTCACGGGGATGACGGCGGCCTTGCGGTCGACGACGATCATCCGGGTCGGCAGCGTCGGCACGGTGCGCACCTCGCCGCCCAGTTGGGAGAGCCAGCTCACGTACTGAAGGGTGTGCGGACTGTTGCTCGCGCTGTTGAGGTAGACCGTCCGCATCCGGACCCCGCGCTCCAGCAGTTCCCGGTTGAGCGGTTTCGCGGCCTCGATGTGCTCCGGCTGCTGGGGCCCGTCGGGGGCGAAGGTCATGACCTCCTCCCGGGTGTCCCGGGTGAGGGCCGCGAGCCGGTCGCGGATCTGGTCGATCCCGGTCAGGCGCTCACTGTGGGAGCGGGTGTCGGCCGGCCGTGCCTCCGCGAACTCCGCGATCAGCCGGGCCGCGGCCGCCCGCGAGTCCTCCAGCTGTCTCTGGTGTGCGGCGAGTTGCTCCTGCTGACGTGTCATGAGCAGTTGCAGGCCGACCTCGGGCGATACGGGCCACAGCTCGCCCTCACGGTCGTAGGAGGGTCTCAGCAGTGCCAGTTCGCTCAGGGTGTCGAGGGCGTGGCGCACCTGGTCGGTGGTGAGTCCCAGTCGCTCGGCGAGGTCTTTCACGCCGTCCTGCGGCTGTGCGAGGAGGCCCCGGTAGACGGCCTCGGCAACGGCATCGAGGCCGAGCGACGTGAGCACGGAAACATCTCCCCCCGGAGGTCTCGCTGTATAGACGCTCCATCATCACACGTGTGGCCGGATTTCTACAGATGGCGGTGTGGACTGTACCGGCCATTGCCGGAATGGGACTTCTGGTGCTCTTCTCCCGTGTTCGCCCTTTTGGGAAAATGCGCGTGTGTATCTCGTTCACACCGAACTCCTGAACAGGAAGGTGGACTTGTGTATCCCTCAGAACCTCGCGGATCTCCTTCGCGCCCTGGCGCACCCCGACGACAGGGTGGAACATGTGGTCATCCACCCCCGCCCCGGGCACGGCGTGACCGTGGGCGTCTACCTTCTGACCGAACGCCTCCGGGACGCGGAGGAGACGGCGGCGAGACTGTGCGGACGCGCGGTGGACGCGATCGGTCCGCTGCCGGGCTGGCGGGTCGGGCGCTCCGAGGCACCGCTGCTTGCGCCGTACGGGCTCGACGACCTGTGGCTGAGCCCTGAACCCTGACCGCCGGCCGCTGACCGCTTCGGTCCAGGGCCCGTTCCGTCCACCGGATTCCTCTTCCGAAGGTCTTTCTGCTTCGCGAAGCTTTGTCGCACAGAAGGAACAACTCACCGACTTCGGAAGGGATTCATCCCTTGCTGCGTTTTCGTCCCGCCCACCGCTGGGCTGCGGTTCTCCTGACGGCCTTCGCCCTCCTGACCCCGACGTTCGCCCTGACCGGCGAGACCACGGAGTCCGTCGTCGTCGGCGCACCCGCGCCGGACGACATGATCTGGGGCTGACATCCGCCGCGGCGTCACCTGAGACGCGGGACGAGGGCGCCCTGACCGCCCTTCCAGGATGAGCACGGCATCGAGGACACGGGTCTTCGATGCCGTCTCGGCTTTTCAGGCGTGACGGTCGGCGCCCACGGCCGATCGCCGGACGTGGCCCCGCCACAGGGCCGACAGGACGGGGAAGCCGACGGGCTCCGGGTGCGCCCCGCAGACGTCGGCATGAGCGACCCGGCAGGTGTCGGACGGCAGGACGGCACCCGGATCGCCCACGGTCCCGTCGTCGGCGACGCGTCGGCGGCTGTCCTCGGGGACGACCCCGGCCCTCAGCGCCCCCGGCTCGATCATGAGCCAGTGCCCCAGGGCCGTAGGGCGCCATTCGACTCGGGCCCCGCACCAGGCGCACTCCCCGAGGGCGGCACCGGCCGTGTCCGGCCCGAGCCCCTCGGAACGCGGTTCCGGCACGTGCCCCAGGGGCCGGGACCGGGGCGCGAACGCGCCGGAGCGGGCTTCCGGTACGGCGTGGCCGGGGCGGACCGCGAACGCGGCGGCGTCGATCAGACCGGCCAGGACGTCACCCACGAGGACCGGGTCCCGCGTGGCAGCCGCCGCCCTGGCCCCGTCGCACCCCGGGCAGAGCGCCATGCCGGGGCTCTGGACCCACGTCCCGTACGGCGCACCGCAGGAGTCGCACGCGTCACTCCGCCGCTCCGAGCCCATGTCCCGCCCCCCTGAGACGCCATCAGCTGTCAGGGACATTCCCCCTCAGCACCCAGAACGAACGGATGTTTACGGCCATGTCGGCCCGTACCCGTCGGCCGCGCGGGCCGGGCGCCCCCGTCCCCGCCCCGACACCCCCGGCCCGACACCCCCGAGCCGGCACGACCCGGGCCCCGGGGGCCGACCCGCCCCCAAGGCACTCATATGTGCGGCTCCCCGCACGCCCGTGCGCCCGGTGCGGAAGAATGGCGCGGTGACCTCTCCCCGTGCCCCGCGCACTCCCGCCCCGGCGCCCCGGCTGATCGCCACCGACCTCGACGGCACGCTGTTGCACGACGACAAGTCCGTCTCCGAGCGCACGGTCGCCGCCCTCGCCGCGGCCGAGCAGGCCGGGATCGAGGTCTTCTTCGTCACCGGCCGCCCGGCCCGCTGGATGGACGTCGTCAGCGCCCACGTCCACGGCCACGGCCTCGCGATCTGCGCCAACGGCGCCGCCGTCGTCGACCTCCACGCGGGGGGCACCTTCCTCGACGTGCACCCGCTGGAGCGGGCGATCGCCCTCGACGTCGTCCGGGCCCTGCGCGCCGCCGCCCCCGGGACGTCCTTCGCGGTCGAGCTCACCACCGGCATCCACTACGAGCCGCAGTACCCGCCGTTCTTCCTCGACCCCGGAGCGACCGTCGCCACCGCGGAGAAGCTCCTCTACGAGGAGACGCCCGGCGCCGCGGCCCCGGTGCTCAAGCTGCTCGCCCAGCACCCGGAGCTCGACCCCGACGTGTTCCTCGCGACGGCCAGGGCGGCCGCGGGGGAGCGGGCCTCGTTCACCCGGTCGAGTCCCACCGCCCTCATCGAGATCAGCGCGCTCGGTGTCTCCAAGGCCTCCACCCTGGCCCTGTGCTGCGCCGAGCGCGGCATCACGGCCGACGAGGTGGTCGCCTTCGGCGACATGCCGAACGACATCGAGATGCTGAGCTGGGCCGGCCGCTCGTACGCGATGGGCAACGCCCACCCCGATGTGTTCGGCGCCGCCTCCGGCCGTACGGTCGGCAACAACGAGGACGGCGTGGCCGTCGTCATCGAACAGCTGATCACCGAGGCGCGGCAGGACCGGCGTTAGAGCGGGGCCGACCGCGCCACCGTCGTCACCGGCGTCAGAACGGGGCCCACCGGCGTCAGAGCGGGGCCTCCCACACCACCGTCGTACCGCCGCCGTCCTCCCCGACCCCCGGTCCGCACCAGCTCGCGCCGCCCAGCGCCTCGGCCCGCCGCGCCAGGTTGCGCAGGCCGCTGCGGCGGCCGCCCGCGGGGAGGCCGATGCCGTCGTCCGCGACCGAGAGCCGTACCCCCGCGGAGCCGTCGGGCAGGGTGACACCCGCGTCGACGACCACCTCGATCCTGTTCGCCTCCGCGTGCCGGAACGCGTTGGAGAGCGCCTCGCGCAGGGCGGCGATGAGGTTCTTGCCGGTGAGTTCGCCGACCGTCGAGTCGATCGCGCCGAGGAAGCGGTGGGCGGGCTTGAAGCCGAGCGGCACGGCGGCCATGTTGATCTCCCGCAGAACGCGGGTGCGCAGCCCCGACGGAGCCTCGGCGGGTCCCTGCTGGAGCGCGAAGATCGCCGTACGGATCTCCTGGATCGTGACGTCGAGTTCGTCCACCGCCTTGCCGACACCGTCCCGCACGGCCGGCACGATCGACCTGCGCTGGGCGCTCTCCAGCATCATGCCGGTGGCGAACAGCCGCTGGATCACCAGGTCGTGCAGGTCGCGGGCGATCCGGTCCCGGTCCTCGTACACGGCGAGGCGTTCCCGGTCGCGCTGCGCCTCGGCCATCATCAGGGCGAGCGCCGCCTGCGAGGCGAACTGGGTGGCGAGCGTCCGTTCCGCCTCCGTGAACGGGCGGGCCCCCCGCACCCGGGGCGTGGCGAGCGCGCCGAGCACCCGCCCGCCGCTCTGCAGCGGCAGCATCATGCTCGGCCCGTACGAGGAGGTCAGCCGGCTGATCATGAGCGGGTCCGTCGACGCGTCCGCCACGAAGACCGCCTCGCCGTCCAGGAGCCGCCGCACCACCGCGCTCTCGGGCGGGATCACCACGCCGAGGGATTTCGTGGACCGGGGCGAGGAGACGGCGACGATCTCGAGACCGCCGTCCTCGGCGGGCAGCAGCACGATCCCGGCGTCCGCGTCGGCGAGCCTGCGGGCCTGCTCGGCGACGACCGTGAGGGCGTCGTCCGCGTCACCGCCGGAGAGCAGCGCGGTCGTCACGGCGACCGAGCCGTCGATCCACCGCTCGCGCTGCCGGGCGGCCTCGTACAGCCGGGCGTTGCCGATGGCGATGCCGGCCTCGGTGGCCAGGACCCGGACCATGTGCACGTCGTAGTCGTTGAACTCGCCGTCCCCGCGCTTCTCCGCGAGGTACAGATTGCCGAAGATCTCGCCCTGGACCCGGATGGGAACGCCGAGGAAGCTCGCCATCGGGGGATGCCCGGCCGGGAAGCCCGCCGAGCGCGGATCGGTGGCCAGGTCGGCGAGGCGGATCGTCCGGGGCTCGCGGATCAGCGCGCCCAGCAGCCCCGCGTGACCGTCGGGACGCCGCCCGATCCGGCGGGCCACGTCCTCGCCGACGCCGAAGGTGACGAAGTCGGAGAGGCCCCTGCCCTCCTCGTCGACGACGCCGATCGCGGCGTAGCGGGCGTCGGCGAGTTCGGCGGCGGTCTCGCAGATGCGGTCGAGGGTGGAGTGGAGTTCCAGCCCGGTGCCGACCGAGCGCATCGCCTCGAGGAGCTGCGGCACGCGGGCGGTGAGCTCGGTGGACAGCCCCTGGAGGCTGCGGGTGGCCTGTGTGGCGGCTTCCAGGGGGTCCGAGGCGTCGGACGCTGCGGCGGTCATGGCTTGAGCCTAGTAAGTCCTATTTGGCGAGAAAAGTCGGCCGGTCCTCCTCGCCCGCTCCCGCGCCGACGGCGAGCAGGTCGGTCGCCCGCTCCTGGGCCAGCATCCGGCGCAGCGGGCCGTCCGTCTCCGCGAGTTCCGCGTACGGGCCGCGCTGCACGGTCCGGCCCTCGTCCAGGACGAGGACCTCGTCGACCGCGTCGAGGCCGTGCAGCCGGTGGGTGATGAGGACGGTCGTCCGGCCCTCGGTGGCCCGGAGCAGGTCGTCGGTGAGCGCGTCGGCCGTGGCCAGGTCCAGGTGTTCGGCCGGCTCGTCGAGGACGAGGACGGGGAAGTCGGCGAGCAGGGCGCGGGCGAGGGCAAGGCGCTGCCGCTGGCCGCCGGAGAGCCGGGAGCCGTGCTCGCCCACCAGGGTGTCGAGCCCGTCCGGGAGTCCGTCCACCCAGTCGAGGAGCCGCGCCCTGCGCAGTGCCTCGTGCAGTTCCTCGTCGCTCGCCCCGGTGCGGGCGAGCCGCAGGTTCTCCCGGACGGAGCTGTCGAAGAGGTGCGCGTCCTGGGCGCAGAGGCCGACGAGCCGCCGGACCGCGTCGCCTTCGAGCTCCCGCGCGGGCACCCCGCCGAGCCGGTACATGCCCTGCTCCGCGTCCAGGAACCGCAGCAGCACCTGGGCGAGCGTGGTCTTGCCGGAGCCGGAGGTGCCGACGACGGCGACCCTGCGTCCGGCCTCCAGGGTGAGCCGGAAGTCGGAGAGCGCGGCCCGCTCCTGCCCCGCGTACCGGGCGGACAGCCCGGCCAGTTCCAGCGGGAACGGACCCGTCGGGGGGCTGTGCGGCTGAGCCGGCTCGTGTACGGGGACGGGGGCGTCGAGCACCTCGAAGACCCGCTCGGCACTGTGCCGGACGCGCTGGCGGTACCGCACGGCGAGCGGCAGTCCGGTGACGGCCTCGAAGGCGGCGAGCGGGGTGAGCACGACCACGGCGAGGGCCACTCCGTCGAGGCGTCCGTCCCGTACGGCCTGGACACCGACGAACCCGGCGGCCACGACCGTGAGCCCGCACACCAGGGCGGAGAGCCCGGACCCGAGCGCCGTGGCGGCGGCCTGCCGGGAGGCGATCCCGGTGAGGGTGCGGTCGGCGACCCGCGCCCGTTCGATACGGCTTCGCAGGGCCCCGGCCACCGTCAGCTCGGCGCAGCCGCGCAGCAGGTCGGCCACGGCGGTCGCGAGAGCGCCGCGCGCGGGGGCGAGCCGCCGTTCGGCCCGGCGGGCCAGCGCCCCGCCGGCCGCGGGGACGAGGACGCCCGCGACGAGGAGGCCCACCGCGAGGACGGCACCGGCCTCGGGCAGCAGCCAGGCGGTGAACCCGACGGACGCGACCCCGACGACGAGCGCCGCGCCGGCGGGGAGCAGCCAGCGGAGCCAGTAGTCCTGGAGCGCGTCGACGTCCTGGACGAGCCGGGAGAGCAGGTCCCCGCGGCGGGTGCGGCGCAGCCCGGCCGGGGCGATCCGCTCCAGGCGCCGGTAGACGGAGACCCGGAGTTCGGCGAGCATCCGGAGCACGGCGTCGTGCGAGACGAGCCGCTCGGCGTACCGGAACACGGCCCGCCCGATACCGAAGGCACGCGTGGCGGTGACGGCCACCATCAGATGCAGCACGGGCGGCTGCTCGGAGGCCCGGGAGATGAGCCACCCGGACACCGCCATGAGCCCCACGGCCGACCCGAGGGCGAGACTCGCGAGCAGCAACGCGAGCCCCATCCGCCCCTTGAGCTCCCCCGCCATGTCCCGAACCCGCCGAAGCACGGCCCCCGGCGCGGTGCGCGCACCCGCACGTGTTGTGGGCATCTGTTCCGCATGGGGCGGAACGGGTGGGCACAACGCCGCACCCGCGTCGGACCCGACGCCCCCCGCGCCTCGGCCCACCCCCCGCGCCTCCGCAAGGACAGCGCCCGCGCCCCGCACGGCCCCGGCCCCGGCCCCGGCCCCGGCCCCCGGCAGGGTCACCACCCGGTCCGCGACAGCGAGCAGCGCCGGCCGATGCACGACCAACAGGACGGTACGGCCGACGGCGAGCCGACGGACCGCGTCCACGACCCCCGCCTCGGTCTCCCCGTCCAACGCCGCCGTCGGCTCGTCGAGCAGCAACAACGGCCGGTCCGCGAGAAACGCCCGGGCCAGCGCGAGCCGCTGCCGCTGCCCCGCCGAGAGCCCGGCCCCGTCCTCGCCGAGCACCGTGTCGAGCCCTTGTGGGAGCCCCGCGACGAACCCGTCCGCACCGGCGTCCCGCAGAGCCTCCCGTACCGCCTCGTCGGAGGCGTCCGGGCGGGCCAGGCGGACGTTCTCGGCGATCGTCCCGGCGAAGAGGTACGGCCGTTGCGGCACCCAGGCGATCCGGGACCGCCACTCCTCCAGGTCGAGCGACCCCAGGTCGACGCCCCCGACCCGCACCGATCCGCCCTCCTCCGGCACGGCGAACCCGAGCACGACATCGAGCAGCGTCGACTTCCCGACCCCGCTCGGCCCCACCAGGGCAACCGTCTCACCCGGCTCGACCGTCAGCGTCGCCGCGTCGAGCGAGGGCTCGGCCCGCCCGGCGTGACGTACCGTCACCCGGTCGAGCTCCAGCCGAACGGACTGCGGTACGGCGACACCCGCACCCGCACCCCCCGCCACCGGCTGCTCCAGGACCTCGAAGATCTCCTCCGCCGCGGCAAGCCCTTCCGCCGCCGCGTGGAACTGCGCCCCCACCTGCCGCAGCGGCAGATACGCCTCGGGGGCCAGGATGAGGATGACGAGCCCGACGTACAGATCGAGTTCGCCGTGGACGAGCCGCATGCCGATGGTCACGGCGACGAGCGCGACCGACAGGGTCGCGAGGAGCTCCAGGGCGAAGGACGAGAGGAAGGCGATCCGCAGCGTGCGCATCGTCGCCCGCCGGTACTCCGAGGTGATCTCGCGGATCGACTCGGCCTGCGCCTTGGCCCGGCCGAAGATCTTGAGGGTGGGAAGCCCGGCCACCACGTCCAGGAAATGACCGGAGAGCCGGGAGAGCAGCTTCCACTGCCGGTCCATCCGGGCCTGGGTGTACCAGCCGATGAGGATCATGAAGACCGGGATGAGCGGCAGGGTGACGACGATGATCGCCGCCGAGACCCAGTCCTCGGTGACGATCCGGGCCAGGACCGCCACCGGCACGACCACCGCCAGGCCGAGCTGGGGCAGATAGCGGGCGAAGTAGTCGTCGAGGGCGTCCACGCCCCGCGTCGCGAGAGCGATGAGCGAACCGGCCTTCTGCCCGCTCAACCAGCCCGGACCGAGCGCGGCCGCCCGGTCGAGGAGCCGGCCGCGGAGTTCGGACTTGACCGCCGCGCTCGCCCGGTGGGCGGCGAGTTCGGTCAGCCAGGAGACCAGGGCCCGCGCCACCGCGACGCCCACGAGCAGCAGCAGGGCGGTGGTCAGGTCGGAGACCGACTGGCCCTTCTGGAAGGCCCCCACCACGATCTCGGCGATGAGCATCGCCTGGGCGATGACCAGCGCCGCCCCGACGAGGCCGAGGAGCACCACCGCGATCAGGAAGACTCGGGTGGCCCTGGCGTACCGGAGCAGACGCGGATCGATCGGTTTCACGTGAAACATGCTCCCCTGGAAGGGCCGACTCGCCGGCGCGACTGGTGGGACGACTACGTGGTGGCGGGACGACTGGTGGGCGACGACTAGTGGGCGTCGGCAGCGATGTGCTGCGTCCCGATCCGCTTGCGGAAAACCCAGTAGGTCCAGCTCTGGTAGAGCAGCACCAGCGGGGTCGCGATGGCCGCGCACCAGGTCATGATCTTGAGCGTGTACGGGCTCGACGACGCGTTCGTCACGGTGAGGCTCCACGCGGGGTCGAGCGACGACGGCATGACGTCCGGGAAGAGCGCGAGGAAGAGCATCGCCACGGCGGCGGCGATGGTCACGCCCGAGAGCGCGAACGACCAGCCCTCGCGGCCCGCCTTGATCGCGCCGATCGCACCGACCAGGGCCGCCACGGCGACCAGCATCGCCCCGAGGCTCCAACTGTCCCCGGTATGGACCTGGGTCCAGATCAGGAAGCCCAGCGCGAACACCGCCGTGACCACACCGAGCTTGAGCG
Source organism: Streptomyces sp. NPDC016459 (assembly GCF_040632845.1). NCBI lineage: Bacteria > Bacillati > Actinomycetota > Actinomycetes > Kitasatosporales > Streptomycetaceae > Streptomyces > Streptomyces sp. NPDC016459. The sequence goes on from NZ_JBEYCR010000004.1 coordinate 197,687, forward strand.
CGAGCGCCCGTGCCCTGACCCGGATGTCACCGACCGTCTTGAGCGAGGCGAAGACCGCGCCGTGGAAGGTGAAGAGGGTCAGGGTGACCAGGCCGCCGAGGAGCGCGTACGGGTTGAGCAACTCCCAGAAACCGCCCACGTACTCCATGTCCGCGTCGATCTTCACGCCCCGGACGATGTTGCCGAAGGCCACACCCCAGAGGAACGCGGGGATCAGGGAGGTCCAGAAGATCGCCTGTTCCCAGTTGCGCTGCCAGTTCTCCTCGGGTCGCTTCACCCGGTACTCGAAGGCGACACCCCGGATGATCAGACAGACCAGGATGATCAGCAGCGGCAGGTAGAAGCCGGAGAAGAGGGTCGCGTACCACTCGGGGAACGCGGCGAAGGTCGCGCCGCCCGCGGTGAGCAGCCACACCTCGTTGCCGTCCCAGACGGGTCCGATGGTGTTGATGAGGACCCGCTTCTCGGCCCGGTCGCGGGCGAGCAGCTTGGTCAGGACGCCGACCCCGAAGTCGAAGCCCTCGAGGAAGAAGTAGCCGATCCAGAGGACGGCGATGAGTACGAACCAGACGTCGTGGAGTTCCATGCCTCGATCTCCTCAGCCTCAGTACGAGAAGGCCATGGGGCGGTCGGGGTCCCGAGAGTCCCCGCCGATCTTGGTGGGCGGGTTGAGGTCGTCCTCGGTGAGCTCGGGCGGTCCCGCCTTGACGTACTTCACGAGGAGCTTGACCTCGATGACGGCGAGGACCGCGTAGAGCGCGGTGAAGACGATCATCGAGGTGAGCACCTCGGCCGTCGTGGTGCCGGGCGAGACCGCGTCCCGGGTGCGCAGTACGCCGTAGACGACCCAGGGCTGACGGCCCATCTCGGTGAAGATCCAGCCCCAGGAGTTGGCGATGAGCGGGAACGCCATGGTCCAGAGGGCGATGATCCAGTACCACTTGCCCAGGCGGGGGCTGAGCGCCTTCCGCTTGAACAGGACCAGGTTCGGCACCTCGTCCTCACCGGTCCTCAGGCCAGGGGCCAGCAGGAACTTCTTCCGGGTCAGCCACAGGCCGAGCATCCCGAGGGTCAGGGAGGCCATGCCGAAGCCGATCATCCAGCGGAAGCCCCAGTAGGCGACGGGGATGTTGGGCCGGTAGTCGCCGGGCCCGAACCTCTCCTGTTCGGCCTTGTTGATGTCGTTGATGCCGGGGACGTGCGAGTCGAAGTCGCCGTTGGCGAGGTAGGACAGGATGCCGGGGACCTCGATGGCGACCTTGTTGTGGCCCTTCTCGACGTCGCCGTAGGCGAAGATCGAGAACGGCGCGGGTGCCTCGCCGTCCCAGAGTGCCTCGGCGGCGGCCATCTTCATCGGCTGCTGCTTGAACATGACCTTGCCGAGCATGTCACCGCTGATGGCGGTGGAGAGGCCGGCGATGATCAGGGTGATCAGGCCGAGCCGCAGCGAGGTCCGCATCACCGGGATGTGCTTCTTGCGGGCCAGGTGGAAGGCGGAGATGCCGACCATGAACGCGCCGCCGACCAGGAAGGCCGCCGTCATGGTGTGGAAGAACTGGGTGAGGGCGGTGTTCTGCGTGAGCACCTGCCAGAAGTCGGTGAGCTCCGCCCGGCCGCGTTCCTCGTTGATGCGGTAGCCCACCGGGTGCTGCATCCAGGAGTTGGCCGCGAGGATGAAGTACGCGGAGAGGATGGTGCCGATCGACACCATCCATATGCAGGCGAGATGGATGCGCTTCGGCAGCTTGTCCCAGCCGAAGATCCACAGACCGATGAAGGTCGACTCGAAGAAGAAGGCGATGAGCGCCTCGAAGGCGAGCGGTGCGCCGAAGATGTCACCGACGAACCGGGAGTAGTCGGACCAGTTCATACCGAACTGGAACTCCTGCACGATGCCCGTGACGACACCCATGGCGATGTTGATCAGGAAGAGCTTGCCCCAGAACTTCGTCGCCTTGAGGTACTTCTCGTCCTCCGTCCGCACCCAGGCCGTCTGGAGCCCGGCGGTGAGCGCGGCGAGGGAGATCGTCAGGGGGACGAAGAGGAAGTGGTAGACGGTGGTGATGCCGAACTGCCAGCGCGCCAACGTCTCTGGCGCCAGAGCGAGGTCCACGTCGTTCTCTCCTTACATCGCCGCGGTCACATCGGCAGTTCGCCCCGTTGATCCCACCCATAAGGGGAGAAAGCAGAGCGCTTGTGAACGCGTTCACATTCACAAGCTATTATGGCTCATACGAAATCCGTATGGTGTCCCGGGGTCCCACAAAGAGACGATCCCCACAAGCAGAGCGCTCGCGGGGATCGGGCACGACGACAGGGGGCCGGTCAGCTCTCCTCGCGGAAGCCCTCCGCCGCCTTGAGGAACAGGTCGTTCGCCTCGGTCTCACCGATCGTGACGCGCACGCCCTCGCCGGCGAACGGCCGGACCGTCACACCGTGCCGCTCGCACTCCGCCGCGAAGTCCACCGTCCGCTCGCCGAGCCGCAGCCAGACGAAGTTGGCCTGGGTGTCCGGCACGGTCCAGCCCTGGGCCACGAGCCCCGCGCGGACCCGCTCGCGCTCGGCCACCAGCGAGCCGACCCGGCCGAGCAGCTCGTCCTCGGCCCGCAGCGAGGCCACCGCCGCGTCCTGCGCCAGCTGGCTCACTCCGAACGGCACCGCCGTCTTGCGCAGCGCGGCCGCCACCGGCTCGTGGGCGACCGCGAAGCCGACCCGCAGCCCCGCCAGGCCGTACGCCTTGGAGAAGGTCCGCAGCACGGCGACGTTCGGACGGTCGCGGTACAGCTCGATGCCGTCGGGGATCTCGGCATCACGGACGAACTCGCGGTACGCCTCGTCGATCACCACCAGGACGTCGGAGGGCACCCGGTCGAGGAAGCGCTCGAGCTCGGCCCGGCGCACCGCGGTGCCCGTGGGGTTGTTGGGGTTGCAGACGAAGATCAGCCGGGTCCGGTCGGTGATCGCCTCGGCCATCGCGTCGAGGTCGTGCACCTCGCCGTCGGTCAGCGGCACCTGCACCGAGGTGGCCCCGCTGATCTGCGTGATGATCGGGTACGCCTCGAAGGAACGCCAGGCGTAGATGACCTCGTCGCCGGGGCCCGAGGTCGCCTGGAGCAGCGACTGGGCGACGCCGACCGAGCCGGTGCCCGTGGCCAGGTGCGAGACCGGCACGCCGAAGCGGTCGGCCAGCTCTTCCATCAGACCCGTGCAGGCCATGTCGGGGTAGCGGTTGAAGTTCGCGGCGGCGGCCAGCGTGCTCTCCATGACCCCCGGCAGCGGCGGGTACGGATTCTCGTTGGAGGACAGCTTGAAGGCCACGGTGCCGCCCGCCGCCGGCCTGCCCGGCTTGTAGGTGGGGACGCCGTCCAGCTCGGCGCGCAGCTTGGGGCCGCCCGTACTCGTCCCGCTGGTCTCGCTCACTGTGTGGCCTCCTCGACCGTCCGTACCGCCAATGCTCCTCACCTTAAGAGGATTCACCCCCGCTGCGAATGGGCTGCGGACAACAGGACGGACACGCTGCGGACACGGCCGCCCCGAGCGGCCCGAAGAGGGGGGAGCGCGCATCGGGGTGGCGCGCGCGGGTGGCGAGCGCCGTGGCGCGCATCCCCCGTAGAGGTGAGTTGAGACCTCTTCGAGACCTCGCCCCCACGCCAGGCCTACGCCGTTCGGCAACCACAGGTCCCATGCGAAGAACCACAACTGCCTTGGATTCCCTGCCGATTGACCTCTTTCGATCATGCAGAAACGTGACTGTCAACGCGTGCATATGCGGCCGCCTCAACCGCCCCTCATCGCCCTACTATCGGCTCGCCATGACAGCAGCAGGGAAGCACCAGGTGAGCCGGGCACAGACCCGGGGAAGCCGGCAGGGCCGGGCGGGCATCCGGGACGTGGCCGCCGCCGCCGGGGTCTCCATCACGACAGTCTCCGACGCGCTCAACGGCAAGGGCCGACTCCCCGACGCCACCCGCCGGCACGTGCGCGAGGTCGCCGACCGGCTGGGCTACCGCCCGTCCGCGGCGGCCCGCACGCTCCGCACCGGGAAGTCGGGACTCATCGGCCTGACCGTGACCACGTACGGGGATGAACCTTTCACCTTCACCGAATTCGCGTACTTCGCGGAGATGGCCAGAGCAGCCACATCGGCGGCGCTCGCCCGGGGCTACGCCCTGGTCATCCTCCCCGCCACCTCCCGCCATGACGTCTGGTCGAACGTCGCCCTCGACGGCACCGTCGTCATCGACCCCTCCGACCACGACCCGGTCGTCACCGAACTGGTCCGCCAGGGCCTGCCCGTCGTCTCGGACGGACGCCCCGCCGGCACCCTCCCGGTGACCGCCTGGGTCGACAACGACCACGAAGCCGCCGTCCTCGACCTCCTCGACCATCTCGCCGACGCCGGCGCCCGCCGCATCGGACTCCTCACCGGAACCACCACCGACACCTACACCCGCCTGTCCACCACCGCCTACCTCAACTGGTGCGAGCGCGTGGGCCAGGACCCCGTCTACGAGGCCTACCCGGCGCACGATCCGTGCGCGGGCGCCGTCGCGGCCGACCGGCTGCTCGCCCGACCCGACCGGCCCGACGCCGTCTACGGCCTCTTCGACCCCAACGGAACCGATCTCCTCGCGGCCGCACGCCGCTACGGACTGCGCGTCCCGGACGACCTGCTGCTGGTCTGCTGCAGCGAGTCGACCGTCTACGCCACCACCGAACCGCCCATCACGACCCTCTCGCTCAAGCCCCGCCGGATCGGCACGGCCGTCGTGCAACTCCTCATCGACGCCATCGAGGGGACCGACGCCGACGGCCCGGTCGAGCAGGTGATACCGACCGAACTCATCGTCCGCACCTCCTCGCAGCGCCGTCCGCCCCGCACCACGGTCAGTCCTCCGCGCTCACCGGCGAAAGACTGAATCCCGCCCCTCCGATTCCGCCGTCCCCGTCCCTGCCCGTGGGCGGGGACGGCGAAACCGGCCACCGAACCGGCCTCAACCCTGGACTGGACCTTCTCAATTCGGGCGAAACAACCGATGAACCCGGAGTGGACCCGGATTCACCACCCCTGGTGCGTCACACAGGAGGAACCTCATTCCTATGATGGGCGCACGACACCGCGGACCTCCCCGACCAGGTCGGTCCGCGATGTGCAGGGCATCGCGACGGTGGTGGAGGGGTCCATGACTCAGGGGGCCGGGCAGGAGCCCGTGGTGCGCACGGCGACATTGCGTGACTTCCGCGTACCGCCGTACGCCCGGGTGCCCGTACAGGGCCATGCCACCGAACCGACAGCGACGGACGCCCAGCCGGCACCCGCGCCGGCCGGGAGCCCCGCCGCGCCCGCACCGCCCCCGCCGTCCGGGAGCCCCCACGCGCCCGCGCCGGCCGAGGCCACGCGCCCGGCCACCGCAGCGGGGACGGCCCCCGCGCCGCAGCCCGCGCCGCCAGGGCCCGATCCCGCCTCACCGCCGACCGCGCCGGCACCCGCACCCGCCGCCGCGCCCGCGCCTCCGCAGGCACCGCCCGCACCCGCGCCCACCGCGCCCATGCCCGCCGAGCCGACCCTCCATCTGGGACGCCGTGCCGCCCCCGCGTACGCCACCGCGGCCGGTTCCTCCATCGTCTCCGTCGCCACCGGCCACCCCGGCAACGCCTTCCCCGACGAGGCGATGCCCGAGGGCTACACGCCGACCGAGCGCGACCTCCCGGTCATCAACCGCGGCGACACCGTCCAGGTCCCGGTCCCCCCCGAGTCCGCCCCCGCCGGCGAGCCCGCCCCCGCGGGCGGCGAGGGACCCGGCCCGCTCTTCGTCGTCGGTGACGTCCACGGCTATCTCGACGAGCTCGTCGCCGCCCTGCACGCCCAGGGCCTCATCGACGAGAACGGCGGCTGGGCCGCGGGCAACGCCCGGCTCTGGTTCCTCGGCGACTTCACCGACCGCGGCCCCGACGGCATCGGCGTCATCGACCTCGTCATGCGGCTCTCCGCCGAGGCCGCCGCCGCCGGCGGCTACTGCAAGGCCCTCATGGGCAACCACGAGCTGCTGCTCATCGGCGCCAAGCGCTTCGGCGACACGCCAGTGAACTCCGGCGCCGGCACCGCGACCTTCCAGGCCGCCTGGCTGCTCAACGGCGGCCAGAAGCACGACATGGACCGGCTCCAGGACGTCCACCTCCAGTGGATGTCCCGGCTCGACGCCGTCGTGCGCGAGGACGACCACCTCCTGCTGCACTCCGACACCACCGCGTACCTCGAATACGGCGAGACCATCGAGGACGTCAACGACACGGTCCACGAGATCCTCAACCGCAACGACGCCGACGAGGTCTGGGACGTCTTCCGCAAGTTCACCAAGCGCTTCGCCTTCCGCGACGAAGGCGGCCCGCAGGCCGTCCAGGAACTGCTCTCCACCTACGGCGGTCGCCGGATCGTCCACGGCCACAGCCCGATCCCGTACCTCCTCGGCCAGGTCGGCACGGAGGACGGCGAGGGCAGCGCCGGCCCGGTCGTCGACGGTCCGCACGTGTACGCGGGCGGTCTGGCGATCGCCATGGACGGCGGAGTGACCATGGCCGGAAAGCTCCTGGTCGTCCAGCTCCCCCTGGACCGCTGAGGCATCACCCTGCGCATCCGCGAAAGGCGAATTCCGGAAACACCCTGTCAGCGTGTGGCACCCCCGTCCTACCATCAGGTGCATCCGTAGCAGGCTCTCCTCCGTTTCCGCCCGACCCACCGTGTTCCACGGCTGATCCGGGCCGACGGAGCATCGGGGGACGCACATGAACGTGGCTCCGCACCTGCTGACCGAGGACCGCGCCGAGTACGAGCGGATCCTCGACGACGCACTCAGCACCGCCCACGCACGCCCGGACCTCGCCGGGGCCGGGACCAGGCTCACGCTCGCGCAACTGCGCGCCCTGACGCTGAACGCGACGTCGCTGGTCACCAGCGCGGCGGCGAGCGAGTACGACCACTTCGTGAAGGTCCGCGAGCAGAACCGCGCCGCGCTCGGGGCCCGGCCACCGGTCCCTTCCGACCGTCCCGGCCCCGGCGCGGGCGTCGTCGCGATCTTCACCGTCCTGGTGCCCGTCCTCGCCGGGGCGGCCGCCGTCATACTCCTGCTGGTCGGCGCGGTCCTGCGGGCCCTCGCCCCCTCGCTGGTGTTCGGGGCGACGCTGCTGACCGCCGGCCTGGTCTTCGGCGCCGTGGCCGCGGCCGGACTGCTCTGCGCGGCCGCCGGGCTCCTCGTCACGGCCCTGCGCAACAGTCCGGCCGAGGTCAGCACGGGCGCCGCGCCGGACGACGAGCTGTCCCGCGCCCGGGAGGCCTGGCGCCGCGCCCTTCTCGAGCGCGGCATCCTCCCCTTCCTCCGCGACGTCCTCGCCGCCACCGCCCCGCCCACAGGCCCGTCCCCCGGCCCGCCCGTCAACCAGTAGGCCACCCCTCCCCGGCACGCCACCGGCCCGCGACTCCCCCGGGGTCGCGGGCCGGATCATGCGCCGGAAGGGTCAGGACAGGACCCGGAAGGCGTCAGTCCGCCAGCGGCAGGTAGACGCGATTACCACTCGCGGCGAACTCCTTGGACTTCTCCGCCATGCCGGCCTCGATCTCCTGCTGCGTACCGCCGTGCTCACGACGGATGTCATGCGAGATCTTCATGGAACAGAACTTCGGACCGCACATCGAGCAGAAGTGCGCGGTCTTCGCGGGCTCCGCCGGCAGCGTCTCGTCGTGGAACTCCCGCGCGGTGTCCGGGTCGAGCGCCAAGTTGAACTGGTCCTCCCAGCGGAACTCGAACCGCGCGTCCGAGAGCGCGTCGTCCCACTCCTGCGCGCCCGGGTGCCCCTTCGCGAGGTCCGCCGCGTGAGCCGCGATCTTGTACGTGATGACACCCGTCTTCACGTCGTCCCTGTTCGGCAGGCCCAGGTGCTCCTTGGGCGTGACGTAGCAGAGCATCGCCGTCCCCCACCAGGCGATCATCGCCGCGCCGATGCCGGAGGTGATGTGGTCGTACGCGGGCGCCACATCCGTCGTCAGCGGGCCGAGCGTGTAGAACGGCGCCTCCTCGCAGATCTCCTGCTGGAGGTCGATGTTCTCCTTGATCTTGTGCATCGGGACGTGCCCGGGGCCCTCGATCATCGTCTGCACGTTGTGGCGCTTGGCGATCGTGTTCAGCTCGCCGAGCGTACGCAGCTCCGCGAACTGCGCCTCGTCGTTGGCGTCCGCGATCGAACCGGGGCGCAGCCCGTCGCCGAGTGAGTACGTGACGTCGTACGCCGCCAGGATCTCGCAGAGCTCCTCGAAGTTCGTGTAGAGGAAGTTCTCCTTGTGGTGCGCGAGACACCAGGCGGCCATGATCGAGCCGCCGCGCGAGACGATGCCGGTCTTGCGGCGCGCGGTGAGCGGCACGTACGGCAGGAGTACGCCGGCGTGCACGGTCATGTAGTCCACGCCCTGCTCGGCCTGCTCGATGACCGTGTCCTTGTAGATCTCCCAGGTCAGCTCCTCGGCCCGGCCGTCGACCTTCTCCAGGGCCTGGTAGAGCGGCACGGTGCCGATGGGGACGGGGGAGTTGCGCAGGACCCATTCGCGGGTGGTGTGGATGTTGCGGCCGGTGGACAGGTCCATGACCGTGTCGGCGCCCCACTTGGTCGCCCAGGTCATCTTCTCCACCTCCTCCTCGATGGAGGAGGTGACGGCGGAGTTGCCGATGTTGGCGTTGACCTTCACCAGGAACCGCTTGCCGATGATCATCGGCTCGATCTCGGGGTGGTTGACGTTCGCCGGGAGCACCGCGCGACCCGCGGCGATCTCGTCCCGTACGACCTCGGGGGAGACGTTCTCCCGGATCGCCACGTATTCCATCTCCGGGCTGATCTCGCCCCGGCGGGCGTACGCGAGCTGCGTCACCGCCCGGCCGTCACGGCCCCGGCGCGGCAGGCGCGGGCGGCCGGGGAAGACGGCGTCGAGGTTCTTGAGCCCGCCGCCGCGCGGTGAGGTGTGCTTGATGCCGTCGTCCTCGGGGCGGGCCGGGCGGCCCGCGTACTCCTCGGTGTCGCCGCGGCCGATGATCCAGTTCTCGCGCAGCGGCGGGAGGCCCCGTCGTACGTCGGTGTCGACGGTGGGGTCGGTGTACGGGCCGGAGGTGTCGTACAGCGTGACGTCCTTGCCGTTGGTGAGGTGTACCTGACGGACCGGCACCCTGAGGTCGGGGCGCGAGCCCTGGACGTACCCCTTGTGCCAGCCCGGCGTGCGCTCGCCGTCGACAGAGGTGCCGTCCTGGTCGGAGGCAGGCGTGCGTGCGTCCTGAATGGTCATGAGACCGATCTCCCTACGCCGGCATTACCCGGTAACAGGTTCGGCGGTCGGCGCAGCCTCTTCCCGTACGCGCGTACGGTGATCAGCGCCCTCTCAGCCCGGTGCTCCGAGCTCCCGCGTGTGCAAAGGTGCCACCACGCTAGCGTCATCCCTGGCGTGCTGAACAGTGGGCCCCCGCCGTTCTTGCGATGATCGGTCGGTGACTTCCCCCGAGCAGACTCCCGAGCCGCACGGCCACGACCCCGGTCCCGGCCCCTCCCACGGGCACGGCCAGGGGCACGGCCACAGCCACAGCCACGGCCCCGCCGCCCCGGTGTCCCGGCACCTGCGCAAGGTCATCGCCGCCGTCCTGATCCCCTTCGCCACCGCCGTCGTGGTCGGCCTCGCGGTGCTGTGGCCGGGCGGCGCCCCGGCGCACGACCGCACCGGGGTCGGCTTCGACCGGCAGACCGAGCAGGGCAGGGTCGTCGCCGTCGAGCAGGTCGACTGCAAGGACGTGAACGCCGCGCAGGTCCCGCCGACCGGTGACACCTCCACCCCGGAGGGGCGCGAGGCCGTCGAGTCCCAGCAGGGCCAGTGCGAGAAGGCGACCGTCGAACTGGTCAGCGGCCCGGAGAAGGGACGCAGGTTCACCGAGATCGTGCAGCCGGACGCGCCCCGCCAACTGGACCGGGGCCAGGGGGTGGTGGTGGCGTACGCTCCCGACGCCCCGCGTGACCTGCAGTATTCGGTGACCGACGTGAACCGCAAGGTGCCGTTGGCGGTACTGGCCGGGATCTTCGCCCTCGTCGTCGTGCTCGTCGGCCGGATGCGCGGCGTAATGGCGCTCATCGCGCTCGTCGCGAGCTTCCTGGTGCTGACGTTCTTCATCCTGCCGGCGATCCTGGAGGGATCGAATCCGCTGGTGGTGGCGGTGGTCGGGTCGAGCGCAATCATGTTGATCGCCCTCTACATGTGCCACGGCCTCTCGGCCCGCACCTCGGTCGCGGTGCTCGGGACGCTGATCTCGCTGCTTCTGATCGGTCTGCTCGGCTCGCTCTTCATCGGCTGGGCCTCGCTCAGCGGCAACACCGACGACAACACCGGTCTGATCCACGGCCTGTACCCGGGCATCGACATGTCCGGCCTGCTCCTGGCCGGAATCATCATCGGTTCGCTCGGTGTGCTCGACGACGTGACGGTCACCCAGACCTCGGCCGTCTGGGAACTGCACCAGGCCGACCCGGGCATGGGGCCGCGCGCCCTGTACCGGGCCGCCATCCGGATCGGACGCGACCACATCGCCTCGGTCGTGAACACGCTTGTGCTCGCCTACGCCGGCGCCGCCCTCCCGCTGCTGCTGCTCTTCTCGATCGCGCAGAGCAGCATGGGGACGGTGGCCAACAGCGAGCTGGTCGCCGAGGAGATCGTGCGGACCCTGGTGGGGTCGATCGGCCTGGTCGCCTCCGTGCCGGTCACCACGGCGCTCGCGGCCCTGGTGGTCTCCGCCGACCGACCGGCTTCCGGGGGGACCCGGCCCGCGACGGCACGGGGCGGACGGCGCCGCCGCGCCAAGTGAGGCGTAGGAGCCACGTCATGGTGGGTGACGTACGAGCCCGAGGTGGTGGGCGACGTACGAGCCGCGTGGTGGCAGACGGACGAGGGGGTGGGCGCCGGTTCAGGCGGCGGGTCCCGCGCTCTCCTCGGCCAGGATCCGGCCGAGAGCGGCCTCCAGGTTGTCCTCGAAGTCGCCGAGGCTCCGTTCCTGACCGAGCGGGACGAGCTTGTCCGTACGGTCGAGGAAGGCGACGAGCGGCGGCGCGCTGGCCCGGAACAGGGCACGGTCGCCGCCGACCTGAAGCCGGATGGAGACGTCCGAGAGGCCTTCGGGCTCCGTCGGGGCGATGTGCACATCGCCGTCCCCGCTCGGCCGGGCGATGCCGTCGAGCAGCAGTTCCCGGCCGAACGCCCAGGTCACAGGAGCGTCCCCGGGAAGGTGGAAGGTCATCCGCACCGCGTAGGGATCCCGGGTCTCATATCGCAGTTCGACCGGGATCCTGAAGGAGAGCTCCTCGGAGACGAGGAAGCTCATCAGGACTTCCGCCTGAACGGACTCTCGCATCGTGTACCCCGCAGTAGATGGAGCAGTTGTGTAAACACAGCTGCTGAAAGCTGTGACCGAAACGGCCAGGAATGATCCCCCGTGCCCTCTTGACGCAATCGTGCTGTACGCGCTAGCAGATCACAAGGAGTGATTTTTCAGATACTGATAGAGAAAGCGAGGGAGTTGAAGAGCCGTCCGATCTCCGTGCGTAGTCGTTCGACTGCGGGGAGCAACTGTTCTTCCTGGTGAAGAGGGAGGGAAATGGCCATTGCGGCCGCCGCGGAGCCCGCGGTGATGGGGATCGCGGCACAGACCGTGCCGAGTGCATATTCCTGACGCTCCACCAGGGGCTCCATTCGCCCCAAACCATCCAAACGTTCCACAAGCATGCGGCGGTTACGCACAGTGAACGGGGTGATGGCTTCCACCGGATGCCGGTCGAGGTGGTCTTGACGAGATTTCACATCGAGTTGGCTCAGCAGACACTGACCGATCGCATGGGCGTGGGCGGTCTGCCGGAAATCGGCCCATTCCTCCACGGCGGGGGCGGCCGGAGTGTCGGCGACGGCGACGAGCTCGATCTCCCCCTCTCGATAGAGGGCGAAGTACACCGGCACACCGATCTCGTCCCGCCAGCGGGCAAGGGAGTCTTCGATCTTGATGCGACGATTCTGCACGGCTTCGCCGCCGGCCAGCCGGACGGCGGCCTCCCCCAGCACGAACACACCCTTCTCACGGCGCAGATAGCCCTCGTGCGTCAGGGTGCGGAGCAGGTGGTACGTGGTGGGCAGCGGGAGGCCCGTCTCACGGGCGAGCTGCTTGGCCGGCGCGCCGCCCTCATGGGAGGCCACGGCCTCCAGAAGTCTCAGCGCGCGCTGAACCGAGCCGATCAGGGTAGGCGCAGCCGTATGCGTAGCCGTGGCCAAAGGTCACCCCCAGGCGTGACGACGGATGCATCGCACCCGCCCGCGGGGGCCGCCCCCGCGCGCCCGCCGGGCCTGGGAAACCGCTGGTCAGTAGGGAGATCTACACCTGTAGTCCCCAAAGCGGCGGAGAGATCCCACTCTAAGGGCAGCCCCTGGGCCCCTGCCCTGTTTCGACCGGTGCGTTCCCCCGGCCGGGCTAATACCCTCCGTCGCCTCCATACCGATCAGTAGCTTGTGCTACCACTCCTCACGCGAGCGGCCGGAGGCGCTGAACTTCCTTACGACGTAGATCAGTCCGGCGACGAGGGCCACGAAGAGCAGCACCTTGAACAGCAGTCCGACCACGAAGGCCAGGACGCTGGTGATCAGCCCGCCGAAGACGAGCAGGGCGAGCGCCGGTATGGCGACCCACTTCACCCACCAGGGCATCCCCGCGAGAATCTCCTGTACGGCCATCGTCCTACCTCGCTCTCGAAGTCCGTTCCGCGCACTCCGCGCCGAACAACCTCAAGGCTAGGGGCCGGAAGAGGCCCATGGGGGCGTCGTGGCCCCCGCTCTCCCCTGATCCGCCCCCTAGGGGGTTCGGGCTCCCCGACCCTCAGCTCTCCGGCGGGGAGAAGACCACCATCACTCGCAGGTCCTCGCTGATGTGGTGGAACCTGTGCTCCACCCCGGCGGGCACATAGACCACGCTGCCGCGCGCCACCTGGGTCGTCTCCGTCCCGACCGTGATCGCCGCCCGGCCGCTCACGACGAAGTACACCTCGTCCTGACGGTGCGGCTGCTGGGGGTCGAGCTCCCCGGCGTCGAGCGCGTACAGGCCCACCGACATGTTCCGCTCCCGCAGGAACTGGAGGTACGCGCCCTTGTTCGCGGCACGCTCCGCCTCCAGTTCGTCCAGTCGGAATGCCTTCATCGCCCGTACGCCCCTGACCTCGGCCCGATCGTGTCTGCCACGATCAGACACATGATGAATTTCGTAGTCAAGACGCTCGCCAACGCGGGCGCCCTGGGAGTCGCCATCTGGCTGCTCCAGGACATCACCCTGACCGGTGAGAGCACCGGCAAGAAGGCCCTGACCCTCATTCTCGTCGCCCTGGTCTTCGGGCTCGTGAACTTCTTGGTCAAGCCGCTCGTCAAGTTGCTGACGCTCCCCCTCTTCGTCCTGACGCTCGGCCTGATCACCCTCGTGGTCAACGCCCTGATGCTGCTCCTCACGTCCTGGCTCGCCGAGCAGTTCGACCTCAGCTTCCACGTCGAGGGCTTCTGGACCGCCGTCCTGGGCGGCCTGATCATCTCCGTCGTCTCGTGGGCACTGAACGTCGTCCTCCCCGACGGTGACTGAGTGGGGGCCATGACCTACCTCGCGGCCTCCTCCATGGGGCGCGAGGGTTTCGAGGAGTGTGGGGAGACGGCGGAGGCCGCGAGCGAGGGACTGCTCGCCGCCGTACGCCTTGAGATCGAGGAGCGGACACCGTGACCGACAAGGACTACGGCGACGGCACGCGTGCCGTGCGGGCGGGGCTTCCCGAACCCGTCAAGTACGAGCCGACGCTGCCGGGGCCGGTCTTCGCCGCGCACTTCCACCTGCCGGGCGAACCGACGGGCCCGTACACCTACGGCCGCGACGAGAACCCCACCTGGACCCATCTGGAGCGGGCCATCGGCGAGCTGGAGGCGCCGGGGGAGGAGGGCATCGAGACGCTGGTCTTCGCCTCGGGCATGGCCGCGATCTCCGCCGTCCTCCTCTCGCAGCTGAAGGCGGGCGACGCGGTGGTGCTGCCCACCGACGGCTATCAGGCCCTGCCCCTGCTGCACGAGCAGCTGAGGGCGTACGGCATCGAGATCCGCACCGCGCCGACCGATGGCGACGGCCAGCTCGCCGTGCTCGACGGGGCCCGGCTCCTCTGGATCGAGACCCCGTCCAACCCCGGCCTCGATGTCTGCGACATCCGCCGCCTGGTGCGCGAGGCCCATGCGGCGGGGGCACTCGTGGCCGTCGACAACACCCTCGCCACCCCACTCGGGCAGCGCCCCCTGGTGCTGGGCGCGGACTTCTCCGTCGCCAGCGACACCAAGGGCATGACCGGACACGGCGACATCCTGCTCGGCCACGTCAGCTGCCGCGACCCCGAGCGGGCGGCGGAGGTGCGGCGCTGGCGCAAGGTCGTCGGGGCCATTCCCGGTCCCATGGAAGCCTGGCTCGCCCACCGTTCGCTCGCCACGCTCCACCTGCGGATCGACCGCCAGTGCTCCACGGCCCTCGCGCTCGCCCGGACGCTCGCCGAGCGCGCGGACGTGACCGGGCTGCGGTACCCCGGACTGCCCGGCGACCCCTCGCACGCGGTCGCCGCCGGGCAGATGCGGCGATTCGGGTCCGTCGTCTCCTTCGAGCTCGCGGACCGGAAGCGGGCCGATCGGTTCCTCGAAGAGCTGCGGCTCGTGGACGATGCCACCAGCTTCGGCGGGGTGCGCTCCACGGCGGAGCGGCGCGGGCGCTGGGGCGGGGACGCGGTCGCTGAGGGCTTCATCCGGTTCTCGGTCGGCGCCGAGGACCCGGAGGACCTGATCGCCGACGTGCTGCGGGCCCTCGACGAGACCGGAGCCGCCGGCTGAGTCCGGAGCCCGGCCGCGCATACGCGGAGCGGGGCGCTCCGAGCCTCCCCCCTCGTGGCTCGGAACGCCGCGCTCCACGCGCGGAGACCGCCTGTGCAAGGCTAGTTGACCGAGCGTCAGTGTCCAATCACGGTAGCGACAGAGACCTATCGACTTATTTATAGTTGGACGTTCCTGAGGTGCAGTCAGCCGACCGCCTGAGTCGAACGGCCGCCCGGCCGGGAGGGGACGGACATGGACCTGGCCCTGCTGCGCACGTTCGTCACGGTGCACCGGGCCGGCTCGTTCACCCGCGCGGCCGCGCTCCTCGGCCTCTCCCAGCCGGCCGTCACCAGCCAGATCCGCACCCTCGAACGACAACTCGGGCGCCCGCTCTTCCTCCGGCGGGCCCGCGGAGTCACCCCGACCACCATCGGCGACGAACTCGCGTACCGGGCCGCTCCGCATCTGGACGCCCTCGTCGAGATCGCCGGGACCGGCCTCGACGAGGAGAGCGGCGTCCGCACCCTCCATGTCGCAGGGCTCCCGGAGTTCACCGCGTTCCGTGTGCTGCCCGCCCTCACTCCCCTCGTCGGCCAGGGCCTCGCCGTACGGGCGTCGTTCCTCGCGAACACGGAGGAGATCCTGGACGGCCTCGCCGCGGGCCACCATGACCTGGCCGTCGCCACCGCCCGCCCCCGGGGTGGCCTGCTCGTCTCCACCCCCCTCTGCGACGAGGAGTACGTCCTGGTCGCGGCGCCCCGCTGGGCGGCCCGGCTGTCCCCCGACGCGCTCCTCCGCGAGGGCCCGACGGTCCTCGAACAGCTCCCCGTGGTCGAGGTGCACGAGTCACTGCCGTTCGTCTCCCGCTACTGGACCGGCGTCTTCGAGTCCGAGCCGACGGTCGCCGCCACCGTGATCGCCCCCGATCTGCGGGCGGTGCGGGACTCCGCCGCCTCGGGTGCCGGGCTCGCCGTCCTGCCTCGCTACCTCTGCGAGGAGGCGCTGGAGCAGGGCCTGCTCGTGGCACTGCTCGACCCACCGGTCCCTCCGCTGCGGACCTACTTCCTGGTCGTGCGTACGGGGACGCTCGCGCTGTCGCCGATCGCCCGGGCTCACGAGGAACTGCTGCGAGCCGCAGCGGGCTGGTGAGTTTCAGGACACCCGGGACGGGCCATTTTCTTCCCATGAACGAACGGCCCGTGACCAAGCGCACCGCACGCGCCATCCTGCTCGACGGGGACGACCTCATCCTCATCAAGCGCACCAAGCCGGGGATGGATCCCTACTGGCTCACGCCCGGTGGCGGCGTGGAACCCTCCGACACCACCGTCGTCGAAGCCCTGCACCGCGAGGTCCACGAGGAACTGGGCGCCAAGATCACCGACGTGGTGCCCTGCTTCGTCGACACCGTCGAGCACATCGTCGACGGCGGGGTCTCCGGGGTGAAGGTCCAGCACTTCTTCGTCTGCCGGCTCGACTCCATGGACCCCTCGCTGCGCCACGGCCCCGAGATGGAGGAACCGGTCGGCGAGTACGAGATCGTCCGGGTGCCCTTCAGCCGGGTCGGCATCGCCGCCGTGCACCTCGTGCCGCTCTCCCTGCGCCACTACCTCGACGGCAACATCGAGGGAGTCCGCGCGATGCACGCCCCCGACCTCGGCTGACCGGAACCCTCCGCCGGGGCGAGTTCCGCGAGGAAGTCATGCCGGATGCGCTCCACGGGAATCCCCGCTCCCCGGAGCGCGTCCACTCCGCGACGGACCATGCCGAGCGGACCCGAGAGATAGGCGTCGCGCCCGCTCCAGGGGCCGTAGCGGCAGACGGCCTCCGGAAGCCGCCCCTGCTCCTCCGTGACCGGGTGGACGGAGAGCCAGGGAAAAGCCTTCTGGAGCCGCATCATCGTGTCGATGTCGTACAGGTCGTGACCGCTGCGCGCCCCGTAGAAGACGTCGACCGGCCGCCGGTCCCCGTGCTCCGCCACGTCCTCCACCAGGGCCTTGATCGGCGCGATCCCGGTGCCCCCGCCCACACAGAGCAGGCCGGTGTCGGTGGCGTGGTCGACCGTCATGGAGCCGGCCGGCGGGCCCAGACGCAGCACGTCCCCGGGGCGTGCCCGGTGGACCAGGGCGTTGGACACCCAGCCGGCCGGGACCGCTTTGACATGGAGGGAGAGCAGTCCGTCGGGCCGGGGTGCCGACGCGAAGGAGTAGTGGCGCCAGATCCGGGGCCACCACGGGGTCTCCAGCGTCGTGTACTGCCCCGCGAGGAAGGGGTACGGCTGGTCGGGCCGGAGCGTGACGACAGCGACGTCCGGGGTCCGCAGCTCATGGGAGACCACCTCGGCATGCCACCAGGCGGGCGCCGCCACCTCGTCCTCCGCGGCCGCGTCGATCATGATCTGGGAGATCGTCGTATACGTACGGACCCAGGCCGCCTCGGTCTCCCCGTCCCAGCTCGTCGTCGCGTACCGGACGAGCGCCCCGATGAGCGCCTCGCCCACGGCCGGGTAGTGGATGGACCGGGTGCCGTACTTGCGGTGCCCTCGGCCGAGGTTCTCCAGGTATGCCGTGAGCGCGGGGACGTCGTCCATGTGCTCCGCCGCGGTGAGGAGAGCCTTCAGGAGCCGGTCCCGTTGGGTGTCCATGGCCACGGGGAACATCTCGCGCAGCTCGGGGTTCCTGGTGAAGAGCAGGGCGTAGAAGTACGAGGTCACCCGGTCGGCGACCGGGGCGATCTCCGCCAGGGTGCGCCGTACGAGTACCGCGTCAGCGGAGGGCTCGCCGGATATTCGGGGTTCGTCCGTCTCCTCCGTTGCCTTCGTGGTGGTCGGAGCATCCATCATGTGCCTCGCCTCGCGCTGGACGGCTTCCGTGATCGCAGCATGCCCGTTCCCTCCGGCCTGTCGGACGGAAAGCGGTGTTCTGGGTCCAAAGGGCCTGGTTTCTGGCTAGGCTGCGCTGTTCTGAACCAGAGCGTAGGCCTCGCGCAGATCGCCGCCGTCGTAGCTGTGGCGGGACAGTCCTGCGAGATGGTGATCCGCGTTCACGGCCACGGTCTCCGGCACGATCGCGAAGAGTTCCGCGTCGGACATCGAATCTCCATAAGCGACGCAGTCAAACGGGTCCACCCCGAACTCCTCACAGAGTCGGCCCGCGATCCGCACCTTGGCCCTCGCGTCGAGGATGCTCGGCCGGTGGATCGGCTCGGCGAAGGGGATGGTCGGCCAGCGCGAGCCGTGCGCCGCGTCGGCACCCCAGTCGAGGAGCCGCTCGACGAAGAAGTCGGGGGAGAGGGAGATGACCGCACAGCGGTCGCCCCGATCCCGGATGTCGGACCAGACGTCACGGATGCCCACCAGCCAGGGCGCCTCTTCGAACGCGGCCGCGACCTGGTCCTCGGTGAGTGCGGCCCACAGCTCACGGGCTCTGACGGCGAACTCGTCCGGTGTCAGGCCCCGCAGGAAGCCCTCTTCCAGCGCGGCGATCTCTTCGCCCACCCCCAGTTGCCGGGAGATCTCCACCGCTGCGGCCGACCCCCGGATCAGGGTGCCGTCGAGGTCGAAGAGGTGCAGTCGCTGTCTACGCGGTTTCACGTGAAACATCGTCCTCATGTCGCGGGGTGGAAATCAACGCCTTCTCGGGTATCGGCCAGATCCAGTAAAGAGGTGGACGGAAGATCACCGGGTCGGACAGCCTGACGACATGCCGATCTCCCCCTCCGCCCTCGCGCAGCTCCCCATCCGGCACCTCACCTCGGGCGACCTCTCCGCCTGCGCCGACCTCGCCGAGAACCGGGGTTGGCATCGTGAGGAACACAAATGGGGACTGTTGCTCACCGCCGGTACCGGTTACGGCATCGACGACCCCTCCGGAGCCGGGCTGATCGCCTGTTCGGTGGTCACGCCGTACGGCCCGGAGCTCGCCGCGATCGGCATGGTGCTCGTCGCCGAGCGGTACGCCCGCCGAGGGGTGGGACGCCGGCTCATGGAACACGTCGTCGCGGAAGCCGGGACAACGCCCCTCACCCTCCATGCCACCGCGAACGGCCAGCCCCTCTACGAACAGATGGGCTTCACCGAGACGAGCCGGGCGGAGATGGTGCTCGGACGGTTCACCTTCACCACGCCCGCCCCGGACGTCCCGGTGCGCCCGGCGACGGCGGAGGACCTCCGGGCGATCCTGCGTCTGGACCACGAGGTCTTCGGCCTCGACCGCACCCACATGATCACCAGGCTCCCCGCTTTCGCCGACCACCTCCGGGTCGCGGAGCAGGACGGCGAGATCACGGGCTTCGCCGCGGCCTGGCCCAATATGGACACCCATGTCGTCGGGCCACTCATCGCCCGGGACTCCGAGACGGCCAAGGCCCTGATCGCCTCACTGGCGGCCGCCACCGACCGGCCGCTGCGCACGGACATCGACGTCCGCCACACGGCCCTGCTGCGCTGGGTGAAAGAGAACGGCGTCGACTCGATCGCCTCGAACGCGGTGATGGTCCGTTCCCTTCCCGACCTTCCCGGTGACTGGCGCCGCCGCTTCGCTCCTCTGACCGTCGCCGCCGGGTAGCCCTCCCCGCGGCCTTTGCGGGGGCAGGTGACATTTACTTGCACACGCGCATTATTGCGTTCCGTCGTCTACCCTGGGTCAAGAGCCACTCCGGTGCCGAGGCGAGACCGAGGAGAGACCATGACCGCGACGGATCCCGCCCTCACCGCCCTCTCCCAGCGCTGGTGCGCGCTCTCCCTGCTGCACGGCAGGATCGAGTCCCACATCGAGCGCGCCCTGGAGACCCGGCACGGTCTGAGCGTGCGGGAGTACTCGCTGCTCGACGTGCTCAGCCGCCAGCACAGCGGCCCCGGTGGTCATCTCCAGATGAAGCAGGTCGCCGACGCGGTCGTGCTCAGCCAGAGCGCCACCACACGGCTCGTCACCCGGCTCGAAGACCGCGGACTGCTCACCCGGTACCTCTGTGCCACCGACCGGCGCGGCATCTACACCGATGTCACCGAAGCCGGTCTGAATCTCCTGGAAGAGGCCCGCCCCACCAACGCCAGCGCGCTCCGCGAGGCCTTGGACGAGGCGGCGAAGAACCCGGAACTGGCCCCACTGGTCCAGGTCGTGGAGGGCGTGGGCGTTCCTGCCTGAAACGAAGCCGGCAGGCAGGAACAAGGGCATGAGCGGCATCGACAACGGACCGACGTACGCTGCGGGCCATGAGCGATCTTGAGATACGCCCCGCTGTGGCGGCGGACGTCGAAGCCATCGTCGCGATGCTCGTGGACGACTCCCTGGGCGCCCAGCGCGAGTCGCCGGACGACCTCGGCCCGTACCTCGCCGCCTTCGAGCGTCTGGCGGACGACCCCCACCAGCACCTCGTCGTGGCGGTCCGCGCGGACAAGGTCGTCGGCACCCTCCAGTTGACGATCATCCCCGGGCTCTCCCGCCGGGGCGCCATGCGCTCCCTCATCGAAGCCGTCCGCGTCCACGCCGACGAGCGGGGCGGCGGCCTGGGAACCCAGCTCATGGAGTGGGCCGTCGAGGAGTCCCGACGCCAGGGCTGTCAGCTCGTCCAGCTGACCTCGGACGCCACGCGCACCGACGCCCACCGCTTCTACAAGCGTCTGGGCTTCAAAGCCTCGCACGTGGGCTTCAAGAAGAACCTCTGAGACGGAGCGCGCGAGCGGGCCGGGACGCAGGTCCCGGCCCGCCGTTTCACGTGAAACACCGCAGGACGCTCAGAGACCGCGCCACCCTGCCTCGTCCACCCCGCCCGGCACGGCGTCCGCTGGCGCGTACGGCTTCCGTGTGAAGACGAACGAGCCGAGGTCGAGGTGGCTGACGCTGCCGTCGGCTCGCCTGACCGCCCGGAGCCTCTCCCCCGCGTAGTAGCCGTTCAGCCCGATCCAGCCCCCCTCGGGCAGCGCCCGGAAGCGGGCACGCCGCCCGGCTCCTCGCAGGGGTTCGAGCACCACTCCCCGCTCGGGACCGAGCCGCAGGCCGTAGGCGTACGTGCCCCAGTACCAGGGCCCCGTGAGGGCGAGGAGCTCATCGTCGACCTCGGCCTCCGGAAGCGGGCGCCACGGCTCCGGGAACCTCGGCTCCGCCTCGGCCACGATCCGCACCAGATCGGCGGCCACAGCTGCCGTCAGCGGCCCTGAGGTGGCATTGGCGAGGGCGAC
This sequence comes from Streptomyces sp. NPDC016459, assembly GCF_040632845.1. Taxonomy (NCBI): domain Bacteria; kingdom Bacillati; phylum Actinomycetota; class Actinomycetes; order Kitasatosporales; family Streptomycetaceae; genus Streptomyces; species Streptomyces sp. NPDC016459. Next base: position 218,794 of record NZ_JBEYCR010000004.1, read on the forward strand.
CGCCGCAAGCCCGTCCTCCACGCTCACCCACAGGGCGGCGACGAAACCGGGGAGAGATCCGGTGTGACCGATCAGGGTCCGGCCGTCCTTGCGCAGCAGCTGGAGGCCGAGCCCATAGCCTCCCTCCCAGTCCCCCTCACCGGCCGGGGAGGCAGGCGCCCTCATCTCCTCCACGGAAGCTGCCGCGAGTACCCGCTCGTCACCCGCCGCGAGGAACGCGGCGAACCGGGCGAGGTCCGCCGCCGTCGACCAGAGCACCCCCGCCGGCGCCATCAACCCCAGGGATTCGGCCGGCTCCGGCAGCATCACATCGGCCCAGGGATGCACCGCCCAACCGCCCGCGTGCGGGGCGACGGGATCGACGGTCGTACGGCCCATCTCCAGCGGCTCCAGGATCTCGCGCCGCAGCGCCTCCTCCCAGGGCACCCCCCGCACCGCCTCGACCAGCGAACCGAGCAGCGTGTAGCCGGGGTTGGAGTAGTGGTGCCGCCGCCCCGGCGTCGAGAGGAACGGCTGCTCCCCCAGGACGTCCGAGAGCTCCGGCCGCAGCGCGGCGGACGAACGCTCCCACCACGGCCCGGGGGTCTCGGCCGCGAGTCCACCACTGTGGCCGAGGAGTTGAGCGATCGTCACCTCCCCCACGCCCGTGCCCTTGAGGTGCCGCTCCAGCGGGTCGTCAAGACCGAGGAGCCCTTCGTCCCGCAGCCGCATCACCAGCGCAGCGGTGAACACCTTGGTGAGGGAGCCGATCCTGAACTGCGTGTCACTGTCCGGCGCGTGCCCGTCCACACAGCTGCGCGCCCCGCTCCAGACCAGCGCCCCGTCCCGCACCACCGCCCCGACGAAGGACGGTGCCCGCCCCTCGGCCTGAGCGACGGCGACCCGCTGCAGCAGAGCCCGCTCGGTACCGGGCAACAAGGCTTCGAAAGATGTCGTCATGGGACCCATCCAACGCGACGCCCCTCCGTAAAGCCCCCCGGTTTGTCGGCGGACGCGGGAGGTCAGGTCTGGGCCATGTCCACGAAGCGGGAGTAGTGGCCCTGGAAGGCCACCGTGATCGTGGCCGTCGGGCCGTTACGGTGCTTGCCCACGATGATGTCCGCCTCGCCCGCGCGGGGGGACTCCTTCTCGTAGGCGTCCTCGCGGTGGAGCAGGATCACCATGTCGGCGTCCTGCTCGATGGAGCCGGACTCGCGGAGGTCGGAGACCATCGGCTTCTTGTCGGTGCGCTGCTCGGGGCCACGGTTCAGCTGCGAAAGCGCGATCACGGGCAGTTCCAGCTCCTTGGCGAGAAGCTTCAGGTTTCGCGACATGTCGGAGACCTCTTGCTGTCGGCTCTCCTGCCGCTTCGATCCGCCCGACTGCATGAGCTGCAGATAGTCGATGATGACGAGCTTGAGGCCGTTGCGCTGCTTGAGCCGGCGGCACTTCGCCCTGATCTCCATCATCGACAGGTTCGGGGAGTCGTCGATGTAGAGCGGCGCCTGCGAGACGTCCGGCATCCGACGGGCGAGGCGGGTCCAGTCCTCGTCGGTCATCGTGCCGGAGCGCATGTGGTGCAGCGCGACCCGGGCCTCGGCCGAGAGCAGACGCATCGCGATCTCGTTGCGGCCCATTTCGAGCGAGAAGATGACACTGGGCAGGTTGTGCTTGATGGACGCGGCCCGGGCGAAGTCCAGGGCGAGGGTCGACTTACCCATGGCGGGACGCGCGGCGATGATGATCATCTGACCGGGGTGCAGGCCGTTCGTGAGCGAGTCGAGGTCGCTGAAGCCGGTGGGCACACCGGTCATCTCGCCACTGCGGGAGCCGATCGCCTCGATCTCGTCGAGCGCCCCCTCCATGATGTCGCCGAGCGGCAGATAGTCCTCGGTGGTGCGCTGCTCGGTGACCGCGTAGATCTCGGCCTGGGCCGAGTTCACGATCTCGTCGACGTCCCCGTCGGCCGCGTATCCCATCTGCGTGATCTTGGTGCCCGCCTCCACGAGGCGGCGCAGGACGGCCCGCTCGTGGACGATCTCCGCGTAGTACGAGGCGTTGGCCGCGGTCGGTACGGACTGGACCAGGGTGTGGAGGTAGGAGGCGCCGCCGACACGGGTGATCTCGCCGCGCTTGGTGAGCTCGGCGCCTACGGTGATGGGGTCGGCCGGCTCACCCTTGGCGTAGAGGTCGAGAATCGCGACGTAGACGGTCTCGTGGGCGGGTTTGTAGAAGTCGTTGCCCTTGATGATCTCCACGACGTCCGCGATGGCGTCCTTGGAGAGCAGCATGCCGCCCAGGACGGACTGCTCGGCGTCGAGGTCCTGCGGGGGAACCCGCTCGAACCCGGACAGCCCGCCGTCCCACGGGCCGTCTCCGCCCCGCTCGTGCTGGTCGTCACGCCCTCTGCCGCGGCCACGCCCTTCGCCGCGGGAACGGGCGGGCAGCCGGTCGCCGGGTCCGCTGTCGGCCCAGGGGTCGTCCAAGGGCTCGGTAACGCTCACCAAGCCACCTCCTCCCGTCCGCTCCGCGGACCTCGCCATGCCACTCTTTCCTACGCCACGGCCTTGATCAAAGAGTGGCTTCGCGACCGCTTCTTGCGCGTCGGGCGCCGGTCCACGGTAGGCCCGCGAGGGGCGTCAGCCAATCTGGTTATCCACAGGCCCTGTGGGTGAAGGGCCAGATGCTGTGGAGAACTCGCCGGAACCTGTGCACGCAGCGGGGGACAGCCATGTGGACAAACTCATAGGACTCCCCGTTCCACGCGTCTGACCTGGCCCTTTTCGATCCACGGGCTGTGGGGGAGAAAAAGTTTTCCCACCGGACCAAGATCAGAACAAACGACCCACTTGCGAAGCCCCCCAGCCTCCGTACGTAAGGACTACATCCCCATTGCATCGCTTACCTGTGGAAGATTAGATTGACCTCATGACCCAGGCCCCCGCGACCTCCAAGGCCATCCGCCGCCAGCACGACCGCGAGATCGTCTCCCTCGCCCTGCCGGCCTTCGGTGCTCTGGTCGCCGAACCACTGTTCCTCATGGTCGACAGCGCCGTCGTCGGCCATCTCGGAACCCCGCAACTCGCGGGCCTCGCGATCGCCGCGGCACTGCTGTCCACCGCCGTCAGCGTCTTCGTCTTCCTCGCCTATGCCACCACAGCCGCCGTCGCCCGCCGGGTCGGGGCCGGAGACCTCCAAGCCGCCATCCGGCAGGGCATGGACGGCATCTGGCTCGCCCTGCTCCTCGGCGCCGCCGTCGTCGCCCTGACCCTGCCCGGCGCCCCTTGGCTCGTCGACGTCTTCGGCGCCTCCGAGACCGCGGGCCCCTACGCCGTCACCTACCTCCGGATCTCCAGCCTCGGGATCCCCGCGATGCTGGTGGTCCTGGCCGCCACCGGCGTCCTGCGCGGCCTCCAGGACACCCGTACACCGCTTTACGTGGCCATCGCCGGCTTCACGGCGAACGCCGCGCTCAACGTCGGCCTGGTCTACGGTGCCGACCTCGGCATCGCGGGCTCCGCCTGGGGCACGGTCATCGCCCAGTGCGGCATGGCCGCCGCCTACCTCGTCGTGGTCGTCTGCGGTGCCCGCCGCCACGGAGCCTCCCTCCGCCCCGATGCGGCCGGCATCCGAGCCTCCGCCCAGGCCGGCGCCCCGCTCCTCGTCCGTACGCTCTCGCTTCGCGCGGTCCTGCTGATCGCCACGGCCGTCGCCGCCCGCCTCGGTGACGCGGAGGTCGCCGCACATCAGATCATCCTGGCGCTGTGGAGCCTGACGGCCTTCGCCCTCGACGCGATCGCCATCGCGGGCCAGGCCATCATCGGTCGCTATCTCGGCGCGGACGATGCCGAGGGCGCCCGTCAGGTCTGCCGCCGCATGGTCCAGTGGGGCGTGATCTCCGGCGTGGTGCTGGGTGTTCTGATCATTGCATCCCGCCCTCTGTTCATCCCCCTCTTCACCGGCGACACCGCAGTCCAGGACACCTTGCTTCCGGCTTTGCTCGTGGTCGCGCTCTCCCAGCCGATCTCCGGTGTCGTCTTCGTTCTCGACGGAGTCCTGATGGGCGCGGGGGACGGACCTTATCTGGCCTGGGCCATGCTGCTGACCCTCGCCGTCTTCGCCCCGGTCGCCCTGGCGATCCCGACGCTCGGCGGCGGGCTGACAGCGCTCTGGGGGGCGATGACGCTGATGATGACGGTCCGGATGTCGACGCTCTGGCTGCGTTCACGCTCCGGGCGCTGGATCGTCACCGGCGCCACCCGGTGAGGCACGTTTCACGTGAAACACGGTGTTTCACGTGAAACGCCGTGCTTCCTCCGCTCGCCCCGCTCACCGAGAGGGCGAAAGGGCCGCACCCCGAGGGGTGCGGCCCTTCCTCACTGCTGAGCGCAGACTGCCAAGGGCAGCGTTACGCGGCGACGACCTCGACGCCGAGCTTCGCGGCAACCTCGGGGTGCAGACGCACGGACACCTGGTGCGAGCCCAGGGTCTTGATCGGCGAGCCGAGCTCGACGCGACGCTTGTCGACGTCGGGGCCACCCGCGGACTTGATCGCCGAGGCGATGTCGGCCGGGGTCACGGAGCCGAAGAGACGGCCGGCGTCGCCGGAGCGAACGGCCAGGCGCACCTTCGTACCCTCGAGCTTGGCCTTGATCTCGTTGGCCTGCTCGATGGTCGCGATCTCGTGGATCTTGCGGGCGCGGCGGATCTGCGCCACGTCCTTCTCGCCACCCTTGGTCCAGCGGATCGCGAAACCGCGCGGGACCAGGTAGTTGCGAGCGTAGCCGTCCTTGACGTCGACGACGTCGCCAGCGGCACCGAGGCCAGAGACCTCGTGGGTGAGGATGATCTTCATTTTCCGGTCACCCTTCCCTTATCGCGCGGTGGACGTGTAGGGCAGCAGCGCCATCTCACGGCTGTTCTTGACGGCCGTGGCGACGTCACGCTGGTGCTGCGTGCAGTTGCCGGTCACGCGGCGGGCACGGATCTTGCCACGGTCGGAAATGAACTTCCGCAGCATGTTCGTGTCCTTGTAGTCCACGTACGCGGTCTTGTCCTTGCAGAACGCGCAGACCTTCTTCTTAGGCTTGCGCACAGGCGGCTTCGCCATGGTGTTTCTCCTGTGTGATCAAGAAGTGGGGGTACGAGCTGCTTCCAGGGCGTGCCCTAGAAGGGAGGCTCGTCCGAGTAGCCGCCGCCGGAGTTTCCACCCCAGCTGCCTCCGCCGCCCTGCTGTCCGCCGGAAGAGCCGGAAGAGGAAGGACCGCCGGTCGCCCACGGGTCGTCGGCGGGAGCACCGCCACCGCCCTGCTGGCCACCGCCGGAGTTTCCACCCCAGCTGCCTCCGCCGCCCTGCGGGGCGCCACCGCCGCCGAACCCACCCTGGCCGCTACGACCGGCGGTCTTGGTGACCTTGGCCGTGGCGTTCTTGAGGCTGGGGCCGACTTCCTCGACATCCAGCTCGTAGACCGTGCGCTTGACGCCCTCACGGTCCTCATACGACCGCTGCTTCAGCCGGCCCTGCACGACGACGCGCATGCCTCGCTGAAGCGACTCGGCGACGTTCTCCGCCGCCTGACGCCAGACCGAGCAAGTGAGGAACAGGCTGTCGCCGTCCTTCCACTCGTTGGTCTGACGGTCGAAGGTGCGGGGGGTGGACGCGATACGGAACTTCGCGACCGCCGCACCGGACGGGGTGAAGCGCAGCTCGGGGTCGTCGACAAGATTGCCGACGACCGTGATGACGGTCTCGCCTGCCATGGGGGAACCTCTCGGCGGGATTGCTTCTGGCTGCTTTGCTGCTACTCGGACCCGATGACCACTGAGCTAGAAGCTCAGTGGGTCTCGGGACGGAGGACCTTGGTCCGGAGGACCGACTCGTTCAGGTTGAGCTGTCGGTCGAGCTCCTTGACGACCGCAGGCTCGGCCTGCAGGTCGATGACCGAGTAGATGCCCTCGGGCTTCTTCTTGATCTCGTAGGCCAGACGACGACGGCCCCAGGTGTCGACCTTCTCGACCTTTCCGTTGCCCTCACGGACGACAGAAAGGAAGTTCTCGATCAGCGGGGAGACAGCGCGCTCCTCGAGATCGGGGTCGAGGATGACCATCACTTCGTAGTGACGCATGTGGAACCCACCTCCTTTGGACTCAGCGGCCACGGTCGTTCCGTGGCAGGAGGGTCGTGATGCGTAGACAACGGTATCCGCCACCACTGACAGTCCCCTCGCGAGCGAGGGACACCGTCGGATCCATGACGGACCTGGGCAGACACCGGTGCAGACCGTACAGCGTACCCGGACAACCCCCTCCGGTTGAAATTCACTGGTGAGGGGACGCAATCTGGACACATCGGATGTCGGCGGCGCTACGATGCGCCGCCTTCCGGCAGACACGCCAGGAGGTGCTCCATGGCACAGACAATGCGACCCGACCCGGGCCACTCCCTCTTCGCGACCGACGGCAAACCCCATCCGCTCCAGGACACCCTGGTCGCGGTGACACTGGTGCTGGGCGTCCTCGCCTTCGTCACCGCACAGTTCCACAACCTGCACCTGCTGAGTTCCTGGTCGGGCCTGATCGGCATCCTCACCGGCGCCTACGGACAGTTCATCTCGGTGACGACGCGCGAGCGGTTCGCCCTGATCGTGGGACTCGGCGCGGCAGCGGTGGGCTTCTTTCTCGGCATGGCCCACGGCGGCCTCTTCGGAGGCATCGCCGGCTAGCCCGGCACGTCAGGGCACACGTGCCCATACGGGGCGCTCCCCGGTCACAGTAGGCTTCGGCGCGAGAGCCGGAGCCCCTGACCGATGGGGACACACCTGCGAGGAGCGCCCCGCATGAGCCTGACCCTGAGGACCATCAGCCGTGAGCAGCATCTGGCATTCATCCAGAGCCAGCCCTCGGCAAGCCACTGCCAGGTCCCCGCATGGGCTGATGTGAAGACCGAATGGCGCTCGGAGAACCTCGGTTGGTTCGACAAGGACGGCCAGCTCGTCGGCGCCGGCCTGGTGCTGTACCGCCAGCTGCCGAAGATCAAGCGCTACCTCGCCTATCTGCCCGAGGGCCCGGTCATCAACTGGTACGCGCCCAACCTGGACGACTGGCTGCAGCCGATGCTGGCGCATCTGAAGCAGCAGGGTGCCTTCTCGGTGAAGATGGGCCCGCCGGTCGTCATCCGCCGCTGGGACTCGGCCGCCATCAAGTCCGGCATCCAGGACCCGGACGTGAAGCGGCTCAAGGACGTCCAGGCCACGCATGTCGAGCCGCGTGCCTTCGAAGTCGCTGACCGGCTGCGGAAGATGGGCTGGCAGCAGGGTGAGGACGGCGGCGCCGGCTTCGGCGACGTGCAGCCCCGCTACGTCTTCCAGGTCCCGCTCGCGAACCGCTCGCTCGACGACGTCCTCAAGGGCTTCAACCAGCTGTGGCGCCGCAACATCAAGAAGGCCGAGAAGGCCGGCGTCGAGGTCGTCCAGGGCGGCTACGAGGACCTGGCCGAGTGGCAGCGGCTGTACGAGATCACGGCCGTCCGTGACCACTTCCGGCCGCGCCCGCTCTCGTACTTCCAGCGCATGTGGACCGTCCTCAACAACGAGGACCCCAACCGCATGCGGCTCTACTTCGCGCGCCATGACGGTGTGAACCTCTCCGCGGCCACGATGCTCGTCGTCGGGGGGCACGTCTGGTACTCCTACGGCGCCTCCGACAACATCGGCCGTGAGGTCCGGCCCTCGAACGCGATGCAGTGGCGGATGCTGCGCGACGCCTACGCGATGGGCGCGACCGTCTACGACCTGCGCGGCATCTCCGACTCGCTCGACGAGACCGACCACCTCTTCGGGCTCATCCAGTTCAAGGTGGGCACGGGCGGCGAGGCCGTCGAGTACGTCGGCGAGTGGGACTTCCCGCTGAACAAGCTGCTGCACAAGGCGCTCGACATCTACATGTCGCGCCGCTGACCCGTGTGGCGTCGCTGACCTTTCCGTAGTCTCGTACATACCTTTGATACACCGCTGCCATCAGAAAGGTTCCGGGCCGGCCATGGCGCTCTCCCTCTACGTCGACACCGCTCGCTGGCGCGCGCACCAGAAGAACGTCATCGACCAGTTCCCCGGTGTCATCCCGGTCTGCAAGGGCAACGGATACGGCTTCGGACACGAGCGCCTCGCCGACGAGGCGGCCCGGTTCGGGGCCGACATGCTCGCCGTGGGCACCACGTACGAGGCCGCGAGGATCAAGGACTGGTTCAGCGGCGACCTGCTGGTCCTCACCCCCTTCCGCCGGGGTGAGGAACCGGTTCCGCTGCCCGACCGGGTCGTCCGCTCCGTGTCCTCCGTGGACGGCGTCCACGCCCTGGTGGGGGCCCGGGTCGTCATCGAGTGCATGAGCTCGATGAAGCGGCACGGCGTCCGCGAGGAGGAGCTCCAGCAGCTCCACGCCGCCATCGAGGACGTACGCCTGGAAGGCTTCGCGCTGCACCTGCCCCTGGACCGCCCCGACGGCACCGACGCCGTGGAGGAGGTCATCGGCTGGATGGACCGGCTGCGGGCCGCCCGGCTGCCGCTGCACACCATGTTCGTCAGCCACCTGCGGGCCGAGGAGCAGGCCCGGCTCCAGCAGCAGTTCCCCCAGACCCGCTTCCGCGCCCGGATCGGCACCCGGCTGTGGCTGGGCGACCACGAGGCCACGGAGTACCGGGGCGCGGTCCTCGACGTGACCCGGGTCGCCAAGGGCGACCGCTTCGGCTACCGCCAGCAGAAAGCCGCGTCGGACGGCTGGCTCGTCGTCGTCGCCGGCGGCACCTCGCACGGCGTCGGTCTGGAGGCCCCCAAGGCGATGCACGGCGTCATGCCGCGCGCCAAGGGTGTCGCCCGCGCCGGCCTCGCCACCGTCAACCGCAACCTGTCGCCCTTCGTCTGGGCCGGGAAGCAGCGCTGGTTCGCCGAGCCGCCGCACATGCAGGTGTCGATCCTGTTCGTGCCCGCCGACGCGCAGGAGCCCCGGGTCGGCGACGAGCTCGTGGCGCATCTGCGCCACACCACGACCCAGTTCGACCGGATCGTGGAGCGCTGACCCGGCCGGTCCCGTTTCACCCCCGGGAGCCCTGCTCCCCGGGGGTTCCCCACTCCACCCGCGGCCCGACCTCCATGGTCTGGGCCGCGTGCCGGGCCGGATGCGCCGTCCTGCCCGCCACGACGACGTCCTCCGCGCCGTCCAGGACGCCGCCCGAGGGGTCGTCGGCGCCGTCCTGCCGGACGGGGTCCTTCTCGGGCCTCAGGATGTCGCGTACGACCATCACGCACAGGTAGAGCGTGCCGGCCAGGTGCAGGACGATCGCGAACTGGTAGCCGTCGACCGGCAGTCCCTGCTTGTTGCCGCTGGTCGTGAACGCCAGGTACATCCAGACGGCCGCGAAGTACATGACCTCGCACGCCTGCCAGATCAGGAAGTCGCGCCAGCGCGGGCGGGCGAGGGCCGCCAGCGGGACAAGCCACAGGACGTACTGCGGCGAGTAGACCTTGTTGGTCAGCACGAACGCGGCGACGATCAGGAAGGCCAGCTGGACGAAGCGGGGCCTGCGCGGGGCCGTGAACGCCAGGTAGGCGAGACCGGCCACCGCCGCCAGCATCAGCAGCAGCGCGTACAGGTTGGCCCGGTCGGGCGGGATCGAGACGCCCGTCCGCTGACCGACCAGCAGCCAGACGGAACCGAAGTCGACGTTCCGCTGGCGGCTGAAGACGTAGAACTGCTTCCAGCCCTCGGGCGCCAGCAGCATCACCGGCAGGTTCACCACCAGCCATGCGCCACCCGCGCCGAGCACCACTGCCCCGTACTCACGCCACTTCCCGGCCCGCCAGCAGAGCAGCAGCAGCGGGCAGAGCAGCAGGATCGGGTAGAGCTTGGACGCGGTGGCCAGGCCGAGCAGGATGCCGAAGGCAAGCGGCCGCCCGCGCGACCACATGAGGACCGCGGCGGCGGTCAGCGCGACGGCCAGTATGTCCCAGTTGATCGTGGCGGTGAGGGCGATCGAGGGCGCCAGGGCGACGAGGAGACCGTCCCAGGGGCGCAGGCGGTGCGTCCGTGCCACACAGACCGCGAGGACGGCCGCGCAGACCATCAGCAGACCGGCGTTGGCCAGCCAGTACGCCCGCTCCTGCTGCATCGTGTCGCCGCCGCCGGGCGTCAGCCAGGCCGCGACCTCCATGAAAAGACCCGTCAGGACCGGGTACTCAAGGAACGGTATGTCGCCGCCCAGCCGGTCGAAATATGGGACCAGACCGTCCGCGAAGCCGCGTCCCGAGAAGAGGTGCGGAATGTCCGAGTAGCAGGCGTGGGTGTACTGGGAGGTCGTGCCGCGGAACCAGGCCCAGTTGTAGCAGGGCAGTTTCTGCACCATGCCGAGCGCGAACATGCCGATGGCCACGAGGGCGATCACCCGCACCGGCGTCAGCTGTCCGGTGCCGGTCGCCGCCCGACGGCCGTAGGGGCCACCGATCAGCTCGCTGCCCGCGGCGGCCACCTTGTCCCGGTGGGTGGGGATGACCGTCGGCGAGCGGCCCTGCGACCGGTTCTTCGGCGCGCTCGTCTTCTGGAGGCTCGGCATGGGGGACATCCTGCCGTACGTCTCCGGGAAAACGGCGAGGGCCGCCGCGCCCGGCCCGTACGGGAAGGTACGGAGCGGTCGCGGCGGCCCTCGGGGAGTGCCCCGGCGGGAGGGATCAGGGGATCCAGGTCCCGTCCTCGGGTTTGCCGTTCCCGTTGCCGTTGCCGTCGTCGTCCGTCGGTGTGCCGGTCGGCGTCGGTGTGCCGGTGGTGGGCGGCGTGGTGGAGGGCTGCCCGGTGTTGCCGCCGGGGTCGCCCGGTTCCTGGGTGTTGTCGCAGTTCCAGCCCCAGACGTCACAGGTCGTCTTGCCCGGCTTCGGCGTCTTGGTGGTCGGCGGGGGAGTCGTCGACGGCGTGGTCGGGGGAGTCGTCGTCGGAGTCGGACTCGGCGTCGTCTCGGTCGGTGTCGGCGTGGGCGTCGGTGTCGGCGTCGGGCTGGCGGCGCCGCCGCCGAAGACGGGCTCGGCGTTCTCCAGCTTCTCCGGCTTGGGGAAGCTGACCTTCGGATCGTCGGCGACGGCCTCGGTCATGTAGTCGTTCCAGATCCGCGAGGGGAACGACGAGCCGTGGATCTGCGGCTGGTCACCCGTGCCGTACATCTCCTGGAACTCGCGCTTCTTCTGCGTCTCGTCGTCGCTGAAGCGGTACATGTCGATCGCGGTCGACAGCTGCGCGGTGTATCCCACGAACCAGGCCGACTTGTTGCCGTCGGTCGTACCCGTCTTGCCCGCCACGTGACGGCCCGGGATCGCGGCCTTCCGGCCGGTGCCCTTCGGATCCTCCACGACGTCCCGGAGGACATCGGTGACGTTGCTCGCGATGGCCGGGCTGAAGGCCTGCTCGGCCTTCGCCTCGTGCTGCTTGATGACGAGGCCGTCCTTCTTCACGGTCTCCACCGAGTAGGGGTCGTTCTGCTGCCCCTTGTTGGCGAAGGTCGCGTAGGCACCGGCCATGCGGATGGCGCTCGGGCTGGAGATACCGAGCGAGAAGGAGGGCACCTCTCCCTGGACGAGCGACTCGGGGCGCAGGCCCGCCTTCACGGCGGCCTCGCGGACCTTGTCGATGCCGACGTCCATGCCGAGCTGCACGTACGGCGAGTTGGCCGAACGGATCATGGCCTCGCGCAGGGTCATGTTGCCGTAGCTGGCGTCGTCGTCATTGGTCTGGCGCCACTCCTCGCCGTTCTCGTCGTGCCAGACCTCGCCGTCGTACTTCCGGACCGTCAGGCCGTTCTTGCCGGAGTAGCGGCTCTTGTCCGGGTCCACGATGGTGCGGGTGGACGCGTCCTGTACCGGATCCAGGTCCCTGTCCCGGACACCGTCCTTCATCGCGGCGGCGAGCACGAAGGGCTTGAACGTCGATCCGACCTGGGCGCCGGTGTTGTCGGCGTTGCTGTTGAAGTGCTTGGTCGCGTCGACGCCACCGTAGATCGCGACGATCTTCCCGGTCGCCGTGTCGACGGACGCGCCGCCGAACTGGACGTTCGTGTCCGTCTTGGGGCGCTTCTCCGGGTCGATGTACTCCTTCAGGATCTTCGAGACCGAGGCCTCGAGCGCATCCACCTTCTTCTTCTCGAAGGTGGTGTAGATCTCGTAGCCGCCGCGCTCCAGGTCCTGCTCGGTGATGCCGAACTGGGCCTTGATGTTCGCCTTGGCGGTGCTGACCAGGTAACCGATCTGCCCGCTCAGGTTGGCGCTCTTCTTCGGCTTCTCCACCTTGGGGAAGGTCTGGTACTTCGCGCGCTCCGCGGCCGGGAGGTGCCCGTCCTTCTCCATCTCGTCGAGAATCCACTTCCACCGCTTGGTGGCCCGCTCGGTGTTCTTCTCGCGAGTGGCCTCGGTGTCGATCTCGGGGTAGCCGGCGGGGTCGTAGTACGTCGCGCCCTTCAGCACCGCGGCGAGGAGCGCCGACTGGCTGGGGTCGAGGTCCGCCGCGTCCTTGTTGAAGTAGGCACGGGCCGCCGCCTGCACGCCGTACGCGCCGCGTCCGTAGTACGCGGTGTTCAGGTAACCGGCCATGATCTTTTCTTTGGTGACCGTGTCGCCGACCTTCATGGAGATGAAGAGTTCCTTCACCTTCCGGCTGAGGGTCTGGGACTGGTCGTCGAGCCGGTTGTTCTTCACGTACTGCTGGGTGATGGTCGAACCACCCTGGGTCTCGCCGCCCTTGGCCATGTTCCACACGGCGCGACCGATGCCCATGGGGTCGACACCGGAGTCGGTCCAGAAGGTCTTGTTCTCCGCCGAGATCACCGCGTTCTGCATGGACTTCGGGATCTTCTCGAACGGGACCATCTGGCGGTTCGTGCCGCTGCCCGTCGCGACCATGCGGCTCTTGTCGGCCCAGTAGTAGATGTTGTTCTGCGAGGTCGCGGTCAGGGCCTCGTCGGGCACCTCCACCCGCGAGTACGCGAGGGCGGCCGCGCCCATCAGACTCGCCATGAAGAACAGGAACGTACCCGTCACGAGCTTCCAGGACGGCATCCAGCGACGCCACCCGTACTTTCCGTGACGGGGGTAGTCGATGATCCGCTTCTTGCCCGGCGGAGTGCCGCCGGGGCCACGCCCCGGGCCACTGCCACGGCCGCCACCGCCGCCACGCCGTCCGCCACCGGAGCCACCCGGGCCTCCGGGGCCGGTGTCGGCCCCCTTCCGACGGCTGCCGCGCTGCGCGGCCCTACGGGCCTCCGCGCGGCCCCCGTAGGGACGCTGCTCCTCTCCATGGGAGGAAGCAGGCCCGTACGAGGCCGAAGGGGCCCCCGTACCGAACTCCTGGACCGGGGCCGGCCTGCGGCCCACCGGCTGCTGGGCAGCGCGCCGTGCCGCCGCGCGACCGCCCGTCGGCGGCTGCTGCGGCATTTTGCGACGATGCTCGCTCATCGAACGACTACTCCTCGGGCAGGCACATACGCCTGGAAGCGGCAGTTGAGTTCCGGTCCCCCCGAAATGCGCACGGCCGGAACCCCATCGGAGGTCCCCCCGTACCGCAGCCGGTCACCCGGAGCACTGACGCCCCACGGCGATGCTCGGTTCCCGGTGTTCTGCATGCCGCACAGACTACGCACGGCCAAAACCCACCTGGCACCGGACTTCACCCCAAATCAGGCAAGTCGAACGCTGTGAATCGAGGATGTGACGCCGGTCACGGCGGTCCCGCTTGTCGTGACACGGAGGCCGTTCTATCGTGCTGATGTATCGAGCCGATACATCAGCACGGCATAAGGGCCCCGAAGGCGGAAGAGGAGGCGACGAATGAGCAGACGCTCCGGCATCCTCGAGTTCGCCGTCCTCGGCCTGCTCCGCGAGGCCCCGATGCACGGGTACGAGCTGCGGAAGCGCCTCAACACCTCGCTGGGCGTCTTCCGGGCCTTCAGCTACGGAACGCTGTACCCCTGCCTCAAGACGCTGGTCACCAACGGCTGGTTGATCGAGGAGCCGGGCAGCGCTCCCGAAGAGGCCCTCGCCGCTTCACTCGCGGGACGCCGAGCCAAGATCGTCTACCGGTTGACCCCCGAGGGCAAGGAACACTTCGAGGAGCTCCTTTCCCACACCGGCCCGGACGCCTGGGAGGACGAGCACTTCGCCGCACGCTTCGCCTTCTTCGGGCAGACCGAGCGCGAGGTGCGGATGCGCGTCCTCGAAGGGCGCCGCAGCCGGCTGGAGGAGCGCCTGGAGAAGATGCGCGCCTCCCTGGCCCGGACCCGCGAGCGCCTCGACGACTACACACTTGAGCTGCAGCGCCACGGTATGGAGTCCGTGGAGCGCGAAGTGCGCTGGCTGAACGAGCTCATCGAGAGCGAGCGGGCAGGACGGGATCAGCGATCCGGTTCCGACGCCCCCGCTCTGCACGACAACGATTCTGGAGAAACGGGCGGCCTGCCCCGGCACGGGGGCAGTACCCGGCCGGATCCGTCCGACGACACCGCCAAGTGAATCCCTGCGCACAGCAGGGATTCCACGATCACAACAGGGAGCAATCGGAATGGGTTCGGTTCGCGTAGCCATCGTCGGCGTGGGCAACTGCGCCGCCTCGCTGGTTCAGGGCGTCGAGTACTACAAGGACGCCGACCCGGCGGCCAAGGTGCCCGGCCTGATGCACGTCCAGTTCGGCGACTACCACGTCGGTGACGTCGAGTTCGTCGCCGCCTTCGACGTCGACGCGAAGAAGGTCGGCCTCGACCTCTCGGACGCCATCGGCGCCAGCGAGAACAACACCATCAAGATCTGCGACGTCCCGAACAGGGGCGTCACGGTCCAGCGCGGTCACACGCTCGACGGTCTCGGCAAGTACTACCGCCTGACCATCGAGGAGTCCGCCGAGGAGCCGGTCGACATCGTCCAGATCCTCAAGGACCGCGAGGTCGACGTTCTCATCTGCTACCTGCCGGTGGGTTCCGAGGAAGCCGCGAAGTTCTACGCCCAGTGCGCCATCGACGCCAAGGTCGCCTTCGTCAACGCCCTTCCGGTCTTCATCGCCGGCACCAAGGAGTGGGCGGACAAGTTCACCGAGGCGGGCGTCCCGATCGTCGGCGACGACATCAAGTCGCAGGTCGGCGCGACCATCACGCACCGCGTGATGGCGAAGCTGTTCGAGGACCGTGGTGTCCGTCTTGAGCGCACGATGCAGCTCAACGTCGGCGGCAACATGGACTTCAAGAACATGCTGGAGCGGGACCGTCTGGAGTCGAAGAAGATCTCCAAGACCCAGGCCGTCACCTCGCAGATCCCCGACCGCGAGATGGGCGAGAAGAACGTCCACATCGGTCCGTCGGACTACGTGGCGTGGCTGGACGACCGCAAGTGGGCGTACGTGCGTCTTGAGGGCCGCGCCTTCGGTGACGTCCCGCTCAACCTGGAGTACAAGCTCGAGGTGTGGGACTCCCCGAACTCGGCGGGTGTCATCATCGACGCCCTGCGCGCTGCGAAGATCGCCAAGGACCGCGGCATCGGCGGCCCGATCCTCTCCGCGTCGTCGTACTTCATGAAGTCCCCGCCGGTGCAGTACTTCGACGACGAGGCCTTCGCCAACGTCGAGAAGTTCATCAAGGGCGAGGTCGAGCGCTAAGCTCCGCCCCGCTGGTCGACAGAGGGTCCCCGAGGCACCTGCCCGGGGGCCCTCTTCGTATGTGAGTCTTGCTGCCATGTCCGTCGTACGTGATCTGCGCGTACTCCTGCGCCTGACGAACTTCCGCCGCCTGCTCACCGTCCGGCTGCTCTCCCAGTGCGCCGACGGTGTCTACCAGGTGGCCCTGGCCACGTACGTCGTCTTCTCCCCCGAGAAACAGACCTCCCCCACGGCGATCGCCTCCGCGATGGCGATCCTGCTGCTCCCGTACTCGCTCGTCGGCCCCTTCGCCGGCGTGCTCCTGGACCGCTGGCAGCGGCGCCAGGTGTTCCTGTACGGCAACCTGCTGCGCGCCCTGCTCGCCGGCGGCACCGCCCTGCTCGTCCTCGCCTCCGTTCCCGACTGGCTCTTCTACGTCTCCGCACTCTCCGTCACAGCCGTCAACCGCTTCGTCCTCGCCGGTCTCTCTGCCTCGCTCCCGCGTGTCGTCGACGCCGAGCGGCTGGTCGTGGCGAACTCGCTCTCCCCCACCGCCGGCACCCTCGCCGCGACCGTGGGCGGCGGACTCGCGTTCGGCATCCAGCTGATCGCCTCCCGGTCCGACGCGGTCGTGGTGGGCTTCGGTGCGGCCCTCTACCTCTGCGCCGCCCTCGCCTCCCTGCGGATGTCCCGAGAGCTTCTCGGCCCCGATCCGGACCTCGTACCGCAGCGCCTCAGCTCGGCACTGACCTCGACGGCCCGAGGCCTGGCCGCGGGGCTGCGTCACCTCGCCGAGCGACGGCCGGCTGCCCGCGCTCTCACCGCGGTGGGCCTCATGCGCTTCTGTTACGGCGCCCTGCTGGTCACCGTGCTCATGCTCTGCCGCTACGCATGGGGTGCCACGGAGTCCGAAGGGCTCGCGCTGCTCGGACTCGCCGTCGGTGTCTCGGGAGCGGGATTCTTCGTGGCCGCCGTCGTCTCCCCCTGGGCGGTGGGGCGGCTGGGCCCGTTCGGCTGGATGACGGTGTGCGCGGCGGCAGCCGCCGTGCTCGAACCGGCGCTTGCCCTGACCTTCGCCCCGGTCCCCTTCCTCGCCGCCGCCTTCCTCCTGGGGCTCATCACCCAGGGGTCCAAGATCGCGACGGACACGGTTGTGCAGACCGCCGTGGACGACTCCTACCGCGGCCGGGTCTTCGCGCTGTACGACGTGCTGTTCAACGTCGCCTTCGTGGCTGCGGCGGGGGTCGCGGCGCTGATGCTGCCGCCCGACGGCCGTTCCACTCTGCTGGTCGTGCTCGTGGCCGTGATCTACGCGGCGATCGCTCTGGCCTTGTGGCGGGAACGCACGGAGAGGTGATGTTTCACGTGAAACACCACCCCTCACCACTGCCACGGGTCGGCGGCGTTTCACGTGAAACATCGCCGCACTCCGACGCGGCACGACTCAGCTCTGCGTGGCCCACCACTCCTTGAGCGCGCCGACCGCCCGCTCGTGCTCCATCGGTCCGTTCTCCAGGCGCAGCTCCAGCAGGAACTTGTACGCCTGGCCGATGGCGGGTCCGGGGCCGATGCCCAGGATCTCCTGGATCTGGTTGCCGTCGAGGTCGGGGCGGATCGCGTCCAGTTCCTCCTGCTCCTGGAGCTGGGCGATGCGCTCCTCCAGGCCGTCGTAGGCGCGGGAGAGCGCGGTCGCCTTGCGCTTGTTGCGGGTCGTGCAGTCCGAGCGGGTCAGTTTGTGCAGACGCGAGAGCATCGGCCCCGCGTCACGGACGTAGCGGCGGACGGCCGAGTCGGTCCACTCGCCGGTCCCGTAACCGTGGAAGCGAAGGTGCAGCTCCACCAGCTGCGAGACGTCCTTGATCATCTCGTTGGAGTACTTGAGCGCGGTCATGCGCTTCTTGGTCATCTTCGCGCCGACCACCTCGTGGTGGTGGAAGGAGACTCGGCCGTCCTTCTCGAAGCGACGGGTACGCGGCTTGCCGATGTCATGAAGCAGGGCCGCAAGGCGCAGCACCAGGTCCGGGCCGTTCTCCTCCAGGTCGATCGCCTGGTCGAGCACGGTCAGGGAGTGCTCGTAGACGTCCTTGTGCCGATGGTGCTCGTCGCTCTCCAGACGCAGCGCGGGCAGCTCGGGGAGCACATGATCGGCGAGCCCGGTGTCCACGAGGAGCCCGAGGCCCTTCCGGGGGTGGGCGGAGAGCAGCAGCTTGTTGAGCTCGTCACGGACGCGCTCGGCGGAGACGATCTCGATCCGGCCGGACATCTCCGTCATCGCCGTGACGACCTCGGGGGCGACCTCGAAGTCCAGCTGGGCGGCGAACCGCGCGGCCCGCATCATGCGCAAGGGGTCGTCGGAGAACGACTCCTCCGGTGTACCGGGGGTGCGCAGCACCCGGGCGGCGAGATCCTCGAGGCCGCCGTACGGGTCGATGAACTCCTTCTCCGGCAGAGCCACAGCCATCGCGTTGACGGTGAAGTCACGTCGGACGAGGTCGTCGTCGATGGAGTCGCCGTAGGAGACCTCGGGCTTGCGCGACGTCCGGTCGTACGCCTCCGAGCGGTACGTGGTGACTTCGATCTCAAAGCGCTGGACAGCGTCTCCGACGCGGGCGTCCTTCTGGCAGCCGACCGTCCCGAAGGCGATGCCTACCTCCCATACGGCGTCGGCCCAGGGCCGGACGATCTTCAGTACGTCCTCGGGGCGGGCGTCGGTGGTGAAGTCCAGGTCGTTGCCGAGCCGGCCGAGCAGGGCGTCCCGTACCGAGCCTCCGACCAGCGCGAGGCGGAACCCGGCCTCCCGGAAAAGGCGGGCGAGGTCGTCGGCGGCAGGGGACACACGCAGCAGTTCGCTGACCGCGCGGCGTTGCACCTGGCTCAGTGCAGTCGGGGTGTCTTCGTTGGCGTTCGGCACAACAGAAAAGGGTACGTGCCCCGGCTCGCGGCGACGCCCCTGTTTTCCGGAGCTCCGGGGCTCGTGACGCGCCGGCCGGAGGCCCGTCCGGAGGTCGGAGGGAGATCGACCGGAGACCGGCTGGAGCAGTCCCCGGCACTTGCTCCCAGCGTGCCTCGTTACCATGCCTGGACACAGCAACCGGGAACCACCTACACCACAGGCACCACAGACAACGACGAGGACGGGCGAACGCGTGGCCGAGGCGGCAGACATCCAGGGAACCGGTCCCTCACCTGCCCGCCGATGGCTGCGGCGCACGATCACCGTCGCCTTCGGGGCGCCGCTCCTCGCCGGACTGCTGCAGGCCCCGGCGGTGACCTCTCCGGCAGCCGCCGCCGAGGACGCAACCGGCTCGAAGACCGTCGATGTGTCCCTCGACACGCTGACTCCGAGTGCACCGGTCGAGGGGGACACCGTCAGGGTCACCGGGACGGTCACCAACCGGAGCAGGAAGGCCGTCACCGACGCGACCGTGGACCTGCACGTCGGGCCGCGGATGACGAGCCGCAGCCAGATCGATCAGGTGGCAGGACGTACGGGCTTCCGGCACGACAGCGACCCTGCCGCCCTCGATGACGCCCCCACCATCGCCATCCCTCGGCTGGGCGCCGGCCTGAGTGCGGAGTTCTCCCTCTCCGTACCGGTCTCCAAGCTCGGACTCGACGAGGCGGGCGTCTACCAGCTGGGCGTCTCCCTCACCGGGCAGACCCCGGACCAGCGCTACGACCGGGTGCTCGGCATCGAGCGGACCTTCGTGCCCTACCAGCCCGAGGCCACGGAGAAGAAGACCCAGCTCACCTATCTGTGGCCGCTGATCTCCTCGGCTCATGTCTCGGCGGAGACGGCCACGGACGATCAGCAGACCCCGGTCTTCGAGGACGACGCCCTGGCGGCCGAGCTGAAGCCGGGCGGACGGCTCGACCAGTTGGTCTCGCTGGGCAAGGACCTCCCGGTCACCTGGGTGGTCGACCCGGATCTGCTGGCCTCCGTCGACGCCATGGCGAACGGTTACCGCGTCAAGGACGGCACTCTGCACGTCCCCGGCCCGAACCAGACCGCCGCCGAGCGGTGGCTGAACGCGCTGGAGAAGGCGATCGAGGGCCGCAAGGTCGTCGCCCTTCCCTTCGCGGACCCCGACCTCGCCTCCCTGGCCCACCGGGGCAAGGACGTCCCCGGCTCGCTGGGGCACCTCCAGTCGGCGACCGCCCTCGCCAGGGGGACGGTCGAGACGATCCTCCACGTACAGCCCGCCACGGATTTCGCCTGGCCCGCCGACGGGGCCGTCGACCCCTCGATCGTGGCGGTGGCGACCTCGGCCGGTGCCGACAAGGTGATCGCCCGCAGCGACAGCGTCCGCGACGACCTCTCGTACACGCCCACGGCCGCCCGCCCCCTCGGCAACGGCAGTACGACGGCCGTGGTGAGCGACGCGCTCCTGTCGACCGCGTTCGAGGGGGACATGGTCCGGGCGGAGAAGTCCACGCTCGCGGTCCAGGAGTTCCTCGCCCAGTCCCTCGCGATCACCCTGGAGCAGCCGGAGGTCCGGCGCAGCATCGTGGTCGCCCCGCAGCGGATGCCGTCCGTCGCCCAGGCGCAGACCATGGCGACCGCCCTTCACGGGCTCTCCGGCCGGCGCTGGAGCGAGCCGGTCGACCTCCTGGTGGCAGCGGCGGCCAAGCCCGACCCCGGCGCCTCCACCGCGGTGCCCGGCAGCTCCCGGTACCCGAAGAAGCTGCGCGACCGCGAGCTGCCGGTCCAGGCCTTCCGGGACATGAAGACCACCCGCGACGAGCTGGACGACTTCAAGGTCGTCCTGACCCTGCCGTACCGCGTCGTGACCCCCTTCGGCAACGCGATCAACCGCGAGATGTCGACCTCGTGGCGTGGTCAGGCGAGGTCGGCCGCGATCTACCGGGGCAACGTCCTGGAGTATCTGCAGACCCTCACCAAGGGCGTCCAACTGGTGGACAAGTCGGACCTCACCCTGTCCGGCCGCAGCGCGACGATCCCCGTGACCGTTCAGAACCAGCTGCTGCAGGACGCCCATCTGGTGCTCCGGCTCACCTCAGGCAACAAGAACCGGCTGAAGCTGAACGGCGACGACGGGCTCGCCGAGCTGCCCGTGAAGATCAACGGCGGGCACAGCCAGTCGGTGAAGTTCCCGGTATCGGCGAACGTCAACGGCCAGGTGGCGATGACGGCCCAGCTCTACACCGACGACGGCACTCCGTACGGACAGCCGATGACCTTCAACGTGAAGGTCTCCGAGATCACCGCCACGGTCATGCTCGTGATCGCCGGTGGAGTCCTCCTCCTCGTCCTGGCGGGCGTACGCATGTACAGCCAGCGCAAGCGGCGGGCCGCCCGTAACGCCGAAGCGGAAGCCGAAGCGACGGAGGCGGACACGGAGCCGGAGAAGGAGCAGACGGACCCGGAGACGGAGACACGGCCGGCGGAGACCGACGGGGACGACGGGGACGACGAACCCGTGCAGCCGAGTGACCCGACACCGGACACCGGGCCCGAAAGCGCCGACCCGTCGGGCGCGGGTGAGAAAGTGGACCGTTGAGCGATGTCGTGGCCGGTCGGCCGGGGACGATGAGGTGGGGTAACCATGAACGCGCCGTACGACGGTGACCGCGGCCAGGGCCCGGGCGGCACCGCGCCGTCCGGTGGGACGCCCCCGGCACCACCCGGTTCCGGCTACCCGCCGGTGCCGCCCCCACAGGGCGCCCACCCGCAGCACCCACAGAACCCTCCGGAGCCGGACCCCTACGGACAGGGCGTCCATCCGCAGCACCCGTACGCCCAGGATCCCTACGTCCAGGACGCGTACACCCACGACCCGTACCGCGCCCAGGACCTCTCCGCGCAGGACCCGGTGACCGAGGCGCTCTACGACCGCGCCGCGCACCCGCCGCCCCCGCCCGGCACCTACCAGGAGCCTCAGCCCCTCTACCAGCAGCCGGCCGCGCCCCCGCACGCTCCCGACCCCCGGGTGTGGGCGCAGACCCCGGCGCCGGAGCCGGAAGGCCCCTCGCGCCACCTGCCGTACGGGGACGACGCGCGCACGGTCCAGTTCACCGGCGTCGACGACCTGGTCACCCGGGCCGGCGAGGAGATGCCCGAGCCGGACGCCTTCGCGCACCTCTACCGCGACCAGCAGACGCCGGGCCAGGTGCCCCCGCCGGCCCCGGAGCCGGACCCCATGCCCGCGCCCGTCCCCAAGAAGTCCGGCCGCGCCTCCGGGCTGCTGAAGTCGAGCGCGCTCATGGCGGCCGGCACCCTGGTGTCCCGGCTCACCGGTTTCGTCCGCAGCCTGGTGATCACCGGCGCACTCGGCGCGGCCCTGCTCGGTGACACCTTCACCATCGCCTACACCCTGCCGACGATGATCTACATCCTCACCGTCGGCGGCGGCCTCAACTCGGTCTTCGTCCCGCAGCTCGTCCGCTCGATGAAGAACGACGAGGACGGCGGCGAGGCCTACGCCAACCGTCTGCTCACTCTGGTCATGGTGGCGCTCGGCGCCATCGTGGCCCTTGCCGTCTTCGCCGCCCCGCTGCTCATCCGGCTGATGTCGAACACCATCGCCGACGACGCGGCGGCCAACAGCGTGGCCGTGACCTTCGCCCGCTACTGCCTGCCCACGATCTTCTTCATGGGTGTGCACGTGGTGATGGGTCAGATCCTCAACGCCCGCGGCAAGTTCGGCGCGATGATGTGGACCCCGGTCCTCAACAACATCGTCATGATCGTCACCTTCGGCCTGTTCATCTGGGTCTACGGCACCTCCGCCGAGTCCCAGATGGGTGTGCAGACCATCCCGGACGACGGCATCCGCCTGCTCGGCATCGGCACCCTCCTCGGACTCGTCGTCCAGGCGCTGGCGATGATCCCGTACCTCCGTGAGACGGGCTTCCGTTTCCGGCCCCGCTTCGACTGGAAGGGCCACGGGCTCGGCAAGACGGTCAAGCTCGCCAAGTGGACCGTCCTCTTCGTCCTCGCCAACCAGGCGGGCGTCCTGGTCGTCACCCAGCTGGCCACGGCCGCCGGTGCGGAGTCCGGACAGAACGGCGCCGGCTTCCTCGCGTACTCGAACGCCCAGCTGATCTGGGGCATGCCTCAGGCCATCATCACCGTCTCCGTCATGGCCGCGCTGCTGCCGCGTATCTCCCGCGCCGCCCACGACGACGACCCCGGTGCCGTCCGGGACGACATCTCGCAGGGCCTGCGCAACTCGGCCGTAGCGATCGTCCCCGTCTCCTTCGCCTTCCTCGCGCTCGGCGTCCCGATGTGCACCCTGCTGTACGCCTCCAGCGGTTTCGAGGCAGCCCGGAGCATGGGCTTCATCCTGATGGCCTTCGGCCTCGGCCTGATCCCCTACTCCGTCCAGTACGTCGTGCTCCGCGGCTTCTACGCCTACGAGGACACCCGGACGCCCTTCTACAACACGGTCATCGTCGCCGCGGTCAACGCGGCCGCCTCCGCGATCTGTTACGTCGTCCTGCCCGCCCGATGGGCCGTCGTCGGTATGGCCGCCTCCTACGGACTCGCCTACGCCGTCGGTGTCGGCATCGCGTGGCGCCGCCTCCGCAAGCGGCTGGGAGGCGACCTGGACGGCACCCAGGTCATGCGGACCTACGCGCGCCTCTGCATGGCCTCCGTCCCCGCCGCGATCGTCTCCGGCGCTGTCGGATTCGGTCTGCTGAAGGTCCTCGGCGAAGGCGCGTTGGGCTCACTCGTGGCCCTGCTCGTCGGCGGAACGGTGCTCCTCGGAGTCTTCTTCGTCGCCGCCAAGCGGATGCGGATCGCGGAGCTGAACACCCTGGTCGGTATGGTGCGCGGACGCCTCGGACGCTGAACCGGCGGATCCCGCACAACCATCGAGGGGAACCGCGTGTCGTGCATAGCGTCCGACTGTGGGCACAATTGGCTTGGCTGTTGGATGTGGCGCAACGGATGGGGAGGCAGGAACGACGGTGGCGGAACGTAGCACGGCTGCCGTCGACGTGGCCGACAACAGCGGTGACGACCCGCTGACCGCCAAGGCGGGCACGGCCGCGACCGACGGAGTGGCGGAAGAGCAGAAGACGGCGGAGCAGAGCGCCGAGGCCACGGAGAAGAAGGCGGTCGAACCACAGAGCGGTGAACAGCCCTCCCCGACGGCTCCCGAACTGCACAGCGGCCACAAGTTGGCCAGACGCTACCGGCTGGAGGAGTGCGTCACCCGTCTGGACGGCTTCAGCAGCTGGCGTGCCGTCGACGAGAAACTGCGGCGTGCCGTAGGGGTCCACCTGCTGCCCGCGGACCACCCCCGGGCACGATCGGTCCTGGCCGCGGCCCGCTCCTCGGCCCTCCTCGGCGACCCTCGTTTCGTCCAGGTCCTCGACGCCGTCGAGGAGAACGACCTCGTGTACGTCGTGCACGAGTGGCTGCCCGACTCCACCGAGCTGACCGCGCTGCTCGCGCTCGGCCCGCTGGAGCCCCACGACGCCTACCAGCTCGTCAGCCAGGTCTCCCAGGCCATGGCCGCCGCCCATCGCGAAGGCCTCGCCCACCTCCGGCTCACCCCCAGCGCCGTCCTGCGCAGCTCCACCGGCCAGTACCGGATCCGCGGCCTGGCCGTGAACGCCGCCCTGCGCGGCATCACCGCCGAGCGGCCCCAGCGCACCGACACCGAGGCGATCGGCGCCCTCCTGTACGCCGCGCTCACCCAGCGCTGGCCGTACGACAGTGACGCGTACGGGCTCTCCGGCCTTCCCAAGGGCGTCGGCCTCCTCGCGCCCGACCAGGTCCGCGCCGGCGTCCATCGGGGCCTCTCCGAGATCGCCATGCGCGCCCTGGTCAACGACGGGGCCACCGCCTCGCGCCAGGAACCGCCCTGCACCACTCCGGACGAGCTGGCCAAGGCCGTGGCCGCGATGCCCCGTGTGAAGCCGCCGGAGCCCGAGTTCGCCGCACCGCCCGAGTACCAGCGCACGACGTACCAGCAGGGCACCTACGGCCGCCCCCAGCAGCGCCCGGCGCCCACCCAGCCGGTGATCGTTCCGCCTCCGCCGCTCCAGAGCCGCGCCGGCACGGCGCTGAAGTGGGCCGTCTCCGCCCTTCTCATCGCCGCCCTCGGCCTGGGCAGCTGGCAGATCGCGGACCGGCTCCTCGGCCCCGAGGCCGCCCCCAAGGTGCCGGTGACGACGCCCACCGCCGACGAGAAGCCGCCACCGCCC
Organism: Streptomyces sp. NPDC016459; assembly: GCF_040632845.1. NCBI lineage: Bacteria > Bacillati > Actinomycetota > Actinomycetes > Kitasatosporales > Streptomycetaceae > Streptomyces > Streptomyces sp. NPDC016459. Next base: position 243,595 of record NZ_JBEYCR010000004.1, read on the forward strand.
AAGCCGATCGCCATCACCTCCGCCGAGGACTTCGACCCGCTGGGCAACGGTGTGGAGAACGGCCAGGCCATAGAGAACGCCTACGACGGCGACCCCAGCACCTCCTGGCACACCGTGAGCTACGCCAACGCCGAGTTCGGCTACCTGAAAGCCGGCGTAGGGCTCGTGCTCGACCTGGGCAAGGCTCAGGAGATCAGCTCGGTCGAGCTGGCGTTCACGGGTGACACCTCGGTAGAGCTGCGCACCGCGGCCTCCGACGCCTCCTCGGCGCCTTACACGCTCGACGACTTCACGACCCAGGCGTCCGACGACGGCACCGACGTCACGCTCAAACCCACCAAGCCCGTCACGACCCGCTACGTTCTGGTCTGGCTGACGAAGCTGCCCAACAATGACGGCGGGTTCCGCGGCAGGCTGACCGAGATCAAGATCATGGGCTGACCGCCGCACAAGGAGGGGCTCACCGTTGGACGATCCGATAGACAAGGCCACAGGCGACCAGGAGCTCTTGGCCCTCCATGTCGCCGGGGACCCGGATGCCTTCGGTGAGCTCGTGCGGCGGCATCGCGATCGACTGTGGGCGGTCGCACTGCGGACCCTGGGCGACCGCGAGGAGGCCGCTGACGCCGTCCAGGACGCCCTGATCTCCGCCTTCCGGGCCGCCCACACCTTCCGCGGCCAGTCAGCCGTCACGACCTGGCTCCACCGCATCACGGTGAACGCCTGCCTCGACCGCGCGCGCAAGGCGGCCTCCCGCAGAACCTCACCGGTCGACGACTCCGGCCGCTTCGAGCAGCTCCTCGAACCCCACGAGTCGGCCGAGGCGCCCGTGGAACGACAGGATGTCCACCGCCAAGTCCTCGACGCGCTCGCCGCGATCCCCGCCGACCAGCGTGCCGCCCTCGTTCTGGTCGACATGCAGGGATACCCAGTGGCGGAGGCGGCCCGTATCCTCGGCGTTCCCACCGGCACCGTGAAGAGCCGCTGCGCGCGCGGGCGGGCACGACTGCTTCCGATGGTCACTCATCTGCGCGCCGACACCGTGGGTAACGAAGCCGCCGATGGGGGAAGGAACCGGACGCCGGGGACATCCGTCCCACCGGTGCCGGGGCCGACGGACACCGGACCGACTGATCCAGCTGCTGTGAAGGGCGGAGGTGGGCGCGCGTGACTTCCACGACCGGCAAGGCCGACACGACACAGCACCCGGACGTCTCGGAGATCTCCGAACTGACCGAAGGACTGCTCTCACCGAACCGCTCCGCCGTCGTCCGCCGCCATCTGGCCGTCTGTCCGCTATGCGCCGATGTACGGACCTCTCTGGAGGAGATCCGTGGGCTCCTGGGCACCCTGCCCGGGCCGCCCCGTATGCCTGCCGAGATCGTCGGCCGTATCGATGCCGCGCTCGCCGCCGAAGCCCTCCTCGCTGCCACGACGCCCGAGAGCGACGCCTCTGTTTCACGTGAAACATCGCGTACCGCGTCGGAGACGGCTGGCTCCCCCTCCCGGTTGCCCGCCACGGACCGCCCTGCCGGACGCCCCGGCGCCGCCACCGGCCCCGGCCGGACCAGGAGGCCCCGCCGCCGGATCGCGCTGCTCGCCACACTCGGTGCCGCCTGCAGTGCCATGGTCCTGGGAACGAGCCTCTACCTCAGCCAGGTGGGCACCATGAACGCCGGAGGAGACGCGGCGGACACCAAGAAGGCCGACACGACCGCCGCTGCGCCCCTCATCCCCTTCTCGGGGGCGCCGGTCGAAGACCGCGTCCACGCGCTCCTGGCCGAGGAGGGCATGGCCAGGACGCCCCGAGGAATCGGACCCGAGTCGATGTCCGCCGAGACGGGCACCACCCCTCCCCAGCGGAACAGAGACACCGCCGTCCCCGGCTGTGTGCTGGCCGGCACCGGCCGCACCGACGCCGTGCTCGGGCACGAGCGGGGCGAGTACCAGGGGTCGCCCGCCTATCTGCTGGTCCTGCCGGATCCCGTGGACAGCAGCCGGATCCAGGCCTACGTCCTCGACGCCTCCTGCGCCGACCGGACCACGGCGAGCGGAAGCCCGGCCGCCGACCTTCTGTTCAGCCAGACGTATCCCCGCTCCTGACCTCGCGCCTCGACCGGTCACGGTGCCGCGCGGCGGGCTCGGGAATGTACGCCCCTTAGGATCCGTTGGGTGGGGTGAGAGTGACCGAGACAACGCCCCCGTAGGCAGTGGCAGTCTGCAGAGACGAGGAAGAAATCCGTGAGCGACGTCCGTAACGTGATCATTATCGGCTCCGGGCCCGCGGGTTACACCGCTGCGCTCTACACCGCCCGAGCGTCGCTGAACCCCCTGGTCTTCGAAGGTGCCGTCACCGCCGGTGGCGCACTGATGAACACGACCGAGGTCGAGAACTTCCCCGGCTTCCGTGACGGCATCATGGGCCCGGACCTGATGGACAACATGCGGGCCCAGGCAGAGCGCTTCGGTGCCGAGCTGATCCCCGACGACGTCATCGCCGTCGACCTGACCGGCGAGATCAAGACGGTCACCGACACCGCCGGTACCGTGCACCGCGCCAAGGCCGTCATCGTCACCACGGGCTCCCAGCACCGCAAGCTCGGCCTGCCGAACGAGGACGCGCTCTCCGGCCGCGGTGTCTCCTGGTGCGCCACCTGCGACGGGTTCTTCTTCAAGGACCAGGACATCGCCGTCGTCGGCGGTGGCGACACGGCGATCGAGGAAGCCACCTTCCTCTCCCGCTTCGCCAAGTCCGTCACGATCGTCCACCGTCGGGACACCCTCCGCGCCTCCAAGGCCATGCAGGAGCGCGCCTTCGCCGACCCGAAGATCTCGTTCGCCTGGGACAGCGAGGTCACCGAGATCCACGGCGAGCAGAAGCTCAGCGGTCTGACCCTGCGTGACACGAAGACCGGTGAGACCCGCCAGCTCCCCGTCACCGGCCTCTTCATCGCGGTCGGCCACGACCCGCGGACCGAGCTCTTCAAGGGTCAGCTGGACCTCGACGAGGAGGGCTACCTCAAGGTGGAGGCCCCGTCGACCCGCACGAACCTCACCGGTGTCTTCGGCGCCGGCGACGTCGTCGACCACACCTACCGCCAGGCCATCACGGCCGCCGGCACCGGCTGCTCCGCCGCGCTGGACGCCGAGCGTTTCCTGGCCGCCCTCGCCGACAGCGAGAAGCTGGCCGAGACCCCCGCGGTCTGACCCCGTCTCTCCTCACCCCACCCCGCGAGATCAAGGAGGCCGCTGTGGCCCTGAAGACTGTGACCGACGCTTCCTTCGAAGACGACGTCCTCAAGAGCGACAAGCCCGTCCTGGTGGACTTCTGGGCGGCCTGGTGCGGCCCCTGCCGCCAGATCGCCCCGTCGCTGGAGGCCATCGCCGCCGAGCACGGCGAGATCGAGGTCGTGAAGCTCAACATCGACGAGAACCCGGCCACGGCCGCCAAGTACGGCGTCATGTCCATCCCGACGCTGAACGTGTACCAGGGCGGCGAGGTCGTGAAGACGATCGTCGGCGCCAAGCCGAAGGCCGCCATCCTGCGCGATCTTGAAGGTTTCGTCGAGCCCACGGCCTGATGCTCCCTCGTTGTTTCACGTGAAACAGGAGCGCTGTTTCACGTGAAACACAGAACGGCCCGCCCCTCCTGGGGCGGGCCGTTCTCGTGTCCCCGATGCTAGAGCGGCCGCAGGACCGGCTCCTTCTGCACGGCACCGAGAAGTCGGTCCAGGGCCATCTCGACGTCCTCCTTCCAGGAGAGCGTCGTCCGGAGCTCCAACCTCAGCCTGGGGAAAGCCGGATGCGGTCGCACCGTCTTGAAGCCCACCGCCAGAAGATGATCCACCGGCAGCACACAGGCGGGTTCCTTCCACCGAGCGTCTCCGAATGCCTCGATGGCCTTGAACCCCCTCCGCAGAAGGTCCTTGGCCACGGTCTGCAGCATCACCCGGCCCAGCCCCTGCCCCTGGTAGTCGGGCATGATCCAGGCGGTCATCAGCTGTGCGGCGTCGGCGGCCACCGGGCTCGTCGGAAAGGCCGTCGAGCGCGGCACATAGGCCGGGGGAGCGTAGAGGACGTAGCCGACCGGCACCTCGTCGACATAGACCACGCGACCGCACGATCCCCACTCCAGCAGGACGCCGGAGATCCAGGCTTCCTTCTCCAACTCCGGATGCCCGGCCTTCACCGCAGCCTCCCCGCTGACCGGGTCCAGCTCCCAGAAGACACAGGAGCGACACCGTTGGGGCAGGTCCGGAAGGTTGTCCAGCGTGAGCGGTACGAGCCGACGCCCCACGGCTGTTCCTCACTTCCCTCGCCATCGAGTACGGATACGCCTCTGAGAATCGTATCGATCAGTCGATCGGGGGGACAGCGCTCACAGACAAAGGGCGGGCCGGGTTCCGGCGAAGTCCGGATCCCGGCCCACCCTGGGCGACCTCACAAGGCGGCGGGAGAGCTCAGCCCTCCGCTCCCGGAGCAGCGTTCTTCTGGTCCAGCACCCGGCCCTCGCCGGGAGCGAGCGTCGAGAGGATCCGTTCCAGATCCTCCATCGAGGCGAACTCGACGACGATCTTGCCCTTCTTCTGCCCCAGGTCGACCTTCACCCGGGTCTCGAACCGGTCCGAGAGCCGGGAGGCGAGGTCCGTCAGCGCGGGTGAGACCCGGCCGCCTGCGCGCGGGCCCTTCGGCTTGACCACGCCGACGGGCTCCTCGGAGCCCATGAGGCTGACGATCTCCTCGACACTGCGCACCGAGAGGCCCTCGGACACGATCCGGTAGGCCAGCTTGTCCTGGGACTCCGGGTCCTCCACACCGAGCAGGGCCCGCGCGTGGCCGGCGGACAGCACTCCGGCGGCAACCCTCCGCTGTACCGGCGGCGAGAGCCGCAGGAGGCGCAGTGTGTTGGAGATCTGCGGGCGGGACCGGCCGATCCGCTCCGCGAGCTGGTCATGGGTGCAGCCGAAGTCCTTCAGCAGCTGCTCGTAGGCGTGAGCCTCTTCGATAGCGTTCAGCTGAGCACGGTGGAGGTTCTCCAGGAGGGCGTCCAGGAGCATCTTCTCGTCGTCGGTGTCCCGGACGATCGCCGGAATCCGCTCAAGACCTGCCGCCTTCGACGCCCTCAGGCGACGCTCACCCATGACGAGCTCGTAGCGCTCGTCATCGACCTTGCGCACGACCACGGGCTGGAGGAGGCCGACCTCCTTGATGGAGATGACGAGCTCCGCCAGGGCGTCCTCGTCAAAGATCTCACGCGGCTGGTGCCGATTGGGGACGATGGCTTCGAGCGGAAGCTCGGTGAAGTAGGCCCCGGCCGGCGGCTCCGGCCGGAACAGCGACTCCGCTTCGTTCCACGACGACGTGGACTCCGGCGACCGCGCGCTCTGCGGGAGCGTCGCCAGCTTCGCCGCCGCCACCCCTCGATCCGCAGGCATGGCGGGAACCGCACCGGGGGAGGTGACACCCGTCCCGACACCGGTTGCCGACGTCTGTCGTTCCTGGGGAGCAGCGGGAATCAGAGCACCGAGCCCACGCCCCAATCCCCTACGTCGCTCACTCACTGGATCCCCTCCGACATGCTGCGCTGGTTGTTCTGGTGGCCGACATGGGCGTGCTGCGGGTCATAGTGCACGGTGGCCCCCCGCAGAGCGATCTCACGGGCCGCTTCGAGGTACGACAGGGCGCCACTCGAACCCGGGTCGTAGGTGAGGACCGTCTGCCCGTAGCTCGGTGCTTCCGAGATACGGACGGACCTCGGGATGCTGGTCCGCAGCACCTCGTCGGCGAAGTGGGTGCGCACTTCGTCGGCAACCTGGGAGGCGAGCCTCGTCCGGCCGTCGTACATGGTGAGCAGGATCGTGGAGACGTGGAGGGCGGGGTTGAGGTGTCCCCGCACCAGGTCGACGTTCCTCAGGAGCTGGCCGAGCCCTTCAAGCGCGTAGTACTCGCACTGGATGGGGATCAGCACCTCGGCTCCGGCCACCATGGCGTTGACCGTGAGCAGACCGAGCGAGGGCGGGCAGTCGATGAGGATGTAGTCCAGCGGCTGCTCATAGGCCTGGATCGCCCGCTGGAGGCGGCTCTCGCGCGCCACCAGGGACACCAGCTCGATCTCCGCGCCGGCGAGATCGATGGTGGCGGGGGCACAGAAGAGGCCCTCGACGTCCATGACCGGCTGCACCACATCGGAGAGCGGCCTGCTGTCCACAAGGACGTCGTAGATCGAGGGGACCTCGGCGTGGTGGTCGATGCCGAGCGCCGTGGAGGCGTTGCCCTGCGGGTCCAGGTCGATGACGAGGACCCGGGCACCGTGCAGAGCCAGGGACGCGGCAAGGTTGACCGTCGTGGTCGTCTTGCCCACGCCGCCCTTCTGATTGGCGACCACCATCACGCGAGTCTGCGCCGGGCGGGGAAGTCCCTCACCGGCACGACCCAAGGCTTCTACTGCCAGCTGGGCAGCACGACCAATGGGGGTGTCGTCCATCGGGGGCGGTGTTTCACGTGAAACATCCTCCCCCACCGATTCGGTTCGGGGACCGGGGACCGGATCGGTCATCGGTCCCGCGATGTTGGCGTCGGACCGCAAGGATTCACTCTCCTCGGCTTCAGGCTCGCGATGGGGAGAGCCTGCCATGCTTTCGGGGTCATGAACCAGCGAGGCCGGTGGTTCTGTGGGTGAATCCACCTCTGTGGACATCTTCGTAACCCTCACGGGTGGCTTCACACGGAGTCGGCGGTCCCGGGGCGTGGCGGCCGCGCGGCCGCGGCTGATGATCCCCTGCAGCAGTGAGCGACGTTTCACGTGAAACACCATGCCCGTGCCGTTCGGGTCCGGGGCCGGTCGACACTCCGAAATGGTACGTATGGGACAGTCAGCGGCGTCGGCGGGTTTTGCTCGTCCGGGCCGCCTTGGCCCGCTTCGCCGCGAACCGGACCCCACCCGGGCTCTCGCCGACTTCCACCCGGACCACCGTGGACAGCGGATCGACGATCCCCTCACCCACGTGCAGCACCGAGGTCGCCACCACGCCGAGCCGCGAGAGCGCCGCGCGGGCACCGCTGATCTCCTCCTCCGCGGTGTCGCCCTTGAGCGCCAGCATCTCTCCGTACGGGCGCAGCAGGGGAACCCCCCAGCCGGCGAGGCGGTCCAGCGGCGCCACCGCGCGAGCGGTCACCACATGAACGGGCGTGATCTTGCCGAGCATCTCCTCCGCCCGCCCCCTGGCCACGGTGACGTGGTCGAGGCCGAGCAGCTCGACGACCTCCTGGAGGAAGTTCGTCCGGCGGAGCAGCGGCTCCAGAAGCGTGATCTTCAGGTCGGGCCGGACCAGCGCCAGGGGGATGCCGGGAAGACCGGCGCCCGAGCCCACGTCGCAGACGGTGACGCCTTCGGGGACAACCTCCGAGAGGACAGCACAGTTCAACAGGTGGCGTTCCCACAGTCGCGGGACCTCGCGGGGGCCGATCAGACCCCGCTTCACACCCGCGTCCGCGAGGAGCTCGGCATACCGCACCGCCTCCGGGAAGTACTGGCCGAAGACTGTCCGTGCCTGCTCCGGAGCCTCGGGGAGCTCCGCTGCCTCCGTCACGGGAACCGTCCTTCCGTACCGCACGCTTCGCGTGCGAGCGCACTGTGGTGGCTGACTATCGGGCTGACAAAGATCGGCCCCGCCTGTGAACAGACGGGGCCGACACTACGTGAGGGTTCAGGCCGGGAGCACAACGACGAAGCGCTGCGGCTCCTCGCCCTCGGACTCGCTGCGAAGACCGGCAACGGCGATCGCGTCGTGCACGACCTTGCGCTCGAACGGCGTCATCGGGTCCAGCTTGACCGGCTGCCCGGTGGACTTCACCTCGGATGCGGCCTTGGCACCCAGCTCGGCGAGCTCGGTGCGCTTCTGGGCACGGAAGCCGGCGATGTCGAGCATCAGACGGCTGCGGTCACCCGTCTCCCGGTGCACGGCGAGGCGGGTCAGCTCCTGGAGGGCCTCCAGGACCTCACCGTCGCGGCCCACGAGCTTCTGCAGCTCACGGCTGCTGGAGTCGCTGATGATCGAGACCGCGGCCCGGTCCGCCTCGACGTCCATGTCGATGTCGCCGTCGAGGTCGGCGATGTCGAGCAGACCTTCGAGGTAGTCGGCCGCGATCTCACCCTCCTGCTCGAGGCGGGTCAGGGTGTCGCCACCCTCGGCGGCGGCGGAGGTGGTGCCTTCCGTCACGGATGGACTCCTTCTTGCTTCGGCGAGGCTTACTTCTTGGAGGACGGGTGCTTGGGCCGCTGCTGGCCCTTGCGCTGACCGGACTTGCCCTGGCGGGAGCCTCCGGAGTTGGCACGGCTCGGACGCGCGGGCTTGTCGCCTGCCTCGTCCTTCGAGTCGCCCTTGGCGTCGGTCGCGGCCGGACCCTGAGGCTTCTTCTCGAGCGAGGTGGTCGCCTCTCCGGCGGCCGGCTCGGAGACTCCCTCGGTGTCCTTGGCCATGGCCTGGGCCGCGGCGGCCTGGCGCTGGGCCTTGGTCTGACGCTTGGGCTGCTGGCGCCTGGCGGCGGCACCGCCCTCGGCCTCGGTCTCGATCGTGTCGCTCTTGATCACGCTGCCGTCGGCCTGAGCGGCGAAGCCCGCCTTGGTCAGACCCGAGAAGAAGCGGCGCTCGTTCTCGTTGCGGTCGCTGCTGCTCTTGGCGACGATCATCTTGACGATGGTCTTCCGGCGGCGACCGCGGACCTCGCCGTGCGTGGTGATGCTCTTCAGCAGGCGCTGGAGGTAGGAGTCCTGCGCCTTGCTGCCCGGCGTCGGGTTCTGGTTGATCACGTACATCTGCTGGCCCATGGTCCACACGTTGGTGGTCAGCCAGTAGACGAGGACGCCGACGGGGAAGTTGATGCCCATGACGGCGAAGATCACGGGGAAGATGTACATGAGCATCTTCTGCTGCTGCATGTACGGGGTCTTCACCGAGAGGTCGACGTTCTTCATCATCAGCTGGCGCTGGGTGAAGAACTGCGAGGCCGACATCATGATGATCATGATCGCGGTGACGATCCGGACCGAGATGATCGAAGCGTCCAGAGCGGCGACGTCGGCGGCACTGTCCGTGAACTTCGAGGCCAGCGGAGCGCCGAAGATGTGCGCCTGCCGGGCGCTGTCGAGCAGCGACTGGTTGATGACGCCGACCGTGTCGCCCTCGGCGATGTTGGACAGCACGTGGTACAGGGCGAAGAAGAACGGCGACTGCGCCAGGATGGGAAGGCACGAGGAGAGCGGGTTGGTACCCGTCTCCTTGTACAGCTTCATCATCTCTTCGGACTGACGCTGCTTGTCGCTCTTGTAGCGCTCCTGGATCGCCTTCATCTTCGGCTGGAGCGCCTGCATGTTCCGCGTCGACTTGATCTGCTTGACGAACAGCGGAATCAGACAGATACGGATCAGCACCACCAGGCACACGATCGACAGGCCCCAGGCCCAGCCCGTGTCAGGGCCGAAGATCGCCCCGAACAACTTGTGGAACTGGACGATCACCCATGAGACAGGTGTGGTGATGAAGCTGAAAAAACTGGCAATCGTGTCCACTAATCAGGCTCCTTGAGCATTGGGCGAGGTCTCTGCGGCCGGGCTCGTCTCGGCGGTGGACCCGCCCTTGTCGCCGCGCAGCGCGTTCCTCAGCATCTCGTGCCAGCGGGGGCGCTTACGCGGGGGGACGTGGTCCACACCGCCGGGCGACCACGGATTGCACCGCAGGATGCGCCAGGCGGTCAGGGCCGTGCCCTTGATCGCGCCATGCCGGTCGATGGCCGTGAATCCATAGTGGGAACACGACGGGTAGTACCGGCAGACGGGGCCCAGGAGCGGGCTGATCGTCCACTGGTACAGCTTGATGAGAGCCAGCAGCGGGTACTTCATCGCGTGCCCCCTCCCAGCAGCCGCTGGAAAGCGGCGTCCAGGTCTCGGGCCAGCTGTGCGTGATCGGCGTCGCCGGCTCCGGGCAACGCCCGTACGACCACCAGGCTACCGGGGGGCAGCTCGGTGAGCCGGTCGCGGACGAGATGGCGCAGACGACGCTTCACCTGGTTGCGTACGACCGCCCCGCCCACGGCTTTGCTCACGACGAAACCCGCACGCGTCGGGGGAGCGCTCTCCCCAGGCGCGTGCGGGCTCGTTGCACCGCTGCGTAGGTGGACGACGAGGAGCGGGCGACCGGCCCGGCGACCTCGGCGTACCGCGGTTGCGAAGTCCTCGCGCCGCCTCAGCCGATTCTCGGTAGGCAGCACGTCATGACCTGTTTAAGTGGCTCAGGCGGACAGGCTCGAGCGACCCTTGGAACGGCGGTTCGCCAGGATGGCGCGACCGGCACGCGTACGCATCCGCAGGCGGAAGCCGTGGGTCTTGGCGCGACGACGGTTGTTCGGCTGGAAGGTGCGCTTGCTCACTCGGGGGCTCCAGAAATGATTCGTAGATGGCGGGACATCGCCTGGCTGTCACCGTGCGCCCACGAGTAGCTCGCAATACGCCCGAGTGCACCGCTTCACGATCACAGACCGTGATCTTTGCCCATCGGAGGCAGGCGGCAGCAGCCATCGACAACTCGACCTGGTTACGGTACGCGCGGCTACGCCATCCGGTCAAACCGACCTGTTGCCGCCCTCCATTGTGCACAGGCTGTGGACAACAACTTGAACCACGTCAGCCGCCGCGACTACCGTGGATGGACTCCGACCTCTTTTCCGTTCTGTCCTCACCTGTCCTCCTGGACCCGTCCTCACGGACATCGACCCACCGTCCCCCCGAGAACCACACCATCGGGGGACCCGCGAGAAAGCGTGCCCTGTGGCTGACGTACCTGCCGATCTTGCCGCAGTGTGGCCACGCGTCCTCGAGCACCTCCTCGCCGAGGGCCAGCAGGGAATCGAGCCCAAGGACAAGCAGTGGATCGAGCGCTGCCAGCCGCTGGCCCTGGTCGCGGACACCGCGCTCCTCGCCGTGCCCAACGAGTGGGGCAAGCGCGTCCTCGAAGGCCGGCTCGCTCCGCTGATCAGCGAGACCCTGAGCCGTGAGTGCGGCCGCACGATCCGGATCGCGATCACCGTCGACGACTCCGTCGGCGAGCCGACCCCGCCGGCGCCCCCCGTGCAGCAGTCCCGCTACGACGAGCGCGCCCAGCCGGAGCCGTACGACAAGTACGAGGGATACGGCCACCGGCCGATGCCCGACGACGGGCTGCCCACCGCACGCCCCGCCTACCCGGACTACTCGCAGCAGCGGCCCGACCTCGGCGCCTGGCCCCGAACCCAGGAGGACCTCTGGCAGCAGCCCCGGATGGGCGGCTACCAGGAGCGGGCGCCGTACACCGGTCCCGAGCAGCCCAGGCAGTCGCGTTACGACGAGGCGCCCCGCGGTTACGAGTCGCAGCGGCCCGAGCGCGCCGAGCTGCCCGACCCGCAGAACCACGGGGGCCGTCCCGGTCCCCGGCCTAGCGGTCCCGGGGGCGGGCCGGGCGGGGGCCACGGCTCCTCGTCCTCCGCGCAGGGTTCCGGCGCTCCCGGCGAGCAGCACGCGCGGCTGAACCCCCGGTACCTCTTCGACACCTTCGTCATCGGTTCCTCGAACCGCTTCGCGCACGCGGCCGCCGTCGCGGTGGCCGAGGCACCGGCGAAGGCGTACAACCCGCTCTTCATCTACGGCGAGTCGGGCCTCGGCAAGACCCATCTGCTGCACGCGATCGGACACTACGCGCGGAGCCTCTACCCCGGCACGCGCGTGCGGTACGTGAGCTCCGAGGAGTTCACGAACGAGTTCATCAACTCGATCCGCGACGGCAAGGGCGACGCCTTCCGCAAGCGCTACCGCGATGTGGACATCCTGCTCGTCGACGACATCCAGTTCCTCGCGAGCAAGGAGTCGACGCAGGAGGAGTTCTTCCACACCTTCAACACCCTGCACAACGCGAACAAACAGATCGTGCTCTCCTCGGACCGGCCGCCCCGACAGCTGGTGACCCTGGAGGACCGGCTCCGCAACCGCTTCGAGTGGGGTCTGACCACCGACGTGCAGCCGCCCGAGCTGGAGACGCGTATCGCGATCCTCCGGAAGAAGGCGGTGCAGGAGCAGCTCAACGCCCCGCCGGAGGTGCTGGAGTTCATCGCGTCGCGGATCTCGCGGAACATCCGTGAGCTGGAGGGCGCGCTGATCCGGGTGACGGCCTTCGCGAGTCTCAACCGGCAGCCGGTGGACCTGGGTCTGACCGAGATCGTCCTCAAGGACCTCATCCCGGGTGGCGAGGACTCGTCGCCGGAGATCACTGCCCCGGCGATCATGGCGGCCACGGCGGACTACTTCGGTCTGACGGTGGAGGACCTCTGCGGATCCTCGCGCAGCCGTGTCCTGGTGACGGCCCGGCAGATCGCCATGTACCTGTGCCGCGAGCTGACGGACCTGTCGCTGCCGAAGATCGGCGCGCAGTTCGGTGGCCGCGACCATACGACGGTGATGCACGCGGACCGGAAGATCCGCGCGCTGATGGCCGAGCGGCGCTCCATCTACAACCAGGTCACCGAGCTCACCAACCGCATCAAGAACGGCTGACGCTCGCCTCAGCGGCCTCTCGAAGGGCGCCCCGGGACACCTCCCGGGGCGCCCTTCGGCGTCTCCGGAGCCCTCCCGGGGCGCCCTTCGGCGTCTCCGGAGCCCTTCCGGGGGGCTGTGCACAGCTGGGCCCGACGTCGGGCGGCGACCCGGCTGTTCGATTACTCCGTTCCGGTGGCGGGTTCTCCACAGATTGGGGGATGATCTCCCGTCCACAGGGTGGGGACTGTCGAGTTATCCCGATCGTGTCCACAGGCAGGCCTGGTGACAGATCATCACCCCAGGTCAGACCCTTGTGGAATTGTTGGTAAAAGATCTCCACAGGCTGTGGATGAATCTTTCGTCCACAGGGTGGCCGAAGGGTTGTCCACCGGCCGCCCACAGGCTGTGGTCCGTTGCCCACAGCTTCTCCACACCCCTGTCCACTGTTCGGCAACGAATCGCCCCCTCTCACCGCGTCGAGTGAAAGCGGTCACACCAAGGAGGACGGTTGGGCTGTGGGGAACCGGGGTAAAGCTGGGGACAGCGCTGGGGAGAACTCCCCGTGGCCTGTGTACGGGGTGTGCAGAACTTTCGGGTGTCCACAGAGAACCCCAGTTGTCCACCGGCTTCACCCACAGGCTCGGTGGACAAAAAATTGGGTCTGACCTGCAAAAACGGGGTTATCCACCGTTTCCACAGGCCCTACTACTACTCCCACATAGAGTTAGCCCGGAATCCGCTTCGAAGTGGGGCCTGTGCACAACTCGGCGCCGGAGCTCCGACGCGCCCTCGTCCCGACTTGACCCCGAGCAGCACCGAGTGTCGGCGGCGTACGTCAGACTGGTTCTCGCAGTCGACGAAGAGCCAGCAACAGCAGGAGGCGGTTCCGGTGAAGATCCGGGTGGAGCGCGATGTACTCGCGGAGGCGGTGGCCTGGGTGGCCCGCAGCCTCCCGGCCCGTCCGCCGGCGCCCGTGCTCGCGGGCCTTCTGCTGAAGGCCGAGGACGGCGCACTGAGCTTCTCGAGCTTCGACTACGAGGTCTCGGCCCGCGTCTCCGTCGAGGCGGAGGTCGAGGAGGACGGCACCGTCCTGGTCTCCGGCCGACTGCTCGCCGACATCTGCCGCGCCCTCCCCAACCGTCCCGTGGAGATCTCCACAGACGGTGTACGGGCGACGGTGGTCTGCGGCTCCTCCCGCTTCACCCTCCACACGCTGCCTGTGGAGGAGTACCCGGCGCTGCCGGAGATGCCCACCGCGACCGGCACCGTCCCCGGTGAGGTCTTCGCCTCCGCCGCCGCGCAGGTGGCCATCGCCGCCGGCCGTGACGACACCCTGCCCGTGCTCACCGGTGTGCGCATCGAGATCGAGGGCGACACGGTCACCCTGGCCTCCACCGACCGCTACCGCTTCGCGGTCCGCGAGTTCATGTGGAAGCCCGAGTCCCCCGACGCCTCCGCGGTCGCCCTGGTGCCCGCGAAGACCCTCCTGGACACCGCCAAGGCGCTCACCAGCGGGGACACCGTGACCCTCGCTCTCTCCGGCTCCGGCAAGGGCGAGGGCCTCATCGGCTTCGAGGGCGCGGGCCGCCGCACCACCACCCGGCTGCTCGAAGGCGACCTGCCGAAGTACCGGACGCTCTTCCCCACCGAGTTCAACTCGGTCGCGGTGATCGAGACCGCCCCCTTCGTCGAGGCCGTCAAGCGTGTGGCTCTGGTGGCCGAGCGCAACACCCCGGTCCGGCTGAGCTTCGAGCAGGGCGTGCTGATCCTGGAGGCGGGCTCCAGTGACGACGCACAGGCTGTGGAGCGGGTCGACGCGCAGCTCGAGGGCGACGACATCTCGATCGCCTTCAACCCGACCTTCCTCCTGGACGGCCTCAGCGCGATCGACTCCCCGGTTGCCCAGCTCTCCTTCACGACCTCCACGAAGCCGGCGCTGCTGAGCGGGAAGCCCGCCCTGGACGCCGAGGCGGACGAGGCCTACAAGTACCTGATCATGCCGGTGCGACTCTCCGGATGACCCTCCGGGGCGGCCGTCGACTGAGCGGCTGACCCCACAGGTGTGCACCCGGGTCCCGGCGTAGGCTCGGACCCGGGTAAACCGCACACGACGCTTAAGGAATCTCTGATGGAGCTCGGTCTCGTCGGTCTCGGCAAGATGGGCGGCAACATGCGTGAGCGCATCCGCCGCGCAGGCCACACCGTCATCGGATACGACCGCAACCCGGACCTCGCCGATGTCCACAGCCTCGAAGAGCTTGTGGGCAAGCTCAAGGGGCCCCGCGTCGTGTGGGTCATGGTTCCGGCCGGTGCCGCGACCCAGTCCACCATCGACGAGCTGGCCGCCCTGCTCTCTCCCGGCGACATCGTCGTGGACGGCGGGAACTCGCGCTGGACGGACGACGAGAAGCACGCCGGGGAGCTGGCGGCCAAGGGCATCGGCTTCGTCGACTGCGGTGTCTCCGGCGGCGTCTGGGGCCTGGAGAACGGCTACGCGCTGATGTACGGCGGCGACGCCGAGAACGTGGCGAGGGTCCAGCCGATCTTCGACGCGCTCAAGCCCGAGGGCGAGTTCGGCTCGGTCCACGCGGGCAAGGTCGGCGCCGGCCACTTCGCGAAGATGGTCCACAACGGCATCGAGTACGCGATGATGCAGGCTTACGCCGAGGGCTGGGAGCTCCTGGAGAAGGTCGACTCCGTCACCGACGTGCGTGAGGTCTTCCGCTCCTGGCAGGAGGGCACGGTCATCCGTTCCTGGCTGCTCGACCTCGCGGTGAACGCCCTGGACGAGGACGAGCACCTGGAGCAGCTGCGCGGCTTCGCCCAGGACTCCGGCGAGGGCCGGTGGACCGTCGAGGCCGCCATCGACAACGCCGTACCGCTGCCGGCGATCACCGCGTCGCTCTTCGCGCGGTTCGCCTCGCGGCAGGACGACTCCCCGCAGATGAAGATGATCGCCGCGCTGCGCAACCAGTTCGGCGGCCACGCGGTCGAGTCCAAGAAGTAATCCACAGGCTGTGCGCCCCGCGGTGCACAGCCGCCGGGGGAAGAAGGTCGGCGCCCAACCATGCACGTCACGCATCTGTCGCTGGCCGACTTCCGCTCCTACGCCCGGGTCGAGGTCCCGCTCGACCCGGGCGTCACCGCTTTCGTGGGTGCCAACGGCCAGGGCAAGACCAATCTGGTCGAGGCCGTCGGTTATCTCGCGACCCTCTCCAGCCACCGCGTCGCCTCCGACGCCCCGCTCGTCCGGATGGGGGCGGAGCGTGCGGTCATCCGAGCCGCCGTCACCCAGGGCGAGCGCTCCCAGCTGATCGAACTCGAACTCAACCCCGGTCGGGCCAACCGTGCCCGTATCAACAGGTCCTCGCAGGTCAGACCGCGTGACGTGCTCGGCATCGTACGGACCGTGCTGTTCGCGCCCGAGGACCTCGCCCTGGTGAAGGGCGACCCCGGCGAGCGCCGGCGCTTCCTCGACGAGCTGATCACGGCGCGCACGCCGCGCATGGCCGGCGTGCGCTCCGACTACGACCGCGTGCTCAAGCAGCGCAACACGCTCCTGAAGTCCGCCGCGATGGCCCGACGGCACGGCGGCCGCGGCATGGACCTCTCCACCCTGGACGTCTGGGACCAGCACCTGGCGCGGGTCGGAGCCGAGCTGCTCGCCCAGCGGCTGGATCTGATCGCCGTACTGCAGCCGCTCGCGGACAAGGCGTACGACCAGCTGGCGCCCGCCGGCGGACCGATTCTGCTGGAGTACCGACCCTCCGCGCCCGGCACCGGGCACACCCGCGAGGAGCTGTACGAACAGCTGATCGCCGCGCTCGCCGAGGTACGCAAGCAGGAGATCGAGCGGGGCGTCACGCTGGTCGGGCCGCACCGGGACGAGCTGCTGCTCAAGCTCGGCGAGTTGCCGGCGAAGGGATACGCCAGTCATGGCGAGTCCTGGTCGTACGCGCTGGCGCTGCGGCTCGCCTCGTACGACCTGCTGCGGTCCGAGGGCAACGAGCCGGTCCTCGTCCTCGACGACGTCTTCGCCGAGCTGGACGCGCGGCGCCGCGAGCGGCTCGCGGAGCTGGTGGCGGGCGGCGAGCAGG
Source organism: Streptomyces sp. NPDC016459 (assembly GCF_040632845.1). Taxonomy (NCBI): domain Bacteria; kingdom Bacillati; phylum Actinomycetota; class Actinomycetes; order Kitasatosporales; family Streptomycetaceae; genus Streptomyces; species Streptomyces sp. NPDC016459. The sequence continues at coordinate 260,251 of NZ_JBEYCR010000004.1, forward strand.
TGCTCGTGACGGCGGCGGTGGACGACGACGTGCCGGCGGTCCTGGCGGGGACCCGGTACGAGGTGGGCGGCGGGACGGTGGAACGGGTATGAGCGACGAAAACCGTCCACAGCCTGTGGACACACCTTTGCCGACGACGCCTTCGGTGCCCGAAGCCTCGGGCGTCGACCTCGCCCGGGTCGCGCTGCGCGCGGCCAAGGAGCAGGCGAAGGCCAAGGGCGCGGCCGCCCAGCAGAAGAAGCAGGCCCGACGCGGAGGCGGACTGCGCTCCGGCGCGCGCGCCGACGGGCGCGACCCCATGGCGCTCGGTGCGGCGATCAACCGGCTGATCACCGAACGCGGGTGGGAGACGCCGGCGGCCGTCGGCGGGGTGATGGGCCGCTGGCCGCAGATCGTCGGCGAGGACCTGGCGAAGCACTGCGTACCGCTGAAGTTCGACGACGAGCCGGACGCGCGTGTGCTCACCGTGCAGTGCGACTCGACGGCCTGGGCGACGCAGCTGCGGCTGCTGGCGCCCCGGCTCGTGGCCCGTCTCAACGAGGACCTCGGTCATGGGACGGTGCGGGTGATCAAGGTGCTGGGGCCGGGGGCGCCGCGGCGGGGGTACGGGCCGCTCAGGGCGCCGGGGTCGGTGGGGCCCGGGGACACGTACGGGTAGCAGCGGGCGCGCGGGTCCTCCAGGCGCGGGTCCAGGTGTGGAAGGCCGCCGCGCGTGGGGCGTCGTGCCCACCTGTTCCGCCCCGGAACGTATGCCCACAACGCGGTGGTGCGGGTGCCCGCAACGAGGCGGCGCGGACGCCCGCGACGCCCGCCGCAAGGCGCCCGCCCCGCGGCCGGTCCGATGCTCTCAGCGGGTGACACTCGCCGTCACAGCCAGAAGCGCTGGGTGGCCGTCAGAGGGCTCTGGAGCCCCTGTCCGGATATGGGGAGTCGTCTCGCTCCCGCTCAGGGCGGCACATGCGGACTCAGGGACCGGCAAACCCCCATGAGTGTCAGCGCTACCGGTAGACTGGAAGACAATCCCGCCACCCTGCGGAACATGTCGAACGACGCAGCCGCTCCCGTATGCCCGGAGAACGGCCTGTGCTGTGCCAGAAAGGGCGCTTCGTGGCCGATTCCGGCAACCCCAACGAGAACAACCAGTACACCGCCAACAACATCCAGGTTCTCGAAGGCCTGGATGCCGTGCGTAAGCGCCCTGGCATGTACATCGGCTCGACCGGCGAGCGCGGTCTGCACCACATGGTGCAGGAGGTCGTCGACAACTCGGTCGACGAAGCCCTGGCCGGCCACGCCGACACCATCGACGTGACGATCCTGCCCGACGGCGGCGTCCGCGTCATCGACAACGGTCGTGGCATCCCGGTGGGCATCGTGGCCTCCGAGGGCAAGCCGGCCGTCGAGGTCGTGCTGACCGTGCTGCACGCGGGCGGCAAGTTCGGCGGCGGCGGCTACGCCGTCTCCGGCGGTCTGCACGGTGTCGGTGTGTCGGTCGTGAACGCCCTGTCCACCAAGGTCTCCGTCGAGATCAGGACGGACGGCCACCGCTGGACGCAGGACTACAAGATGGGCGTCCCGACGGCCCCGCTGGTCCAGCACGAGGCGACCGAGGAGACCGGCACGTCGGTCACCTTCTGGGCCGACCCGGACATCTTCGAGACCACCGAGTACTCCTTCGAGACGCTCGCGCGCCGCTTCCAGGAGATGGCCTTCCTCAACAAGGGCCTCACCCTGACGCTCACGGACGAGCGCGAGTCGGCGAAGGCCACGGTCGGTGCGGACGACCCCGAGGCGGAGGCCGCCGAGCCCACCGCGCGCACGGTGAAGTACCACTACGAGGGCGGCATCGTCGACTTCGTGAAGTACCTCAACTCGCGCAAGGGCGAGCTGATCCACCCCACCGTGATCGACCTGGAGGCGGAGGACAAGGACAAGGCCCTGTCCCTCGAGGTCGCGATGCAGTGGAACAGCGGCTACACCGAGGGCGTGTACTCCTTCGCCAACATCATCCACACCCACGAGGGCGGCACGCACGAGGAGGGCTTCCGTGCGGCGCTGACCTCGCTGATCAACAAGTACGCGCGTGACAAGAAGCACCTCCGTGAGAAGGACGACAACCTCACGGGCGACGACATCCGCGAGGGTCTGACCGCGATCATCTCGGTCAAGCTGAGCGAGCCGCAGTTCGAGGGCCAGACCAAGACCAAGCTGGGCAACACGGAGGCGAAGACCTTCGTCCAGAAGGCCGTCTACGAGCACCTCAACGACTGGCTGGACCGCAATCCCGTCGAGGCCGCGGACATCGTCCGCAAGTCCATCCAGGCCGCCACCGCGCGCGTGGCCGCCCGCAAGGCGCGCGACCTGACCCGTCGTAAGGGTCTCCTGGAGTCGGCGTCGCTGCCGGGCAAGCTCTCCGACTGCCAGTCGAACGACCCGGCCAAGTGCGAGATCTTCATCGTCGAGGGTGACTCCGCCGGCGGTTCGGCCAAGTCCGGCCGGAACCCGATGTACCAGGCCATCCTGCCGATCCGCGGCAAGATCCTGAACGTCGAGAAGGCCAGGATCGACAAGATCCTGCAGAACACCGAGGTCCAGGCGTTGATCTCGGCCTTCGGCACCGGGGTCCACGAGGACTTCGACATCGAGAAGCTCCGCTATCACAAGATCATCCTGATGGCGGACGCCGACGTCGACGGCCAGCACATCAACACCCTCCTGCTGACCTTCCTCTTCCGCTTCATGCGGCCGCTGGTCGAGGCCGGTCACGTCTACCTCTCCCGCCCGCCGCTCTACAAGATCAAGTGGGGCCGGGACGACTTCGAGTACGCGTACTCGGACCGCGAGCGGGACGCGCTCGTCGAGCTCGGCAAGCGGAGCGGCAAGCGGATCAGGGAAGACTCGATCCAGCGCTTCAAGGGTCTCGGCGAGATGAACGCCGAGGAGCTGCGCATCACCACCATGGACGTCGACCACCGCGTGCTCGGCCAGGTCACCCTGGACGACGCCGCGCAGGCCGACGACCTGTTCTCGGTGCTGATGGGCGAGGACGTCGAGGCACGCCGCTCGTTCATCCAGCGCAACGCCAAGGACGTTCGCTTCCTCGACATCTGAGTCGGTCTCAGCTGACCGTACGAAAGGACTGACGACCAGCAATGGCCGACGAAACCACGCCGACCGGCACCACCGAAGAGCAGGAGCCCGTGCTGCGGATCGAGCCCGTCGGGCTCGAGACCGAGATGCAGCGCTCGTACCTCGACTACGCGATGTCCGTCATCGTGTCCCGCGCGCTGCCCGACGTCCGGGACGGCCTCAAGCCCGTCCACCGTCGTGTGCTGTACGCGATGTACGACGGCGGCTACCGGCCCGAGAAGGGCTTCTACAAGTGCGCCCGCGTCGTCGGCGACGTCATGGGTACGTACCACCCGCACGGCGACTCCTCGATCTACGACGCGCTCGTCCGCCTCGCCCAGCCCTGGTCGATGCGGATGCCGCTCGTCGACTCCAACGGCAACTTCGGTTCCCCGGGCAACGACCCGGCCGCCGCCATGCGGTACACCGAGTGCAAGCTCATGACGCTGTCGATGGAGATGCTCCGGGACATCGACGAGGAGACCGTCGACTTCCAGGACAACTACGACGGCCGCAACCAGGAGCCGACGGTCCTGCCGGCCCGCTTCCCGAACCTGCTGATCAACGGCAGTGCCGGCATCGCGGTCGGCATGGCCACCAACATCCCGCCGCACAACCTGCGCGAGGTCGCGGCCGGCGCCCAGTGGGCGCTCGAGCACCCCGATGCCACCCACGAGGAGCTCCTCGACGCCCTGATCGAGCGGATCAAGGGCCCGGACTTCCCCACCGGCGCGCTCGTCGTCGGCCGCAAGGGCATCGAGGAGGCGTACCGCACCGGCCGTGGCTCGATCACGATGCGCGCGGTCGTCGAGGTCGAGGAGATCCAGAACCGCCAGTGCCTGGTGGTCACGGAGCTGCCGTACCAGACCAACCCGGACAACCTCGCGCAGAAGATCGCCGACCTGGTGAAGGACGGCAAGATCGGCGGCATCGCCGACGTCCGCGACGAGACCTCGTCCCGGACCGGCCAGCGCCTGGTCATCGTGCTCAAGCGCGACGCCGTCGCCAAGGTCGTCCTCAACAACCTGTACAAGCACACCGACCTCCAGACGAACTTCGGCGCGAACATGCTGGCGCTCGTCGACGGCGTGCCGCGCACCCTCTCGCTCGACGCGTTCATCCGCCACTGGGTGACGCACCAGATCGAGGTCATCGTCCGCCGGACGAAGTTCCGGCTGCGCAAGGCCGAGGAGCGCGCCCACATCCTGCGCGGTCTGCTCAAGGCGCTCGACGCGATCGACGAGGTCATCGCGCTCATCCGGCGCAGTGACACCGTCGAGGTCGCGCGCGGGGGCCTGATGGACCTCCTCCAGATCGACGAGATCCAGGCCAACGCGATCCTGGAGATGCAGCTCCGCCGGCTCGCCGCCCTGGAGCGCCAGAAGATCGTCGCCGAGCACGACGAACTCCAGGCGAAGATCAACGAGTACAACGCGATCCTGGCCTCGCCGGAGCGTCAGCGTTCGATCGTCAGCGAGGAGCTCGCCGCGCTCGTCGAGAAGTTCGGCGACGACCGGCGCTCCAAGCTCGTGCCCTTCGACGGTGACATGTCCATCGAGGACCTGATCGCCGAGGAGGACATCGTCGTCACCATCTCGCGCGGTGGCTACGTGAAGCGGACGAAGACCGAGGACTACCGCTCGCAGAAGCGCGGCGGCAAGGGCGTGCGCGGCACGAAGCTGAAGCAGGACGACATCGTCGACCACTTCTTCGTCTCCACGACCCACCACTGGCTGCTTTTCTTCACCAACAAGGGCCGGGTCTACCGGGCCAAGGCGTACGAACTGCCCGACGCCGGCCGGGACGCGCGCGGCCAGCACGTGGCCAACCTGCTCGCCTTCCAGCCGGACGAGCAGATCGCCCAGATCCTGGCGATCCGCGACTACGAGGCCACGCCGTACCTGGTGCTCGCCACCAAGGGCGGTCTGGTCAAGAAGACCGCCCTGAAGGACTACGACTCGCCGCGCGCCGGCGGTGTCATCGCGATCAACCTCCGGGAGACGGCGGACGGCAGCGACGACGAGCTGATCGGGGCCGAGCTGGTCTCGGCCGAGGACGATCTGCTGCTCATCAGCAAGAAGGCGCAGTCGATCCGCTTCACCGCCACGGACGACGCGCTGCGTCCGATGGGACGCGCCACTTCGGGCGTCAAGGGGATGAGTTTCCGCGCGGACGACGAGCTGCTCTCGATGAATGTCGTCCGGCCCGGTACGTTCGTCTTCACCGCGACCGACGGCGGGTACGCGAAGCGCACCCCCGTCGACGAGTACCGCGTCCAGGGCCGTGGCGGCCTCGGTATCAAGGCCGCCAAGATCGTGGAGGACCGCGGCTCGCTCGTGGGCGCGCTGGTGGTCGAGGAGACGGACGAGATCCTCGCCATCACGCTGTCCGGCGGTGTGATTCGTACGCGAGTCAACGAAGTCAGGGAGACCGGCCGTGACACGATGGGCGTCCAGCTGATCAACCTGGGCAAGCGCGATGCCGTCGTCGGCATCGCACGGAACGCCGAGGCCGGCAGCGACGAGGACGTCGAGGACGTGGACGACGCCATCGACGCCGAGGGCGCCGTGGAGGCGTCCGAGGCCGCGGTGGTCGAGACCGAGGCAGCAGCCGAGGGCACGGAGCCCTCGGCCGGGGAGCACGAGGAGTAAGAGCGTGAGTGGAGCCACGGGCGCCGGATCGGCGGCCGCCGGAGCTTCTGCCAGTGCTGGAGCGAACGGCGCCCGTGGCTCCGCCACGGACTCCCAGGGGGTTGCGGTGACGGACAATCGGGGGCAGCAGCCCTCGTACGAGACCTACAACGGGCCGCTGCCCGGCGAGCGCGCGGGAGCGCAGCAGCCGGGCGGGCCGTACCACCCGCCGCAGGCGTACGGTGCTCCGGCGCCGGGCGGCCAGGCGGGTACCGCGGCCGTGCGCCGACCGCGGACGGGTGCGCGCACGACGCCCCGGACGCGCAAGGCACGGCTGCGGGTGGCCAAGGCCGATCCGTGGTCGGTGATGAAGGTGAGCTTCCTGCTCTCCATCGCACTGGGCATCTGCACGGTCGTCGCGGCGGCCGTGCTGTGGATGGTCATGGACGCCATGGGCGTCTTCTCCACGGTCGGCGGCACGATCAGCGAGGCCACGGGCTCGAACGAGTCCAACGGTTTCGACCTGCAGTCGTTCCTGTCGCTGCCGCGGGTGCTGATGTTCACCTCGGTGATCGCCGTGATCGACGTGGTCCTGATGACCGCCCTGGCGACCCTGGGCGCGTTCATCTACAACCTGTCGGCCGGCTTCGTGGGCGGTGTCGAGCTGACGCTCGCCGAGGACGAGTAGGACGCGCGGGGCCGGTCCGACAACGGATTTTGGGACTGGCCCCCACGTGCGCTAATCTTCAGGAGTCAGCGCGCGGGACACACACCGCACAGCGCGGCGGGGCTATAGCTCAGTTGGTTAGAGCGCATCCCTGATAAGGATGAGGCCACAGGTTCAAATCCTGTTAGCCCCACAGCATCGATCGACCCGGACGGTTCCTCCGTCCGGGTCGATCTGTTTTCCGGGGGGCGGGGAGGGTTTGAACGCGGGAGGGGTTTGAACGCGGGAGGATCTGAAGCTCGTACAGATCACCGATTGGTATCGGTCGATGTGTAGAGTGGGCGTCAGAAGTCTCCTACGTCAACGAAAGACGAGGTCGCGCGGTGAAGAAGCTGCTCCTGGTCGCACTGGCCGCCATCGGCGGGCTCCTCGTGTACCGCCAGATCCAGGCGGATCGCGCCGAGCAGGACCTGTGGACGGAGGCGACCGACTCCGTGCCCGCAGGTTCGGGTGTGTGAGACGAAGACCGTCTGTGGGTGAAGCCCCGGCCGCGCGTGAGCGGGCCGGGGCTTCGCTTTGCCTGAGCGAAGCGGCGACTTGCTTGAGTGAAGAGGAGAAGCGGGTGAGGACGCGGGTCGGCATCGGCCGGAGGGCGGGGGTTCTGATCACGGCGGTCGCGGCGATCGGCGCGGTGGCGGCGCTCCCCGGTCAGGCGTTCGCGGCGACGCCCGGTCGGGGTGCTACGGCGCTGCCCGGCCAGGCGGTTGAGGCCGAGGGCGCCGGCGGCGTCGGGGGCGGGCTTCCGCCGTACACGTTCAACAGCACGGCCCAGCAGGTCGAGGGAGCGGCTTCGAGCGCGGACGCGGCGCAGCTGCGGACCGGGCAGACCTACCGCGACACGCTCAGGAAGAACGGCAAGGTCTACTACCGGGTCGACCTCGACGACAGGCGGAACGCGTACGTGTCCGTGGTCGCCGTCCCGACGCCCGGCGGCAAGGTCGACCACGGGGACGGCGTCAAGATCAGCATGCAGGACAGCTCCGGCATCGACTGCGGCTACCAGCAGGTCGACTTCTCGTCGGCCGAGTACCCCCGCCCCCTCGCCGCGTACGCCCGACGGATCGTCGACGCGGACAGCTCCATCTGCCGGCGACCGGGCGCCTACTACGTGCTGGTCGAGCGGGAGTCCAAGCCGACCTCGAGCCCGGACGACTGGGAACTCGAGATCAGGTACGCCGCCGAGCCACCCCTCAGGAAGGCCGGGCCGACGGAGCTTCCCGAGGTCTGGGCCTCCGGCACCCCCGCGCCCCCCGCGGGTGGTCCGAGGAAGCGCCAGGGCGGCGCGGGCGTCCACGACGCCACGTCGCTGGAGCAGGGCGAGTGGCGGTCCGACATCCGGCCGGGGCAGACGCTCTTCTACCGGGTCCCCGTCGACTGGGGGCAGCAGCTCTTCGTCAGCGCCGAACTCGGCAGCAGCGCCGCAGGCGACGAGTACATCGGCAACGCCCTCGTCCTCTCCCTGGAGAACCCTGCGCTCGGGCACGTCGACGAGAACACCGCGAGCTACGTCGGGAAGCCCTCGACCCTGGCGCTCGACGCGCTGCGGCCGGTGGCCCACGAGAACCGCGTCTCGTACCAGGACGCGACCAGCGGCATGCGGTTCGCCGGCTGGTACTACCTGTCGGCCACGCTCAGCCCGGAGATCGCGGAGGAGTACGGGTCCGGACCGGTGCCGCTGACGCTGCGGGTCTCCCTGCGGGGCAGTGCGAAGCCCGGACCGGGGTACGACGGTGACCCCGGACCGTTCACGGTGACCGCCGACGACAGGGAGGCCGCCGCGAACGGCATCGGCGGGGCGCGGGCGGCGGAGCGGGACGGCTCGATGCGCGTCGTCGCGGCGGCCGGCATCGGCAGCGGGACGGTGCTGCTGCTCGGCCTCGGCGCGTGGACCGTGCTGGCGCGACGGCGGGCCGCGTAGGGCTCGGGCGCGGGGGTGGCTCAGGTCTGGACGAGGGCTCGGGTTGGGGGACGGCCCAGGGCCTGGGTGAGGGCGCGGGTATGGAGACGGCCCAGGTCTGGGTGAGGGCTCAGGTCTGGGCGAGTGCCCAGAAGCCGACCGCGAAGCACGCGAGCGCGAGCAGGAGGACCGGGATCGCCACCTTCAGGGGCGGTCCCGGTCGTCGTACGGGCGCGGGGGAGGCGTGCCCCGCGCCCGGGGCGGGTGCGGTGTACGCCGGTGCCAGGTGCTGCCCGGGAACCTGATCGGGGCGAGCGGTGTATGGATGAGTAGGGGCCGGTCCGTACGGCGCCGCGGCCAGGGGGGCCTGTGCGAAGGAGGGGGCCGGATGGACGACCGGCGGGGTCAGGTGGAAGCTGCCCGTCTCGGAGGGACCGGGCAGCGGCGCGGTCGCGGGGGGCGCGGCGGGGTGAGGTGCGACGAGGTGTGGGGGCTGGTACTGCGGCTGTGGGGGCTGCTGCTGGGGCGGTACGGGGGTGGGAACCAGCGCCTGTACGGCCTCGGGGGCGGCGGAGGCGTCCTCGGCGGCCCGCGGGGGTGTGACGGGGGCGCCGACGGCGGCCTTGGGCCCGGTGCGACCTTCGGGGCTCGTGGGCCCCTGAGGGCCGAAGCCGGACGGCAGGGGGCCGAGCTGGTCGAAGATCTCGACCGGCTGCTCGTCCGTGGGCGGCTCGGGAAGCATCTCGACGGCGGCGGACAGCGCCTTGCGCGCCCCCGTGGCCGTCCGGAAGCGGACCTGCGGATCGGGCTGGAGCAGCCCGGCGAGCACCTGCCACAGGGGCTCCGGGATGCCCTGGGGGGCGCTGGGAGTGCCGTGCGTGAGGAAGTGCGCGACCAGAGCCTGCGAGTCCGGCCTGCGGCCCTGGAGCAGATAGAGGGCGACCAGGCCGACGGCGAAGAGGTCCGCGGTGAAGTCCGGCTCGGCGCCGAGGAGCTGCTCGGGGGCGAAGTATCCGGGCGTGCCCACGACGTAGTCGGTCTCGGTGAGGCGCGGCTCGCCCTTGCGCATGGAGATGCCGAAGTCGGAGAGTCGCAGATGGGGCCGACCGGTGCCGGTGACGTCCATCAGGATGTTGGCGGGCTTGATGTCCCGGTGGACGACCCCCTCGGCGTGCACCGTGGCCAGGCCGGAGAGCAGCTGGTCGAGCAGGATGCAGACGAACCGGGGCGGGAGCGGGCCGTAGTCGCCGATGACGTGGGCCAGGGAGCCGCCGGCGACCAGGTCCATGGTGAACAGGACCTTGTCGTCGTCGGCGGCCCAGCTGGCCGGAGCGAGGACGTGCGGATGATCGATCCGCAGCGCCTGCTCGCGGACGAAGCGGAGCAAGGTGTGCGCGTCGCTCTGCAGAAGCACCTTGGCCGCCACATACCGGCGGCGACGGTGGTCCCAGGCACGCCACACCGCGCCCGCCCCGCCCCGCCCGATCGGGTCGACCAGCTCATACCGGCCAGCGAAGACCTCACCCATCGTGCTGCGTCCGCTCCCCGTTGGTCGTCTCTCGGCGATGCCGGCCGGCTGCCGCCCGCGTCAGTTCTGGTGCGACTCGTAGTGGGCGACCGCGTCCGCGGTGCGCCCGGCCCCGTACACCCGGAGGAACTCTGCCAGTTCCGGGTGGGCGGGGGCGAGGGAGTCCGCGGCGTCGATGATGTCGCCCGCCGCCGCTACGGAGCGCAGAAGGGACTGGATCTCGCGGACCACCCGGCGCACGGTCGGAGCGCCGGGGCCGGTGCTGGGCTGGCCCGTGCTGGTGAGGACGGAGCCGCCCTGCGACTTCTTGACCTCGTCCATCCGGTCGGTGGCCTCGGCGGCGCTGACACTGCCGTCGGCGACCTGCACGGCGAGTTCCTGGAGGGCCTGGACACGCTGGACGACGGCCGGGTTGCCGATCTTCGCGCGCTGGCCGCTCATCAGCTGGGACAGCATGGGCGCGGAGAGCCCGAGCACGGCCGCCAGCCTGGCCTGGTTGAGCCCGAGATCGTCGATCAGCCGACGGAAGAGCGCCCCCAACGGCTCTCCGTACCAACTGCGCTGAAGCTCTCTGGCTCTGGCCGTGGCTTCCTGCTGCGCTGCGTCCATTACGTCTCCCCATCCCTGCGGTTCGCCACTGCGAACCTCGGGCAGCATCTTACGGAGAGTGGTCGCGGACCGGGAGTCCCCATCTTTTTGCAGGACATGGGGGATGACCCGGTACGCTGTTCTCGTTCCGGGGCCTTAGCTCAGTTGGTAGAGCGCTGTCTTTGCATGGCAGATGTCAGGGGTTCGACTCCCCTAGGCTCCACTCCTCGCACAGCCCTCCTGACCCACGGGAACGTGGGAACGGGGGGCTGTCGTGCGTGGTGGTCCCGCCAGGTCGCCAGGTCTCCCGGACGCTCTGCTCAGCGCTCCGCTTCTGCCCGCTCACCGGTAGCGGGTGCGCACCGGCGCATGCGGTGGATCCGCTCAAGCACGAGCAGCTCAGAGGCCCCGTACTGGTCCGGACGGGTGGTGTTCATCGGAAGAACTGCGCGACGGCGGCGACGTTCCACGGAATTCGGAAGCGCATCCACATCATGAGGAAAGTACGTAAAGCGCGCAAACCGAAATGAACCATCCGGGAACGTCACGAAAGTGAGGGGTCATGGCCACCGCCAAGGTCAAGCAGTTCTGGACCGCCTTCATCTCCGTCCTCTTCGCCCTGCTCGCCTCCGTCGGCCTGGCGGGCACCGCCGCCGCGGCGCAGCAGCCCGCCGTCCAGCAGCCCGAGGAGCCGGCCGCCCCCGCTTCCTCCGCCACCGTGCCCGTCGCCCGGGAGCGAGCCGCGCTCGCGTCCGTACCCGCACCACGCGCCCACCGCCGGCCGGTCGCCGGGGACCGCTCCCTGCCGCCCACCATCAAGCAGCGCATCGCCGCCGAGGCGCACGGATCGTCTCCGTCCTCGCGGCACCGTTCCTCGACCACCCCGGCCGAGCGCGACGAGCCGGCCGCGCTGACGGAGCCGGCGCTCACCTCTGCGGTGTAGGGCGCGGGGAGACGATCACCCGTACTCCCCGCACATCCTCGCAGGAACCGGCGTTGTCCCACAGGACTCAGCTGCACACCACCAGACTTCGGCAGGACCCTGCAGCAACCCCGCCACCCCAGCAGGACTGAGCAGGACCCGCCGGACCTCAGCTGGACCCCGGCAGACCCGCCAGACCTCAGCTGGACTCGGCAGGACCCCGGTCAGATCAGCTGTGCTTGTCCCTTTCGGCGGCCTTCTCGGCCGCGGCCGCGGCTTCCGCTTCGGTCTCCTTGGCCTCCACCTCCGGGTCGAGGGAAGCCTCACTGCCGTCGACCGACGCCAGTACGGCGTCCTCGTCCACCTCGGTGGGAGCGGGCGGTTCGACCAGCCAGTCGGGATTGGCCTGCTTGTCCCACCACTTCCAGGCGGCGTACGCGCCGCCGGCGACAACGCCCAGGACCACCAGGCCCTTGGCGAGGCGACCGGCCCTGGCCCGGCGCTCGTGCTTCCTCACGATCTTCTGGATTTCCCTCGGCGTCACCTGGCCACGCAGCGCGGCCCAGGCAGCAGTGGAACGTGACCCGGCCTCCTCGATGACGGGACCGGTCGCGGCGACCGCGTACTCGACGCGCGGAACGGTGTAGTCGGCCGCCTGGCGGGCGGCCCTGCGGGTCTTGACCGCCGCACGATGTGCGGCCGCGTCGACCTGCGGCGGGACATGCGGTGCGACGTACGAGTCGTACTGCGCACGGGCCTGCGCTCGGGCCTTTCGAGCGGCCTTCGAGACCTTCGGCGCGAGCAGCACGCGCGCCTCGTGCGCGTAGTGCGCGGCCTGGTCCCTCGCCGTGTCGGCGTACGGCGCCACCACTTCCGCGGCGTGCACGACGCTCTCCTTCGCCGAACCTGTCGCGGCGCGCACGCTGTCCATGCGGGTCACAGGATTCCTCCTCCTCGGTGGCGATGTCGTAATTCGCCTTTCCATCCTTTTTCGAATCATGCCCGTCGGGGCCAGGTCCGGCATGTGGGGCGCGCATACGGGGGCATGCGAGGATCGAAGGCGCCAAGAACAGACGTGACACGACGTGGACGGAAGGCGACCGTGGCCGAGCAGCTGTACGCGATCCTCAAGACCAGCCTGGGTGACATCGAGGTGCGGCTGATGCCGTTCCACGCCCCCAAGACGGTCCGGAACTTCGTCGAACTCGCCTCGGGCGAGCGCGAGTGGACGCACCCCGCGACAGGCACGGTCTCCTCGGACCCGCTCTACGACGGCACGGTCTTCCACCGGGTCATCAAGGACTTCATGATCCAGGGCGGCGACCCGCTCGGGGACGGCACCGGCGACCCGGGCTACGCCTTCGCCGACGAGTTCCATCCGGAGCTCCTCTTCGACCGCCCCTATCTGCTGGCCATGGCCAACGCCGGGCCGGGCACCAACGGCTCGCAGTTCTTCGTCACCGTCGCCCCCGCGACCTGGCTGAACCGCAAGCACACGATCTTCGGCGAGGTAGTGGACAAGGAGAGCAGGAAGGTCGTGGACGCGATCGCGACCACCGCGACCGATCCGCACACCGAGCGACCGCTTCAGGATGTGGTCATCGAGTCCGTGGTGATCGAGAAGCGCTGAGAAGGGAAGGGACGCAACCTCCATGGACCCGCGACCTTCCACGGACCCGCCCGCCGGCCCGCCGCGCTGCTACCGCCACCCGGAGGCCGAGACCGGCATCCGCTGCACCCGTTGCGACAAGCCGATCTGCACCCGGTGCATGGTCTCCGCCTCCGTCGGTTTCCAGTGCCCCGACTGCGTACGTGACGGCTCGGGGACCGGACACGCCGCCGACGCCAACCAGCCGAGGACGCTCGCGGGCGGCAAGGTGGCGGCCGACGACCGTCTCGTCACCAAGGTCCTCATCGGGATCAACCTCGCGGTCTACCTCGCGGTCCTGGTCTTCGGCGACCGGCTCGTCGACGAGCTCGTGCTCATCGGCTACGCCTTCAGCCCGGGGCTCGGCGAGGTCGTCGGGGTCGCGGACGGCGAGTACTACCGGCTGCTGACCTCGACCGTCCTCCACCAGGAGGTCTGGCACATCCTCTTCAACGTGCTGGGCCTGTGGGTGATCGGCGGGATCGTCGAACCCGAGCTGGGCCGGATCCGGTACGCGGCCCTGTGTCTGCTCTCCGGTCTCTCCGGCTCCGCGCTCGCCTATCTCGTCGCGGAACCGAACCAGCCGTCGCTCGGCGCCTCCGGCGTGGTCTACGGACTGATCGGCGCCTGGGTGGTGCTGGCCCGTCGGCGCCGTCACGACATGAGGCCGGTGGTCCTCTTCGTGGCCCTGTCGCTGCTCATGACGTTCACCCGTCCGGGGATCTCCTGGGAGGCCCACGTCGGTGGTCTGGTCGCGGGAGCCCTGGTGACGTACGCACTCGTGCACGCGCCTCGGGTCCGTCGGGACCTGGTGCAGTACGGCGCCTGCGGACTGGTGCTCCTGATCGACCTGGGGATCGTGCTCGCCCGCTCGACCGCGCTCACCTGAGCGAACAGAGCTGTGGACGAGCACTGAGGTGAGCTTCTGAGAGCTTTCCCCAGAGTTATCCACAGTCCGTGGCCACTCCTGGGCACTGTGTGGGGAAAGGCCGCACCCCTCGCCTCTGACCTGGTGTTTCTCCAGGGAGGCGAGGGGCGCTCCAGGCTTTCGCGAGGGTGATTCCGATCATACCGGCGTCAACCTCGTGCGAGTTATCCACAGATCTTCGTAAGTTATCCAGTGCTGTGCACAACGCTGTGGATAAGTTCAGGGCAGAGCTTGACGAGCGCCCTCCGCCCAGGCATGGGCCCCGCTACTTCCACTGCGTGGAGACACCGAAGCCGGCCGCGATGAAGCCGAAGCCCACCACGATGTTCCAGTTCCGGATCGACTCGAGCGGCATCGAGCCGTCGGTGACGTAGAAGACCACGATCCACACCAGACCGATGGCGAACAGTGCCAGCATCACAGGCGCCACCCAGCTGCGGTTGGTCAGCTTGATACTGGTGGCCTGCTTGGCGGGCGGAGGCGTGAAGTCGGCCTTCTTGCGGATCCGTGACTTCGGCACGAGGGACTCTCCTGTCGATGCGCTGCGTGACCGCGCAGGGAACTGTGGCTGGCGCCGGGATGTGACGAAGGAGGACGACTGCGTCCCCCGGGCGTCCGTTAGCGTAGTGGTTCCGCGGCACCGAAGGGGATCAGGGTACGTTGAGCAATTCCGCCGGCACTCCCGAACGTGCGGGCCGCACCGCGAGGTGGCGCCCCGTCCGGGTGCTCACCCTCGCCGTTTTCGCCCTCGCCGGACTGATCTTCGTCACGAGCTTCAACACCGCCAAGGGCACCAACATCCGCACGGACGCCTCCCTTCTGCGGCTGTCCGACCTGATCGAGGAGCGCAGCCACAAGAACGCCGGCCTCGACGAGTCCACCGCCGCCCTCCGCTCCCAGGTCGATTCTCTCGCAGCCCGCGACGACGGATCCACCCGTGAGGAGGACGAGCGACTCGACGCGCTGGAGGCGTCGGCGGGCACCACCGAGGTCTCCGGCTCAGGACTCACCGTCACCCTCGACGACGCCCCGCCGAACGCCCAGGCCGCCCCCGGCTACCCCGAGCCGCAGGCCAACGACCTCGTCATCCACCAGCAGGACCTCCAAGCCGTCGTCAACGCCCTGTGGCAGGGAGGCGCCGAAGGCATCCGGGTCATGGACCAGCGGCTGATCTCCACCAGCGCCGTGCGCTGCGTCGGCAACACCCTGATCCTCCAGGGCCGCGTCTACTCGCCCCCGTACAAGATCACGGCCGTCGGTGACCGGGGAAAGCTGAGCAGGGCGCTCGCCGGGTCCCCGGCTATCCAGAACTACCAGCTGTACGTGAAGGCGTACGGGCTCGGCTGGAAAGTCGACGACCACAGGGCGGTGACCCTTCCCGGCTACTCGGGCACAGTCGACCTCCACCACGCGAAGCCGGTGAGCTGACAGCGGGAGGGCGGCTCGGGGAGGGCTGCGACTCGTGTCCGGGCGCGCCTCGACGCCACCCGGCCGGTCGCCGACGGTCGTCCACAGGCTTTGGCCGGCTGACCCCCCGCGGGCCCCTCGCCCCGTACTCTGGTCCCCGTAACGAACGGAAGGGGCGGTCGACGTCATGTACGGCTGGATCTGGCGGCATCTGCCGGGCAACGCGTGGGTGCGGGCGCTGATCTCGATCGTGCTGGTCCTCGCGGTCGTCTACGCCCTCTTCCAGTACGTGTTCCCCTGGGCGGAGCCTCTGCTTCCGTTCAACGATGTGACGGTGGACGGCCAGTGAGCGCGCGAATTCTCGTCGTCGACAACTACGACAGCTTCGTCTTCAATCTCGTTCAGTACCTCTACCAGCTCGGCGCCGAGTGCGAAGTCCTCCGCAACGACGAGGTCGAGCTGAGCCACGCCCAGGACGGCTTCGACGGCGTCCTGCTCTCCCCCGGGCCGGGCACGCCCGAGGAGGCCGGGGTTTGCATCGAGATGGTCCGCCACTGCGCGGCCACCGGCGTGCCCGTCTTCGGCGTCTGCCTCGGCATGCAGTCGATGGCCGTGGCGTACGGCGGCGTCGTCAACCGCGCCCCCGAGCTGCTGCACGGCAAGACCTCCCCCGTCACACACGAGGGCCGGGGCGTCTTCGCCGGTCTGCCCTCGCCGTTCACCGCGACCCGCTACCACTCGCTGGCCGCCGAGCCCACCGCCCTGCCGGCCGAGCTCGAGGTCACCGCGCGGACCGAGGACGGCATCATCATGGGCCTGCGCCACCGCGACCTGCCCGTCGAGGGCGTCCAGTTCCACCCCGAGTCGGTCCTCACCGAGCACGGCCACCTGATGCTCGCCAACTGGCTGGAGCAGTGCGGCGACAAGGGGGCGGTCGGACGGTCGGCGGGGCTCGCGCCGGTGGTGGGCAAGGCCGTCGCGTGACGGCGGGCTCCCCATGGCCCCGGCAGGACGAGCCGGGACCCGAGCCGATACCTGCGGACCCGTACGGGATCCCGTCGCCGCCGCCGTTCGGGGAAGCCGCCCCATACGGGCAGGACCCGGCGTACGCGCAGGGCACCGAGGTGTACGGGCAGGACCCCGCCCCGTACGGGCAGGACCCGGCGTACGGACAGCCCACCGTCGCGTACGGGCAGCCCGCAGCCCCGTACGGACAGGATCCCGCCCCTTACGGGGAGGAACCGGCCCACGGGCGGGCCGCCACGCCTTACGGGCAGGCGGACCCCTACGTGGCCCCGTACGAGCCGCAGGAGGTGGAGAGGCCCCCGCAGGCCTCTCCCGACGAGACGAGGCCCCTACGGGCCGTGGAGCCCCTTCCCGGCCCCGGCCGGGCCGAACGCCGCCGCGCCGCCAAGGGCGGTGGCCGGGGCAAGGGGCGTGGTGGCCCGCCGGGCACCTCCCCCGCCGCCCGGCCTCCGGCCCCGCTCTCCCGCGTCGAGGCCCGGCGCGCCGCCCGCGCCGCCAAGGACAGCTTCGGCGTCATCGCGAGCCGGGCCGTCGGGGAGCTCTTCATCACCTTCGGCGTCGTGATGCTGCTCTTCGTCACCTACCAGCTCTGGTGGACGAACGTCCTGGCGGGACAGGAGACCGACCAGGCCAAGGAGCAGATCGAGGACACCTGGGCCAAGGGCGAGAGCAAGCCGGAGGCCTTCGAGCCGGGCGAGGGCTTCGCCATCATGTACATCCCCAAGCTCGATGTCGTCGTCCCCGTCGCCGAGGGCATCGACAAGACCAAGGTCCTCGACAAGGGCATGGTCGGCCACTACGCCGAGGGCACGCTCAAGACGGCCATGCCGTCCGACAAGCAGGGCAACTTCGCGGTCGCCGGCCACCGCAACACACACGGCGAACCGTTCCGGTACGTCAACCGGCTCAACCCCGGGGACCCGATCGTCGTCGAGACCCAGGACGCCTACTACACCTACGAGATGGCGAGCATCCTGCCGCAGACCGCGCCCTCGAACGTCGCCGTGATCGACCCGGTGCCGAAGGGCTCGGGCTTCACCGAGCCCGGCCGGTACATCACGCTGACCACCTGCACGCCCGAGTTCACCAGCACGTACCGGATGATCGTGTGGGGCAAGCTGGTCGAGGAACGACCGCGCAGCAAGGGAAAGCCCGAAGCGCTCGTAGGCTGAGCCCCCACACCTCCGGACGGGACGACGGGACGACCTAGTGGCACGCGTGCGTAATCGGATCGCCGGGATCATCAGCCTCTTCGGTGAACTCCTCATCACGGCGGGCGTGGTGCTCGGCCTCTTCGTCGTCTACTCCCTGTGGTGGACCAACGTCCTCGCCGACCGCGCCGCCGACCAGGACGGCGCCCAGGTCCGTGACCGCTGGGCCGGCGGCCCGGGGGCGCTCGACACGAGGGACGGCATCGGCTTCCTGCACGTCCCGGCCATGGGCGACGACGAGATCCTGGTCAAGCGGGGCACCGGAAGCGACATCCTCAACAACGGTGTCGCCGGTTACTACACCGACCCGATCAAGTCCGCGCTCCCGCAGGACAAGCAGGGCAACTTCACGCTCGCCGCCCACCGGGACGGGCACGGGGCCAAGTTCCACAACATCCACAAGTTGAAGACCGGGGACACGATCGTCTTCGAGTCGAAGGACACCTGGTACGTCTACAAGGTCTACAAGTCCCTGCCGGAGACCACGAAGTACAACGTGGACGTCCTCCAGCCCGTGCCGAGGGAATCCGGCAGGACCAAGCCCGGCCGCTTCATCACCCTGACCACCTGCACCCCCATGTACACCTCCGACTACCGGTACATCGTCTGGGGTGAGCTGGAGCGTACGGAGAAGGTCGACCGCGACCGGACGCCGCCGGCGGAGCTGAACTGAACTGAGGCGAGGCGATACGGGGAGAGCCCCGGCATCCTCTGGATGCCGGGGCTCTCCCCGCGTCGGTACGCGTGCTCCGTCGTGCGGGGCTCAGGCGTGCGGGGCTAGGTCGTGCGGCTCAGCCGAAGAGGCCGCCGCCGCCGTCGTTGTCCCCGCCGTTGTCCCCGTTGTTGCCGTTTCCGCCCGGGTCGCCCCCGCCGCCGACCGTGTAGAGGGTGACCGTCTCGCCGGCGTTGACCATCGAGCCCGCCTGCGGGTTCGAACCGACCACCATGGCGTCCTCCTTGTCGGAGCCCTGCTGCTGGACCACCAGGCCCAGGCCCTCCAGCTGCGCCTTGACGTCCTTGAACGGCTTGGTGGCGATGTCGGCCGGGATCTGGACCTGGGCCGGCTGCTGCGGGCCCTTGGAGATACGCAGCTTGACCTCGGCGCCCTCCGCCGCGGACGCGTTGCCGTTCGGGGTCTGCTCGAGGACCTCGTCCTTGGGCTTCTCGGAGTCCACGTACTCGGTGACCACGACGAACCCGAGCGCCTTCAACTGCTGCTCGGCCTGGGGGAACTGGTTGCCGACGACCGGGGGAACGGTCTTCAGCTTCTGCTTGGCGACGGTGATCGTCACCTCGGAGTTCGTCTCCGCCTTGGTGCCGTTCTGCGGGTTCGTGCGAATGACCGTGCCGGGGTCCTCGTCGGACTCCTCCTGCTCGACCTTGACCTTGAAACCCTTGTCCTTCAGGGTCTGCTCGGCGCGCTCCTGCGACTGCTCGACCACGTCCGGGACCTCGATGAGGGGGGCGCCCTCGGAGACGTACACCTGGATCGTGCCGTCGGTCTCCATCTGCGTGGAGCCGTCCGCCACCGGGGTCTGGCGGCAGATGGAGTCCTTGGGCTGGTCGCAGCGCTCGGTGCCCGCCTGTTGCATCTTCACCCCGGCGTTGGCCGCGAGACCCGTCGCCGCCTGCACGGTCTGACCGACCAGCTGCGGAACGGTGACCTGGCGGGGGCCGTCCTCCTTGTCGAGCAGCGAGACACCGATGAAGATCGCGCCGACGAGCACCAGGATGCCCGCGAGGACCAGCAGGATCGTCGAGGTGTTCGACTTCTTCTGGCTGCCGCGTCTGCGGTCCGGGCGGTCGTCGTAGCCGTAGCCGCCGTCGTCCGCGTTGACCGGGGGCATCATCGAGGTCTGGCCGGCCGGATCCGCCTGGCGCAGCGCCGTGGTCGGCTGGTCCTCCGGCGGGTAGCCGTAGCCCCCGCCGTACGAGGGGGCGCCCATGCCCATCCCCATGCCCATCGCCGCGGCGGCCGCGACCGGCTGCCCGTCGAGGCAGGCCTCGATGTCCGCGCGCATCTCGTCGGCGGACTGGTAGCGGTAGTCGGGGTCCTTGACCAGGGCCTTGAGGACGATGGCGTCCATCTCGGGCGTGATCTCGGCGTCGAAGTTGCTCGGCGCCTGCGGCTCCTCGCGGACGTGCTGGTACGCGACGGCGACCGGGGAGTCACCGATGAAGGGAGGCCGTACGGTGAGGAGCTCGTAGAGGAGGCAGCCCGCGGAGTACAGGTCGGAGCGGGCGTCGACCTGCTCGCCCTTGGCCTGCTCCGGGGAGAGGTACTGGGCCGTGCCGATCACCGCGGCGGTCTGCGTCATCGTCATGCCCGCGTCGCCCATGGCGCGCGCGATGCCGAAGTCCATGACCTTGACCTGGCCGGTGCGCGTCAGCATGACGTTCGCCGGCTTGATGTCACGGTGCACGATCCCGGCGCGGTGCGAGTACTCCAGCGCCTGGAGGATGCCGACCGTCATCTCGAGGGTGCGCTCGGGCAGAAGCTTGCGTCCGGAGTGCAGCAGCTCACGCAGGGTCGATCCGTCGACGTACTCCATCACGATGTACGGGATGGAGACCCCGTCGACGTAGTCCTCGCCGGTGTCGTAGACCGCGACGATCGCCGGGTGGTTCAGCGAGGCGGCGGACTGTGCCTCACGGCGGAACCGGGCCTGGAAGGACGGGTCGCGGGCCAGGTCGGCGCGCAGCGTCTTCACAGCGACGGTGCGGCCGAGCCGGGTGTCCTGGGCGATGTACACCTCGGCCATGCCACCACGGCCGAGCACCGAGCCCAGCTCGTACCGGCCGCCGAGGCGACGCGGCTCTTCCATAGCTAATCCAGCCCTCTCCGTCTGTCCCGACCGCACCCATGGGTGGTCCGGCGGTGTGTGCTGTTCGCGCATACGCTACCGGCCCCGCGGAGACCTTCCGCCCGGGGCCGGTAGCTGATACCTGACCGGTACCTGGCACGTACGGGGCCGAGACGTCAGCCGCGGCTCTTCACGACCGCCTTCATGACGGCCTTCGCGATGGGGGCGGCCAGACCGCCACCGCTGATGTCCTCGCGGTCGGTGCCCGCGGAGTCCTCGACGATGACGGCGACCGCGACCGGGGAGCCCTCGGCGGTCTTCGCGTACGAGATGAACCAGGCGTACGGACGCTTGGCGTTCTTGTCGCCGTGCTGGGCCGTACCCGTCTTGCCGCCGACCTTCACACCGGCCATGTTCAGGTCGGCCTTGCCGCCGGTGCCGTCGGTGACGACGCTCTCCATCATCTGCTGGAGCAGCTGGGCGTTCTGCGGCGAGACCGGCTGGCTCATCTCCTCCGGCTCGTTCTGCTTGAGGATGTCGAGGTTCGGAGCGCGCAGCTGGTCGATCATGTACGGCTTCATCAGCTTGCCGTCGTTGGCGATCGCCGCCGTGACCATCGCCATCTGGAGCGGGGTCGTCGCGGTGTTGAACTGACCGATGGAGGAGAGCGCGTTGCCGCCGCGGTCGGCCTTCTTGTCGTAGACGGAGGCGGAGGAGCGGACCGGGGTGAACTGCTCGGCGTTGAATCCGAACTTCTCGGCCATCTCGACCATCTTGTCCCGGCCGACGTCGTCGCCGAGCTTCGCGAAGACCGAGTTGCAGGAGATTTCCAGGGCACGCTTCAGGCTGGCGTTGGCACAGCCCTTGGCGTGGTTGACCATCTCCTTGGTGGAGAGCGGGATCTTCCAGCCGTCGGGGGTGTCGGTCGCCGCGTTGATGTCGGTGACCTTGCCGTTCTCCAGCGCCGCGGCGGCGGTGACGACCTTGAAGACGGAACCGGGCGGGTAGATCTCGCGGATCGCCCGGTTGAGCTTCGGCTTGTTCTTGTTCTTCTCCAGCGCCACCCAGGCCTTCTCGTCCTTGGAGGAGTAGCCGGCGAAGGAGGCGGGGTCGTAGGAGGGTGTGGACGCCATCGCCAGGATCTTGCCGGTCTTCGGCTCGATGGCGACGACGGCGCCGGTCTTGCTCCCGAGGCCCTCGAAGGCGGCCTTCTGGGCGGCACCGCTGAGGGTGGTGACGACGTCGCCGCCCTTCTTCTTCTCGCCGGTGAACATGGCGAGCGTGCGGTCGAAGAACAGCCGGTCGTCGTTGCCGGTGAGGATGCCGTCCTCGATCTTCTCGATCTGGTTGGCGTCGTAGGCCTGCGAGGCATAGCCGGTGACCGGGGCCCACATGGGGCCGTCGACGTAGGTGCGCTTGTACTTGTAGTACGGGTCCTGGGAGTCGACGGAGCCGGTGATCGGCTTGGCGTCGACGATGATGTTGCCGCGCTCGTTCGCGTACCGCTCGATACGGACACGAGTGTTCTTGGGGTGGGTGTTGAGCTCGTCGGCACGGACGTACTGGAGCCAGTTGTCGCGCACGAGCAGGGCGAGGATGAGCAGGCCGCAGAAGATCGCGACCCGGCGCAGCGGCTTGTTCACGGACGGACCACCTGGGTCATCTCGGCGTCGGGGTTCGGGGCGGGCGCGGGCGCCGGACGGCGCGCGGTGTCGCTGATCCTGATGAGGATGCCGATCAGAGCCCAGTTGGCGATCACGGAGGATCCGCCGTACGCGAGGAACGGCATCGTCATACCGGTCAGCGGGATGAGGCCCATCACGCCGCCGGCGACGACGAAGATCTGAAGCGCGAAGGCGCCGGAGAGGCCCATCGCGAGCAGCTTGCCGAAGGGGTCACGGGCGGCGAGGGCGGTGCGGACACCGCGCTCGATGATCAGCCCGTAGAGGAGCAGGAAGACCATCACACCGGTCAGCCCGAGTTCCTCGCCGACGGTGGCGAAGATGAAGTCGGAGTTGGCGGCGAAGCTGATGAGATCGGAGTTGCCCTGGCCGAGGCCGGTGCCGAGGATTCCGCCCGAGCCGAAGGACATCAGCACCTGGGTCATCTGGTCACAGGCATTGAGCATGTTCGGGTCGGTGGCCGTCTTCAGGCACTCGAAGGGGTCGAGCCAGGCCGCCACACGGGACTGGACGTGGCTGGCGAAGGAGCTGACCACCACGGCGCCGCCGGCGGCCATCAGCAGACCCATGACGATCCAGCTCGTCCGCTCGGTCGCCACGTACAGCATGATCACGAACATGCCGAAGAACAGCAGAGAGGTACCGAGGTCGTTCTCGAAGACCAGGATGAGGAGGCTGACCGCCCAGATCATCAGGATCGGTCCGAGGTCGCGGCCGCGGGGCAGGTAGAGCCCCATGAAGCGGCGGCTGGCCAGGGCCAGGGCGTCCCGCTTGACCATCAGGTAGCCGGAGAAGAACACCGCCAGGACCAGTTTGGCGAACTCACCGGGCTGGATCGAGAAGCCGCCGATACGGATCCAGATCTTGGCGCCGAAGACATCCGCGCCCAGGCCGGGGACCAGCGGCAGGAGCAGCAGGATGAGGGACACCACCATGGAGATGTACGTGTAGCGCTGGAGGACGCGGTGGTCCTTCAGCAGCAGCAGGACACCCACGAACATGGCGATGCCGATCGCCGAGTACATCATCTGGCTCGGTGCGTCGGGGCTGAAGCTCTTGAACCGGGCCATCGACGTCGCGATCAGCCGCGGCGACTGGTCCAGCCGCCAGATCAGCACCAGGCCCATGCCGTTCAGCAGGGTGGCGAGGGGCAGCAGCAGCGGGTCCGAGTACGGGGCCCACTTGCGCACCACGAGGTGGGCGACGCCCGCGAGCAGTGCGAGCCCGAGCCCGTACCCGAGCATGCCGGCAGGGACCTTGCCGTCGATGGCCAGGCCCACGTTGAGGTACGCGAACACCGGGATGACGACGGCGAAGGCGAGCAGCGCCAGCTCGGTGTTGCGGCGGCTCGGCGCCTCGATCGCGCCGATGGTGGTCGTGTTGGTGACAACGCTCATGGTGGTGAAAGGCCCCCTACGGGTGCTTACTGCTTGCCGCAGTTCGAGGCCAGCTTCTGCTCCTCCGCGGTGAGGGTGGGACCCGGGGACGGAGCGGCTGTGGTGGGCTTGGGGTCAGGGGTGGCGGCGTCGCCGGGCTTCTCGGTCGGCGGCTTGCTCGCCTGGTCGGCGGCCTTCTCGGCGGCCTCGCGGCGCTGCTCGGACTTCTTGCAGGCCGTGGCCTGCGCCGCCAGCTCGGCGATCTTCGTCCGGGCCTTGCCGAGGCTGCCGCCCGCGATGGTGTCCTCGACCTGCTTCCGCTGGTAGGCGGGAAGGTACTTGAGTTCGATCTCGGGGTGGTCCTTCTCGACCTTCGAGAGCGAGACCCAGGCCAGGTCCTGGCTGATGCCCTGGTACAGCGCGACGTGCTGGTCCTTGGAGCCGACGAAGTACTGCGTCTGCGTCCAGCGCCAGCCGCCGTAGAGCCCGCCGCCGACGACCGCCAGGGCGAGGACGAGGAGGAAGGATCGCTTGAGCCACTTGCGGCCGGTGCGCGGCTTCACGAAGTCGTCGTCCGTGTACGACTCGAAGGAGCCCTGCGGGGGCATGCCTCCGTAGCCGTGGTCGTCGCCGCTGCCGGGAGGTCCGAAGCCGCCGGCGGGCGGCTGCTGGTGCGCGGTGGTGCGGCCGAGACCGGAGGCGCGGCCGGCCGGGGTCTGCATCGCCCCGCCGTCGTTCAGCTGGGCGGCCTGGTTCTCGGCGACCGCGCCCACGATGACCGGGGTGTCGCTGAGGTGACCGGCGAGGGTGTCGCCGCCGTCGACGTCGAGGACGTCGGCGACGATCACTGTGATGTTGTCGGGGCCGCCGCCGCGCAGGGCGAGCTGGATCAGCTCCTGCACGGTCTCCTGCGGGCCCTGGTAGCTGGCGAGGGTGTCCTCGAGCGTCTGGTGCGAGACCACGCCGGACAGGCCGTCGGAGCAGATCAGATAGCGGTCGCCGGCCCGGACCTCACGGATGGAGAGATCGGGTTCGACGTGGTCGCCGCTGCCGAGCGCACGCATGAGGAGCGAGCGCTGCGGGTGGGTGGTGGCTTCTTCCTCGGTGATCCGGCCCTCGTCGACGAGCCGCTGGACCCAGGTGTGGTCCTGGGTGATCTGGGTGAGGACGCCGTCGCGGAGCAGATAGGCGCGCGAGTCACCGACGTGCACGAGACCGAGCCGCTGGCCGGTCCACAGGAGGGCGGTGAGCGTGGTGCCCATGCCCTCCAGCTGCGGGTCCTCCTCGACCATCATCCTGAGCTGGTCGTTGGCGCGCTGCACCGCCGTACCGAGCGAGGTGAGGATGTCGGAGCCAGGGACGTCGTCGTCGAGCGTGACGAGGGTGGAGATCACCTCCGAGGAGGCGACCTCGCCGGCCGCCTGTCCGCCCATGCCGTCGGCGATGGCGAGCAGCCGGGGACCGGCGTAGCCCGAGTCCTCGTTGCCCTCGCGGATCATGCCCTTGTGCGAGCCCGCGGCGAATCGCAGGGACAGACTCATGTGCACCTGCCCTGTCGCCGCTGCATCGGGGTACAGCCGGTCTCGACCCACACTGCCCACCCTCCGGTCGCTCCGGTCACGCCGGTCGCCTCGCTCGCTCCGGTCGGGAGCGCGGCACGGCCTGTGGCGGGGACCGTCCCGTCTCGCTCGCTCCGCTCGCGCCTATTCATGATGTCGCACTACTTCCGCAGCTCGATGACGGTCTTGCCGATGCGGATCGGCGCGCCCAGCGGAATCGGTGTGGCGGTGGTGAGGCGGGTCCGGTCGAGATACGTGCCGTTGGTGGACCCGAGATCCTCGACGATCCACTGGCCGTCCCGGTCCGGGTAGATCCTGGCGTGCCTGCTGGACGCGTAGTCGTCGTCCAGCACGATCGTCGAATCGTGCGCCCTGCCCAGCGTGATCGTCTGGCCCTGGAGGGCGACGGTCGTGCCGGTGAGGGTGCCCTCGGAGACGACCAGTTTGGTCGGGGCGCCGCGGCGCTGCCGCCCACCGCCCGTGCTCTGCTGGCCGCGCTGCTGCGGAGGCGCGGCGGCCTGCCGCGCCTGCTGCTGGGGTCGCGCCTCCTGGCGCCGTGAACCGCGCTGGGTCACCCGCGTACCGAAGAGGTCGCTACGGATGACCTGGACGGCCACGATGACGAACAGCCACAGAACGGCCAGGAAACCCAACCGCATGACCGTAAGGGTCAGCTCTGACATTGCCCCCGCTTCACCCTTCGGCTTGCCGGTAAACGATGGTGGTGCTGCCCACGACGATCCGCGAGCCGTCGCGGAGCGTAGCGCGGGTGGTGTGCTGCCCGTCCACCACGATGCCGTTGGTGGATCCCAGATCCTGGATCGTCGAGGGCGTTCCGGTCCGGATCTCGCAGTGCCGGCGGGAGACGCCGGGATCGTCGATCCTCACGTCCGCGTCGGTGCTGCGGCCGAGGACCAGGGTCGGGCGGGAGATCTGATGGCGGGTGCCGTTGATCTCGATCCAGCGGCGCGGGGAGCCCGCTCCGCCGTGGGTGCCGGGGCCCGGCATGGGGCCGGGCCCGCCCGTGGGGCGTCCCGCGGCGGCCGTGGGCCGCTGGCCGGGGGCGCCGGGAGGCGGGGAGGCGGGCATGGGCGGGGCGCCGGCCGGGGGGTACCCGTAGCCGCCGCGACCGCCCTGTGCCGGGCTCTGCTGCTGATGAGACGGTCCGCCCGCGGGCGGCTGCGACTGTGACGTACTCGACGCCAGAGTGCGGCTGCGGACGCGGTACAGGCCGGTGTCGAGGTCGTCGGCCTTCTCCAGGTGGACCTTGATCGGGCCCATGAAGGTGTACCGCTGCTGCTTCGCGTAGTCCCTGACCAGGCTGGCGAGCTCGTCGCCGAGCTGGCCCGAGTAGGGGCTGAGCCGGTCGTAGTCCGGGGTGCTCAGCTCCACGATGAAGTCGTTGGGGACGACGGTCCGCTCGCGGTTCCAGATCTGCGCGTTGTTGTCGCACTCACGCTGGAGCGCGCCGGCGATCTCGACCGGCTGGACCTCGGACTTGAAGACCTTGGCGAAGGTGCCGTTGACCAGACCTTCGAGACGCTGCTCGAAACGCTTCAGGACTCCCATGGGGCACCTCCTCCGTCGTTGTCGTCCTGGTACTGCTTACTGATCGTATCCACGCGTCGGGAAATCGGCTGGTTCCCCTTCTCTGCCCTGTGGACGAGTGTCACCTCTCACAGGCTTTCCCCACGGATCGTAGAGGTGGCCTGTGGACAGTGTCCCGCACCCGGCTGTGGAAACGGGGGCTCGGTCCGGGCTTCGGGGCGGTCCGTCCCCTTCCTCCCCCTCCTAACCCTCTCTATCCCTCTGCTCTCCTCTGCCTCCTTCCCGCTTCCGTGCTCCTACCCCTTCCTCACCTTGGTCTCCCCGAGCGGAGGCGAAACAACGGATGTGAATCCACGGTCTGCGACGTGCTAATCTTCTGATGTCGCCAGGCGCTCGCACGACAAGTGAGAGAGCCCGGAGCACACCCAATGCGCGGGTGGCGGAATAGGCAGACGCGCTGGATTCAGGTTCCAGTGCCCGAAAGGGCGTGGGGGTTCAA
Organism: Streptomyces sp. NPDC016459; assembly: GCF_040632845.1. Lineage (NCBI taxonomy): Bacteria > Bacillati > Actinomycetota > Actinomycetes > Kitasatosporales > Streptomycetaceae > Streptomyces > Streptomyces sp. NPDC016459. The sequence continues at coordinate 287,360 of NZ_JBEYCR010000004.1, forward strand.
CTCCCCCCTCGCGCACCAGACGGAAGCCCCGTAGGTCATCGACCTACGGGGCTTCCGCGTTGTTGTCATGCGTGTGAGCCTTCCCATGCTCCCCTTTCCCCCCGGGGGCGGGCACTGGTGGTGGTCGGCTGCGACTTTGGTCGTCGGCGGACGAGACGAAAGAGAGACGCCCGGGCGCCGGGCCGCGGCCTACGGTGCGAGCGTGGATCTCATGTCGAAGTCGGGGGCCCGGAGTTCGTACGGGGCCGGAGCCGGGGGCAGGGCCGTGCTCGCCGCCGGGTGGGCCTGGTTCGCGGTGCCGGGGCAGTGGTCGGGGCGCAGGACCACCGGTGAGGTGGCGCTCGCCGCGGTCGTCGCGCTGCTCGGCGCCGGGACCGAGGACCTGCTGGGCGGCGAAGGGTGGCGGGTGGTCTGGGTGGCCGCCGGCTCCGCCGTGCTGTCGCTGGTGCGGCGCAGACTGCCCGCGGGCGTCCTCGTCCTGACCGCCGGGCTCACACCCTTCGTACCGGGCTTCGGGCCGCTGCTGCTCGTCGTCGGCTGGTCGTCCGGGCGGTACGTCGCGGGCGCCGGGCGGGCGCTCGCCGCGTACATCGCCGCCTTCGTCCTGAACGTCGGGGGGAGCCTCATCGGGCCCTGGGACCGGCAGCGGCTGCTCGCCATCGCCCTCACGGCAACCCTCTACTACCTGGGCACCACGCTGGCCCCCGGGCTCGCCCACCGTTACTGGACCCAGCGACGGACCCTGCTGCACGCCCTCCAGGAGCGGAACGCCCAGCTGGTGCGGGAGCGGACGATGGTGGCCTGGCAGGCCCGGTTGCGTGAGCGGCAGCGGATCGCCCAGGACATGCACGACAGTCTCGGGCACCAGTTGGCCCTCATCGCCGTGCACACGGGAGCCCTTGAGGTGGACCGGGAGCTGAGCGAGCGGCAGCGCGAGGTGGTCGGGGTCCTGCGGAACGCGTCGGTGACCGCGATGCACGAGCTGAGGGAGGTCGTCGGGATACTCCGCGACGGCGTCGAGGCCGTCGACGGGACGACCTTGGTCCTCGGGCGGGCCGGGGACGAGACGGGGCGGGCAGCGCGGGGGATCGCGGGCATCGAGGGCCTGGTGGAGGCGGCGCGGGCGTCCGGCACCGCGGTCGGGCTGCGACGGTCGGGGGAGGAGCGGACACTGGCGCCGGCCGCCGACCACGCCGCGTACCGGATTGTGCAGGAGGCCCTGACCAACGCCTACAAGCACGCGCCGGGCGCCCCGATCGGCGTCGAACTGCGCTACGAGCCGGACACCTTCGTGGTGGAAGTCCTCAACGAGCAGCCGACGGACGGGCCCGCCAAGGACGTGGTGAGCGGCGGCCAGGGACTGGACGGGCTCGCCGAGCGGGCCCGCCTGGTGGGCGGCATGTGCCACGCGGGTCCGGCGGACGGGGGTGGCTTCCGGGTGGCCGGGATGCTGCCGTACGGGGCGGCGCCCGTCGCGGAACGGGCGCCTTTGGTCGATGTGGCCGACGACTTCCGGCAGCAGACCACGAGGCCGCTGGTCGGCGATGGTCGTCCGGTCGTGGTCGGACCGGCCGACTGGACGTTCACGGAGCGGGAGCTCGCCATGGCGATGCGTGGGGGCAGGAGCAGAAGCACGGGCGGTTCGATAGCGCTGGGCTGCGGGATCGCGTTCGCGGCGCTCGTGCTGCTGATGGTGGCGGGGGGATTCGGCCTCTACTTCCTGATGGGGTCGCTGAAGGAGGGGATGATCGAACCCGAGCAGTACGACGCGGTGAAGGTGGGGATGCCCGAGAAGGAGGTACGCGACCAGCTTCCTTCGGGCGACACGATCGCCACCGCGGGTCTGAGCGCCAAGGGACCCGACAGACCGGAGGGCGCCAGCTGCCTGGTGCTGATGTCCTCGGAGATGGGCGAGACCTTCGAGACGGAGCCTGTCTTCCGGTTCTGTTTCAAGGACGGCAAGCTGATCGAGAAGAAGTCGTACGAGGTCGAGGCGCGGTAGCGTCGATCCGCCCGTACCGAAGCCGTGGGGGACAGCAGTGGCAGGGCAGCCGATCAGGGTCGTGATCGCCGACGACGAGCCTCTGATCAGGGCCGGGATCCGGATGATTCTCACCTCGGACCCGGAGATCGAAGTCGTCGGCGAGGCAGCCGACGGGCGGCAGGCCGTCGAAGCGGCTCGGGCGCACGCCGCCGACGTGGTGCTCCTCGACATCCAGATGCCGGTGCTCGACGGCCTCTCGGCTCTGCCGGAGCTGCGCCGCACGGCGCCGAAGGCCCGGGTGATCGTCCTGACGACGTTCGGCGAGCGCGAGAACGTCCTGCGGGCGCTCGAGCACGGGGGAGCCGGGTTCCTGCTCAAGGACACGGCGCCCGCCGAGCTGATCCGGGCGGTGCGGGCGGCCGCGGCGGGTGACGCGTATCTGTCTCCGGCGGCGACCCGTCATGTGGTGGAGCGGCTCGCCACCGGGCGGGAGGCGGCCCGCGCGGAGCAGGCGCGGGGAAGGGTCGCGGGGTTGAGCGAGAAAGAGCGCGATGTGCTGGCTCTGCTCGGGGAGGGCCTCTCCAACGCGGACGCGGGGAAGCGGCTGCACATGAGCGAGGCCACGGTGAAGACGTATGTGAGCCGGATCCTCGCCAAACTGGACTGCGAGAATCGGGTACAGGCGGCGCTGCTGGCGCGGGACGCGGGGCTATAGGGGGGCCTTCGGCCTTCGGCCTTGGGCTTTTGGCTTTCGTGCTGGAGGTGGATGTGGAGGGGCGGCGGCGCCGGGGGATCAGTGTGCGGGGCTGTCGGGGAGGTCGGTCGGGGGGGCGGTGGGGTCGGCCGCGTTGTAGCGGAGCAGGTAGGCGGCGAAGCGGGCGAGGTCCTCGGGCTGCCAGTCCTTGAGGCGTTCCTGGTAGGCCGCGCGCCGGCTCGTACGGGCCGAGGTCAGCACCCTGGTGCCCGCCTCCGTGGGGTGCAGGACGTGCACGCGGTGGTCGTCGGGTGCGGGGCGGCGCTCGACGAGGCCGAGCTTCTCCAGGCCCGCGATCTGGCGGCTGACCGTCGACTTGTCCAGCAGGTAGTGGGCCGCGAGATCGGTCGCGCGGCAGCCGCTCTGTTCCTCGATGTGGGCGAGGAGCGTGTACGAGACGAGCGGGAGCTCGGGGTGGACCCGGGCAGCGGCGGCGCGGGCTCGGCGCGCGAAGGCCGTCAGCTCACGCTGGATGACGTCCACGGACGCCTCGCGTAGGGGCTCTGCGGCGGGCTCTGCGGCGCCGTTCCTGGGGGCGGTCATGGGGGCTCCCTCGTGATGGATGGGCCCTGTTGGCCCACCACGACCTTTCGGTTGTATAGTACAACGGGTCTTTAGTTGTAAAAGCCAACCATGGAGGTCGCGGTGTCCGCAGGACCGAACACCACCGGGGCGCTGCGGCACGTCCTCGGACATCTGCTCACCCCGTTGCTGATGTGCGTCGGCATGGGGCTCGCCTACCTCGGCGCGTTCCACGCCCCCGCACCCCACGATCTGCGCGTCGACGTCGTCGGCTCCGGGCCCACCGCCCAGATCCTCGCGCAGACCCTCCAGGACAAGGGCGCCGGCGCCCTCGACGTCCGTACCGTCGCCGACCGGGACACGGCCGTCGCCGCCTTGCGCGAGCAGGGCAGCTTCGGTGCCTACGTCCCCGGTGAGAAGCCCGAACTGCTCATCGCCTCGGCCTCCTCCGACACCAGCGCCATGGCCGTGGAGAAGGTGTTCACCAAGGTCGCCGCCGACCAGGACGCCCCGCTCAAGGTCACCGACGTGGCGCCCGTCGCCTCCGGCGACCCCACCGGCCAGGGCGTCTTCTTCCTGCTCGTCGCCCTCAGCATCGGCGCGTACGCGTCGGTCGCCGTCATCGGCGGAGCCGGTGCCGTCCTGCCCATGCGCGTGCGGGTCCTCCTCGCGGCAGGGATGTCCCTCGTCGTCAGCCTGATCGGGACTCTCTTCGCCGGACCGGTATTCCACCTGGTCGACCAGGGACTCGGTGGCGTGTGGGCGCTGTCCTGGCTGTACGCGGCGGGCATCCTGCTCGTCGGTGTCGGCCTCCACACCTTCCTGCGCCGCTGGACCACGCTCGGTGTGATGGTCCTCTTCGTCATGCTCAACTTCACGAGCTCCGGCGGCATCTACCGGCCAGAGCTCCAGCCCGGCTTCTTCGGCGCACTGCACGCGTTCTGGAACGGCGCGGGCTTCATCGAGGGCGTACGCGGCCATGTGTACTTCGGCGGGCACGCGCTCGGCGGGCACGTCCTCGTCCTCGCCCTCTGGTTCCTCGTCGGAGCAGCCCTCGTCACCGCCGCCGGGATCACGGAGGCGAGGCGTGGCCGCGCGGGCGGGCCGGCACAGGGCACGCGCGGCGCGGCCAGGACCCAGGAGGAGAGGGCTGAGGAGGAGAGGGCTGAGAGGGAGAAGGCCGAGGACAAAAGGGCTCGGGAGGAGAGGGCTCGGGAGGAGAGGGCTCAGAAGGAGGAGGCCGAGGAGGAGATGGAGGAGGCTGTGGCGGTCTGAGGCCGTCGCGGGACCCGTCCGCCGTCGGCCTGTCCGCATAGTTGTCCACAGGCGGGTGGCCGGCGTTGTCCACAGGGGGAGACGCTCGCTCGGGTGCGGCGGTACCGTCAGCCTCGGATGATGTTGGACTTACACATCGGGGGAGGGCGTGCCATGGACGAGATCCTGGCCGGAGTACCGGAACAGCGCGGTTCGGACGGAAGCCCGGAGGACGTGCGCGTCCCGCACGTACCGGGGTTCGCGCGGCGCGCCGCCCTCGGTGGCGGGAGCGACCAAAAGGAGCGGGGCAAGAAGCTCAGGGAGCGGGTCCCACGCTCCGCCCACTCCCGTCCGGCCCTCGCCGCCGACCGGCCGGACGCGGTCCGGGCCGTCGAGGAGTCGAGCCGCGACCGAGTCCCCGAGCTCGCGCCGATACGGATCGGCAGGATGGCGGCCAGCCCCTTCGCGTTCCTTCGCGGATCCGCCGGACTGATGGCCCACGATCTCGCCGACACCCCCGTCACAGGGATAGCCGCCCAGTTGTGCGGCGACGCCCACGCCGCCAACTTCGGGCTCTACGGCGACGCCCGCGGCCGCCTCGTCATGGACCTCAACGACTTCGACGAGACCGTCGTCGGCCCCTGGGAGTGGGACCTCAAGCGGCTCGCGACGTCCCTGGTCCTCGCGGGCCGTGAGGTGGGCGCGAGCGAGGAGATGTGCCGGGCCGCCGCCTTCGACACCGTCGGCGCCTACCGGCGCACCATGCGACTGCTCGCCCGGCTCCCCGCGCTCGACGCCTGGAACGCGATCGCCGACGAGGAACTCGTCTCGCACACCGACGCCCGTGATCTCCTCGGCACCCTGGAAGAGGTGTCCGCCAAGGCCCGCAACAACACGAGCGCCCGGTTCGCCGCCCGGTCGACCGAGGCCGTGACCGACGCGGAGGGCGGCGGCCGCCGGTTCGTCGACGCCGCCCCGGTCCTGCGCAGGGTCCCGGACGCCGAGGCCGCCGTCGTCGCCGCCTCCCTCGGCCCGTACCTGGAGACGGTGTCCGAGGACAGACTGCCGCTGCTCGCGCGGTACGCCGTTCACGACGTGGCCTTCCGGGTGGTCGGCACCGGCAGCGTCGGCACCCGTTCCTATGTCGTCCTGCTCCTCGACCACCGAGGAGAGCCGCTCGTGCTCCAGGTGAAGGAGGCCCGTCCGTCCGCGCTGCTGCCGCATCTGCCGGCCGTGGGTTTCCCCCTGCCGGAGCCCGGCCACGAGGGGCAACGGGTGGTGCTCGGACAGAAGCGGATGCAGGTCGTCAGCGACATCCTGCTCGGCTGGACCACGGTCGACGGGCGCCCCTTCCAGGTGCGCCAGTTCCGCAACCGCAAGGGCAGCGTCGACCCCGCCGCCCTCACCGTCGAGCAGGTCGACGACTACGGCCGGATGACCGGCGCGCTGCTGGCCCGCGCCCACGCCCACAGCGCCGACCCGCGCCTGATAGCCGGGTACTGCGGCAAGAACGACCGGTTCGACGAGGCCGTCGCCTCCTTCGCCGTCTCCTACGCGGACACCACCACCGCCGACCACGCCGACCTGCTCTCGGCGGTCCGCGCGGGCCGCATAGCGGCGGAACTGGGCGTCTGACGGCTGGGGGGTCTCGGGGGAGGTGGGGAGCGGGCGGTAGCAGTAGGCGGGGGCGGGGGCGGGGGCGGGGGCGGGAGGGGGGAGGGGGAGGCCCCCGAGGTCCTCTCAGGCCCGTAGGCTGGGGGGACGAGGCCGAACGAGGACTGGGCGGGCGTGGACGTGAGCGTGGACCAGGGTGTGAACGAAGGGCCCGGGGACGAGCGGCCCAGGGCCGAGGAGCCTGGGGACGAGCGGTCCGAGGCCGAGCTGCCCGGGGGCGAGAGGCCTGGGGATCAGCGGCCCGAGGCTCGGCTTGAGCGGGCTGTGCGGGTGGCTGAGCAGGCACTGATCGAGTTCGAGATCGCCGTCGAGACCTTCCGGGTCGAGGTGGACAACTTCTCGCGGCTGCACCACCAGAAGCTCGGCCCGATGTACGCGCGGCTCGACGAGCTCGACGCCCGGATCGCCGAGGCACGGGCGGCACGCAGCGGTGACCCCGAGGATCTGCGGCGGGCGCAGGAGGCGCGGGCCGCGGTCATGCCGATGCCCGGGGTGGACGAACTGTTCCACGACTGGATCGACTCCGACGGCCTCTCCCCCGAGGCGGAGGCCATGCTCACCGACCGGCCGGTGCAGCCGCCGAAGAGGGTTCGCCCGGGCGAGGAGGTCCGCAGGCTCTACCGGGAGCTGGCCCGCAAGGCCCACCCCGACCTGGCCCGCGAGGAGGACGAGCGGAAGCGGCGCGAGGAGTTCATCACGCGGGTGAACGCCGCCTACGCCCGGGGCGACGAGGCACTGCTCCGTGAGCTCTCCGCGGAGTGGGAGGCCGGTCCCGTGCCGGTCGAGCGGCTCAGCGAGAGCGAGGAGCTGTACGCGCGTCTGGAGTGGCTGGCGCAGCGCAAGGACATGCTGTCGGCGCTGGCGCGCGAGCTGGAGGAGAGCGCGATCGGGGCGATGCTGCGGATGGCGCCGGACGACCCGGACCGGCTCCTGGAGGAGATCGCGGAGCAGCTGCTCGCGCAGGTCTCCGAGCGGGAGAACGAGCTGTCCGAACTGGTGCAGTAGGTTTTTCCGTGCGCTCGATCTCCTTCGGGCGGTACTGACGAGAGAAGGCCGGTCCCATGAATTTCTCCCCGCTGCCCTCGGTGGACGCGGCTTCCGTGCCGGCGGATGCCCTGGTGCTGGACGTCAGGGAGGACGACGAGTGGGCGGCCGGTCATGTCGAGGGCGCGCTGCACGTGCCGATGAGCGACTTCGTGGGCCGCTTCGGCGAGGTGACGGAGGCCGTGGCCGAGCGTGGTCGCGCGTATGTGATGTGCCGGGTCGGTGGCCGGTCGGCGCAGGTCACGCAGTATCTGGTGCAGCAGGGCTTCGACGCGGTGAACGTCGACGGCGGGATGCTCGCCTGGGACGGTGCCGGGCGTCCGATGGTGACGGGGGACGGCAGCCCGGCGTTCGTCCTCTGATGTCCACCGGCGCCTAGCCGAGGGGGTGGGCGGCCAGCAGGTCGCCCTAGGCCTCCTCGTGGGCCGCGGCGGGGCCGAATGACGTCGGTGTGGTGGAGGCTACGAAGTCGAGCCGCACTTCGGCGCGGAGCTCGCCGTGGGTGAAGTACTGGGCGGCGAGGCCGAGGTCGTCGTGTGTGCGGGGGAGCAGGTCGGCGCCTCGTCAGCGGTCGAAGTCCAACTCCACGTCCGCCGTGACCGGGTGGGACTGGCAGGCGAGGACGTATCCGGCTTCGGTCTCCTCCGGTTCCAGTGCGAAGTTGCGGTCCATCCGTACCTCTCCGCCGACGAGGAAGGCGCGGCAGGTGCCGCACACTCCGCCCTTGCAGGCGTACGGGGCGTCGGCTCGGGCGCGGAGCACTGTGTCGAGGAGGGTCTCGCCCCGGTCCACCGGCCAGCTGCCGGATCGGCCGTGCAGGGTCGCGGTCAGGGTGGCGTGCGCGGGCGTGTCGGTCGCGGGGACCGCGGTGGGCGCGGAGCCGTCGTCGACGTGGAAGATCTCCTGGTGGATCCGGCCGCGGTCGACCCCGAGGCCGCGCAGTGCCCGCTCGGCGCCCTGCACGAGTCCGAAGGGGCCGCAGAGGAACCAGCCGTCGATCGTGTCGACCGGCAGCAGCGCGGGCAGCAGTTCGGCGAGCCGCTCGCGGTCGAGCCGACCGGACGGCAGTCCCGCCTGCTGTTCCTCCCGGGAGAGGACGGTGACCAGCTGGAAGCGGTCGGGGTAGCGGTCCTTCAGGTCGGCGACCTCGTCGAGGAACATCGTGGACGCGGCGGTGCGATCGCTCCGCACCAGGCAGAACCGGGCTTCCGGTTCGCGGGCGAGCAGGGTGGCCGCGATCGACAGGACGGGGGTGATGCCGCTGCCGCCGACGACGGCCGCGAAGTGGCCGGGGCGCGGGGCGAGGGTGAAGCGGCCCATGGGCTCCATGACCTCGACGAGGTCACCGACGGCCAGTTCCTTGAGCGCGTACGTCGAGAACGAGCCGCCGTCGACGAGACGGATGCCGACGCGCAGGACGGGGGGTTCGCCGGCCGGGGCGGCGGGAGCGCAGATGGAGTACGTGCGGCGGATCTCCTCTCCCGCTTCGCTGCTGCGGCGCAGGGCGAGGTGTTGGCCGGGGAGGTGTCGGTACGCCTCGTGGAGTTCGGGTGGGACGGCGAAGGTGACGGCCACGGAGTCGTCGGTGAGCCGCTCGACCTCGCTCACCTTGAGCGGATGGAACCCGGCCCGCCCCGGGGATCCCTCCCGGCGGGGGCTGGGGGAGCCTGAGGTCGCCATCTACAACTCCTTGAAGTGGTCGAACGGTTCGCGGCAGGCGGTGCAGCGGCGCAGTGCCTTGCACGCGGTCGAGGAGAAGCGGCTGAGGAGCTCGGTGTCGGTGGAGCCGCAGTGGGGGCAGCGGATCGCCAGGGTCAGCGGCACCGGTCCGCCGTCGGGGCCCGCGGGGCCCTGGGGGCGCGGCGGAGCGACGCCGAACTCGGCCAGCTTCCGGCGGCCTTCCTCGCTGATGTCGTCGGTGGACCATGCGGGGGCGAGGACCGTGACGACGGAGACTTCCGGCACTCCGTGCTCGTGGAGCGCGCGCTCGATGTCCGAGGTCATGGCCTCGACGGCGGGGCAGCCCGTGTACGTCGGGGTGAGGGCGACCTCGACCCGGCCGGGGCCGGTGACCTGGACGCCGCGCAGCACGCCGAGCTCGGCCAGGGTGATGACGGGCAGCTCGGGGTCGAGGACGGCGCCGGCGATCCGGCTCAGTTCCTCCTCCAGGGCGGTCATGGTCACCATGTCGCCCCCGGGTGGCTGCGGTGCAGGTGCTGCATCTCGGCGAGCATCTGTCCGAAGGGTTCGGTGTGCAGGCCCTGTCGTCCGGCTCCCGCGCGCCAGGCGCCGGTGCGGGGCCCGGAGGGCACGGTGAGCGTGGCCCTGCCGAGGACGTCCGTCACCGAGGCCAGCCAGGCGCTCTCCATGGCCGCGTGGTCCAGGTCGAGGCCTTCGACGGGCTGGAACAGCTCGCCCGTGTACCGCCAGAGGGCCTCGCTGGCCCTGCGCATCCGCTCGTGGCTCTCGGCGGTGCCGTCGCCGAGGCGCAGGGTCCACTGCTCGGCGTGGTCCTGGTGGTAGGCGACCTCCTTGACGGCCTTGGCCGCGAGGCCGGCGAAGGGTCCGTCGCCGGACGCGAGCTGCCCGTAAAGAAGGCGCTGGTAGGTGGAGAAGTAGAGCTGTCGGGCGATGGTGTGGGCGAAGTCGCCGTTCGGCTGCTCGACCAGTTGGACGTTGCGGAAGGAACGCTCCTCGCGCAGGTACGCCAGTTCGTCCTCGTCGCCGACGAGTGAGAGCAGGATGCGGGCCTGGCCGAGGAGGTCCAGTGCGATGTTGGCCAGGGCGACCTCCTCCTCCAGGACGGGGGCGGAGCCTGCCCACTCCCCCAGGCGGTGGGAGAGGACGAGGGCGTCGTCGCCGAGGGCGAGGGCGGCTCCGGCGATCACGGTGCCCTCGCGCGTGTCGGGGGTGCTCACAGGTGCTTCACCCCCTCCGGGATCTCGTAGAACGTCGGGTGGCGGTAGGCCTTGTCCGCGGCCGGCTCGAAGAAGGGGTCCTTCTCGTCGGGGGAGGAGGCGGTGATCTCCGTGGAGGGGACGACCCAGAGCGACACGCCTTCGCTCCTGCGGGTGTACAGGTCGCGGGCGTTGCGCAGGGCCATCTCCGCGTCGGGCGCGTGGAGACTGCCCGCGTGGGTGTGGGACAGTCCGCGGCGGGAGCGCACGAACACCTCCCACAGTGGCCAACCGTCGCTCGTCATGCCTGTGCCTCCCCGTCCTTGCCGGTGTGCTTGTGCTTCTCCGCGTGGGCGGTCGCCGCTTCCCTGACCCAGGCGCCGTCCTCGTGGGCCTGGCGTCGCTTGCTCAGCCGCTGGTCGTTGCAGGGGCCGTTGCCCTTGAGGACGTCCCGGAACTCGGCCCAGTCGATCGGGCCGAAGTCGTAGTGCCCGCGCTCCTCGTTCCACCGGAGGTCGGGGTCGGGGAGGGTGAGTCCGAGCGCCTCGGCCTGCGGCACGGCGATGTCGACGAAGCGCTGGCGGAGTTCGTCGTTGGAGTGGCGCTTGATCTTCCAGGCCATCGACTGGGCGGAGTGCGCCGACTCGTCGTCCGGGGGGCCGAACATCATCAGGGAGGGCCACCACCAGCGGTCCACCGCGTCCTGCGCCATGGCGTGCTGGGCCTCGGTGCCCCGGGAGAGGGCGAGCAGTGCCTCGTACCCCTGGCGCTGGTGGAAGGACTCCTCCTTGCAGACCCGGACCATCGCGCGGGCGTACGGCCCGTACGAGCAGCGGCAGAGCGGGACCTGGTTGGTGATCGCGGCCCCGTCCACCAGCCAGCCGATCGCGCCGACGTCGGCCCAGGTCAGCGTCGGGTAGTTGAAGATCGAGGAGTACTTCTGGCGGCCTGAGTGGAGCTTGTCGAGCAGCTCGTCCCGGCTGGTGCCGAGGGTTTCGGCCGCGCTGTACAGGTACAGGCCGTGGCCGGCCTCGTCCTGGACCTTGGCCATGAGGATCGCCTTGCGCCGTAGTGAGGGCGCGCGGGTGATCCAGTTCGCCTCCGGCTGCATGCCGATGATCTCGGAGTGGGCGTGCTGCGCGATCTGCCGGACGAGCGAGGCCCGGTAGGCCTCGGGCATCCAGTCGCGCGGCTCGATTCGCTCATCGGCGGCCACGGCGGCGTCGAACACGGCCTCGTGAGCGGCCTGCTCCGCCGCCACGGCCGCGTCCGACACGCCGGGCACGCCCGTGGTCACTGCCGTCCCTGCCGTCACTGCGGTCATCGGACCCCCTACCGACCGATCGTTCGGTTGAATGACTTCAATGGTGAGTCGACGGCCCGTATGGTGTCAACCCTGTGGATAACCGAGGTGGGCCGATCGGGATCGGGGCGGAATGGACGCGGACGTCGAGAGGGACGCGGCTGACGTGCACGACGGCCCTCCTGCGGCCCCGGCGGAGCTCCTCGCCGACACTCCGGAAACCACTCCCGCGGCGGACAGCGCGACCACAGGGATCATGGCTCTCTCCCTGCCCTACCAGGTCGTCCTCGCCGTGGCGCTGGCCGTCGCGGGGGTGTTCGCCTGCGTCCATCTGGCGATGGTGTTCCTGCACGTGGCGCCGTCCAACACGCTGACCAAACGGCACGGTCAGGCCGTCGACGACTGGGTCTACCCCGAGTTCGAACAGAACTGGAAGCTCTTCGCGCCCAATCCGCTCCAGCACAACATCTCGGTCGAGGTCCGCGCCGAGCTCGCCACCGCCGACGGCGCCCTGAGCACGACCGGCTGGATCGACCTCACCGCCCAGGACACCGAGACGATCCGCCACAACCCCCTGCCCAGCCACGCCCAGCAGAACGAACTCCGTCGGGCCGTGGACTTCTACCTCGGCTCGCACTCCGACGACGACCGCCCCAACGGGTCGCGCGGCCGCCTCTCGGAGGAGTACATGCGCCGGATCGCGATGCTCCGCCTCGACGCTCTCCCCGCCCTCGAAGGCCCCGACGGGCGGACGATCACCGGGGACGTACGGCGGGTCCAGCTGCGTACCGTCACCCGGCCCGTCGCCGCCCCCCGGTGGAGCACGGAGGAGACCGACACCGCCCCCTCCTACCGCGACTTCCCGTGGTGGCCGGTCACCGAGGCCGACCGGCCCGCCGAACCCGACCGGAGCCACGCGGTGGCCGGCCGCAGCCGCACGGAGGCGGACCGATGAGCACCCGCAGCCCTGCCCCCACCCCCACTCCCCCGGTCCCTGGCCCTGGCCCTGCCGCGGGCACCGACACGCGCGCGCGTACCCGCGAGCCTTTCGACCGCCGGCTCGCCCGCGCCGTCCAGAACGTCACGGGCCGCTCCCTCGGCCCCTACCAGACCGCGATCGTGCGGATCGGCTTCTCGCTGACCTGGCTGATCTTCCTGCTGCGCGAGCTGCCGCACCGCCACGAGCTGTACGGTCCCGACGGTCCCTGGTCCTGGGAGATGGCCCGGCGGCTGATCGCCGACAACCGCTCGTTCACCGTCCTCATGTGGTCGGACGGCCGGATCTGGTTCGAGTTCGTCTACGGGCTCGCCGTGCTCTCCGCCGTGCTCCTCCTGGTCGGCTGGCGCACCCGGGCCGTCTCGGTGGTCTTCATGGTCGGGGTGCTCTCGCTGCAGAACCGCTCCGTCTTCGTCGGCGACGGCGGCGACAACGTCCTGCACCTCGCCGCGATCTACCTCGTGCTGACCCGCTGCGCCCAGGTGTGGTCCCTCGACGCCCGGCGGGCGGCCCGCGACGTGCGCGCCGCCGTGGCGGGCGAGCCACCGCGCGACGATCGCGTCGGCCCGCTGCTGTGGACCGTGCTCGGAGGCTTCCTCCTCGCCACGACCTGGTTCAGCGAGATCACCGGCGAGTGGTGGCTGCCCGTCCTGCTATGGGTCCTGTGGCTCGGCAACGGCCTGTGGTGGCTGGTCCGCCGGTACGCGCCGGACGAACCGCGCACCCTGCTCGACGCCCTCGCCCACCTCGCGCACAACACGGCCCTGTTCGTGATCATGGCGGAGGTCTGTCTGATCTACGCCACGGCCGGCTGGTACAAGATCCAGGGCTCGCGCTGGCAGGACGGCACCGCCTTGTTCTACCCGCTCAACCTCGACTACTTCACGCCCTGGCCGGCCCTCTCCGAGCTGCTCGGAGCCAGCGGGGTCATGGTGATGCTGCTGACCTACGGCACGGTGATCATCCAGGTTGCCTTCCCCTTCACGCTCTTCCACCGCAAGGTCAAGAACGTCCTGCTGGTCGCGATGATGCTGGAGCACGCCGGGATCGCGGTGCTCCTCGGACTCCCGGTCTTCTCGCTCGCGATGATCTCCGCCGACGCCGTCTTCCTGCCGACGCCCTTCCTGGTGGCGCTCGGCGCGTGGGTCGCGCGCCGCCGGGACCGGCTGCTGCGGCGCCCGCCCGCCGGGGCACTGCCCGAGCAGCGCCGTACGGGTGAGGAGCACGGTCCCCGTACCCTCGTCGGGTGAGCACCACCGAAGAGAAGCCCGCGGCCGAGGCCGGAGTCGAGGCCGCTGCCGGGGCCGTCGAACCGGCTCAGTACGACGAGGGCTTCGGCCCCGAGGTCGGCGTCGGGCCGCATCCGGGGCCGTGGCCCGAGGACGAGCGATACGACCCCGAGCTGCTCGCCGGCGGCGACCGGCGCAACGTCGTGGACCGTTACCGGTACTGGACGCGGGAGGCGGTCGTCGCCGACCTGGACACCCGGCGCCATGACTTCCATGTGGCCGTGGAGAACTGGGGCCACGACTTCAACATCGGCTCGGTCGTACGGACCGCCAATGCCTTCCTCGCGAAGGAGGTCCACATCGTGGGCCGCCGGCGCTGGAACCGCCGGGGCGCCATGGTCACCGACCGCTACCAGCACGTCCGGCATCACCCGGACACCGAGTCGCTGATCTCGTGGGCGGCGGCCGAGGGCATCGCGGTCATCGGCATCGACAACCTGCCGGGCGCCGTACCGCTGGAGCGGACCGTGCTGCCCCGCCGCTGCGTGCTGCTCTTCGGGCAGGAGGGCCCGGGACTCACCGAGGAGGCCCGCGCCCACGTCGAGATGGTCTGCTCGATCGCCCAGTTCGGCTCGACCCGCTCGATCAACGCCGGGGCCGCCGCCGCCATCGCCATGCACGCCTGGGTGCAGCGCTACGCGGAGATCGAGAGCCCCTAGAGGGGGCCCCGGCCCCCCGGAGGTCCCCAGCCCCCAGCGGGCGTGGAGGCCCCCCGTGGAGCCTCCACGCGCGCGTGCCTCAGGCCTGGCGGCGGACCTCCACCACCCGGAAGCGGTTGGAGACGAAGGCGCCGTCGCACAGGGCCGCGTTCGCCGCCGGGTTGCCGCCGGAGCCGTGGAAGTCGGAGAACGCGGCGGTCTGGTTCACGTACACCCCGCCCGTGAGGTTCAGCGAGAGCTGGGCCGACTCCTCCAGGCAGACCTCCTCCACCGCGCGCTCGGTCTCCGCCGACGTCGTGTAGGCCCCGACCGTCATCGCGCCCTTCTCCCGCACCGTGCGCCGCAGCAGCTCCAGAGCGTCGTCGGTGGAGTCCACCGAGACGGCGAAGGAGACCGGTCCGAAGCACTCCGAGAAGTACGCGGCCTGGGCGTCCGGCTTGGAGCCGTCCAGCTTCACGATGACCGGCGTACGCACCACGGCGTCCGGGTACTCCGGGTTGGCCACCTCGCGGGAGGCGAGCGCCACCTCACCGAGACCCGCCGCGGCCTCCAGGCGCGCCTTCACGTCCGGGTTGACCAGGGTGCCGAGCAGACCGTTCGCCCGGGCGTCGTCGCCGAGCAGACCGTCGACGGACGCCGCGAGGTCCGCGACGACCTCGTCGTACGACTTGGGGCCCTGGTCGGTGGCGATGCCCTCGCGGGGGATCAGGAGGTTCTGTGGGGTGGTGCACATCTGGCCGCTGTACAGGGACAGCGAGAACGCCAGGTTGGCGAGCATGCCCTTGTAGTCGTCGGTCGAGTCGACCACGACCGTGTTGACGCCGGCCTTCTCGGTGTAGACCTGGGCCTGCCGGGCGTTGGCCTCCAGCCAGTCGCCGAACTCGGTGGAACCGGTGTAGTCGATGATCCGGATCTCGGGACGCACGGCCAGCGTCTTGGCGATGCCCTCGCCCGGCCGCTCGACGGCGAGCGCGACCAGGTTCGGGTCGAAGCCGGCCTCGGCGAGCACCTCGCGGGCGACACGGACGGTGAGCGCGAGCGGCAGGACCGCGCGCGGGTGCGGCTTGACGAGGACCGGGTTGCCGGTGGCGAGGGAGGCGAACAGGCCCGGGTAGCCGTTCCACGTGGGGAAGGTGTTGCAGCCGATCACCAGGGCGACGCCGCGGCCGACCGGGGTGAACTCCTTGCTCAACTCCAGGGGGTCGCGCTTGCCCTGGGGCTTGGACCAGTCGGCGCGTCCCGCGGGGGTGCGGGTCTGCTCCGCGTAGGCGTACGCCACGGCTTCGAGGCCCCGGTCCTGCGCGTGCGGGCCGCCGGCCTGGAACGCCATCATGAACGCCTGCCCGCTGGTGTGCATCACGGCATGGGCGAACTCATGGGTGCGGGCGGAGATCCGGGCGAGGATCTCCAGGCAGACCAAGGCGCGGGCCTCGGCCCCCGCGTCGCGCCAGGCGCCCGTCCCCGCGCGCATCGCGGGCAGCAGGACGTCGATGTCCGCGTGCGGGTACTCGATGCCGAGCGACGGGCCGTACGGCGAGGTCTCGCCGCCGGTCCAGCCGTCCGTGCCGGGCTGGTCGAGCTCGAAGCGACTGCTCAACGTGGCCTGATGGGCGGCGAGGCCCGCCGCCGCGTCGAGCGAGCCGTCCGCCCCGTACGCCTTCGGGTGCTCGGGGTACGGCGACCAGTAGGCACGGGTCCGGATGGTGTCGAGCGCCTGGTCGAGCGTGGACCGGTGCTTCTCGGCCAGACGGTCGGTGGTCAGCTGAGCGGTGGCCATGGATGGACCAACTCCTCGTCGAGCTGGGCAGGGAGACGCGTACGGAGTTAGAGTAACCGAACGATCGGTCGGGACAAGGGGGTCCGTCGATCCTGTGGAAAACCCATCGGGGAGGATCACCCCTATGAGCGCCAACGTGACCGTCAGGGGGAGCGACGACGTGACCGCCAGTGAGCCCACCGCCCTCGCACAGGACCGCACCGTCGCCGTCGTCGGCACGGGGACCATGGGCCAGGGCATCGCCCAGGTCGCCCTGGTCGCCGGCCACCCCGTGCGCCTCTACGACAGCGCCCCGGGCCGCGCCGGTGAGGCCGTCGCCGCCCTCACCGCCCGCCTGGACCGGCTCGTCGAGAAGGGCAGGCTCGACGCCACCGCGCGCGAGGCCGCCGTCGGGCGGCTGCACGCCGCGGAGGACCTGGCCGAACTCGCCGACGCGGCGCTCGTCGTCGAGGCGATCGTCGAACTGCTCCCCGTCAAGCAGCAGCTCTTCGCCGACCTGGAGAACGTCGTCGGCGACGACGCCGTCCTCGCCACCAACACCTCCTCGCTCTCCGTCACCGCCATCGCGGGAGGACTGCGGCTGCCCGGCCGGTTCGTCGGACTGCACTTCTTCAACCCGGCGCCGCTGCTCCCGCTCGTCGAGGTCGTCAGCGGCTTCGCCACCAACCCGGACGTCGCCACGCGCGCGTACGACACGATGAAGGGCTGGGGCAAGACGCCGGTGCGCTGCGCGGACACTCCCGGCTTCATCGTCAACCGGGTCGCGCGCCCCTTCTACGCGGAGGCCCTGCGGGTCTACGAGGAGGGCGCCGCCGATCCCGCCACCATCGACGCGGCCCTGCGCGACTGCGGAGGCTTCCGCATGGGCCCCTTCGAGCTGACCGACCTCATCGGCCAGGACGTCAACGAGGCCGTCACCCGGTCCGTGTGGGAGTCCTTCCACCGGGACCCGAAGTTCACGCCCTCGCTCGCTCAGCGGCGGCTCGTGGAGTCCGGGCGCCTCGGCCGCAAGACCGGCCAGGGCTGGTTCTCGTACGCGGAGGGCGCCGAGCGGCCGAAGCCGCACACGGCGCCGCCGGCGAAGGCCCCCACGAAGATCGTCGTCCGGGGTGACCTGGGTCCCGCCGAGCCGCTGGTGGGGCTCTTCGAGGAGGCGGGGATCGAGGTCCGGCGCAAGAAGGGCTTCGGATTCATCGAGCTGCCCGGCGGGGGTGAGCTCAACCTCGCGGACGGGGAGAGCTCCTTCGAGTACCCCCGGGAGGAGATCGTCTACTTCGACCTCGCACTGGACTACGCGCGCGCGAGCCGGATCGTCCTCTCCACCAGGGAGGGCACGGCGCCCGAGACCCTGGACAAGGCCGTGGGCCTCTTCCAGGCCCTCGGCAAGAAGGTCTCCGTGATCGGTGACGTGCCCGGCATGATCGTGGCCCGTACGGTCGCCATGCTGGCCGACATCGCGGCCGACGCCGTCGACCGGGGCGTCGCGACCGCCGAGGACGTGGACACGGCGATGCGGCTCGGGGTCAACTACCCCGTCGGCCCGCTGGAGTGGGCCGCCGAGGTGGGATACCAGCGGATGTCCGGGCTCCTGGGGGAGCTGCACGAGCGGTACCCGACGGGGCGGTACGCGCCGGGCGTCGCCCTCGTGCGCCGGGGGTACGCCGAGGAGGCGGAGGACTCCCGATGACCACCGTGAAGCGCGACACGTACACCCCCGAGACGCTGCTCTCGGTCGCCGTCCGGATCTTCAACGACCGGGGCTACGACGGCACCTCCATGGAGCACCTCTCCAAGGCGGCCGGGATCTCCAAGTCGTCGATCTACCACCATGTGTCAGGCAAGGAGGAGCTGCTGCGGCGGGCGGTCAGCCGGGCGCTGGACGGGCTCTTCGCGATCCTCGACGAGCCGGGCGCCGGGCGCGGCCGGGCCGTCGAGCGGGTCGAGTACGTCACGCGGCGGACGGTCGAGGTGCTGATCGCGGAGCTGCCATACGTGACGCTGCTCCTTCGGGTGCGCGGCAACACGAGCACCGAACGGTGGGCCATGGAGCGGCGTCGCGAGTTCGACCACAGGGTGGCCGAGCTGCTGAAGGCCGCCGCCGAGGAGGGTGATCTGAGGGCCGATGTGGACATCCGTCTCGCGACCCGGCTGCTCTTCGGCATGATCAACTCGCTGGTGGAGTGGTACCGCCCGCATCCGGACGCGACGGCGGAGCGGGAGCAGCTCGCGGAGACCGTCGCCCGTCTGGCCTTCGACGGGCTGCGGACGGCTCGCTGAGGGCGCTGCGGACGGCTCGCTGAGGGCGTGGGGGCGGCTCACCCGAGGCCTGTGGACCGCCGGCTGAGGAGCCCCCGGGGGGTGCGGTGGGGGCTCAGCCGCGGGGGTCGGTGTTGAGGTCCGTCTCCTCGAAGACCAGCAGGGTGCGGGTGGACAGCACCTCCGGGATCGCCTGGAGCCGGGTGAGCACCAGCTCGCGCAGTGTCCGGTTGTCCGGTGTGTGCACCAGGAGCAGGACGTCGAAGTCGCCGCTGACCAGGGCGATGTGCGTGGCGCCCGGCAGCGTCTTGAGCTGCTCGCGGACCGTACGCCAGGAGTTCTGGACGATCTTGAGCGTGATGTAGGCGGAGGCGCCATGCCCGGCGCGTTCGTGGTTGACCCGGGCGCTGAAGCCGCGGATCACCCCGTCGTCGATGAGCCGGTTGATGCGCGCGTACGCGTTGGCCCGGGAGACGTGCACCCGTTCGGCGACGGAGCGTACCGAGGCGCGGCCGTCCGTCTGCAGCAGGCGCAGGATGTCCCGGTCGATGGCGTCCAGCGGGCGGGCCGGCAGCACGCCCGTCGGCGTGCCGACGGGCGCGCTCAGGACCTCGCCGGGCACCTCTGCCTCAGGGCCGCCGAGGGCGCCGTCCATGCCGCCGCTCGCGCCCCCTGCCGCCTCGTCGCTCGTCCCGTCGCCCGGAGCCCCGCTCCGGTCGACGGCCATTTGTTCATCCGCCATGTGCCCCCGCCTCTCTCCGATGGACGACCTGCTCATATCCCAGGCTGTGGAGAACCGTTTGTCCACAGGCTGGTGGTGCCTGTAGCCAAAATGCCTCCACAACCGAACAATCGGTAGGTGAGGCGCACCACACTCGCGCCACCCGCCTTCGGGTGTTATGCCCGCTCCCACGAGGAGGTGGACTCGTTGCAACAGCGCAGTTCGACAGTCCAAGAGCCGCCCGGTGCCGTCACCGCCCACCGGCCCACCCCGCCGGCATGGCAGCCGCGCACCGACCCCGCCCCGCTGCTGCCCGACACCGAGCCGCTGCGCGTGCTCGGCACGGACGCCGTGGCCGACGCCGACCCCGCGCTGCTGCTCCGGCTCTACGCGGAGCTGGTCCGCGGCCGCCGGTACAACACGCAGGCCACCGCCCTCACCAAGCAGGGCCGCCTCGCCGTGTACCCGTCCACCACCGGCCAGGAGGCGTGCGAGATCGCAGCCGCCCTCGCCCTGGAGGACCGGGACTGGCTCTTCCCCTCGTACCGCGACACCCTGGCGGCCGTCGCCCGCGGCCTCGACCCCGTGCAGGCCCTGACCCTGCTGCGCGGCGACTGGCACACCGGCTACGACCCGCACGAGCACCGCATCGCGCCGCTCTGCACCCCGCTGGCCACCCAGCTCCCGCACGCGGTGGGCCTCGCCCACGCGGCCCGGCTCAAGGGTGACGACGTGGTCGCGCTCGCCATGGTCGGCGACGGCGGCACCAGCGAGGGCGACTTCCACGAGGCGCTGAACTTCGCGGCCGTCTGGCAGGCCCCGGTGGTCTTCTTCGTGCAGAACAACGGCTTCGCGATCTCCGTGCCGCTCGCCAAGCAGACCGCCGCCCCCTCCCTGGCCCACAAGGCCGTCGGATACGGGATGCCCGGCCGGCTCGTCGACGGCAACGACGCGGTCGCCGTCCACCAGGTGCTCACCGAGGCCGTGACCCGCGCGCGGCGCGGTGGCGGCCCCACCCTCGTCGAGGCCGTCACCTACCGGATCGACGCCCACACCAACGCCGACGACGCCACCCGCTACCGCCCGGCAGGCGAGGTCGAGACCTGGCGGGCGCACGACCCGATCCTCATCCTCGAACGGGAACTGACGGAGCGTGGTCTGCTCGACGAGGACGGCCGGCGCGCGGCGGCGGAGGCCGCCGAGACGATGGCCGCGGAGCTGCGCGAGCGGATGAACGCCGACCCGGTGCTCGACCCGATGGACCTCTTCGCCCATGTGTACGCGGAGCAGACCACACAGCTGCGCGAACAGGCGGCGCAGCTGCGCGCCGAGCTCGATGCCGAGGGTGAGGCGTGATGACGACGGCGACGACCGGACCCGCGGCGGACAGGACCGCGGGGAACGCCGGCAGGCCCAAGCCGGCCACGATGGCGCAGGCGCTCCAGCGCGCCATGCGTGACGCGATGGCCGAGGACCCGACCGTCCATGTGATGGGCGAGGACGTCGGCACGCTCGGCGGCGTCTTCCGGGTCACCGACGGGCTCGCCAAGGAGTTCGGCGAGGACCGCTGCACGGACACCCCGCTGGCCGAGGCAGGCATCCTCGGGGCGGCCGTCGGCATGGCCATGTACGGCCTGCGGCCGGTCGTCGAGATGCAGTTCGACGCGTTCGCGTACCCGGCGTTCGAGCAGCTGATCTCGCATGTGGCGCGGATGCGGAACCGCACCCGCGGCGCGATGCCGATGCCGATCGTCATCCGTGTCCCGTACGGCGGCGGGATCGGCGGCGTCGAGCACCACAGCGACTCCTCCGAGGCCTACTACACGGCCACCCCCGGCCTCCATGTCGTCACGCCGGCCACCGTCGAGGACGCCTACGGGCTGCTGCGCGCGGCCATCGCCTCCGACGACCCCGTGGTCTTCCTGGAGCCCAAGAGGCTCTACTGGTCCAAGTCGGACTGGTCCCCCGAAGCCCCCGCGCGCGTGGAGCCGATCGGCAAGGCCGTCGTACGGCGGCGGGGCACCGGGGCCACCCTGATCACCTACGGCCCTTCGGTGCCGGTCTGCCTGGAGGCCGCGGAGGCCGCGCAGGCCGAGGGCTGGGACCTGGAGGTCGTCGACCTGCGCTCGCTCGTGCCCTTCGACGACGAGACCGTCTGCGCCTCGGTGCGGCGCACCGGCCGCGCGGTCGTGGTCCACGAGTCGACCGGCTTCGGCGGCCCCGGCGCGGAGATCGCCGCGCGGGTGACCGAGCGCTGCTTCCACCACCTGGAGGCACCGGTGCTGCGGGTCGCGGGCTTCGACATCCCGTATCCGCCGCCCATGCTGGAGCGGCACCATCTGCCCGGCGTGGACCGGGTCCTGGACGCGGTGGCGCGGCTGCAGTGGGAGGCGGGAAACTGATGGCGCGGGTGCTCGAGTTCAAGCTGCCCGACCTCGGTGAGGGGCTCACCGAGGCGGAGATCGTCCGCTGGCTGGTCGCCGTCGGCGACGTCGTCGCCATCGACCAGCCGGTCGTCGAGGTCGAGACGGCCAAGGCCATGGTCGAGGTGCCCTGCCCGTACGGCGGTGTCGTCACCGCCCGGTACGGCGAGGAGGGCACGGAGCTGCCCGTCGGCGCGCCGCTTCTGACGGTCGCGGTGGGCGGTACGGACGCGGACGGGAACGGGGCCGCGGCGGCGTCCGGCGCCTCGGCCCCCGTCCCTTCGGCTTCCGGCGCCTCGGATGAGGCCGCCGCTTCCGCCGTCTCGTCCGAGTACTCGGGCAACGTGCTGGTCGGTTACGGCACGGCGGGGCCCGCCGCCCGGCGCCGTCGGGTGCGGCACGAGAGCCCGGCCGTGGCGCGGACGTCTGAGCCCCCCACCGCAACGGTCCCGAGGGGCACGGCCGGGTCTCCGGCGTCCGTCGCCTCGGCGCCGACCGCCGCCGCTCCCGCTCCGGCGTCCGTCGCTCCGGTTTCGACGACCACCTCACCGGCTTCGGCGCCCGTCCGCGTGGGTGGGGGAGTGCACGAGGGCCCGGTGCCGGTCATCTCGCCGCTCGTGCGGAAGCTGGCCAGGGACCGGGGGCTCGACCTCCGGGAGGTGCGGGGATCGGGGCCCGAGGGGCTGATCCTGCGCGCCGATGTGGAGCTGGCCCTCACGGCCCTGGACCGTGCGGTCGCCCCCCAGGCCCCCGAGGCCCGCCAGGCCCCCGCGGTCGCCGCTGCTCCGGCGGGCGTCGTTACGGCCGGTGAGCGGGTTCCGCTGCGCGGGGTCCGTGGCGCCGTGGCGGACAAGCTGTCGCGCAGCCGTACGGAGATCCCGGACGCGACCTGTTGGGTGGACGCCGACGCGACCGAGCTGATGGCGGCACGGTCGGCGATGAACGCGGCGGGCGGGCCGAAGATCTCGCTGCTCGCGCTCCTCGCCCGGATCTGCGTCCATGCCCTGGCCCGGTTCCCCGAGCTCAACTCCACCGTGGACACCGCCGCCAGGGAGATCGTGCGGTTGCCGGCCGTGCACCTCGGCTTCGCCGCCCAGACCCCGCGCGGTCTCGTCGTCCCCGTGGTCAAGGACGCGGGTGCCCGCACGGCCGAGTCGCTGACGGCGGAGTTCGCCCGGCTGACGGAGTCGGCCCGGCAGTCCGCGCTCACCCCGGCCGATCTGACGGGTGGCACGTTCACCCTCAACAACTACGGGGTGTTCGGGGTCGACGGATCCACGCCGATCATCAACCACCCCGAGGCCGCCATGCTCGGCGTCGGCCGGATCATCCCCAAGCCCTGGGTACACCAGAGCGAACTGGCCGTCCGTCAGGTGGTGCAGCTCTCGCTCACCTTCGACCACCGCGTCTGCGACGGCGGGACGGCGGGCGGTTTCCTGCGGTACGTGGCGGACTGCGTCGAGCAGCCCGCGGTCCTGCTCCGTACGATCTGACGGCCAGCGCCGGTCCGGGCCGCGCCCTCCCATGGCGGCCGGCCCCGGCGGTGGGGGATGTCCCTGCAGCGGTCCCTCGGGTTCCTCGGGTGGCTCAGGCCGCTCGGGCCGCTCGGGCCGCTCAGGCCGCTCGGGCTGTTCGGGTCGCTCGGGCCGTTCGCGTTCCCCGGGGTCGTCGGTTTCCTCGGGGTAGTCGGGCCGCTCGGCAGGGCTCTCCCCGTCCGTGGAAGCCGTCCGTCCGGCGCGCTCCGTCTCTCTGAGTGGGACGCGCCGGGCACTCGCCGGCCTCCGCGCCCCATACTGCTGGGGTGACCACCGCCTACGACGCCGTCGTGCTCGCCGGGGGCGCCGCCCGGCGCCTCGGCGGTTCCGACAAGCCCGCGGTACGGGTCGGGGGGAGGCCCCTTCTCGACCGGGTCCTCGGGGCCTGCCCCGACGCGGGCCTGACCGTGGTCGTCGGCGTTCCGCGCCCGACGGCACGCCCCGTCCGCTGGACCCGGGAGGAGCCGCCCGGCGGCGGGCCGGTGGCCGCTCTCGACGCCGGCGTCCGGGAGACGGAGGCCGCCGTCCTCCTCGTTCTCTCCGCCGACCTTCCCTTCCTGGACGGGGACACCGTCCGGGACCTCGTGGCGGCGCTCGACGGGGCACCCGAGGCGGAGGTCGCGCTCCTCGTCGACGCCGAGGGGAGGGACCAGCCGCTCGTCGCCGCGTACCGGACGGGGCCGCTCCGACGTGAGCTGCGCCGTCTCACGCAGGACCACCGAGGCCTCGCCCACCTGCCGTTGCGCCATCTCACCCACGTGCTCCGCCCCGTCCGGGTCGCCGGTGGCCCCCTGGCCTCCTTCGACTGCGACACCTGGGAGGACATCGCCACGGCCCGGGCCCGCATCAGGGAGCATGGGACCGTGCTGGATGAATGGATCACCGCAGTCAAGGACGAGCTGGGTATCGAGCTGGACGTCGACACCGGCGTGCTGCTCGACCTGGCCCGTGACGCCGCCCACGGAGTGGCCCGTCCCGCCGCGCCCCTGACCACCTTCCTGGTCGGGTACGCGGCGGCGCGCGCGGGCGCCGAGGGCGGTCCGGAGGCGGTCGCCGAGGCCGCCCGCAAGGCCGCCGCGCTGGCCCAGCGCTGGGCCGCCGAGCAGGACGAGGCCGGATGAACCTGAAGGAACCCGCCCCGGTGACCCCGGGCGCCGCCACCGACGCGCGCGCCGGGCAGCCGCACCGGGCCACCGCCTGGCCCGAGGCGCGAGCCGCCGCCATACGAGCCGGGGCCGCCGCCCGGGACGGCCGTGCGCCGCTGGGCGTTCCCCTCGGGCGGGCACTCGGCCAGGTCCTGGCCGAGCCGCTCCTCGCCCTCACCGACCTGCCGCCCTTCGACACCTCCGCCATGGACGGCTGGGCGGTCGCGGGCCCCGGCCCCTGGACGGTGCGCGAGGACGCCGCCGTGCTCGCCGGGCAGGCGTCCGCGCACGTGTCGGTCGCCGGTGAGGCCGTACGGATCGCCACCGGCGCCCGCGTCCCCGCCGGGACCACCGCCGTCCTCCGTACCGAACACTCGCGTACCGAGCCTGCCCCTGCCGAGCCCTCTCCT
The DNA here is from genome assembly GCF_040632845.1 of Streptomyces sp. NPDC016459. Lineage (NCBI taxonomy): Bacteria > Bacillati > Actinomycetota > Actinomycetes > Kitasatosporales > Streptomycetaceae > Streptomyces > Streptomyces sp. NPDC016459. The sequence goes on from NZ_JBEYCR010000004.1 coordinate 312,004, forward strand.
ATCGAGGACGCCCGTGTCGAGGATGCCAGCCCCGAGCAGGTGGGAGCAGGAACCGATCCCGCCCTCCTGCTGCGCGCCCTGCGCGAGGTGGTTCCGAGGCAGGACATCCGTCCTCGGGGCCAGGAGTGCCGCTCGGGCGACGAGCTGCTTCCCGCGGGTACCACCGTGACCCCCGCCGTACTGGGCCTCGCCGCCGCCGCCGGCTACGACGAGCTGCCCGTGCCGTCCCGCCCACGCGTGGAGATCCTGGTCCTCGGCGACGAACTGCTCACGGCGGGCCTCCCCCACGAGGGGCTCATCCGTGACGCCCTCGGCCCGATGCTCGGCCCCTGGCTGACCGCGCTCGGCGCCGACGTCCTCGCCACCCGACGTATCGGTGACGACGCCGAGGAGCTGTACGACGCCGTGACCGGCTCCCCCGCCGATCTCGTCGTCACCACCGGCGGGACCGCCGCCGGGCCCGTGGACCACGTCCACGGGGTGCTCGACAAGGCGGGCGCCACCCTCCTCGTCGACGGCGTGAAAGTCCGGCCGGGTCACCCGATGCTGCTCGCCCGCCTCGACGCCGAACCCGCCCCGGGCCGTCCCGTCCGGCATCTCGTCGGGCTCCCCGGCAATCCGCTCGCGGCCGTCTCCGGACTCCTCACCCTCGCCGAGCCCCTGCTCACGGCCCTCAAGGGAGCCGAAGCCGGAGCGAACGCGTCGCCCCCGTCCCCGCCCCGCGCCGCCGTTCAGGACGAGGTGCACGGGCATCCGTACGACACGCGGCTCGTCCCGGTCGTCCGCCGTGGCGGGCAGGCCGTACCCCTGCGCTACAACGGACCGGCCATGCTCCGGGGCATCGCCGCGGCGGACGGCCTGGCCGTCGTGCCGCCCGGCGGCGCGCGGCCCGGCCAGGAGCTGGACATCCTCGACCTTCCCTGGCCGACCGAAGCGGGGGCCGTGCCGGCCCAAGGAGCGTGTTTCACGTGAAACTTCCCAGTCGTGACGTGATGGCCCGCCACGCGGACGAGAAACTCTCCGGACCGCGGGTCACGCTGCCCCGCCAGGAGGTCGAGCGGCCGCTGCGCCAGGTCGGCAAGCGGCTGCTCATGGCGCTCGGTGTGCTGGCCCTGACGGTCCTCATCGTCTACGTCGACCGCGAGGGCTACCACGACAACGCCAACGAGACGCTCGACTTCCTCGACTGCGCCTACTACGCGACCGTCACGCTCTCCACCACCGGGTACGGCGACGTCGTCCCGCACAGCGACTCGGCGCGGCTCGCCAACATCCTGCTGGTCACGCCCCTGCGCGTGCTGTTTCTGATCATCCTGGTCGGCACCACTCTCGAGGTCCTCACGGAGCGGACCCGCGAGGAGTTCCGGCTGAACCGCTGGAGGTCCACCTTGCGCGACCACACCGTCATCGTCGGCTTCGGTACCAAGGGGCGGTCCGCGATCCAGACCCTCTGCGCGACCGGCCTGAGCAAGGAACAGATCGTCATCGTCGATCCGTCGAGCAAGGTGATCGAGACGGCGAACGCGGACGGGTTCGTCGGCGTCATCGGTGACGCGACCCGTAGTGATGTGCTGCTCCGCGCCGAGGTGCAGCGGGCCCGGCAGATCGTCATCGCCACCCAGCGCGACGACACGGCCGTCCTGGTCACCCTCACGGCCCGCCAGCTCAACCGGGGCGCGAAGATCGTCGCCGCGGTCCGCGAGGAGGAGAACGCGCCGTTGCTGCGCCAGTCCGGCGCGGACGCGGTCATCACCAGCGCCAGCGCCGCCGGCCGCCTGCTCGGTCTCTCCGTGTTGAGCCCCAGCGCCGGCACGGTCATGGAGGACCTGATCCAACAGGGATCCGGTCTCGACCTGGTGGAACGGCCGGTGACCAAGAGCGAGGCCGGCAAGAGCCCGCGGGAGACCGGCGACCTGGTGGTGAGCGTGCTCCGTGGCCACCGGCTCCTCGGGTACGACGACCCCGCGGCCAATCCGCTCCAGCTGACCGACCGGTTGATCACCATCGTGCGCGCGGTGCCGGTCACCCCACTCAGCACACCGCGGGAGGACTGAGCCGGGAGCGGTCGCTCCACCCCGGGGCCGGGAGCGCCCTCACCTCCCGGGGCCAGGACCACCACGCCCCGGGACGGCGGCGGGAGTAGCCTCGCCGCCATGTATGCGATCACGATTCCGGAACCCGGCGGCCCCGAGGCCCTCGTCTGGGCCGAGGTGCCCGATCCCGTACCCGGCGAGGGCGAGGTGCTCGTCGAGGTCGCGGCGAGCGCCGTCAACCGCGCCGACCTGCTCCAGCGCCAGGGCTTCTACGACCCGCCGCCGGGCAGCTCCCCGTACCCCGGCCTGGAGTGTTCCGGCCGGATCACCGCCCTCGGCCCGGGAGTGTCCGGCTGGGCCGTCGGTGACGAGGTGTGCGCGCTGCTCGTCGGCGGTGGCTACGCGCAGAAGGTGGCCGTCCCGGCCGGCCAGCTGCTCCCCGTCCCCGAGGGCGTCGACCTGGCCACGGCCGCCGCGCTCCCGGAGGTCGTCTGTACCGTCTGGTCCAACATCTTCATGATCGCCCACCTGCGGCCGGGCGAGACGCTGCTCGTGCACGGCGGGGCGAGCGGGATCGGCACGATGGCCGTCCAGCTGGCCAAGGCGGTCGGGGCGCGGGTCGCGGTCACCGCGGGAGGTCCCGAGAAGCTGGCACGCTGTGCCGACCTCGGCGCGGACATCCTCATCGACTACCGCGAGCAGGACTTCGTCGAGGAGTTGCACAAGGCCACCGACGGAGCGGGCGCGGACGTCATCCTGGACATCGTGGGCGCCAAGTACCTGGAGCGGAACGTGAAGGCGCTGGCCGTGAACGGCCGCCTCGTCGTCATCGGGCTCCAGGGCGGGGTGAAGGGCGAGCTGAACCTCGGGGCGCTGCTCGCGAAGCGCGCCGCCGTCATGGCGACGACACTGCGCTCCCGCCCGCCGCAGGAGAAGGCGGCGATCGTCGCCGCCGTACGGGAGCACGTCTGGCCGCTGATCGGTGCCGGTACGGTCCGGCCGGTCGTCGACCGTACGGTGCCGCTGACGGATGCCGCCGAGGGGCACCGTGCGCTGGAGTCCGGCAGCCACGTCGGCAAGGTGCTGCTCCTCGCCCCCCAGGCCTGACGGCGCCGGACCGCGAGCGCCAGCCCTGGACCTCAGCCGCACCTGGCCCTCAGCCCCGCCTGGCCTCCACTCCCGTCTGACGGGCACACGAAAAAGGGGCCCGCCACACCGTGTGTGCCGGGCCCCTTCCGTCTTCCGGTTGCCTACAGGTACGGCCCCGAGCGGACCGGATGGCCGGGGCCGCGGTCGTCGTCGTCCTCGTCGTGCGACGTACCCGGAGGCAGCGCCCTGCGCATCTGCTCCAGCTGCGCGCGGGCCGCCATCTGCTGGGCGAACAGCGCGGTCTGGATGCCGTGGAAGAGGCCCTCCAGCCAGCCCACGAGCTGGGCCTGCGCGATGCGCAGCTCCGCCTCGGAGGGGATCGTCTCGTCCGTGAACGGCAGCGAGAGCCGCTCCAGTTCCTCGACCAGCTCCGGCGCGAGTCCGTCCTCCAGCTCCTTCACGGAGCTCGCGTGGATGTCCTTGAGCCTCACCCGGCTGGCCTCGTCGAGAGGTGCCGCGCGTACTTCCTCCAGGAGCTGTTTGATCATGCTGCCGATCCGCATGACCTTCGCAGGCTGCTCGACCATTTCCGTCACCGGGACCTCGCGGGGTTCGTCGTCGCCCTGAGTGCCGCCGAGCGCCATCCCGTCCTGTCCCACGATGAGGACCTGGGGGCTCTCCTGCGACCTGTCATTCCTCGGCATCTCCATGCCGCCATTCTCTCGTACACATGCGTCACCACGGGGTGTGCCCCTGTACGAGGGTGATCCACCCTCGTACAGGGGCACAGGACGGCAACGAAGACCGTCAGGTCGCCTCGCGCCGGGCCAGCGCACCGCGGGAGCGGGTGACCAGCGCGGCGAGCAGCGCGGCGCCCAGCGGGACGGCGATGAGCAGGCCCGCGAGGGTCTCCCAGGGGACGACGATCGGGACGTACGGCGGGCCGGACAGGCCGTTGTCCCAGCCCTGGAGGAGCGCCTCCTCGTAGTAGCGGATCTGTTCGCGTTCGTCGGTGAGACGGAGGCCTACCGCCGGGAGGACTCCGGCCGCCGATCCGAGGATCACGCCCATCGCCGCGACGACTCCGCACTGGAAGCCGCTGAGGGTGCGGCGGACCCGGGGCGGGGCGCCGACGGCGGCGAGCGTCTTGAGGTCGGCCTCGGCGTCGGCCTGGGCGAGGCCGGTGGCGATGCCGGCGGCGCCGATGGTCACGAGGCCCGCGAAGATCGCCAGGGCGACCAGGAAGAGGCTGTCGTCGTTGACGAAACCTTCCTCCACGTGCAGATCGACGCTGCTGCCGAGCTTGGCGAGTTCGCCGTCGAGCTTCTGGCGCTGTTCGCCGTCCGGCATCCGCTCGGTGCTGAAGTACGAGCCCGCGGGCAGGGTGGCGAGACCGGCGGCCTTGGCGGTGGCCGGGGTCATCAGCGCCCTGACGCCGTAGGACTTCTGCCCCTCGGGCACCAGGTAGGCGGCGACTGAGCTGACCTCGCCGGGCACGGGACGGCCCTGCTCGGAGGCCCTGTCGGCGGCGGCGATGTCGGTGATCTGCTTGATCCCGATGGTGCCGTTCTTGTCGATCTCCATCCGGGAGAAGCTGACGATCCTGCCCTCCTCCAGGGCCTTCACCGCACCCGGGTCGTCGATGCCGAGGACCTGGAGAACTTTGGCGTCGCCCACGAGCAGCCCGCCGTCGACGGGGAGATAGCCGCCCTCGGAGTGGGCGCACCGCCAGTCCTCGGTGATCATCTTCCGGCGCTGTTCGGGGGTGTACTTCTCGCTGGGGTCACTGCCGTCGGGGAGCACGGCGTGCAGCGGGCACACGTTCGCCGGGGGGATCACGACCTCGTAGCGGCCGCAGCCCGCTCCGCCGCCCCAGGGAGGACAGCCGGGCTTTCCGACCGAGACGCGCTCGACGTCGGCCCGCACGTCCACCGGGAAGAAGCGCTGGATGGCCTCGCGGACCGCCGGAACGTCCCGGCCGCCTTCCTCCAGGACGAAGGTGGAGACCGCCCCGTGCGGCAGCCGGGCCTCGTAACGGGCCCTGTTCTGCGCCTCGCTGCTGGCCATGAAGGTGGAGACGGCGACCGTGCCCGCGACGGCGGCGAGGACGGCGGCGACGGCCGGGGCCGTACGCCCCCGGTTGCGGACGGCGTCCCGGAGCGCGAGCCGCGGCGACAGCGGCAGCCAGCGCCCAGCCCGCCCGAACAGGCCCACCAGGGCCGGGGTCATGGCCACGACGCCCAGCTCGGCGATCGCCGAGCCGCCCGCCACGATGATGAACTGCTCGGAGACCATGGAGCCGAAGAGGGCGATCGCCCCTCCGAGCAGGACGGCCCCGAGACCGATCAGCGGCAGTACCCGGCTGCTGCGACGGACACCGCGACGGCCCGTGAGCGAGGCGAGGACGGTCTGCCGGGAAGCGGTGACGGCCGGCACGATCGCCGCGAGCAGACCGGTCAGAACGGCGAGCAGCGCGATGCCGAGGAGTTCGAGCGGCCGGACGTCGAAGGCGCCGAACCGCTGGTTCATCATGTCCTCGAGGACCGGCTGGAGCGCCAGGGTGAGGATCACGGCGAGGACGGTGCCGGTGACGGCGGCCGCGACACCGATGACCAGCCCGCCGCTCAGCACGATGGCCCGGATGTGGCTGCGGGCACCGCCGTTGGCCCCGACGAGACCGAGCTGGCGGCGCGAGCGGCGGGCGCCGACCGCGAAGGCCGGTCCGGCGAGCAGGCAGATCTCCAGCATCGCCAGGCCCACGACGGTCCCGATGGCGGCGAGTTCGGTGGCGTCGGCCGCCGGGCTGGACTCGTACCTGCCCCAGCTCTCCTTCTGGTAGAGCGGCACCTCGGCATCGGCGGGCGGGGCGAGGAGGACGGCGCGCGAGGCGACGACCACGCCCTTGGCGTTGATCTCCTTGACCATGTTCCACGTGAAACCACCCGGCTTGCCCACCAGGTAGGCGGTGGAGGTTTCGGGGGCGGAAAGGCCGGCCTTCTCGACCGCCTTGGCGTACGGGGCGAGGAAGGCCCCGGGCAGCGCGTTGACCTGGTCGGCGGCGAGCGCGTCGGGAATTTCGTAGGAGCCGACGATGCGGTACGGACGGTCGAAGTTGCGGGCGGAAAGGGTCGAGCCGACCGACAGACCGCTGCTCTCCAGGAAGTGAGAGGTCGCCATGACCTCGTCGCCCTTCTCCGGGAAGCGCCCCGAAAGGAGGGTCATGATGCCCCGGGCCATCGGATCGGACGCCTTCAACTCACGCACGTCGGCCGTGAGCAGACCGTGGGTCGTGGTCAGCTTGGCCGATCCGGAGCTGTCCTTGAGGACCGTGGAACCCGCGGGGAAGGCCCTGGTGACATCGGTGGCGCCGTTCGGCCACGGTCGGTCCTTGTACTCCGTGACCGGCGTGTGCATCTCGCCGCTCGGGTCCTGCAAGATCGGGACACCCTCGACGTGGGCGTCCCGGAATATCGCGTCGGCCGTGCCCATCGACCTCGTCGCCTGCTCGGCGGGGGACAGCTCCGAGCTGCGGAAGGTCAGATCGAGGGCACTGACGCCCAGGATCGGCAGGGCGATCATGGCCAGGACGAGGGCGCTGCGGCCCTTCGAGCGCCAGGCGTCACGACGGGCGATGCGGATAGCGGCCCGCCAGGAGTGGAACCAGGTCTTCACGCCTCAGCCACCTGGCCCGACAGCAGGGAATCGGCCTCGCTGCGCACGGTCTGGTCGACGATGGCGCCGTCCCGCAGGAACACGACGCGGTCGGCCCAGGCGGCGAACCGCGGCTCGTGGGTGACGAGGACGCCGGCGGCGCCCGCGTCGCAGCGGCTGCGGAGGAGGGCGAGCACGGACTCGCCGGTCTCGGAGTCGAGGGCACCGGTCGGCTCGTCGGCGAGGACGAGCCGGCGGTCGCCGACGAGGGCGCGGGCGATGGCGACGCGCTGCTGCTGGCCGCCGGACATCTCGTCGGGGAAGCGGTCGGCGAGGTGGCCGAGCCCCATCTCCTCCAGTGCGCCGACGGCCTCGACGCGCGCCTTGCGGGCGGAGGTCCCGTCCAGCTCGCGGGGCAGGGCCACGTTCTCGGCGGCGGTGAGCGCCGGGATGAGGTTGTAGTCCTGGAAGACGTATCCGATGCTGCGGCGGCGCAGGGCCGCGAGTTCCTTCACGCCGGCGGTGGTGATGTCGGTGTTCTCGACGATCACCTGGCCCGAGGTGGCGGTGTCGAGGCCGCCCGCGATGGTCAGGAGCGTGGACTTGCCGGAGCCGGACGGGCCCATGACGGCGACGAGTTCACCGGGGTACACGGCGAGGTCGATGCCGCGCAGGGCGTGCACCTCGGTGGCGCCCGCGCCGTGGACGCGGGTCAGGTTCGTGAGTTGCAGCACGGGCTGCTGTGCGGACATGAAGGGTCCCCCTTGGACGTACACGGCGGTCGGCCGGGTACGGGAACGAGCGGTGGAAGGGTCGTACGTCGGTGGTACGGGGTTGGGGCGCGCGGGCCCCGGGATCAGCGGCCGAGGTCGGAGCGCGGCGCGCTCGACGCGTGCGGCGCGACCGGGGAGCCCGGCGCGACCGGCGCGACCGGCGCGACCGGCGCGTGCGAGGCCGCATGGGCGCCTGGTGCGACCGGCGCGTTCGCGGCCGTCGCCGTCGCCGTCGCTGACAGTCGGATCAGCCGGGACTCGCAGTGGTCGAGCCAGCGCGCCTCGGCCTCGGTCTGGAAGATCAGCTGCTCCAGGACGAGCAGCCAGGCCACGTCGTCCCGTTCCCGCGCCGCGCTGCTCTCGACGGCGACGAGGGCCTGGGCCTTGAGGCGGGTGTAGTCCTGCATGGCCTTCACGGTGTGCCGGCGCTGGGACTGGATGACGTCGCGGATGTCGACGCCGGGGGCTCCCACGGCCATGGCGAGCTTGATGGCCAACTCGTCACGGGCGGGGCTGGTGCGGTCCACCGGGTTCTCGAACCAGGCCCTGAGCTCGGCGCGGCCGCTGTCGGTGATCGTGTAGAGCGTGTGCCCGGCCGTGTCCTCACCCCCCTGGGCGACCATGCCGTCGCGCTCGAGGCGGTTGAGGGTCGTATAGACCTGGCCGACGTTGAGCGGCCAGGTGGAACCGGTGCGGGACTCGAACTCCGTACGGAGCTGGGAGCCGTACCGAGGGCCGCGTTCGAGGAGGGCGAGAAGCCCGTGACGGATCGACATACTCAGTATGTATACCGGGTATGTCCAGGCGGACAACCGCCTTGAGACGGAAGCGGCGGGTCCGCCTCAAGGGGGACCCGAGCGCCCGGCGGGCTCAGCGGCGGCGCATCCGCACCCCGAGAAAACCGATCCCGAGCCCCATCAGGGCCAGTCCCACGCCCAGCGTGAGGACGGGAATCCGCTGGTCGACGAGGGCGGGGACGGCTTCGGCCGCCTCGCGGGGCGCAACGCCGGGCCGACTCGCGGGCGCCACCTCCGTCAGGAACGGGTCCTCCTCGCGTACCGCTTCGGCCTCCTCCTCTTCTGCTTCCGGGGTCAGCGGGTCTGTTGCCGTTTCGGTACGGGAGTCGTCCGGCGAGGGCTCCGTGGGACGGGGTGGCACGGAGCGCCCGGGCCGGGGCCGCCCCTCACCGGCGGGCCGGCCCGCCAGGGAGGCGGAGCCGCTGGGCGCGGGGGCGTCGCTGGGCTCGACGTTCGACGCTGACGGGGCGGGCGCCCCGGTGCCGGTCGGCGCGGGCGCCGGGGACGGGGGCGTACCGACGCCCCCGGACCGCCCCGGTGAAGCGGAGCCGGAGGAGGGCGCGGTGGCCGACGTGGAAGGGGACCGGGTGGGAGCGGCGGTCGGGGACGGCGGAGTGGAGGAGGGGGGTGGCGCCGAAGCCGGAGGGGAGGTCGACGGGGGCGGCGGGGGTGACGGGGGTGACGGCGCCGGACTGGTCCCGGTCGCCGGCGGCGGGGCCGTGGTGCCCCCCGGACTGCCGGGCGCCTCCACCCCGTACGCCAGGTCCCGCCCGGACCCGAGGGGTGCGGCGTACAGCATGCACGCGCAGGTGAACACGCAGGTCAGCGCGGGGCCATAGGCCCGCGCGCGTGCCCTGCGGAGTACTGGAGTCACCGGGTGACCCCCTCCCGTACCGAACAGCCGAGATGGTCGACTCAGCGTCACATGACGGGACGCTTCCGGCATCCGGGACGGGGTCGACAGAAGTAAGGACGGGTCAGCGGACGTGGAGGCGGGCCCGCGGACGTAGGGGTCGGCCCCGTAGGTCCGGGCCGGCGGACGTAGCCGGGTCGGCCGGCGTATCTGGATCAGCGGACGTAGCCGGCTCGGCGGACGTACCCGGGCCGGCGGACGTAGCCGGGTCGGCCGTCGCGGATCCGGGTCAGCGCCCGTGAAGGAGAGCCGGAGTGCGCCTCGGGACTCCGGGGCTACTGCGGCGGGTTGCCCGTCGAGATCTTGAGGGTGAACTCGGCGTCCTTGTCGGTGATGTCCTCACCGGCCGGCGGGTACTGCTCCAGGACCGTGCCCTCGCCGTAGGTCGCCTCGTCGACCGGGGTCTGGGTCATGATCTTCCACCCGGCCGCACGGACGCAGTCCTTCACCGACTGGATGTTCTTGTAGGTGAAGTTCGGGACCTCGAACTTCTCCGGGTCGTCACTCGACTCCCTCGGCTGGGAGCACTTCTTCGGGTCGATCGTCTTGGTCAGGTCAGGCCCCTTGTGGCCCGGGGCCGCGGTCTGGCTCTGGTCCGTTCCCGTGCCGCCCGCCTCCGTGCCCGGGTCGTCCTTGTTCCTGTCGAGTGCCACGAGCACACCGCCGACGGCGAGCAGCGCGGCGATGATCGCGCCCACGAGCATCGGCGTCCGTCGTGAACCGCCGCCGGTCGAGGAGGAGGCCGACGTGTGGGTCGGGGCGTACGAGGCGGGACCGGGGGGCTGGTACGACACCGGGCCCGCAGCCGCCGGCGTCTGGTACTGCATCGGCGCGGGCGTCGGCGCCTGCGGGTAGCCGTACGCGGGCGCGGGGGTCGCGGGGCCGTACGGTCCCGGCTGGTAGGGCTGCTGCACCCCGGGCAGGCCGGGGTGCGGGGTCGGCGGCGGGGTCTGGCCGACGGGCGGGAAGACCGCCGAGCCGACACCCGCGCCGCTGATGACCGGGCCGCCCTGGACGATCACCGGAGCGCCGGTCTGACCGGCCGCGAGCACCCGGAGGCACTCGTCGCGCATCGCCGCCGCGCTCGGGAACCGCTCGTTCGGGTTCTTTCGCAGCGCGCGGGCGACGAGCGCGTCCATCGCCGGCGTCACCGCCCGGTTGACGGTGGACGGGGCGACCGGCTCCTCCTGCACGTGCGCGTACGCGATGGCCAGCGGGGAGTCGGCGTCGAACGGGAGCCGGCCCGTGAGCAGCTGGAAGAGCATGATGCCGACCGAGTAGAGGTCGGAGCGGGCGTCCACCGCGCGGCCGAGGGCCTGCTCGGGGGAGAGGTACTGCGGGGTGCCGACGACCATGCCGGTCTGGGTCATCGACGTGACGCCGGACTGCATGGCGCGCGCGATGCCGAAGTCCATGACCTTGACGATGCCGCGCTTGGTCGTCATCACGTTGCCCGGCTTGATGTCCCGGTGGACCAGGCCCATCTCGTGGCTGACCTCCAGGGCGGCCAGCACGTCGGCCGTGACCTTCAGCGCCTTGTCGGCCGGCATCGCGCCGTACTGCCGGATGTCCGATGCGAGGACCGAGCCGAGCGGCTGCCCCTCCACGTACTCCATGACGATGTACGGCATGACGGCGCCGTCGAGGGTGTCCTCGCCGGTGTCGAAGACCGAGACGATGTTGGTGTGCGACAACTTCGCGACGGCCTGCGCCTCGCGCCGGAACCGCTCGCGGAAGGACTGCTCGCGGCCGAGCTCGGTGTGGAGCGTCTTGATGGCGACCTGCCGGTCGAGCGCGCTGTCGTAGGCCAGGTACACCGACGCCATGCCGCCCTCGCCGAGAAGGTCGCGCAGCTGGTACCGGCCGCCCGCGACCGAACCGCCCGCATAGCGGCCCTGTGCGCCGTCCTGGCTCATCTGTGCTTCCCCCTACGCGCGCGTGGCGGCGTTGATCCGGATTTTCCTGGCCAAGTCTGCCCCAGGGCAGTGACACGTCAAGCCGGGTGCCCGTTCCGTGACCCTGCGCACAGGAACCGTTTCCTCGGCGGCGGATGAAAGCGTCGAATTTGCACAGGTGTACGCGGGCGGGGTTGGATGGCCGGTCCATCTCGGACCGTGATGTCGTACGGAGCCTGTAGCGTGACGACTGGACACGGCACGACAGACGACGGCGAGGACTGATGGCACCCGAATCCGGATCAGGTGGCGGTGTGCCGGACGCGTCGGCGGAGTCCTGGGGCGTCGGCGGAGTCGTCGGCGACGGGCGCTACCGCCTGACCCACCGTCTGGGCCGCGGCGGCATGGCGGAGGTCTTCGCCGCCGAGGACGTTCGGCTGGGCCGCACGGTCGCCGTGAAGCTCCTCCGCGCCGACCTCGCCGAGGACCCGGTCTCCAAGGCCCGCTTCACCCGCGAGGCGCAGTCCGTCGCCGGGCTCAACCACCACGCCATCGTCGCCGTGTACGACTCCGGCGAGGACCTCGTGGCCGGCCGGCCCGTGCCGTACATCGTGATGGAGCTGGTCGAGGGCCGCACCATCCGCGAGCTGCTGCTCAGCGCCGAGGCCCCCGGGCCCGAGCAGGCCCTCATCATCGTCTCCGGAGTCCTGGAGGCGCTGGCCTACTCGCACCAGCACGGCATCGTGCACCGCGACATCAAGCCGGCGAACGTGATCATCACGCACGGCGGCGCCGTCAAGGTCATGGACTTCGGCATCGCCCGCGCCCTGCACGGCGCGCAGTCGACGATGACCCAGACCGGCATGGTCATGGGCACCCCGCAGTACCTCTCGCCCGAGCAGGCGCTCGGCAAGGCCGTCGACCACCGCTCCGACCTGTACGCGACGGGCTGCCTCCTCTACGAACTGCTCGCGCTGCGGCCCCCGTTCACCGGTGAGACCCCGCTGTCCGTCGTGTACCAGCACGTCCAGGACGCGCCGATCCCGCCGTCCGACGTGGCGCAGGGCGCGCCGCCGGAGCTCGACGGCCTGGTGATGCGTTCGCTCGCGAAGGAGCCGGACGACCGGTTCCAGAGCGCCGAGGAGATGCGCGGCCTCATCCAGTACGGCCTGCAGATGCTCCAGCAGCAGGGCGGCCACACCGGCACGTGGAACACCGGGCCGGTCGAGACGCACGAGGGCGGGCACACCCCGGTCGGCGGCATGGCCGCGACGGCCGCCATGGGGCACCCCATGCACGGCGAGACCGCGCAGGGCCCGCTCCTGCCCCCGGTCAACCCGGACGACGGCGGATACAGCGGTGGATACGGCGGCGGTACGGGCGGCTCCGGCGGCTACGGCCAGGACGGGTCCTACGGTCCGCGGGGCGGTGGCGGCGGCCGCGGCAAGGTGTGGCTGTTCGCGGCGCTCGCGCTGATCGCGGTCGTCGCCGGAGTCGTCTTCGCGCTCGACAAGACGGGCGGGAAGGGCGGGGAGAAGGGCGTCATCACGCCCACCGTCAGCAAGTCGCCGTCGACGGCCTCCGAGGAGCCCACGCCTTCGCAGGAGACCACCGCGGAGCCGTCGCAGGACCCGGGCAGGACGGACGGCGGCCAGACCCAGAACCCGTGGCCGCCGGAGACGTCGTACCAGCCGACGGACCCCGCGACGACGCCGCCGCCGCAGGAGCCGACGGAGCCGACGACCACCCCGCCCACCACGCCCACGGGCACGCCGACGCCGACGGACACGCCGACGGGCGGCGAGACGACCGGGGGCGAGCCGACCGGCGGCGAGACGACCGGCGGCGGCGAGCCGACGGGCGGCAACGGCAACCCGGGCACGACCCCGCCGTCCGACGCGGAGACGGGCTGACGAACCGGGCGACCGGGCGACGCCGGACGCTCCCGTTCGTGAGGGGGCGGTGCTGGCCGCTCCCGTCGTGAGGGCGCGGCGCCCGACGCTCACGCCGTGAAGGCGTCGCGGACCGCCGCGTATTCGTGGGTCCACCAGACCGCCAGGGCCGACACCGCGGGGAACTGCGGGTCGGCCCTTCGGTCGTGGAGCTGGTAGCGCCAGTGCAGGGTCCAGAAGTCGTTGAGCCGTTCCCACCACACCCGGTGTGCCGCCGCCGCCAGCTCGGCGCGGTCGGCGCCGGTCGCCCGGCGGTACGCGCGCGCGTAGGCCCGCACCTTCTCCAGGGCCAGCTCACCGCCCGGCCGTACGAAGAAGATGGCGGCGGCCCTGACCGCCTCCTCGGCCCTGGGCCGGACCGCGAGCCGGTCCCAGTCGACGATCGCGGCGGGCTCCGCGCCCCGGTAGAGCAGGTTCAGCGGGTGGAAGTCGCCGTGCACCCAGCCGGCGGCCGCGGCGGGCGGCGGGCGGTGGTGGGCGTGCTGGGCGAGCAGTCGGCGCCGCTCCCTGAGCCGGTGCTCGGCGAGCGCGTCGAAGCTGTCACGGGGGCGGTGTGCGCGGGCGAGGCGGATCAGTTCGTCGATGGCGCGGAAGGTGTCCTGGAGGTCGGCGCTCGCGCAGACGTCTCCGTCGGCGGTGCCGGGCGGCCCGGACGGTCCCGGGGCCGGGGGTTCCATGACCCGGTCGAGGGCGGTGTGGACCTGCCCGAGGAGGGTGCCGAGGCGCCGGGAGCAGCCGGCGGAGAGCTGGGTGCCGTCGCGGTGGCGGCCGTCGATCCAGGGGTGCAGTGCGTAGCAGTGGCCGCCGATGACGGCGACCGTGCGGCCGGTGGCGTCGGGCAGCGGCGGGGCGACGGGCAGGCCAAGGGCGTGCAGCCGGTGGGTTGCGCGGTGCTGGCGGGCGATGGTGGCGCGGTCGGCGGTGGGGGCGTCGAGGTGCTGTTTGAGGAAGTAGGTGCCGCGGGTGGTGGAGAGACGGAAGCTCCGGTTGAGCAGGCCCTCGGCGACCGGCACGCAGGACAGCGGCTCGCCGGCGTGCCGGTGGCGGCGCAGCAGGGCCGCGACGGGCGGGGAGGGCGCGGTGTGCCGGGTGGGCGGGGCGGTCGGCGGGGAGAGCGTTTCAGATGAGCGCGGCACCCGCCAGATGTTAGATCACGCTACGTGGTGAAGATGTCGCCGTACGGATCGGGGCGCGGGGCGGGTCACCGGGGTCTCGCTCGCGTAGTCGAGCCCGTGCACCGTCACGAACTGCGGTTCGATCCGCAGGTAGACCGGCGCGAAGGCCTCGTCGTCGACCTGCTCGGGCTCGGGACCGAAGGCCGCGAGCTCGTCCCCGGTCGGCTCGACGATCTCGGCGGTGCCGGTGAACTGCACGGTCCAGAGGTGCTCGGACCCGGAGTTGAAGTTGTCCGCCCCGTAGGCGACGACACTGCCGTTGCAGGCGCGGTGGTAGCCGAGCCCCCGGTGCATCCGGAGCAGGACGCGGCCGTCGACCACGATGTGCCGGGCGGGCGCGACGAACGGCATCGCTCGCATGCTCGTCGCCACCCGGCCGTACGCCACGCGGTTCAGCATCTCGATGGCGCGGATCTCGTCGGTGGACATGGTCCCCACTCTCCGCCACCGACCCGTGCCGGGAAAGGGGCCTCTGCCCCGCCTTCAGGGGGCCTTAGGGCCTTTCGTTTGGATCAGGCCGGATCAGGCGCGGTGCCAGGGCCCGCGAGCCCGGCATGATCCAAACGAAAGGCCCTAGGTCCCGAAGCGCGCCGCCGGCTCAGTGGCGCTCCGCCTGGAGCCGCGCCACATAGGCCGCGGCCTGCGAGCGTCGCTCCATGCCCAGCTTCGACAGCAGGCTGGAGACGTAGTTCTTGATGGTCTTCTCCGCGAGGTGGAGCCGCTCGCCGATGACCCGGTTGGTCAGGCCCTCGCCGATCAGGTCCAGGATCTTGCGCTCCTGCTCCGTGAGGTTGGCGAGCTTGTCGTCCTTCTTCGGGTTGTTCCCGTCGCGCAGCCGCTCCAGGACCCGGGCCGTCGCCACCGGGTCGAGCAGCGACCTGCCGGCCGCCACGTCCCGTACGGCGTTCAGGAGTTCGTTGCCGCGGATGGCCTTGAGGACGTAGCCCGAGGCCCCCGCCATGATCGCGTCGAAGAGGGCCTCGTCGTCCGCGTACGAGGTCAGCATCAGGCATCTGACGCTCTCGTCCTGCGAACGGATCTCGCGGCACACCTCGACCCCGCTGCCGTCGGGCAGCCGGACGTCGAGCACGGCCACGTCGGGACGGGTCGCGGGGATCCTGACCAGGGCGTCCGCCGCCGTGCCGGCCTCGCCGACCACCTCGATGTCGTGCTCCACGGAGAGCAACTCGTGGACGCCGCGCCGGACCACTTCGTGGTCGTCCAGCAGAAATACCCGGATTTTTCCTTCTTCGCGCACTCGGTCAGTCTCACATATTGGCTCTTCCCGCGCCCGGGGTGCGCGGGATAACGTGCCGGTTGTTCCGACGACGGTGTCGGGCCGTTGTCCACGCCCTGACCAGGGCGGAGTCCCCGCTTTCCTCGATTTACTTGGATATCCAAGCAAAATCGCAGGTCAGGTGGGGTTTCGCGGGAATGCCGCACTGTGGGTAACGTGCCTATGACGGCGTTCGTCGGGGCACCTGTCACGCCCCACCCCGACCGCGTCGCACCCACCCCGTGCGCAGGTACGGGCAAGGCGGAGCCGCACTGGCCCACCCGGCGAACCCGGAGGCCGGACCGACGGAGGAGCACGCACGTGACCGTGGAGAGCACTGCCGCGCGCAAGACGACGCGACGCAGCAGCGGCACCAAGCGCACCGCAAGCGCGAGCACGAGCACCACCAAGAAGACGAGCACGCGCGCCGCGTCGGGAGCGACGGAGCCCGAGCTCGTCCAGCTGCTGACGCCCGAGGGAGAGCGCGTCCAGCACCCCGATTACGACATCGACCTGAGCGCCGAGGAGCTTCGCGGCCTCTACCGCGACATGGTGCTCACCCGTCGCTTCGACGCCGAGGCCACCTCGTTGCAGCGCCAGGGCGAGCTGGGCCTGTGGGCCTCGCTGCTCGGCCAGGAGGCGGCCCAGATCGGTTCCGGCCGGGCCCTGCGGGACGACGACTACGTCTTTCCCACCTATCGCGAGCACGGCGTCGCGTGGGTCCGTGGCGTCGACCCGACGAATCTGCTCGGAATGTTCCGTGGTGTGAACCACGGTGGCTGGGATCCCAGCAGCAACAATTTCCACCTGTACACGATCGTTCTCGGTTCGCAGACCCTGCACGCCACCGGCTACGCCATGGGTATCGCCAAGGACGGCGCGGATTCCGCCGTGCTCGCGTACTTCGGTGACGGCGCCTCCAGCCAGGGTGACGTCAACGAGTCGTTCGTCTTCTCCGCGGTCTACAACGCCCCCGTCGTGTTCTTCTGCCAGAACAACCAGTGGGCCATTTCCGAGCCCATCGAGAAGCAGACGCGTGTCCCGCTCTACCAGCGCGCGGCCGGTTTCGGCTTCCCCGGCGTCCGGGTCGACGGCAACGACGTCCTCGCCTGCCTCGCCGTGACCCGGTCGGCCCTGGAGCGTGCCCGCCGTGGCGAGGGCCCGACGCTCATCGAGGCGTTCACGTACCGCATGGCCGCCCACACCACCTCCGACGACCCGACCCGCTACCGCCGTGACGCGGAGCGGGCGGAGTGGGAGGCCAAGGACCCGATCCTGCGCCTGAAGGCCTACCTGGAGAACGAGGGCCACGCCGACGCGGCCTTCTTCGAGGAGCTGGAGGCGGAGAGCGAGGCGCTCGGCAAGAACGTCCGCGAGGTCGTCCGCGCCATGCCCGTACCGGAGCACATGGCGATCTTCGACCACACGTACGCGGACGGGCACGCGCTCGTCGACGAGGAGCGCGCGCAGTTCGCCGCCTACCAGGCGTCCTTCGCGGCCGGGGAGGGCCAGTAATCATGGCTGTTCAGAATCTTCCTCTCGCGAAGGCGCTCAACGAGTCGCTGCGCAAGGCCCTGGAGACCGACCCCAAGGTCGTCATCATGGGCCTGGACGTCGGCAAGCTCGGCGGTGTCTTCCGGATCACCGACGGCCTGCAGAAGGACTTCGGCGAGGACCGGGTCATCGACACCCCCCTCGCCGAATCCGGCATCGTCGGGACCGCGATCGGCCTCGCCCTGCGCGGCTACCGGCCGGTCGTGGAGATCCAGTTCGACGGCTTCGTCTTCCCGGCGTACGACCAGATCGTCACCCAGCTGGCGAAGATGCGGGCCCGTTCGCTCGGCACGGTGAAGATGCCGGTCGTCATCCGCATCCCGTACGGCGGCGGCATCGGTGCGGTCGAGCACCACTCCGAGTCCCCCGAGTCCCTCTTCGCGCACGTCGCCGGCCTCAAGGTCGTCACCCCGGCGAACTCCTCCGACGCCTACTGGATGCTCCAGCAGGCGATCCAGAGCGACGACCCGGTCATCTTCTTCGAGCCCAAGCGCCGCTACTGGGACAAGGGCGAGCTCGACACCGAGGCCATCCCCGGTGAGCTGCACAAGGCGCGGGTCGCTCGCGAGGGCACGGACCTCACCCTCGCCGCCTACGGGCCGATGGTGAAGACCTGCCTGGAGGCGGCCGCCGTCGCCGCCGAGGAGGGGAAGTCGGTCGAGGTCGTGGACCTGCGCTCCGTCTCGCCGCTCGACTTCGACACCATCCAGGCCTCGGTCGAGAAGACCCGGCGCCTGGTCGTGGTCCACGAGGCGCCCGTCTTCTTCGGGTCCGGCGCGGAGATCGCCGCCCGGATCACCGAGCGGTGCTTCTACCACCTCGAGGCTCCCGTCCTGCGGGTCGGCGGCTACCACGCGCCGTACCCGCCGGCGCGCCTGGAAGAGGAGTACCTGCCGGGTCTCGATCGCGTGCTCGACGCCGTCGACCGCTCGCTGGCGTACTGAGGAGAGCACCGTGACGATCCGCGAATTCAAGATGCCCGACGTGGGCGAGGGCCTCACCGAGGCCGAGATCCTCAAGTGGTACGTCCAGCCCGGTGACACGGTCACCGACGGGCAGGTCGTGTGCGAGGTCGAGACGGCCAAGGCCGCGGTCGAGCTGCCGAGCCCCTTCGACGGCACGGTCCACGAGCTGTGCTTCCCCGAGGGGACGACGGTCGACGTCGGCCAGGTCATCATCTCGGTGAACGTCGGCGGCGGAACCGCCGAGGCGCCCGCCGCTCCGGTGGCCGAGGCCGCTCCGGCAGCCGCCGTACCCGCGCCCGCGCCGGTCGAGGAGGACGAGGAGCCAAAGGGCCGCCAGCCCGTCCTCGTCGGCTACGGCGTGGCCGCCAGCTCCACCAAGCGCCGTGCGCGCAAGGCGCCGGCCGGCGCCGCCCCCGCCGCTCCGGCTCCGGCGGTGCCCGTCACCGTCTCCGTACCGGAGCAGCTCAACGGGCACGCTCCGGCCGGTGCCGGAGCCCGCCCGCTGGCCAAGCCGCCGGTCCGGAAGCTCGCGAAGGACCTCGGCGTCGACCTCGCGACGGTCACCCCGACCGGCCCCGACGGCGTCATCACCCGTGAGGACGTGCACGCGGCGGCCGCTCCGGCGCCCGCGCCCGCCGTCCAGGTCCCGGCTCCGGAGCCGG
Source organism: Streptomyces sp. NPDC016459 (assembly GCF_040632845.1). Lineage (NCBI taxonomy): Bacteria > Bacillati > Actinomycetota > Actinomycetes > Kitasatosporales > Streptomycetaceae > Streptomyces > Streptomyces sp. NPDC016459. The sequence goes on from NZ_JBEYCR010000004.1 coordinate 330,739, forward strand.
CCGTGGTTACGGCTCCGGCCCAGGCCGTGGCGCCCGCGCCGCTCGTCTCGACCGACGCCCGGGAGACCCGTGTGCCCGTCAAGGGCGTACGGAAGGCCACGGCGGCGGCGATGGTCGGATCGGCCTTCACCGCTCCGCACGTCACCGAGTTCGTGACCTTCGACATCACGCGCACGATGAAGCTGGTCGAGGAGCTCAAGTCCGACAAGGACATGGCGGGCCTGCGGGTCAATCCGCTGCTCCTCATCGCCAAGGCCGTCCTGGTCGCGGTCAAGCGCAACCCGGAGATCAACGCGGCCTGGGACGAGGCGGCGCAGGAGATCGTCCTCAAGCACTACGTGAACCTGGGCATCGCCGCGGCCACCCCGCGCGGTCTGCTCGTGCCGAACATCAAGGACGCGCACGCCCAGACACTGCCCGAGCTCTCGGCGTCCCTGAGCGAGCTGGTCTCCACCGCCCGGGAGGGGAAGACGACCCCGGCGGCCATGCAGGGAGGCACCTTCACCATCACCAACGTCGGCGTCTTCGGCGTCGACACCGGTACGCCCATCCTCAACCCCGGCGAGTCCGCGATCCTCGCGGTCGGTGCGATCAAGCTCCAGCCGTGGGTGCACAAGGGCAAGGTGAAGCCGCGTCAGGTCACCACGCTGGCACTCTCCTTCGACCACCGACTGGTCGACGGCGAACTCGGCTCCAAGTTCCTGGCGGACGTCGCCGCGATCCTGGAGCAGCCGAAGCGGCTGATCACCTGGAGCTGACGCCCGAAGCCGATGCCTGGAGCTGACGCGCCGGGCGCAGTGCGTGGGTCCGTCCGTTTCACGTGAAACAAGAGAGCCCCGTCCACGATGTGGATGGGGCTCTCTGTTGCACCTCTGTTGTATCTATCCTGTGCGCATGCCATCCGCCGCCGCCCCCGTCAAGCAACAGCCCGCCACCGACCGTGTGTACTCGCACGTCAAGCAGGCCGTACTCGACCGGCGGTACGAGGGAGGCACCCTCCTCACCGAAGGCGAACTCGCCCTCGCCGTCGGAGTGTCCCGGACGCCGGTCCGCGAGGCGCTGCTCAAGCTGGAGATGGAAGGGCTGCTCAAGCTCTACCCGAAGAAGGGCGCCCTCGTCCTCGCCGTCTCCGCCCAGGAGATCGCCGACGTCGTCGAGACCCGCCTGCTCGTCGAGGAGTTCGCCGTCCGCCGGGCCGTACCCGCGCCGGCTTCACTCGTCGCGCGGCTCGAAGAGCTCCTGGAGGAGCAGAAGCGGCGCGCCGAGGCCGGGGACCTCGCCGAAGTCGCCGTCACCGACCGATGCTTCCACGCCGAGATCGTCCGTCACGCCGGCAACCAGATACTGTCCCGCCTCTACGACCAGCTCCGCGACCGTCAGTTGCGCATGGGCGTCGCCGTGATGCAGTCCCAGCCCGACCGGGTCACCAAGAACATCACCGAGCACGCCGAGATCCTCGACCGGATCAAGGCCGGAGACGTGGAGGGCGCCGCTCGCTGCGTCCGTCAGCACCTCACCTGGGTCAAGGTCCTGGTCCGGGGTGAGGACCGGTGAGCGGCGACAGCCGGAAGGGCCGTGACAGCGGGAACGGCCGTGGCAGCGGGAACGGCCGTGGCAGCCGCAACGGGTCCGGATCGGCCCGCACCCTCCCCGGAGACCCGCCCGGCGGCCGTCGCGCCGCCCTCGTCTGGGGCGTCGGCGTCGCCGTCTACTTCGTCGCCGTCATCTTCCGCACGTCCCTCGGCGTCGCCGGACTCGACGCCGCCGACCGCTTCGACGTCAACGCCTCCGCGCTCTCCACCTTCTCCATAGTCCAGCTGCTCGTCTACGCGGGCATGCAGATACCCGTCGGCCTCATGGTCGACCGGCTCGGAACCAAGAAGGTCCTCACCCTCGGCGTCGTCCTGTTCACCCTGGGCCAGCTGGGCTTCGCGCTCTCGCCCTCGTACGGCACGGCGCTGGCCGCCCGCGCCCTCCTGGGCTGCGGTGACGCCATGACCTTCATCAGCGTCCTGCGGCTCGGCGCCCACTGGTTCCCGGCCCGCCGCGGTCCGCTCATCGGCCAGGTCGCCGCCCTCTTCGGCATGGCGGGGAACCTCGTCTCCACCGTCCTCATCGCCCGCGCCCTGCACGGCCTCGGCTGGACGACCACCTTCGTCGGCAGCTCCCTCGCCGGTGTCCTCGTCCTCGTCCTGTTGCTGCTCTTCCTCAAGGACCACCCCGAGGGATACGAACCCCAGCCCTCCCCCGAGCTCTCGGCTTCGCTCGAGCAGGGGGTACCCCCATCCCGCGCGGGCGCCGCCTTCGTCCGCCGCCAGATCGCCGAGTCCTGGCGGGAACCCGGCACGCGCCTCGGCATGTGGGTGCACTTCACCACCCAGTTCCCCGCGATGGTCTTCCTGCTGCTCTGGGGACTGCCCTACCTCGTCGAGGCGCAGGGCCTCTCCCGGTCGGCCGCCGGGGGACTGCTCACCCTGGTCGTCCTCTCGAACATGGCCGTCGGCCTCGCGTACGGGCAGATCATCGCCCGCCACCACAGGGCCCGCGCCCCGCTCGCCCTCGGCACGGTCGCCGGCACCGCCCTGATGTGGGGCGCCACCCTGGCGTACCCCGGCGAGCACGCGCCGATGTGGCTGCTCGTCACCCTCTGCCTGGTCCTCGGCGCCTGCGGACCGGCCTCGATGATCGGCTTCGACTTCGCCCGCCCGGCGAACCCGCCGGGGCGTCAGGGCACCGCGTCCGGCATCGTCAACATGGGCGGGTTCGTGGCGTCGATGACGACACTCCTCGCCGTCGGCGTGCTCCTCGACGCGACCGGCGACAACTACCGGATCGCGTTCTCGTCCGTCTTCGTCCTGGAGGCCCTCGGCGTCGTCCAGATCCTGCGCCTCAAGGCCCGGACCCACCGCAGGGAACGCGAACGGCTGGTCGCCAGCCGCGTCGAGGCGGTGCACGTCCCCGTCTGAGTCCTCAGCGGGGCGTCACCGCGATGTTGGCGAGGATCGCCCGCGCCAGCTCCTCGTCGCCCTCCACCTTGACCCGGTCGGCCGCGTCGGCCGGCCGGATCCGGCCGCAGGCGAGACGTACGAACGTCTCCCAGTCCGTGGCCAGCGTCACCGCGGGACCCAGCGACGGCGCCCCGTCGATCGAACCCCGGCCGTCCGCGTCGACCCGGACCGTCCGCAGGAACTCCACCGGACCGCTCACGTCCAGGACCACCGCCGAAGACGCCGGCGCGCCCGCGTCCTTGGCGACCACCTTCGGCAGCGCCTCCAGGAGCACGTCACGCGTCACGTGCGCGCCCGCGGAGTCCAGGTTGCCCGGCACCCCGAGCGCGGTCCGCAGGTCCTGCTCGTGCACCCACACGTCGAAGGCGCGCATCCGGTACGCCAGTTCCAGGGACTGCTCCGCGCCGAGGGGCGCGCGGATCAGGTGCTCGGGGGAGCGGTTCTCGTTGCGGAGCTGCCGGGCCCGGCGGATCAGGATGTACTCCAGTTCCGAGGTCATCTCCGGCGCGGTGTGGTGCCGTCGCACATCGACCTGCACCTCCATGTACCGCGCGAAGTCACTGCGTACGTGGTAGAGGTCGCGCGGCAGGGAGTGGATCGGCCGCGGGTCGCCGAGCATCTCCGTCTCCATGCCGATCACATGGGACACGATGTCCCGGACCGACCAGCCCGGGCACGGTGTCGGCCGGTTCCACTCGCCCTCCACGAGCGGCTGCACCAGCTCGGCTATCGCCTCGATGGAATGGGTCCAGGCGTCGGCGTAATTCTGGAGGCTGGGATGGACGGTCACGGGACCCCTCGGCGGTTCTTCGGTGCGCGGGCTGAAAACACGACTGGGTGGGAGGCTTGGACGCTAAGTTACGCTGCCCGAAGGCACCCCGGCAGTGCTTTCGTGTGACGATCGTAGGCCGGTGTTGACGGCTCGAATGCCAGGACGGTGGTAGTGTGCGCGCCTCGCTGATCCAGATCGCGGTAGACCCGGACGAACCGGTCGACGCCCGCCGTGCCCGCGTGGCGCGCCTCGTACGGGAGGAATCCGGCCGCGCCGACCTCGTCGTCCTGCCGGAACTGTGGCCCATGGGCGCCTTCGCCTACGAGTCGTTCGCCGCCGAGTCCGAGCCGCTGAACGGCCCCACGCACCGGGCGATGGCGGCCGCCGCGCGTGACGCGGGGGTCTGGCTGCACGCCGGTTCCTTCGTCGAGGCGGAGGGTGGCGCCCTCTACAACACCTCGCTGGTCCTCTCCCCCGACGGCGAACTCGCCGCCTCCTACCGCAAGATCCACCGCTTCGGCTTCGACAAGGGCGAGGCGGTGATGATGGCGGCCGGGGAGGACCTCGTCACCGTCGACCTGCCGCACCTCACCGTCGGCGTCGGCACCTGCTACGACCTGCGCTTCCCGGAGCTCTTCCGCGGGCTCGTCGACGCCGGCGCACAGGCCTTCGTCGTCCCGGCCGGCTGGCCGGCCCGCCGCCGCGCCCACTGGACCCTGCTCGCCCAGGCACGTGCCGTCGAGAACCAGGCGTACGTCCTGGCCTGTGGGACGGCGGGCACCCACGCGGGCGTCGAGCAGGCCGGCCACTCGATCGTCGTCGACCCCTGGGGCGAGGTCCTCGCGGAGGCGGGCCCGGACGAGGAGATCCTCCGGGTCGACCTCGACCCGGCGAAGGTCACCACGACCCGCGAACAGTTCCCGGCCCTGAAGGACCGCGTCCTGGGCGTCGCACCGCCGAAGAGGCCTTGAGAGCTTGACGGTTCGGGAGCCTGGGGCTCTGAGGCCCTGGGCCCCGGCAGCAGCCTGAGGCCCCGGGCCCGGGCAGCAGCCTGGGGCCGTGGGCCCGGCCCCGGCGGCCCCGAGTTCCCGGCCCTGGGCCCAGGGCCCGGCCCCGGCGGCCCCGATTTCCCGGGCCCGGCCGGCTCGGTGGGCAGCTCCCGCTCCGCGGGCGCCATGGACTCCGGGACCGGCTGACCGGTCGCCGCTGGGCGAGGACGAAGACCTCGTCGTCGGACAGCCGGAAACGGGATCGGTCACGTCGTGAGGAAGGCATGCGTCGCCCACTCGGGTAGGGCGGGTGGAGTCCGGAGATGGTGGTCAGGAGATCAGTACGGGGACTCGGTCCAGAAGTGGGTCACGCGGGAGATGCCCGCCTTCACCGCGCCGAGGTGCGTCAGGGCGGAGCGGTCGACGCCCGCGAAGATCAGGGCCAGGGCCAGGTCCCCGCCCTCGGCGCGCCCGGCGACCTGGACGGAGAGCCTGCGGTTCTTGCCCCGCCCGGACTCACGGGCGGTGATCGTGACCCCGGGGTCCTCGTCGTCGGCCTCGCGACTCAGGACGTATCCGTGCTTGTCGAGTGCGGCGAGCCGGTAGTGGTCGCCCGCGTACCGCATCGTCAGGGCGCGCTGGCCGAGGGTGGCCCCGAGACGGTTCCGCTCCACGTACACCATCCGGTCGCCGACCCGCAGCGTCGACCGGTTCAGGGTCGGCAGTATGAGTCCCTCGGCGTGCGTCCCGCGCGACTCGTAGGAGGTGACGGGGAGTCGCCCCCCGCGTACCTCGGAGACGATCGACTCGGGCGTGGTCCGGGGCAGGGGGCAGGTCAGCGTGATCTCGCCGAACTCCGGCGAGACGCCCTTCCAGCCCGCGCGGTAGTCGTGCCGGTTCCCCTCCTTCCACGCGTGGAGGTCGAAGGGGGTGACGTTGGTGTGCATGACAGGGACTCCTCATCGGTGCGACAGACACGGGGCGTCGGGCACGGGGCGTCGGGCGCGTTGCGACGGGCACGGTGCGCGCGACGGGCGCGGTGCGCGCGACGGGCGCGGTGCGGTCGGCGATCACCCCGGGGTCGGACGACGAGCGCACGCGGCGTCAGACGACGATCGCCCGCAGGGAGGCCCGCTCCGGCGCCGGGCCCGGGGCGTACTCCGCCCAGGCCGCCGCCAGCCTCCGCACCGCCTCCGTCAGGACCTCGGCCGGGACGAGGTAGTGGAGCCGGAGGCGGCGGACGCTCCCGCCGAGCGCGTCGGTCGTCGAGCCCGGCAGGACGGCCACCCCGTGGCGCAGGGCGAGCTGCGCGAAGGAGACCCCGTCGCCGTGGGGGAGCCGTACCCAGAGCGTCTGGCCGCCCGTGGACGGCGCGCAGGACCAGGAGGGCAGGTGGCGGGCGAGTTCGGCCCTGAGGTGGTCGTGGCCGGCGCGCACCGACGCCAGGCGGGCCGCGAGGACCGGGCCGAAGTCGTCGAGGAGGCGGGTCGCGGTGAGCTGGGAGGGCAGGTCGCTGCCCAGGTCGTGGAGGGCCTTGAGCCGGGCGAGACGGGCGACCAGGGACGCGGGGCCGCGCAGCCAGCCGATGCGCAGCCCGCCCCACACCGTCTTGCTCAGCGAACCGACCGCGATCACCTCGCCGTACGAGGCGAGCGGGGCCGTCGGCGGCGACGCCGTGTCGAACGCCAGGTCCGCGAGGACCTCGTCGTCCACGAGCGGCACGCCGAGCGCGTTCGCCGCCTCCACGAGCCGGCGCCCGGCCAGCGGCGGGAGCACCGCCCCCGTCGGGTTCTGGAACCGCGCCATCACGTAGGCCAGCGCGGGACGGTGACGTGTCATCACCCGTACCGCCTCCGCCACGTCGATCCCGTACGGCCCGACCGCCACCGGCAGCGGTTCGGCCGCCGCCTCCCGGAACAGGTCGAGCGCCCCCGGATACGTCGGCGCCTCCACGAGCACGCCGTCCCCGGGCGCGAGCAGCAGCCGCGTGAGCAGCGAAAGCGCCTGCTGAGCGCCGGTGGTGACCAGGATCTGCCCCGGCTCGGTCGGCACCCCGCGCGCCGCGTACCGCTCGGCGACCGCCGTCCGCAGCGCCGCGAGACCGGCCGGGTGGTAGCCGAGGTCCCCGTCGGGCAGGACGAGCGAGCGGTACGCCTCCGCCAGCTCGGGCGGCGGCTGGGACGGGGCGGCGCAGGTCAGCAGGATCACGTCGTCCGGCGCCTCCAGGAGGTGCAGGAAGAGCGGGTTCGACGTCTCGGTGACGCGGGGCGTGTCCGGCCGCCGGGACGCCTGCGTCCCCCCGCGCCCCTCCGGAGCCAGCGCCGCCCGCGCGACCCGGGTTCCGCTGCCCTGCCGTCGTACCAGCCGCCCCTCCTGGCGCAACGTGTCGTAGGCGGCGACCACCGTCGTACGGCCCACGGCCAGGGCCTTCGCGAGCCGCCGGTCGGGTGGCAGGAGCGCGTCCGGCGGCAGCGCGGCCTCGTCGATCAGCCGGCGCAGCCGGGCCGCGAGCAGCAGGTACAGCGGGCCGCGCCCGGCCGACCAGCGGCCGAGGCGGGCGACCAGGTCGTCCAGGTCGAGGGTCGCGTCGATTGGCTCCATCGCCGGACCAATCTGCCGGGATTGGCCCTGGGAAGGCAAGCGGCGGGTCCACAGACTGGACGCATGAGCCACGCCGACGACTCCGCAGCCACGCCCCTCCGTACCGGGGCCGTCCGCCCCGAGACCCTCGCCGTCCACCCGCCGCACGTGGAGGTCAGGGGCAGCAGGCCCCTCGGCGTCCCGCTCCACCAGGGCCACGTCTTCGCCTTCGACTCGGCCGACGCCCTCGCCACCGCCTTCACCGCCGCGGACGCCTTCCTCTACAGCCGCCTCGGCAACCCCACCGTCCGCACTCTCGAGGACGCCGTCGCCCGCCTCGAAGGCGGAGCCGCCGGCCTCTCCTTCGCCTCCGGCATGGGCGCCGTCAACGCCGTCCTGCTCGGCCTGCTCTCCAGCGGCGACCACGTCATCGCCCAGAGCTGCCTGTACGGCGGTACGTACGCGGTCCTCACCGACCTCGCCACCCGCTGGGGCGTCGACGTCACCTACGTCTCCGGAACCGACCCGGAGGAGGTCCGGGCGGCGCTGCGCCCCACGACCCGGCTCCTCTACCTGGAGACCATCGCCAACCCGACCACCCGCGTCTCCGACCTGCCCGCGCTCGCCGCCGTCGCGGCCGGGGCCGGGGTGCCGGTCGCCGTCGACAACACCTTCGCCTCCCCGCTCCTGTGCCGTCCCCTCGACCACGGCGCCGACATCGTCGTCCACTCGGCCACCAAGTACCTGGCCGGGCACGCGGACGTCCTCGGCGGCGTCGCCGTCTTCAAGGACCACGAGCTGTACCGCAGGGTCCGCCACCACGCCGTCGAACAGGGCGCCTCCACCGACCCGTTCGCCGCCTGGCTGACGCTGCGCGGGATGCAGACCCTGTCGCTGCGCATGGAACGCCAGTGCGCGAGCGCCGCCGACCTCGCGGCCCGGCTCGCCGCGCACCCCGCCGTCGCGGCCGTACGCCACCCCGCCCTCGCGAGCCACCCGGACCGGGAGATCGCCGCACGCCTGCTGCCCGGCGGTGGCGGCGGGGTGGTCTCGGTCGACCTCGCGGGCGGCCGGGAGGCGGGCCGCACGTTCGTCGAGGCGGTACGGCTGGCCTCGCTCAGCGTCTCCCTCGGCGATGTGAAGACCCTGGTGATGCACCCGGCCTCCACCTCCCACCACCAGCTCGACGCGGCGGCCCTCGCGGCGGCGGGGATCGGCTCCGGCACGGTCCGGATCTCGGTCGGCATCGAGCACGTCGAGGACCTGTGGACGGACCTGGAACAGGCTTTGGCGAAAGCCGAGTGACGACAGGTCACCTCCGATGTGCGCGTGACGCCACGTCAGTCCTCCCGCTCGCGCTCGGCCATCCGGATCACGCACACCGCCACGGCGACGAGCAGGGCGGCGTCCGCGTCCTCCCGGATCACGTTCACCGCGTACGTCTCGCGGACGTGGATCCACTGCCGGGAGATGTGGGCCAGGAGTTCGCCCTCGTACTCGACGGTGAACTCCCGGTCCAGGATCCGGCCGCTGACGTCCAGTTCGGTCCCCTCGACGAGTGTCACCCGGAAGTGGTTGCGCAGCAGCGAGAGCCGTTTGCGGCGGATGGTCGCCAGCGGCCGCTCGTCCCGCTCGACGGTCATGGCGTCCCGCAGGCTGAACATCTTCTGCCGCAGCGTGATCAGGACCTTCCCGTCGGGGTCCTTCAGCTCCAGCGTGTCGCGCAGCCGCAGCGCCTTGCCGTCGACGAGGAAGGCGTGGCGACCCTGCTCGTCCTCGATCCAGTAGTCGTCACCGATCGCGAAGATCTTGTCCCGTACGAGATATTTCATGGCGGTATGCCTGCCCGTACGAGCGGCGGTTCTCACCTGCAGTAGCGGGTGAGCGCGTCCGGGGTCGCCCCGAGCGCCGCCCCGAGCGCACCCCGAGCGTCGCGCGAACGGCGGGTCGAGCGCCGCGCCGAACGGCGGGTCGAGCGGGGAAAGGCCGGCGCGAGGTTCGACGGCGCCGCGCGCTGCCGCGTCGTCCGGGCACTGCGGGGCGATGGGATGGCGCCGATCCCGCCCGGCACGGCGGATGGCAAGCTTGAAGCATGAACGATGCCGCCCCGGCGCCCACCCCCGCGCCCGCACCCCGCAAGCGTGCCCGTGTCCGTGCCCCCGAGCTGATCGGCAAGGGCGGCTGGCTCAACACCGGCGGCAAAGAGCTCACCCTCGCTGACCTGCGAGGTAAGTGCGTTGTTGTGGATTTCTGGACCTTCTGCTGCGTGAACTGCCTGCACGTCCTCGACGAGCTCCGCGAACTGGAGGAGGAGCACCGCGACACGCTCGTGATCGTCGGGGTGCACTCGCCGAAGTTCGTGCACGAGGCCGAGCACCAGGCCGTCGTCGACGCCGTCGAGCGGTACGAGGTGCACCACCCCGTACTGGACGACCCCGAGCTCGCGACCTGGAAGCAGTACGCCGTGCGCGCCTGGCCGACGCTGGTCGTGATCGACCCCGAGGGGTACGTCGTCGCCCAGCACGCCGGTGAGGGGCACGCCAACGCGCTCCGGACGCTCGTCGAGAAGCTGGAGGCCGAGCACGAGGCCAAGGGGACGCTGCGGCGCGGCGACGGCCCGTACGTGCCGCCCGAGCCCGTCGCCACCGACCTGCGGTTCCCCGGCAAGGCGATCCTGCTGCCCTCGGGGAACCTCCTGGTCTCCGACACCACCCGCCACCAGCTCGTGGAGCTCGAAGCCGACGGCGAGACCGTCGTGCGGCGCATCGGCGAAGGTGTCTTCCGGGAGCCGCAGGGTCTCGCGACGCTGCCCGACGGCAAGATCGTCGTCGCCGACACGGTGAACCACTCGCTGCGCGTCCTCGACCTCGAGACCGGCGTGATCGAGCGGGTCGCCGGCACCGGAAGGCAGTGGTGGCAGGGATCCGCCACCTCCGGTCCCGCCCTGGAGGTCGACCTGTCCTCGCCGTGGGACGTGGCCTGGTGGCAGGGCAAGGTGTGGATCGCCATGGCCGGTGTCCACCAGCTGTGGACGTACGACCCGGAGAGCGGGACCGTCGAGGTCGCGGCCGGGACGACGAACGAGGGGCTCGTCGACGGGCCGGCCGCCGAGGCCTGGTTCGCGCAGCCCTCGGGGCTCTCGGCCACCGAGGACCGGCTGTGGATCGCCGACTCCGAGACCAGCGCCCTGCGCTGGATCGACCCCGAGGGGGTCGTCCACACCGCCGTCGGCACCGGTCTCTTCGACTTCGGGCACCGCGACGGCGCCGCCGGCCAGGCCCTGCTCCAGCACCCGCTGGGCGTCACGGCCCTGCCCGACGGCTCGGTCGCCGTCAGCGACACGTACAACCACGCCCTGCGCCGCTACGACCCGGCCACCGGCGAGGTGACCACCCTCGCCACCGATCTGCGCGAGCCCAGCGGCGCGGTCCTCGTCGACGGCGACATCGTGGTCGTCGAGTCCGCCCGGCACCGGCTGACCCGGCTGCGGCTCCCCGAGGAGGCCGTCCAGGTCGCCGCCGTGGCGCACCGCACCCGGCGCGAGGCCACCGAGGTCGCCCCCGGCCGGCTCCGCCTGGACGTCGTCTTCCAGGCCCCGACGGGCCAGAAGCTCGACGACCGCTACGGCCCCTCGACCCGGCTCCTGGTCTCCTCGACCCCGTCGGAACTGCTGCTCGGCGGCGACGGCACGGGCACGGACCTCTTCCGGGACCTCGACCTGAACCCGGAGGTCACGGAGGGCGTCCTGCACGTCTCGGCGATGGCGGCGTCCTGCGACGACGACCCGGCCAACGAGTACCCGGCCTGCCACGTCCACCAGCAGGACTGGGGCGTGCCCGTGAAGATCACGGAGGCGGGCGTCTCCCGCCTCCCGCTGATCCTCGCGGGCATGGACGGCTAGTCAGCCGCTCAGCGCAGCATCCCCTGGTTCCTGGAGGGGCGCCCCGCGGCCCCGTCCAGGCATCCGGCCACCCACGCCGCGGGATCGTGGACGGCCCGGTCGCCACCCATCCCCTGCCGTTCCATGAGCGCGCACTCGCCGTCGAGCAGCGCTTTCGTCCGCGTGCCGTCCATGTCGTACCCGCGGATGCGGGAGGCCTGGACGTAGCCGCCCTCGTACGCGATGTCCGTGCCCCACGGGGGCCGGTCGTCGTACGCGTCGATGAGCAGCCCCGCCCCCGTCAGGACCAGGAGCAGGGCGCCGACGGCGTACGGGACGAACTGGCGTGGGGGAGGCCCCTCATGACGGTGCATGGGGTGACGGTGTCAGGCGGGGCCTTTCGCGGATGTTTCGCTCGCGGTGCCGTCCGGCGCAGCCGGGGCTCAGCCCTCCAGGAAGGCGACCAGGGCGTTCGCGAGGAGGTACGGGTCGTCGGCGCCGCAGAGTTCGCGGGCGCTGTGCATGGAGAGGATCGCGACGCCGATGTCGACGGTCTTGATGCCGTGACGGGCGGCCGTGATCGGGCCGATGGTGGTGCCGCAGGGCATGTCGTTGTTGGAGACGAACGACTGCCAGGGCACGCCCGCGCGTTCGCAGGCGGCGGCGAACAGGGCGCGGCCGCCGCCGTCGGTCGCGTACCGCTGGTTGACGTTCACCTTGAGGATCGGGCCGCCGTTGACACGCGGGTGGTGCGTCGGGTCGTGGCGCTCCCCGTAGTTGGGGTGGACGGCGTGGCCGGTGTCGGAGGACAGGCAGACGGTGCCGGCGAAGGCCCGCGCCCGGTCCTCGTAGGACCCGCCGCGGGCGTAGACGGAGCGCTCCAGGACGTTGCCGAGCAGGGGGCCCTGGGCGCCGGTGTCGGCCTCGGAACCGTTCTCCTCGTGGTCGAAGGCGGCGAGGACCGGGATGTACGGGAGGTCGTCGCGGCCGGCGAGGGAGGCGAGGGCGGCGACGGCCGCGTGGACGGAGAGCAGGTTGTCCATGCGGGGTCCGGCCAGGAGCTCGCGGTCGCGGCCGAGGTAGGCGGGCGCTTCGACGGCGTGGACCATCAGGTCCCAGCCGCCGACGTCCTCGGCGTCGACGCCGGCCTCGTCGGCGAGGAAGGAGATCAGGTCGCCCTCGTGGACGTCGCCGATGCCCCAGACGGGCTGCATGTGGCGCTGGCGCTCCAGCTTGAGGCCGTCGTTGGCCCCCCGGTCGAGGTGGATGGCGAGCTGCGGGACGCGCAGCAGGGGCCGGCCGACGTCGACGAGGTGGTGGCTGCCGTCGCGGAGGGTGAGGCGCCCGGCGAGGCCGAGGTCGCGGTCCAGCCAGGTGTTGAGGAGGGCGCCGCCGTAGATCTCGACGGCGACCTGCCGCCAGCCGTGCGCACCCATGTCGGGCCGAGGCTTGACGCGCAGATTAGGGGAGTCGGTGTGGGCGCCGACGATGCGGTACGGGGTGTGGGGGGCGGCGCCCTCCGGCACGTACCAGGCGATGATCGCCCCGCCGCGGACGACGTACTTCCCGCCGTGCCCCGCGGGCTCGCCCGTCGGTGTCGCAGCGTCCCATGCGGCGGTCTCCTCGACCTGCCGGAACCCGGCCGCCTCAAGGCGTGAGGCGGCGCTCGCGACCGCGTGGTACGGCGAGGGCGACGCCATCAGGAAGGCCATGAGGTCGTCGGTGTGACCGCGGTCGAAGGGGCCGGCGGCGGGACGGGAAGCTGCGCTGCTCATGGCCCAACCTTACGCAGCGGGGCCGCGCCGGAGCCGCTGGGGACCTGCTCGACGGGCACGTCACGCGTGAGCCGCCCCGACCCGGCCGGGGACCTCGCGAGCGGGACCCGCGCCTTCCGTCGCCGGCACGACGGGAACCTCGAAGGTGCGACCCGCGCCGCCCCGCCCGATGGGCCCGCCCGCGTCCGCCCCCGGGACTGTGAGCCCGGCTCGAGCGCCCCGGAGGCGAACCGAGCCCAGAAAATCCAGAACGACCCGCCCCCCTCCCCGGGGACGAGCCGTTCCCTGCAGGACGTGGGCGCGTGTTAGAACGCGGCCTCGTCCAGGTCCATCAGCGAACCGTCGACGGCCTCGGCGAGGGCGCGCTCGGCGGTGACGCCGGGCAGGACGTTGGCGGCGAAGAACTTCGCGGCCGCGATCTTGCCCTGGTAGAAGGCGACGTCCTTGCCGCTCGCCCCGGCGGCCAGCTTCTCGGCGGCGACGGCCGCTCCGCGCAGCAGCAGGTAGCCGACGACGACGTCGCCGGAGGCGAGCAGCAGGCGGGTGGTGTTGAGGCCGACCTTGTAGATGTTCTTGACGTCCTCGCCCGTGGCGGTGAGGTCGGTGATCATCGTGCCGACGATGCCTTCGAGGTCGACGGCGGCCTTGGCGAGCGAGTCGCGGGCGTCGGCGAGGTCGTCGCCGCCGGTGCCGACCGCGAGGAACTTCTTGATCTTCTCGGACAGCGCGTTCAGGGAGGCGCCCTGGTCGCGGACGATCTTCCGGAAGAAGAAGTCCTGGCCCTGGATGGCGGTGGTGCCCTCGTAGAGGGTGTCGATCTTGGCGTCCCGGATGTACTGCTCGATCGGGTACTCCTGGAGGAAGCCGGAGCCGCCGAAGGTCTGGAGCGACTGCGCGAGCTGCTCGTAGCCCTTCTCGGAGCCGTATCCCTTGACGATCGGGAGCAGCAGGTCGTTGAGGCCGTGCAGGGCCTTGGAGTCCTCGCCGGCCGCTTCCTTGATCGCGATCTCGTCCTGCACGGAGGCCGTGTAGAGGACGAGGGAGCGCATGCCCTCGGCGTACGCCTTCTGCGTCATGAGCGAGCGGCGGACGTCGGGGTGGTGGGTGATGGTGACCTTGGGCGCGGCCTTGTCCATGAAGTTGGCCAGGTCGGTGCCCTGGACGCGCTCCTTGGCGTACTCCAGGGCGTTGAGGTAGCCCGTGGAGAGGGTGGAGATCGCCTTCGTGCCGACCATCATGCGGGCGAACTCGATGATGAGGAACATCTGGCGGATGCCGTCGTGCTTGTCGCCGATGAGCCAGCCCTTGGCGGGGTGCTGGTCGCCGAAGGTCATCTCGCACGTGTTGGAGGCCTTGAGGCCCATCTTGTGCTCGACGTTGGTGGCGTAGACGCCGTTGCGCGCGCCGAGCTCGCCGGTCTCCCAGTCGAACTCGTACTTGGGGACGAGGAAGAGGGAGAGGCCCTTGGTGCCGGGTCCGGCGGCTTCGGGGCGGGCGAGGACGTAGTGGAGGATGTTCTCCTCCATGTCGTGCTCACCGGAGGTGATGAAGCGCTTGACACCCTCGATGTGCCAGGAGCCGTCCTCCTGCTGCGTGGCCTTGGTGCGGCCGGCGCCGACGTCCGAGCCCGCGTCGGGCTCGGTGAGGACCATGGTGGAGCCCCAGCGGCGGTCGACGGCGATCTGCGCGGCCTTCTTCTGCTGCTCGTTGCCCTCGGTGTAGAGGATGCCGGCGAAGGCCGGGCCGGAGGAGTACATCCAGACGGCCGGGTTCGAGCCGAGGAGCAGCTCCGCGTAGGCCCAGATCAGGGAGCGGGGGGAGACGGTGCCGCCGATCTCCTCGGGGATGCCGAGGCGCCAGTACTCGGACTCCATGAAGGCGTTGTACGACTTCTTAAAGGTGGCGGGGACCGGGGCGGTGTTGGTCTCGGGGTCGAAGACCGGCGGGTTGCGGTCGGCGTCGGCGAAGGACTCCGCGAGCTCGTTCTCGGCGAGGCGGCGGATCTCGTCGAGGATGCTCTTGGCGGTCTCGACGTCCATCTCCTCGAACGGTCCGGTGCCGTACACCTTGTCGCGGCCGAGGACCTCGAAGAGGTTGAACTCGATGTCGCGGAGATTCGACTTGTAGTGCCCCATGGCGACGGCTCCGTTAAGGCTCGGGGAGGCGGATGTCCTGGTACGCGGACGTGGTCACGCTCGTACTACCGGTGAGTAGCCCACGCTTCTCTACGATGATGCTACCCGCGGGTAATAAGAGCAACCCCTTTCCGGTCATCTGTGACACGAGCCGCAGAAAAGGGCCCGGGGCATGTGCCCCAGGCCCCTCCCTCACACGACGAGCGCTATCAGTACAGACCCTTCAGGTCGGTCCCCTCGGGCGCGCGAAAGCAGCCGGAGACGACGGTGACGGCGATCAGGTTCTTCTGCTTCGGGTCCTTGCTGCCGAGTGACAGTTCGGCGTTGACAGCGAAGTGCTCCTTCTCCGAGTCCGCCGTGAGTTCGAGGGACTTGGCCCTGCTGTTGTTGGGCCCGTACGAGACGATTTTCCAGCCCTTGCCGGGCAGCGCCTGGCGCAACCGCTCGAAGCCCTGCTCCAGCTCCTCGTCGGAGACGTCGTACACCGACCAGGGGTGGCGGGTCTTGAAGAGGTGCTCGCGGTCCTCAGGGCAGACGGAGGCGCTCGGGCCGGGCTCCGTCGTCCTGGCCCGGGGCAGCCCGATCATGTCGAAGATCTCGCTGGAGATCTCCTTCGTCCGCGTCCTGGCATCCGCGACGTCGAGGGTCGTAGGGGTGTAGCCGAGGTCGTCCGCGTCGTTCATGGTGCATCCCGTCGCCAGGGTGGTGAGGCAGAGGAGGAGGGCGCCGAGCACGGCCGGGCGCCGGACCCGGCGCGGCCGTGGGGTCGCCGTCGGGTCTGCGGTGCTGTCGTGGTCGCTGGTGCTCATCAGTCCTCGTTCACATCGTCGTACCGGCCCGCCACGACCTTCGCCTGGTTCCTGAGGCTCTCCGAGTCCCGGGTCCAGTAGTCGCTGTGTCCGCTGGTGTCCACGTCCATCCGATGGGCGCCGAACAGTTCGTCGGAGGGCACGGTCTGCACGTACCCGGCGTTGAACGGGACGCCGTTCCAGGTCTCGACGCCCCAGGTGTGGCCGCCGAGTCCGGCCGCCTTGCCACCCGCCGGCACGACATCGTTCCACGCCGCCTCGGACCAGACGTGGTCCTTGCCGACGTCCAGGTCCTCGGCCCTGCCGGTGAGCATCCCGGGGCTGCCGACCGCCACGATGTCATCGGCCGCGAGATCGCCTTTGTTCGAGGCGTCGCCAACGACGGTCGAGCCGTAGCTGTGCCCGATGATCGTGGTGTGGCTCCGATCGGCGCCACCCTGCACCGTCTCCAGGCCGTCCATGAACCGGAGCAGCTTGGGGGAGCCGTCGTGCGCCCAACCCTTCTGCATGGCATCCGGTGCGATGGACTGCGGCGTCTCGTAACCGAACCAGGTGATGGTGGAGACGTTCTGGCCCGGTGCCCAGCTCTGTGTCTCCTTCCACAGGTCCGTCATCCGTGTGATGTCACCGTCGAAGTCCTTCAGGTTCGTCGTCGTGCCCGGCACGTAGACCGCGGTGTGGTCGGCGGTGTCGGGGTTGCCGTTGGCGATGATCGCGCGGCCGATGCCCTCCTTGTCGTAGCCGAGGAGGAACGCCTCCGGCAGGCCCTCCCTGCCCGTGGCGTCGAAGCGCGCCTGGATCGAGTCGGTGCCCCTGAGCTGCTCCTTCAGCCGCTCCTGGTCCTTCTGCCACTGCTTGTACTCGGGGCTGAGGACGACGGCCGGGTAGTTGCCGTTCGGGTTCGGGATGTACTGGTTCGGCGCGGGCCTGTTCAGGTCCGTCTGGATCTGCGCGCGGGTCTCCGCGAGCACCATCCGGTTGGCGTCGTCGCGGACCGAGGAGGGCAGTCCGTCGAGGGCGCCGACGGAGGCCGGGTAGAGCGTGGCGTACTCGTCACGCTGCTCCTGGCTGAGGCCGTTCCACCACTCGGCGTTCTCCTTCGGGGACTTCCCGTGCGGGATCCTGTCGTCGTCGGCGTACTTCCCGGCGGCCTGCTGGAGGGCCTTGGTGTCGGCGGCGGCGTCGACCAGGTCCGCGTCGCTGACGTCCAGGCCGGGGCCGGCCTTGAGCCTGCGCAGGGCGGCGGCGTAGCGGCCGTCGATCTCGGTGGCCTCGCGGACGGCGTCGCCGATGCGCTGGGCTATGTCCTCCGCCTTGCCCTTGTTGGCGTCGGCGCTGCCGACCCCTTCGCCCTTGCCGGGCGCGAGCGGGACGGGCGCGCCGTGCTCGGCGGTGTTGCTGCCGGGGGCGAGGACGAAGGACTGGGTCGGGTACTCCACCGAACCGTCGGGCTTCACCGTGAACTTGAGGTTCTCGGCGTCCTCCAGGGCCTGCTTCAGCTTCCGCTGCGGGGCCGCGAGTTCGGAGGCGAGTCCGTTGAGCGCGGTGCGGACCAGTCCGCACTCGGTGTGCAGGTACTGGTAGTTGCGGCTGAGCTGCCGGACGGCGTGGGTCGCCTCGGTGGCGCTCTCGCCCTTCTGCGTGTCGTGGATCTTGGCGAACATGCCGTTGTCGACACGGTCCTTGTCGGCGTTGGAGCGGGAGGAGACCTTGCCCCAGCCGTCGGCCGCGTCGGTGTACTCGTTCAGCTTCACGTCGCGCAGTTGCTGCCAGGTGGGCACGGGGCTCAGCCTTCCTTCTGCGCGGGAGCCGGCGCCTCTGCGGCGATCTTCCGCTTCGTCGCGGCCTCGCGCTCGCCGAACTGCAGGCCCGCGCTCTTCAGTGCGCCCTCAAGGCGGCCGCACTCGTCGCGTACGGCGCCGAGGCGGGCCTTCCAGGTGCCGAGGATCTCGGTGAGGCCGGCCGAGGAGTCGAAGCCGGCGGTGCCGCCGCCGACGCCCTCGTTCGCGGTGTCGAGGTCGGTGAGCGAGGCGGTCGTGGAGGTGCGCAGCTCACCGGCGGTGTTCCCGGCCTGGTGCCACGGGCCTTCGTCGGCCTTCAGGTCCGCGTCGCCGCCGCCTCCACCGGAGTCGGGGGCGGGCACCCCCGCGAGGGTCATCGCCGCGGGCTGTCCGGGCGGGGCCGTTCCGCCGAACAACTCTTCCCAAGTGGCGTTCAACGCCATGTTCCACCCCCGTGGTGACCGAAGATTGCTTCCGCGAATCTAGCAAGAGGCAGGGGGCGTACGAAGAGCGGGTGCGGACGGCCCGGAGGCTCGCATCACCGCCCACGGGCAGTGATGCGACGGCCCACGGGTCGATAGGCTGGCCCCATGTACGGCTACGAGCAGAATCCGGGTGCCCAGCAGCAGTACGCGCCGCCTTCGCAGCAGCAGTACGCCCCGCAGGCCGACATGCAGGGCGGCATGCAGGCCGGGTACGGGCAGCAGCAGGCCCCGCTCTACCCCGAGCCCTCGCCGCCCTCCCTCGCGGACGCCGTACGCGCCTTCACGACCGGCACGCTCGCGCCCGAGGACTTCCAGCACATCTTCTCGACCTCCAAGGTCTACTGCCCGCGCGGTGACAACCCGGGCTTCCTGGCCCTGCACAACACCCAGCAGCCGGTCATCCCGATGTTCACCTCGCTCAAGGAGCTGCGGCGGTACGCGGGCAAGGAGTCGAAGTACTTCGTGATCACCGGCGCCGAGGTGATCGACCTGCTGCCGACGGGCTACGGCTTCGTCCTCGACATGGAGGGCGACCACCGGATGGTGTTCGACGCGAAGGCCGTGGAGCAGATGGTCGACTTCGCGATGCGGCGGATGTACGGCTGACCGATCCTGAACGTACGGGGGCGCCCGGGAGGAATTCCTCCCGGGCGTTCCGCGTTCCGGGTGGCGGGAAGTTCATCGTTCAACTAAAGTGGACGTATCAAGGCCGCCGAGGCCGCACCCAGGAGGTCGTCATGCCCGCCGTGACCGTCGAGAACCCGCTCAGCCTGCCGCGCGTCGCCGCCACCGCCGACGCCGTCTCCCGCCCCGTGCTCGCCGTGACCACGGCCCCCACGGGCTTCGAGGGGGAGGGCTTCCCGGTGCGCCGGGCGTTCGCCGGGATCAACTACCAGTACCTCGACCCGTTCATCATGATGGACCAGATGGGCGAGGTGGAGTACGCGCCGGGCGAGCCCAAGGGCACGCCCTGGCACCCCCACCGCGGCTTCGAGACCGTCACCTACATCATCGACGGGATCTTCGACCACCAGGACAGCCAGGGTGGCGGCGGCACCATCACCAACGGCGACACGCAGTGGATGACCGCCGGTGCGGGTCTCCTCCACATCGAGGCGCCGCCGGAGTCCCTCGTCGTCAGCGGCGGCCTCTTCCACGGCCTCCAGCTGTGGGTCAACCTGCCCGCCGCCGACAAGATGATGGCCCCCCGCTACCAGGACATCCGCGGCGGCCAGGTCCAGCTCCTCACCTCCCCCGACGGCGGCGCCCTGCTCCGTGTCATCGCCGGTGAGCTCGACGGCCACGACGGGCCGGGCATCACCCACACCCCGATCACGATGATCCACGCCACCCTGCGGCCGGGCGCCGAGATCACCCTGCCGTGGCGCGAGGACTTCAACGGCCTCGCGTACGTCATGGCCGGACGCGGCACCGTCGGCGCCGAACGCCGCCCGGTCCACATGGGCCAGACCGCCGTCTTCGGAAAGGGCGGCGCGCTGACCGTCCGCGCGGACGAGAAGCAGGACGGCAACACCCCGGACCTGGAGGTCGTCCTCCTGGGTGGACAGCCGATCCGCGAGCCCATGGCCCACTACGGCCCCTTCGTCATGAACACCCAGGCCGAACTGCGCCAGGCCTTCGAGGACTTCCAGGCCGGCCGCCTGGGGACGATCCCGGCGGTGCACGGCATGGGGGAGTAGCCCGGCGTACGGGACGGGACCGGGTACGGGGAGTACGCGGCGTACCAGGCGGCTCGTCGGCGCACCCTGCTGACGAGCCGTCACCCGTACGGCAGTCGGCGCGCTACGGCAGTCAGAGCGCTACGGCAGTCCGCGCGCGACGCCATGCCGACGGACGCGGTACGGGAAGCCTGAGGCGAAACCGCCCGAACCCGCGGGGGCCGGGCGGTGAGGTGAGGCCGCTCAGGTCGCCGCGGGCTGGCCGCCCGGCTCGAAGGTCGCCAGCATCTGCTCCAGGGCCGCCTGGTCGGGCCCGACGAACGGGTCCGCGTCCGGGGCCGTCGAGATGGTGTCGATCATCGACGTCGTCATCCGGACCGCGGGCGGCAGATGCGTGGACAGCACGATTTCCGGGGCCATCTTCCGCAGCGGGTCGATCGTCGCCCGGTACTTGACCGGGTCCACGATGTGCACCCACGGGCTGTCCACGGACGCCCACAGGAGTTGTGCCTGCCGCAGTTCCTCGGGCTTGAGGTCGTTCGCGTGCCCGCTCTCCGCGAGCTCCCGCGTCGGCATGGGCCCGCCGAAGCAGTCGGAGCTGAAGCAGATGCGGGTCCTGTCGTCGTAGAAGCCGACGGTGGCCGGGTTGTCGAAGAGCGGCGGCCTGAAGGCGTGCAGCACGCGGTCGCCGACGTCGAGGGACTGGCCGGGGTTCAGGAAGTACACGCGGTCCGTCGGCAGCGGACGCTCGGTGGACATGATCCCGGCGCCGATGAAGGTGGTGACGACCTTCGCCCGGGGCGCGGCCACGAGCAGGTCGAAGATGCCGCCCGTGTGGTCGCGGTCGGGGTGGGTCAGCCAGATCCAGCGGACGTCGGCGGGGTCGACGACCGAGCCGACCGTGTCGACGAAGTTCCGGTCGGACAGGGAGAGCCCCGTGTCGACGACGACGGGCTCGGTGGCGGTGACGACGTAGGCGTTGGCGGGAATGTGCCCGATCCCGGGCACGTCGAGGCTGTCGGCCAGGACGGTGGTGTCGCTCCCGACCTTGTGGATGTCCATGGCACGCTCCGTGGTCCCCCCGACGGCCGTACTACGACACCAGTCTGCGCCGGGAGAGGGGACGGCGCGCGGCGGGACGGGGCGCGGCGGGGTGGCGGGTGCGGCGGGGACGGGACGCGGCGGGGTGGCGGGAGCGGCGCGCGCGGGGGCGGCGGTGCGCCGGGGTGTCGGCGCGGTTGCGCGCCCCGGGAAGCCCTCGCCTCCCGGCCTTCCCCCTACGCGCAGCAGCCCTGCCCCGTCGCCGACTCGTTCAGCTCGAACCAGATCGCCTTGCCCTCGCCGCGCGGGTCGACGCCCCACGCGTCCGCCAGCATCTCCATCAGGACCAGGCCGCGCCCGCTCGACGCCATCTCGCCGGGGTGGCGCTTGTGCGGGAGTTCGTCGCTGGTGTCGGAGACCTCGACGCGCAGCCGCCGGGACTCGTCCGCGCAGGCGACCTCGGCGACCAGGAGCGCGTCGCCGTCCGTGTGGACGAGGACGTTGGTGACCATCTCGGAGACCATGAGGACCGCGGAGTCGAGCTGGTCGCCGTCCGCCCAGTCGTGCAGCAGCTGCCGTATCTGCTCCCGGGCCTCCGCGATCCGTTCCGGTTCCGCCTGGGCGATCGTCATCAGGGTGCGGCGGGGGGCCTGCAGCAGCCCGTCGGCGGGGCGGCGGGAAAGCAGCAGGACCGCGATGTCGTCCTCGCGGCGGTCGGCGAGCGGCCCGGTCGTGTGGTGGGAGCCGGGGCCGTGGACCGCCTCCACGAGGGTGTCGGCGAGCTGTTCCAGGTCTTCGCCGTCGTGGGACTCCAGGAGCTTCCTGACCCGTTCCCAGCCGGTGTCCAGGTCGTGCCCGCCGGTCTCCAGGAGGCCGTCGGTGCAGATCATCAGGGTCTCGCCGGGTTCCAGGGTGAGCCGGGTGGTGGGGTAGTCGGTGTCGGGGTCGATGCCGAGGGGCAGCCCGCCGGCCGTGGGCCTGAGCAGGACCGTTCCGTCGTTCATCCGGACGGCCGGGTCGGGGTGCCCCGCACGGGCGATGTCGACCGTCCCGGTCTCCAGGTCGACCTCCAGGTAGAGACAGGTCGCGAACCGCGGCCCGCCGCCGCCGTTCCCCCCGCCGCCCCCGTTCCCGCCGTACCCCTCGCCCCCGCCCACCCCGCCGGCCCCGCCGTCCGGGGCCCCGTCCCCGTCGTCCCCGTCGGTGATCCCGTACAGGAACCGCGAGGCGCGGGAGAGGACCGCGTCCGGCCGGTGGCCCTCGGAGGCGTACGCGCGCAGGGCGATCCGCAG
Organism: Streptomyces sp. NPDC016459; assembly: GCF_040632845.1. Classification (NCBI taxonomy): domain Bacteria; kingdom Bacillati; phylum Actinomycetota; class Actinomycetes; order Kitasatosporales; family Streptomycetaceae; genus Streptomyces; species Streptomyces sp. NPDC016459. The sequence continues at coordinate 352,965 of NZ_JBEYCR010000004.1, forward strand.
CTGTCCCATCAGGCCCGCCGCCCGCACGTCGTGGCCCTGGACGTCGCCGATGACGAGGGCGATGCGGCCGGAGCCGCGCCCGCCGGTGCGGGAGGTGCCGCCGGGGAGCCGGATCATGTCGTACCAGTCGCCGCCGACCTGGAGCCCGCCGCCGGTCGGCACGTACCGGGCGGCGACCTGGATGCCGGGGATCCCCGGCCCGAGGACCGGCATCATCGTCCGCTGGAGTCCGAGGGAGAGCTCGCGCTCCGACTCGGCCACGCCCGCGCGTGCGAGGGCCTGCGCCAGCATCCGCGCCACCGTCGTGAGCACCGAACGTTCGTCGGGGGTGAACGCCACCGGGTGCTTGAAGGCCGCCATCCAGGCCCCCATCGTGCGCCCGGCGACGACCAGCGGCACGAAGGCCCAGGAGCGGCGCCCGAAGCGCTGCGCGAGCGGCCAGGTCATGGGGAAGCGGCGGAGGTACTCGTCGGGCGACGGCAGGTAGATCGCGCGGCCCATCCGTACGACCTCAGCGGCCGGATAGTCCGTGTCGAGCGACATCGACGAGAACGGCCCCTCGTCGCCGTCGCTGTGCCCGTGGTGGCCGATGATCGTCAGCCGGTCGCCCGCCACGCCGAAGACGGCCAGCCCGTCGGGCGAGAAACCGGGCATCGAGAGCGAGGCGGCCACCCGCAGCACCTCGGCCGTCGACCGGGCCTCGGCGAGTGCCCGTCCCGCGTCGAGCAGGAACGCCTCGCGGGAGCGGCGCCAGTCACCGGTGATGGGGGTGTGCGCGGCGGTGCCCGGCTGCTGCTCGGCGACCTCCTGGAGGGTGCCGACCAGCTGGTAGTCGTTGCCCTTGACGAGTGGCTTGGACCTGCTCCGTACGGTACGGATCACCCGGCCGTGCTCGTCCATGATCCGCATCCGGGCCTCGGCGAGGGTGTCTTCGGCGACGGCGAGGTTGACGATCCCGTCGATCTCGTTCCAGTCGACCGGATGAAAACGGGAGCGCACGGCGGCTTCGCTGAGCCGCACGGATTCGGCGGGCAGCCCGAGCAGCCGGGCGGCCTCGGCGTCGAGCGAGACGATCCCGGACGCGTTGTCCCAGCGCCACAGGCCGGTCGCGATCGCGGCCAGGACGTCCTCGGTGCGCATTGCCCTACTTTATGAATATCGGAGAGCAGGTCGCCACCGAGACTATTCGAAAAGCGATCCCGGCCCGGCCGGTACTCTGGGTGGGTCTGCCCGCGTGTCCTGTGACATCCGTGACTCCGACCCTGCGAGGCCGGTGGCATCCGTGACAGGGGCCACGGGGCGGCGGCCCACGACCCACGAATCCCGAAGACTGGATGAACGACGATGCATCGGTACAGGTCCCACACCTGCGGCGAGCTCCGCGCCTCTGACGTCGGCACCGACGTCCGGCTGAGCGGCTGGCTGCACAATCGGCGCGACCTGGGCGGCATCCTCTTCATCGATCTGCGCGACCACTACGGCATCACGCAGCTCGTCGCCCGCCCCGGCACCGCCGCGGCCGAGGTTCTCGACAAGCTGACGAAGGAGACCGTCGTCCGCGTCGACGGCAAGGTCGTCTCGCGTGGCGCGGACAACGTCAACCCGGAGCTCGCCACCGGCGAGATCGAGATCGAGGCCGCCGAGGTCGAGGTCCTGGGCGCCGCGAAGCAGATCCCCTTCACCATCAACGCCGACGACGGCGTCAACGAGGAGCGGCGCCTGGAGTACCGCTTCCTCGACCTGCGCCGCGAGCGCATGCACCGCAACATCATGCTGCGCTCCGCCGTCATCGCCGCCATCCGCTCCAAGATGGTGGCCCTCGGCTTCAACGAGATGGCGACCCCGATCCTCGCCGCGACCTCCCCCGAGGGCGCCCGCGACTTCGTCGTCCCGTCCCGCCTCAACCCGGGCAAGTTCTACGCGCTGCCGCAGGCGCCGCAGCAGTTCAAGCAGCTGCTCATGATCTCCGGCTTCGACCGGTACTTCCAGATCGCGCCCTGCTTCCGCGACGAGGACGCCCGCGCGGACCGTTCGCCGGGCGAGTTCTACCAGCTCGACGTCGAGATGAGCTTCGTCGAGCAGGAGGACGTCTTCCAGCCGATCGAGAAGCTCATGACCGAGCTGTTCGAGGAGTTCGGCGGCGGGCGGCACGTCACCTCGCCGTTCCCGCGGATCCCGTTCCGCGAGTCGATGCTGAAGTACGGCAACGACAAGCCGGACCTGCGTACGGCCCTGGAGCTCGTCGACATCTCGGACGTCTTCGAGGCGTCGGAGTTCAAGGCCTTCGCCGGCAAGCACGTCCGCGCGCTCGCCGTCCCGAACACGGGCGACCAGCCGCGCAAGTTCTTCGACTCGCTCGGCGACTTCGCGGTCTCCCTCGGCGCCAAGGGCCTGGCCTGGGTCCGCGTCGGCGAGGGCAACGCCCTGACCGGCCCCATCGCCAAGTTCCTCACCGAGGAGAACGTCAAGGTCCTCACCGAGCGCCTCGGCCTCGAGCCCGGCCACGCGATCTTCTTCGGCGCCGGCGACTTCGACGAGGTCTCCAAGATCATGGGCCCGGTCCGGGTCGAGGCCGCCAAGCGCGCCGGCCAGTTCGAGGAGAACGTCTTCCGCTTCGCGTGGATCGTCGACTTCCCGATGTACGAGAAGGACGAGGAGACCGGCAAGATCGACTTCTCGCACAACCCCTTCTCGATGCCGCAGGGCGGCCTTGAGGCGCTGGAGACCCAGGACCCGCTGGACGTCCTCGGCTGGCAGTACGACATCGTCTGCAACGGCATCGAGCTCTCCTCCGGCGCCATCCGGAACCACGAGCCCGAGATCATGTTCAAGGCGTTCGAGATCGCGGGCTACTCGAAGGAGACCGTCGAGCACGAGTTCGCCGGCATGCTCCGCGCCTTCGAGTACGGCGCCCCGCCGCACGGCGGCATCGCCCCGGGCGTCGACCGCATCGTGATGCTCCTCGCCGACGAGCCGAACATCCGCGAGACCATCGCCTTCCCGCTGAACGGCAACGCCCAGGACCTCCTGATGGGCGCCCCGACGGAACTCGACGAGTCCCGCCTGCGCGAACTGAACATCCAGCTGCGCAAGCCGGTCGCGAAGGCGGCGGAGAAGCCGGAGCAGTAGTCCCGGCTGGTACGCGGCGAGGGCCCGGAATCCTTACGGATTCCGGGCCCTTCCGCATGCATGGACACATCGCGGTCAGCAACCGCTGCTGGATAGCTCGCACAGCGTCGTCCCGTCCCTCCGGCGGGGGTGAGCTCATAGGTAGGCGAGATCTCCGCCCTGCCCGAGGAAGTCGTTGATCCAGGTTGTCGCCTTGCTGCCTTCGAGTGCCGTCACACCCCTCGCCATGCTCCGGAAAGCGTCTGGGTAACTTTCAGCAGGGCAGAAGAGGACCAGCCCCGCGTGCGGATGTCTGTTGAGGGGGATGACAGGAAAAAAGCCCGCTTCTACGGAAAATCTCACGTAAAGTGAGGCGATTCTTCTGCGGCGCGACTCCAGGTCGATCGAGTTCTTGAAATCTCTGGAGAGCGAGAAGTGGGTTTCCATGATCTGCACCGATTGGATCCAGGAACCTCTCGGTTCTTCGCGGTCTCCCACGGCGCATGCGAATCCCGAGCTACGGGTGCCCAGGTTGCCGATGACATCGCGCACCGCCGGCTCCGTGTTCGGAAAGACCTGGTACTTGGACTCGAAGCGTGGAAGCCCCTGGAACTGCTCGGTTGCCGCCCGCTGCCCGGATCTCCACAGCATGGAGTGCTCGTCCCTCTCGCTGGGAGGGTCCCAGCCCTCCGGGCGCAGCTTCGCCGACCACGTGAAAATGTTGCCTCGTTGGAGGGCGGGCAAGGCGCTGGCCCAGACGTTTCCCTCTTCGCTCGGGTCGCAGAACACCCACACAGCCCCGAGATCGCCCAACGGTCCGTCCAAGGATGAGACGACGGAACCGATACCCTCCGGATCCCAACGCGGTTGCCCTGCGATGAGATATCGCTCATCCAGCATTTCTCGGCACTCCTCTGAGCCCGTATCCTGATTGCATGTCGCCATAATAGATGTGCTCGCCCTTGGGGCCGTGGTAATGGGGAAGCGACCACTCCTCAAGTTCTGGATCCTTGTTCTTGAAGTAATGCCCATTCGCGTGGTGATGGAACTCCAGTTCATTCCCCTTGGAGTCGATCGCCCGTATCAGCTCCCACGGTTCACCCTTGGGGCCGTAGAGGTTCGGGTTCTTCCCCCACTGTTCGACTCTCGCAATATATGAGGGATCCTCGATGTCATAGCGGCGCAGGACCTCGGCGAGGGCCGAGTCATGGTCCGGGAACAGGACGTCGCCGCGTTCGGCATCCAGCGGGAGATGTTTTTCGGGGCCGCCAGGCGGACAGGGCGACAACCCCAGCGGATCGCTCCACGTGTGCGGGTTGTGGACGTACGTCGCCGGGTTCGGGGCCGGGGCGAGGCCCAGGGGGTCCGGGGAGAGGTAGCGGGCGCTTTCCGGGTCGTAGTAGCGGAAGTGGTTGTAGTGGAGGCCCGATTCGGGGTCGAAGTACTGGCCGGGGAAGCGGAGGGGGGTGTAGGCGGTGGCCGACCTGTTCCAGGTGGTCGTGCCCCAGAGGGTCGTGCGGGTGCGCCACGCCAAGGCGCCCGACTCGTCGACCAGTTCCGTCGGGGTGCCGATCAGGTCGGTGACGATCGCGAAGAACCGCTCGTCGGTGGAGTCCGTGCGGCGTTCCGTCTGGGCCAGGGGGCGCAGGCCCGCGTGGTCCCAGGTGAGGGTGACGTCGGCCGTCGTCTGTTCGCAGAGGGTCGTGCCGTCCCAGGTGAAGTGGACCGTCTCGAAAGGGGACTGCTTGGATATTCGGCGGCCCAGGGGGTCGTACGCGTACCGCCAGACCGTGCCGTCCGGGGTCGTCACCGCCGTCAGGCGGTCCTCCGTGTCCCACTCGTAGCGCCAGGTGTCCGGTTTACGGGAGAGGCGGGTCTTCTGGCGCAGGACGATCCGGCCCTGGTCGTCGTGTTCGTAGCGGACGGCGCCCGCGCGGGTGATCCGCGTGCCCTGGTAGGCGCGTGCGCCCGTCGCCGAGTGGGCCGGGTGCGTGGACGGCCAGGACGCCTCCGTCTGGTTGCCGGCCTCGTCGTAGGCGTACCGCTCCGTCCAGTCGCTCGCGTGGACGGCCGTGACGCGCCCCGCCGCGTCCAGGTCGAAGCGGCGCGCGCCGGAGAGCGCGTCGGTGATGCCGACGAGCCCGCCGTCCGCGCGGTACGTGTACGTCCGGTGCTGGATACGGCGGCCCGAACCGCCCGTGACCTCCTGGTCGGTGAGTCGGCCCATCGCGTCGAACGCCGAGCCCAGGACGGCGAAGCCGGCGATGTGGCGGGTGGTTTCGCGGCCGACGGCGTCGTGGGCGAAGGCCAGCGTCCGGCCCGAGGACGTCAGTTCCGTGCGACGGCCCGCCGCGTCGTACGACCACGTGCTAGTCGAACCGCCCGGAGTCGTCCGACCCGCCCTCCGGCCCATGGCGTCGTGCGTGAACGACAGCGTCCGGCCGTTCACCGTCTCGGAGACGAGGCGGCCGTAGCGGTCCCTCAGGCGCTGCAGCGTCGCGTCGGGGCCGGTCGCCGACGACAGTTGGTCGAAGATGTCGTACTCGTAGGTGCTCACCGCCCCTTCGGCATCCTTGTGGACGATCCGGCCGAGGCCGTCGCGCTCGAACCGGATCGCCTGGCCGAGCCCGTTCGACCGGGACGCCAGCCGGCCCGCCGCGTCGTGGGCGTAGCTCAGAGTCCGGCCGTCGAAGTTCGTCTCCGCGACCAGCCGGCCAGCCGGGTCGTAGGTGTACTCCCACGTCAGGCCCTGCGGGTCGGTCACCCGCGTCAGGCGCAGGTTCGTGTCGTGGGCGAACTCGTACCGGACCCCGTCCGGACCCGTGCGGGAGGTCAGCAGGTCGAAGTCGGTGTACGTGAAGCGGGTCGTGCCGCCCATCGCGTCCGTGTGGCTCAGGCAGTTGCCCTCGCCGTCGTACGTCCAGCTCTCCACCGTGCCGTCGGGCGCGGTGCGCCGCGAGGGGCGGCCCTCGACCGTCCACTCCAACCGGGTGACCGCGCCGAGCGGGTCGGTGACCCGGACCGTACGGCCGAAGGCGTCGTACGCGTACCGGGTCGTGGCGCCGAGCGGATCGGTGATCTCCACGGGGAGGCCACGGGCGTCCACCACCAGCGGGGTGGTGGCGCCGAGCGGGTCGGTCACCGCGATGAGCCGGCCCGCCTCGTCGTAGGCGAACTCCGTCCGGGCGCCCGAGGGGTCCGTCACCGACGTGCGGTTGCCGCGCTCGTCGAAGGTCTGACGGGTGACGTTGCCGTCGGTGCCGACGATGCGTACCGGGAACCCGTCCTCGTCGTACTCGGCCCGCCCCTGTCGTCCGTCCGGACCCTCGAGCACCGTCAGGCGGCCCTGTTCGTCATACGTGGAGCGGCTGACATGGCCGAGCGGGTCGGTGCGGGCCAGCAGCCGGTTGTGGCGGTCGTACGCGAAGCGGGTGACCGCGCCCAGCGCGTCGATCTCGGCGACGACCTGGGTGCGCTCGTCGATCAGACGGCGCTCGGTGTGTCCCAGTCCGTCGGTGAGGGTGGTCATGCGGAGCCCGGTGGCCGGGTCGACGTCGTCCCAGGTGAACGTGGTTTCGAGGTGCCCGTTCACGCCCGACTGGTAGGTGCAGCGGTCCTGGTCGTCGTAGACGTAGTCGAAGCGGCTGCCGTTGGTGTCGGTCCACGAGGTGATGCGGCCGTGCTCGTCGCAGCCGAAGAGCAGGGGACGCCCGGAGGAGTTGGTGACCTCGGTCAGATGGCCGTCGGTGTAGCCGTAGCGCAGGATCTCCTGGTCGGAGCCGTCCGCCGCCGCTCCCGCGAGGTGGAGGGCGGTTATTCGCCCTTCGCCCGTCGTGAGTTTCAGGTGGTAGCCGCCGTGGTGGACGATCGCGGTCGGGGCGCCCGCCTGGTCGTACTCGAAGGTGATCCAGCGGCCGTTGCGGTCGTCGATCTGGGCCAGGAGAGCGAGTTCGTCGTCGTGCTCGGTGAAGTGGCGGACCGCGCCGGTGGCGGGGTCGGTGATCGTGTACCCGTCCTCGACCCGGTCCAGCGGCCACTGCCGGCCGTGGGTGGGCATGACGGGGACGCCGGGGGCGGGATGGGGATAGGCGAGGAGGCTGCCCTCGTCACAGCTGAAGACGACTCCTTCCGAGCCGATCTCCAGCCTCTGGTCCACCGTGCTCGACCACGTCGGGCCGAACCAGCGTCCCGACCGGCGTGAGGAGTCGAAGGTGCGCCGGAAGACGAGGGGAAGCGAGCCCGGCAGGGACATGTCGGTCTGCGGCAGCAGCACCCGGCCGGTGGCGATGTCGACGGGATCCCGCTCGCACACCGTCTCGCTGCCCCGCTTGCAGGTGCTGGGCGGGTTCTTCTCCTGGTCCCCGCGGGTACCGTCCGGCTTCGTCCCGTCCGGCTTCGTGCCGTCGGGCAGGTGCTTGGAGCCGTTCAGGCCGAGGCGGACACCGCTGCGCGCGAGCCCCGCGCCCTTCGTCCCGATCAGCTCCGGCACCAGCCTCCCCAGGAACTCCGACGGGTCGCCCTTCGCCGCGTCCCAGGCGTTCTTCAGGGCCCGGTCGGGATTCGCCGCCGTCGACACCAGACCGGCGAGCGTCATGTTGACGCCCTTGTAGTACTCCGCCGGGTGGGTCAGGTTGTACGGGTCCGTGGGGTTCACCGACCGGACGAAGTTGATCAGGCCGGCCGAGCCCTTGACGATGCCACCGCCGAAGTGGGCCAGCTCGAAGCTCTGGCTCAGGCTGTAGTCCATCAGTTCCAGCTTGGCCCGCTCGCGACCCGTCGGCTCCTGGGGGGCGTGCGCCAGCGCGGCGCGGACCGCCGACCGCGCCGTCTCCCCGGCCTCGTTACGCCCCTTCCGGGCGTCGTTCAGGATCTCCCGGGCGCGCTGCCGCTTGGCCTTGCCGGGGTCGGTGAACGCGCCCGGGTCCGGCAGCGGACTGTCTCCGGTGCGCGCCGCGTTGTAGGCGTCGACCTTCTTGTTGTACGAGTCGACCGCCGCCTTGGAGTCCTGGTCGCCCTCCTTGTACAGCGCGATCGCCTCACGCGCCTTGCCCTGCGCGCTCACGACCGCCTGGGAGTACGTCTCCAGGGCCTTGGCGGCGTTCTCCATCGCGTCCGCCGCGTGCAGCCAGTCCGTGGGCAGGGTCTGGAACTTCTCCCGGAACGCGTCGGCCGCCTCACCCTTCCAGTGGCCGGAGTCCAGCTGCTTCATCCCGCTGCCGACCAGGTCGAAGGCACGTTGGAAGTCCCGCAGGTTCTTCACCGTCGCGGCGATCTTCTCCGGCTTGCCGTGGACGAGTTCGTTCGCCTCCTCGGTCTGCCCGAGCTGCTGCTCCCCGACCCCCGCGCCGAGAGAGGAGGCCGTCTCGTCGCCCCAGTCCTCGACCGCGTCCGCCCAGTCGTGCGCGCCGACCTTGTCCAGGCCCTGGCCGGCCTTGTCGGTCACATAGTCGACACCTTCGCCGACGATCTCCTTGCCCTTGTCGACGCCCTCACCGATCTTGTCGATGCCCTTGTCGACCAGACCACCCCAGTCCACCATCAGCGACTCTCCCCCCACCGCGGCTGCTCGGCCTGTTCGACGGTCGCCCGGTCAGGGTCGAGGTCGTCCTTGAGCTGCTCGTCCATGCGGTCGCGCATCGCCGGGTCGATCAGCCCGGACCGCTCCAGCGAGTCCAGCTTCGCGTCCATGACGTCGTAGCCGGTGTTCTGCCAGGTCTGCTTGACCTCTTGATGGGCCTCGGTGAACGACTCCGGGCTGAAGTCCGCGTTGTCCCAGGTGCGCTGGTCTCGGACGGTCTCCCAGCTCATGGTCTTGACGTCGTCCTCGGACAGGTGCGGGTTGCCGTTGAGGGAGTTCACGCCGATCTTGATCGCGTCCTTGATGTACCGCTCCTGCTCCGCGAACGAGCCCGCCGACAGGCCGACCGCCTGCGCGAACCCGTTCCCGCGCAGGGTCAGGGCGCGCACGCCCCACTCCCACCGCTCGCAGAACGTCTCGAACTCCGACGTCAGGCCGCCGTGCCCCAACTCCAGCCCCGACAAAGCGAGATCGGAGAACCCCCGACCCGCCGACGCCTCGCCGGTCATGCCGAGCTCCTTCAGCTCGGCATGGGCCAGGTCGATGCCCTTCGCTATCTCCGCCAGCGCCGCCGCCGGCGCCGCGAGATCGGGCTCGTTCCCGCTCATCGTGTCCCCGTTCCCGTCCCCATCGGAGTCCCCGTCCCGGTCCCGGTCTCCGTCCCCCCGAGATCCACCGCCACCTCATCCGGGACGATCCCCGCCACCGGCGGAAACAGCATCCCGTCCGCACTGCCCGCGTCCAAGGCGACCCCGCCGGGACCGGGCAGCATCGGCACCATCACATCGAGCAGCCGCGCACCGAGAACCGTCCGGTACGCCCACTCCCGCCCGGCTTCTCCGCGCGCGACCGCGAACCGCGCCAGCGCCGCCTCGTCCGAGAACGCGCAGATCCACCGGACGCCGTTGAAGTCGGCGGTCCAGAGGCTCTCGTGGTCGTCGAACGGCACCACGACGGCGGTACGCCGGAACTCCCCCAGCAAACGCGCAAACTCACGCCGGGCCGCCGCCGCGTCGTCGCCCGGTTCAGCGTCAGGCCTCGGCTCCGACACGGCCGGCGCGGCAGCGGTCACCGGGGCCGCTTCCGGTCCCGGCGGTGCCACCGGAACCGATTCCCCCGCCAAATCCGCCAGTCTCGCCACCAGTCGAGGCTCCGGTATGCCATCCCCGTTGTCAGTCACCCAGGCATGCTGCCATGCGCCCGTTCACACGAGCAACGAACAAGGGCTCGATCTCGTCATGTCGGTCGGGCAGCTTTCGTCAGGTCGACCGACCTCCGTCCTCCGGGGCCTCAGGCGAGACCGGTCCCGTCCGGCAGAGCCACGAGGACGTCCCCGTAGCGGAGTTGGTCAAGAACGCCGCCGGAGAGGTGGATCAGTGCGCTGTGGGGTGGGTCGATGAACTCCACGGGACGTCCGTACTTCTCGACCCGGTCCAGCCTCACCGTCCCCGTCAGACCCCTCGCGGCATAGACCTGCCGGGGCCGGAGGACACCCCCGACGCAGCGGACGACACAGACACCACCGTCCGGGCCGTGCTCGACCACGCTGTAGATCTGGAGCTCGCCGGCCCCTGGCATGTTCATGGGCTCCCCCGGTGTTTCCCGGCTGGCACGCATTCTGCCTCCGCGCTGCGAGTCACGGGTCCGGTCGGCGCGCAGCGGGGCCCGGGGACGGACGTCGTCCCCGGGCCCTTTCCGCGCTCCCTGATGGTGCTACTCGCCGTCCTCGAAGATCTCCTCCGCCGAGGTCACCGTGACGGCGCGGGTCAGCCAGTCGCGGAGGATCTCGGGGTCCTCGCAGCCGGTGACGCGGGCGCGTACGTCGTCGGGCACGTCGAGGCCGCGCTGCTCCAGGACGAGCAGTATGGCGGCGGCGCCGGCCTCGGCCCGGCCCTCGGCCCGGCCTTCGTCCCGGATCTCCTCGGAGAGGTACGACTTGTAGAAGGAGAGGTCCACGGCCACCAGAGTCCTCCAGAGGTCCTGGGCTGGGCGCTTGCTCAGCCCTGTGCGGTGAATTCGATGATCGGGTCGGCGACGTTCTCGGGAACGTCCCGCAGCGCGGTGGACAGTGCCTTCAGTATGGCACCGATGTCCGGATCGCCCGCGTGCGTGATGGCCGACAGAGTGGCCAGTGCCAGGTCCTCGGCGGCCTGGGCCGGGTCGGTGATGACGGGCATGTTGTGCGGGCCCACGACGATCGGCTGGACGCGGAGCGTGGGCATGTAGGCGGGTCCGCTGGCCACGGGCCGGGCGGCCCATTCCGCCGTCGCGCGGTCCTGGCAGACGACAAGCAGGGCGGTCGGCAGTCCGTACTTCGTCCACAGGTACGAGACGTAGTACGCCCAGCTCGCCGGCTTCGACGGGTCCTTCTTGCCTTGTGCCTCGATGGCGAGGAGAAGGGCGCCGTCTTTGGCGCTGTCGAGCCGCAGGAGGGTGTCCACGCGGCGCTCGACGGGCCGCGTCTCGGTGAGGTCGTTGGGCAGGACGACCGCGTCGACGGCGTCCGGGAGGGGAAGATCCAGTACGTCCTTCAGGCGGCTGAACAGATGGAGGTCGTGTCGGAAGATGTGGTGCATCGCTTCATGCGGTGGGTTGACCATGGGGTTCCTAGGGGTGTGGGGCCGGAGGTCGGTCAGGTTCGGCAGGCGCCGCAGGTGCCGGGTTCGGGGGCGCGGTAGGCGTGGTCGCAGGTGTCGCAGTTCTGGAGGGGGTGGCGGGCGGCCGGGTTCTCTGGGGTGCGGAAGGGCGGCAGGGGCGGGAGCTGGGCGGTGGGCCAGGAGCGCGGCCGGGCGGTACAGGGGTTCCGCCGGGAGGCCGGCGGTCAGGGCGTTGTGGACGTCCTCGGGGGTGAGGTCCCGCTCCAGCCAGGCGGCGACGCCCGGGACGAGGTGTTCGGCGTCGGTCGCGGAGATCATGAGCCGGGGCTCGGTGCGGCGGAGGCCCGAGAGGACCCCGAGAGCGGTCGCGAGCAGAGCGGCGGCCGGGAACGCGGGCTGCGGCACGGCGGGCAGGGCGCGGCGCGGTTGCTTGTCCTCCCGTCGGGTGGGGCGCTGGGGATTCGCCTTGTCTCCCGGGAGGGCGGGGCGCTGGGGGTTCGGGCTGTCCTCCCGTCGGGCGGGGCGCTTCGGCTTCGGCTCGTCCGGGGCGCCGGTCCGGCCCGGCTGGTTGCAGGACACCGTTCGGGTGACGATCTGCCCGTCCTGCGTACGCTCGCGCGATGCGGCGCAGGTACCCGTGGGCCTCCAGCTCGCGCAGCGCGGCGGCGATCCGGGTCGTCCCCTCCGGGAAGCGCGCGGCGAGGGCCCTGATGCCGATGGCCGCGCCGCTGGGCAGCGACTGGATGTGCACGGCGAGCCCGATGGCCAGCAGCGACAGCTCGGCGTGCTGGGCGAGGTGGTTGCCGATCACCGTGAAGCGGGTGGTGTGGCGGGAGTTGTCGTGCGTGACGCCGCCGCAGCGCGTGGCCGTTCCGGCTCGCCGCGAAGGGCGGATTTTCCCGTCGTTACGGGACTGGGCGTGCGGGCGCGCGCTAGTGTGCTGGGTACCCATCGGGAAGCCTCTTACTTCCTTGATGGTCAGGCCCTCGCCATGGATCCCTAGTCCCGGCGAGGGCCGACGCATGTCCGGCGCTGGCGGTCATATGCCAGTCGGGCAGAGCGTAGGTCAGGCAACCCACCCCAAAACCAGCCCTCTTGGCCTTTTTCACCCGAGTGAGTGACCGCCTGTCCGAGCGGGAGGAGGGGTGGGGCTTGGTGCGGTTTCTTTCTCTCCCATCGTTCCTTGGGGAGACCGTCCGCCCCACCGAAGTCCAGGTTCCCGGAATCCGGTTCCTGAGTCGTTTCCGCAGGTCAGGGGTGCGGGAGGTCGAGTTCGGCCCAGACGGTCTTCTGGGGTACGGGTCCCAGCCCCACGCCCCACCGGTCGGCCAGGGCCTCCACCAGGAGCAGTCCGCGCCCGGAGTCGCCCCCGTAGCAGGCCGGTTGAACCCGCGGCAGCTCTTCGCCCCGGGTGTCCGTCACCTCGATACGCAGGACGCCCTGCCCCACCCGGAGCGCGAGCCGGAAGCTCCGGCCGGCGACCCGGCCGTGCGTGGCGGCGTTCGCGGCGAGTTCGGCGACGACCTGGATGGCCGCCTCCGTCACGCCGTACGGGACCTCGTGATCCCGCATCCACTCGACGGCGAGCAGGCGGGCGAGCCGGGCCCCACGCGGTGTGGAAGACAGGAGGACGCCGAAGTGGCGTACGGGCTCATGGACTTGGACGGCGTTCTGCTGATTCACATCACCGAGCGTGGCCGTCCCCGGCTACCGTGAATAGTGACGGAGCCGATGCGTAGAGTCACTGTCCGGGGCTTGTCCACTGCTGTCCGGCCTGTCCGGACCTTCCCCAGGGGAGGGGCATCGCGCCACGAAGGGCGAGGGAAAGGTGCGGGTGTGTCGGTGGACGATGGGGCGCAGCGGCTCAAGAGCGAGGGGGACGAGCCGGGGTGGGAGGTCGACCCGGACGACGACTGGGGCGTGGCCGTAGTCGCCACGGTGGGGCGGCAGTTGAGGCTGCGGAGGGAAGCGGTCGGCATGCGCGCCACCGAGCTCGGGGCGGCGACCGGTTACGGCGAGGACCTCATCTACAAGATCGAGAGCGGGAAGCGCATCCCCCGTCCCGAGTTCTTGGACAAGGCGGACGAGGTCCTGGGAGCGGACGGCCTGATCTCGGCCATGAAGGAGGACGTGGCGAAGGTTCGGTACCCGAAGAAGGTAAGAGAGTTGGCCCAGTTGGAGGCGCGGGCGGTCGAGATTGGGGTGTACGAGTGCATCAGCGTCAATGGCCTGTTGCAGACTCCCGAGCATGCGAGAGCCCTGTTCGAGGTTCGGCAGCCCGCGTACTCGGAGGATGAAGTGGAACGGCTGGTGGCCGCCCGTATGGCACGACGATCAGTCTTCGAGCGATCCCCCGCACCGTCGCTCAGCTTCGTGCAGGAAGAAGCGACGCTGCAACGCCGTGTTGGCGGCACAATGGTGTGGAGGCAACAGCTCGAACGCCTGCTGGAGGTGGGGCGCATGAACAGCGTCACGCTCCAGGTGATGCGGACGCAAAGCGAGGCGCATCCCGGTCTCAGCGGGAGGATCGAATTGCTCAAGTTCGAAGACGGCACGGCGGTGGGCCGTTCCGACGGCGCGTTCAACGGGCGCCCGACCTACGAGCCGAAACAGCTACGGGTCCTTGAGCTGCGGTATGGCACCATCCGAGCTCAGGCACTTCCGCCAGGGGAGTCACTGACCCTCATTGAGCAACTGCTGGGAGAAACATGATCCGCAAGGCATCCGCCGGCGAGGCCTCCGCACTGACCTGGTACAAGAGCAGCTACAGCAGCGGTCCTGAGGGCGACTCCTGCATCGAGGTCGCCTGGCGTAAGAGCAGCTACAGCAGCAGCAGCGAGGGCGACTCCTGCGTCGAGGTCGCCACCACCCCCGCCACCGTCCACGTCCGTGACTCCAAGTGCGTCGACGGCCCGCAGCTCGCGCTCACGCCGTCCGCCTGGGCCGGTTTCGTCTCGTACGCGACGATCGGCTGACCCCGCCACCCGCCTCCGTAAACCGCACGTGTGAAGAGCCCGGATTCTTTGATCCCGGGCTCTTGGCATATGCCACTCAGGCGCCGACCGTCGGCCGTCACACACCCAGGCGCCGACCTCGGCCGTCACACATCCGCCGTCCGTTCCGTCAGTCCGGTGTCCGGCTCGGTCGAGGCGGGCGCCGGAAGGCCGAAGGAGCCGACATGTTCGCCGAGATGTCCACCACCGCCGTCGTCGTCACCGCCGTCGCCGCGTTCATGGCCGGGTTCTCCGGGGTCGCGGTCCTCGTCAGGGCCGCGTTCGTCGTCGAGCCGCTCGCCGCGTACGGGGTGCCCCGGGCGTGGTGGAACCTGCTCGGGGCCGCCAAGGTCACCGGGGCCCTCGGGCTTCTCGTCGGGTTCCTCGTGCCCGTGATCGGGACGCTCGCCGCCGTCGGGCTCGTCCTGTACTTCACCGGGGCCGTCGTCACCGTCCTCCGCGCCCGCTCGTACGGCCACGTGCCCTTCCCGCTGCTCTACCTGGCTCCCGCCGCCGCCGTCCTCGTGTTCGCCTGACACGGCGAAGGCCGCCGTCCCCGTGGGTCACGGGGGCGGCGGCCTTCGCCGTACGTACGCGCCGGGGCGTCAGTCCTTCTTCGGCTCCTCCAGGCGCGGGAACAGCACCGCGCCCTTCGTCACCGTCGCGCCCGCCGGGAGCTTGCCCCACGCGGCCGCGTCCTGCACCGGCTGGTCCGCGAGCGCGCCCAGGGACGCCTCGGCGCCCAGCGAGTCCCACAGGGCCTGCGAGGTCTCCGGCATGATCGGATTGAGCAGGACCGCGACGGCGCGGAGCGACTCGGCGGCCGTGTAGAGGATCGTCGCCAGGCGGGCCCGGCCCTCATCCGACTCGTCCTTCGCGACCTTCCACGGCTCCTGCTCCGTGATGTAGCCGTTGACCTGCTTCACGAACTCGAAGATCGCCAGGATGCCGCCCTGGAAGTCCAGCTCCTCGCCGATCTTCGCGTCGGCCACCGCGATGGCCTTGGCCAGGCCCTCGTGGACCGCCTTCTCGGCCTCGCCGTCGGCCGCGGAGGCCGGCAGCGCGCCGCCGAAGTACTTGCCGACCATCGCCGCGACGCGGGACGCCAGGTTGCCGTAGTCGTTCGCCAGCTCGCTCGTGTAGCGGGCGGAGAAGTCCTCCCACGAGAACGAGCCGTCCTGGCCGAACGCGATCGCCCGCAGGAAGTACCAGCGGTACGCGTCCACACCGAAGTGCGAGGTCAGGTCCTGCGGCTTGATGCCGGTCAGGTTCGACTTCGACATCTTCTCGCCGCCGACCATCAGCCAGCCGTTCGCGGCCACCCGGCCCGGGACCGGCAGGCCCTGCGCCATCAGCATCGCCGGCCAGATCACCGCGTGGAAGCGGAGGATGTCCTTGCCGATGAGGTGCACGTTCGCCGGGAAGGTCTCGTCGAACTTCGCCCGGTTCTCGTTGTAGCCGACGGCCGTCGCGTAGTTCAACAGCGCGTCGATCCACACGTAGATGACGTGCTTCTCGTCCCACGGCACCGGGACGCCCCAGTCGAACGTCGAGCGGGAGATGGAGAGGTCCTCCAGGCCCTGCTTGACGAAGTTCACGACCTCGTTGCGCGCCGACTCGGGCTGGATGAAGCCCGGGTTCGCCTCGTAGAACTCCAGCAGCTTCGGGCCGTACTCGCTCAGCTTGAAGAAGTAGTTCTCCTCCTTGAGGATCTCCACCGGCTTCTTGTGGACGGCGCACAGCTTCGTGCCGTCCTCCGCCTCGATGAGGTCGCCCGGGAGCTTGTACTCCTCACAGCCCACGCAGTACGGGCCTTCGTACCCGCCCTTGTAGATCTCGTCCTTGTCGTACAGGTCCTGCACGAACTCCTGGACGCGGTCGGTGTGACGCTTCTGCGTGGTGCGGATGAAGTCGTCGTTCGCGATGTTCAGGTGCTCCCAGAGGGGCTTCCACGCCTCCTCGACGAGCTTGTCGCACCAGGCCTGGGGCGTGACGTCGTTCGCCTCGGCCGTACGCATGATCTTCTGACCGTGCTCGTCCGTGCCGGTGAGGTACCACACCTTCTCGCCGCGCTGACGGTGCCAGCGCGTGAGCACGTCGCCTGCGACGGTCGTGTAGGCGTGGCCCAGGTGAGGAGCGTCGTTGACGTAGTAAATGGGGGTCGTGACGTAGAACGCCTTCGCCCCCTGCTTCTCGGATCCAGTGGCCGCCATGGTCGAAATCCTAACGGTCGCGTGAAGATCCACTCACATCGATAAACCCGGGGGTCGGCCGTGGGCGCGCCCTCGGGAAGATGGGACGCATGCGTGTACTCGTAGCCGAGGACGAACGGGACCTCGCCGCGCTCGTCGCCACCGGCCTGCGAAGGGCCGGCTTCGCCGTCGACACCGTCCACGACGGGAAGGAGGCCCTGGAGCGGCTCGGGCTGTGCGGGGGCGGTCCCCTGGAGCGGGCGAGTGTGGACGGGGGTGGTGGGTTGGAGCGGGCCGGGCTGTACGGGGGCGGTGGGCTGGAGGGCTCGTGTCCGTATGACGTGCTCGTCCTCGATCGCGACCTGCCCCGCGTCCACGGTGACGACGTGGCGCGGCGGCTCGTCGCCAGCGGTTCCCGCACCCGGATCCTCATGCTGACCGCCGCCACCGCCGTCGACGACCGCGTCGAAGGACTCGACCTCGGCGCCGACGACTACCTCGGCAAACCCTTCGAGTTCCCCGAGCTGGTCTCCCGCGTCCGGGCGCTGCGGCGGCGATCCGCCCGGCCCGCGCTGCCGCCGCTCCTCGCGCGGTACGGCCTGGTCATGGACACCGTCCGGCGGACCGCCGAACGCGAAGGGCGGGTCCTCGACCTCTCGCCCAAGGAGTTCTCCGTCCTCCAGATCCTCCTGGAGGCCGACGGGGCCGTCGTCTCCGCCGAGGAGCTCCTCGAACGCGCCTGGGACGCCCACGCCGACCCCTTCACCGGAGCCGTACGCGTCTGCATGAGCAAGCTGCGCGCGAAGATCGGCGAACCGGGGCTCATCCGGACCGTGCAGGGCGTGGGGTACGTGGTGTGAGCCCGCCCCGCCACGGCTGCCTCGGGGCCGGGTCCACCATCCGGGCCCGGATCGCGATCGTCTACGGGGGTGTCTTCCTCGTCCTCGGCGCGGCCCTGCTCCTCCTGGTGAACCTGCTGGTCAGAGCCGGTACGGACGGGGAAGCCGAGGCGATCGTGGCGCGCGCCGACGACGTCGCCGTGGTCGAGGCGTACCGGCTCGGTGACGACATCAGTCGCGCGGCGGGCGAGCAGATGCTCATGTGGTCGTCCATGGCGTTGATCGTGATCACCTGCTGCGCGGTGGTCGTCGGCTGGTGGACCGCCGGACGCGTCCTGCGGCCCGTGCACGAGATGACCGCCCGCGCGCGGCGCCTCTCGGAACGCACCCTGCACGACCGGATCGCCGTCAGCGGACCCGACGACGAACTGAAGGAACTCGGCGACACGATCGACGCGCTGCTCGGACGCCTGGAGACCGCCTTCGACAGCCAGCGCCGGTTCATCGCCAACGCCTCCCACGAACTGCGCACCCCCCTCGCCACCCAGCGCGCCGCCATCCAGGTCGGGCTCGACGACGACTGCGACGTCCGGCAGGTGCTCCTCGACGCCAACCGGCGCAGCGAACGCCTCATCGACGGGCTGCTGCTCCTCGCCCGCAGCGAGCGGGGCCTCGCGGAACGGGAGGACGTGCCGCTGGGCGAGGTCGTCCGGGAGGAGTACGGGGCGGCGACCGCGGTCGGGGACGGCGGAGTCGTCCCGGGCAGCCGGGTCCTGCTCGGGCAGCTCGTACGGAACCTCGTCGCGAACGCGGTCGCGTACAACGTGCCGGGGGGTGTGGTGGAGGTACGGGCCGAGGGCGGCGTCCTGACCGTGGTCAACACGGGACCCGTGGTCCCGGAGGCGGACGCCGAGGGGCTCTTCGAACCTTTCCGGCGGGGTGAGGGGCGGGACCGGATGGGCCCCGGCGCCGGGCTCGGCCTCTCCATCGTGCGGTCGATCGCCGTCGCCCACGGGGGCGGTGCGACGGCGGTCGCGCGGAGTGCGGCCGAGGGCGGCGGCCTGGTGGTGACGGTGACCCTGCCGGTCACCGCCACCACCGCACCCTCCTAGAGCTCCAGGCCGGCGAGCAGTCCGCCGTAGAACGCGGCGTGCGGGGTCTCCACCGGGGTCGCGCCGGGGAAGTACGTGGCCGTACGGGGCGTGCCGTCCAGCTTCCTGAGGAAGTCGAACGCCTTGTTGTCCTCCTCGCCCCAGGCCACGAACCGCCAGTGCAGCGGGCGGCCTTCGGCCTCGGCCAGGGCCTGCGTCGCGGCCGTCTTCGACTCCGGCGCGCCGTCGGTCTGGAACACGACCAGGGCGGGCCGGGACGGGTCCGCCTTCCCGTGGTGGGCCAGGACCTCCTCCACGGCGCGGTGGTAGTTGGTACGGCCCAGGCGGCCGAGAGTGCCGTTGATCTCCTCCACCCGGGTGGGGGTGAGGTCGCCGGGCGTCAGGTCGACGGTGCCGTCGATGTCCGTGGAGAAGAACACGGTCGTCACGGTGGCGTCCTCGTCCAGGTGCGCCGCGAGCGCGGTGACCTGCTCGGCGAGCCGCTGCACGGAACCGTCCTTGAAGTACCCGCGCATCGAACCGGACCGGTCCACCACGAGATACACGGCCGCCCGCGCCCCCACGAGCCCCTGCTTCTTGAGCTGCGCCCCTGCGGCCTTGTACGCGTCCGCGAGGTGCGGGGCGACGGCCTTGACGGCGGGAAGGGTGAGAACGGACCCCTGCGGGTCGTCGGCGTCGGCCGTCGAAGCGGCGGCCTCCGGCTCGGGGGCGACGTCCGCCTCGGAGGCCTCGGCCTCCGGCCCGGCGGTCGCGTCGGCCTCCGGCGCGTCGGCCTGGGCCTCGGGCTCGGGGGTGGTCTCGGCTTCCGGCGCGTCGGCCTGGGCCTCGGGCTCGGACTCGACGGCGGCGTCGGCCTCCGGCTCGGGGGCGACGTCCGCCTCGGAGGCCTCGGCCTCCGGCTCGGCGGTCGCGTCGGCGTCGGCCTCAGGCTCGGCAGTGGCCTCGGCCTCCGGCTCCGCCGGGACCTCGGTCGCGTCGCCGTCCGCTTCGGCAGACGGCTCCGCCGTGTCGGCTGGCTCGGCCTCCGGCTCCTCGGCCGGCGCGGAGGCAGTGGCCTCCGCCTTTTCCTGCTGCTGCTCCGCAGCGAGTTCGGGCGCCTCGGCGTCCGTGTCGGCGGCCTCCGTCGCCGTGGCCGACTCGTCAGCCGCAGCCGCAGCCTCTGCCGTCGCCGTCTTCGCCTCAGCCGGCTCGGCAGCGTCGGCCTCAGCCTCAACCGCCGCCGTGTCGGCCTCAACCGGCTCCTCGGCCTCCGCCGTGTCCGGCGTTTCCGCGACCGGCTCGGCGGCAGCGTCCGCCTCGGCCTCAACCGGCTCCTCGGCCTCCGCCGTGTCCGGCGTTTCCGCGACCGGCTCGGCGGCAGCGTCCGCCCCGGCCTCAGCCGTTGCCGTGTCGGCCTCAGCCGCCGCCGTCTCGGCCTCAGCCGTTGCCGTGTCGGCCTCAGCCGCCGCCGTCTCGGCCTCAGCCGGTTCCCCGGCCTCCGCCGTGTCCGGCGTCTCCGCGACCGGCTCGGCAGCGGCGACCGGCGCCTCGTCCGGCGCGGTCTCCGTCTCCGCCTCCGTCGACGCGGCCGCCGAATCCGAACCCTCGGGCTCCGTCGGCTCCGCGGTGGCCGAATCCGAACCCTCGGGCTCCGTCGGCTCCGGGGTGGCCGAATCCGAACCCTCGGCGGCCGTCGGCTCCGGGGTGGTCTCGGCAGGGGTCGCCGCCTTCGCGGTGTCCGTCTCCGTACCCGCGCCCGCCGCAGCCGCCTTCATGCCCGCCGCAGGGGTCTTCGCTCGGGCCCTGGGGATCTGCGGGTTGTCGAAGGACGCCGCCACCAGGTCGTCCGCCGCTCGGCGGGCCGCGGCCTCCGGGGTGTCGGGGGTCGGGGTCTCACGCGTCTGGGGCGGGACGGAGGTTGCCGGGGATTCCTCGCGGTCCCGGCCGAATACCTTGCGCAGCATGCTCCGAATACCCATGGGCGAACCCTTTCGCATGAGTGGGGTGCAGTGGGAATGTCCGTACTGGGCGTTTCGGGACGTTCATCCCTGGCCAGGGCGGATACGTAAGGTTAGCGGCCACCCCCTCCCTCCTCCGCGACCCGGTCGCCTCCGGTTGTCGTGCATTCATTCCGCGTTCACTCCGTCGCCGCCCCCGTGCAGATCTACGCCCATAGCGTCGGCCGCCGAAGGACCCCCGACACCATGTCGGCGCAGTGCTGCGCCGGAGGAGGACGAAGTGCGCAAACTGCTGCCGCTGCTGAGCATGAACCCCCACGGAGGCGGCCGTTCCGCTCTCACCTGCCGCTTCCGCTGCGGTGACGCCTGCTTCCACGAGGTGCCCAACACCAGCGACAACGAGTACGTCGGTGACGTCATAGCCGGTGCGCTCTCGCGCCGTTCCGCCCTCCGCGCCGCCGCCGTCGTGACCGTCGCCTCCGCCGCGGGCGGCGCCGTCGTCCTCGGGAACGCCCCGGAAGCGGTCGCCCACCCGGAGCAGCCCGGCAAGCCCGGCAGGCCCGCCCCCACCGACGGCGCCCGCGGCCTCCGCTTCGCCCCCGTCGCCCCCAACACCGCCGACCGGGTCACCGTCCCCGCCGGCTACGCGCAGAACGTCGTCATCCGCTGGGGCGAGCCGATCCTCCGCGGCGCCCCCGCCTTCGACTCCGAGAAGCAGTCGGCGAAGGCCCAGGCCGGCCAGTTCGGTTACAACAACGACTTCCTCTCCCTGCTGCCGCTGCGCGGGGAGCGCCACCGTCAGGTCCTCGTCGCCAACCACGAGTACACCGACGAGGTGCTCATGTTCCGCGGCTACGACTCCGAGAACCCGACCCGCGAGCAGGTCGAGATCGCCTGGGCCGCGCACGGCCTGTCGGTCGTCGTCGTCCAGGAGGAGCACCGCACCGGCAAGCTCACCCCGGTCACCCGCCACCACCTCAACCGGCGGCTGCACACGACGAGCGAGTTCGAGCTGACCGGGCCCGCCGCCGGCAGCGACCTGCTGAAGACGTCCGCCGACCCCGAGGGCCGTACCGTCCTCGGCACCCTCAACAACTGCGCCGGCGGCACCACCCCGTGGGGCACGATCCTGTCCGGCGAGGAGAACTTCAACCAGTACTTCGCGTACGGATCGTCGCCGACCGACAAGCGGTACGGCGTCGGCACCGGTGCCACCGAGCGCAAGTGGGAGCGGTTCGACAAGCGGTTCGACCTGCGCCAGGAGCCCAACGAGGTGCACCGCCAGGGCTGGGTCGTCGAGCTCGACCCGTACGACCCCGACTCCACGCCCCGCAAGCGCACCGCCCTCGGCCGCTTCAAGCACGAGGCCGCGCAGCCCCGCCTCACCGAGGACGGCCGTCCGGTCGTCTACATGGGCGACGACGAGCGCTTCGACTACTTCTACAAGTTCGTGTCCGCCAAGCGGATGAAGAAGGGCGGCTCGCGGGCCGCCCGTGAGCACAACCTCACCCTGCTCGACGAGGGCACCCTCTACGTCGCCAGGCTGACCGGCGACTCCCCGGCCGCCGAGATCGACGGCACCGGCAAGCTCCCGAACGACGGCGAGTTCGACGGCTCCGGCGTGTGGATCCCGCTCGCCACCGGCGACGTCTCCCACGTCCCCGGCATGACCGCCGAGGAGGTGTACGTCTTCACTCGCCTCGCCGGGGACAAGGTCGGCGCGACGAAGATGGACCGCCCCGAGGACGTCGAGCCGTCCCCGCGCAGCGGCCGCGTCTACGTCGCCCTCACCAACAACACCAACCGCGGCAAGGGCACCAACCCGGGAGCCGACGAGGCCAACCCGCGCAACCTCAACAAGCACGGCCAGGTCCTCGAACTGGCCGAGCACTGGGACGACCCCGCCGCCGACGGCTTCGCCTGGCGCCTCTTCCTCGTCGCGGGCGACCCGAACGACCCGGCCACCTACTACGCCGGCTACCCCAAGGAGAAGGTCTCCCCGATCTCCTGCCCCGACAACCTCGCCTTCGACCCGCACGGCAACCTGTGGATCTCCACCGACGGCAACCAGCTGGGCTCGCACGACGGCCTGTTCGGCGTCGCCACCCGCGGCGAGCGGCGCGGTGAGCTCAAGCAGTTCCTGACGGTGCCGAAGGGCGCCGAGACCTGCGGCCCGATCATCCAGGACCGCCGCGTCCTGGTGGCCGTGCAGCACCCGGGCGAGATCGACGGCGCCTCCGTCGAGAAGCCCGCCTCCGCCTGGCCCGACGGACCCGGCAGGATCGTCCGCCCGTCGGTCGTCGCCGTCTGGCGTACGGACGGCCGCGACATCGGCGCCTGAGCGGGGGAACCGTCCCGGGGGTGGAGAGGAGGCCTCACTCCGGCCTCACTCCGGCCTCACTCCACCCCCAGGCCCTCCCTGAACCGTACGAACTGCTCCTTCGGCTCCCCGGTGTACGCCCACGGCACCCACGCCGCCCGCGTGCCCAGCATCCCGAGCAGTTCGCGGGCGATGTCTACCTGGCCCGCGTAGCAGGCGGCGTGCGCCAGGAAGTTGAGGTCCCCGACCTCCTCGGGTGCCACCGGTGTCCCCGCGTCCCGGCCGCCGATCCAGCGGGCGTGGGTGCGCCGCAGTTCGGTGACCGCGAGCTCGTGCTTCCAGTGCTGGTCGAAGCCGCGCACCGGGCCCCGCCCCAGCGCCCCGTCCGCGATGTACCGGTACTCCTCGACCCGCGCCACCTGCACCAGGACGGGCAGCGGGGAGCCGGGCGGTGCCACGCCCGCCGCGTCGCGGGCGAAGTCGTACATGCTGCCGTGGGTCCCGTGCCACCGCGCCGACCAGTAGCGCAGCACCTGGATGTGCCCCTCCGTGTTGTACGGGTCACGGCGCCGCAACTCGTCGAACCAGTGCCGCAGTTCCCGGCGCGGCACCCCGCCCTCGTACAGTCGCGCCACCGAGAGCAGCGCCACCCACGGCATCGGGTCGGCGGGCGCCGCCTCCGCAGCGCCACGGCAGGCGTCGACGGCGGCGTCGACCCGGCCCCGCTCCACGGCGGCGCCCCGGCCGGCCGCGATGGCCGCGTCGAAGACCCGTACCACCTCGGTGGCCGCCCGCAGCACGGCGGCGTCGGGGTTGCCCGGTTCGGCGGCCCGCCAGGCCTCCACGGTGGAACTGCCGGCGGCGGCGTGCGACAGGAGCCGCAGCCGGTGGGTGCGGCGCGCCCAGTGGTCGCCCGTGGCGGCGAGCAGGTCGCGTACGCCCTGCCAGCGGCCGATGACGATGTCGTGGCGCGCCTCGGTCAGCGCGCGGTCCCCGAAGTCCGGGTCGAAGTCGGGCGCGAAGCGCTCCGCACGCGCGGCGCGCGTGGAACGACGGCGTACGGCCATCGGGGGCCTCCTTCGGGTTCGGCTGCCGTCAGAAGTCGTGGGTGCTGAGAGGCGGTGGGTGTTCAGAAGTCCGTCGCGTAGCTCTTGTCCCGCGTGCCCGTACGCGCACGCGTGGCCGGACCCCAGTCCTCCGTCGCGGCCATCGCGCGGGCCGCGTCCAGGCGGGCCGGGCGGTAGTAGTCGCTGCCCTTCCGCCAGTAGACGAGCAGCGGGACCACACCGAGGAGCAGGCCGCCGAGGCCGATCGTGAGGGCGGTCGTGGAGAGTTCGCCGAGCGATTCGACGAAGGCCCACAGCATGAACGCGGAGCCGAGCAGCGGCCAGAGGCCGCCGAGGACCAGGTTCCGTGCGGAGCGGAAGAGGACCGACTTGTAGGCGACGACCGCGGCGATGCCCGCGAGGCCGTAGTAGAAGGCGATCTGGAGGCCGATCGCGGAGACCGCGTCGCTGAGGATCTGCTGGACGGAGCCGGCGGCCGCGGCGGCGGCGAACATCAGCAGGGCGGCGCCACCGACGGCGGCGACGGCGACCCAGGGGGTGTTCCAGCGGGGGTGCACGGTGCCGAGCGCGGCGGGCAGGGTCCGGTCGCGGCCCATCGCGAAGAGCGAGCGGGTGACCTGGAGGAGCGTGGTCTCCAGGGTGGCGACGGTCGACAGGACGACGGCCACGACGAGGAGCTTGCCGCCGACGCCCGGCCAGATCTCCTGGCCGAGGACGGCGAGGACGTTGGGTCCCGCGGTGCGGATCTCCTCGGCGGTGAGCAGGACGTTCACGGCGACGGTGAAGGCCTCGAAGAGGACGAAGACGAAACCGACGCCGACGAGCGCGGCGAGCCCGGCGGTGCGCCGGCTGTTCCGGGTCTCCTCGCTGAGGTTGCTGGTGACGTCCCAGCCCCAGTAGTAGAACGCGGCGATCAGGGCGCCCGCGGCGAAGCCCTGCGGGCCCTCGAACTGGCCGAGCCCGAACCAGGACCAGTCGAAGGCGGTCGCCCGCCCCCGGTGCGCGACCGCCGCCAGGACGAACCCGACCAGGATCAGCATCTCGACGCCCGACATGATCAGTTGGGCGCGCACGGTGAGCCTTGCGCCGCCCAGGACGACGAGGAGCATCATCAGGAACCAGCCGGCGCCCACGGCGGCGGCGAGCGGCGTGTCGTCCGCGAGGTCGGGGTCGATCAGGGAGAGCGTGAGGGAGCCCGCGGGCAGCGAACCGGCCACCATGAAGACGGTCGCGGCGAAGACCAGCGCCCAGCCGGAGAGGAAGCCGAGGAAGGGGTGCAGGGTGCGGCCCACCCAGGAGTAGCCCGCGCCCGCGTTGACGTCGATCCGGCCGAGGCGGGCGTACGCGAGGACGATGCCGAGCATCGGTATCGCGCAGTACAGCAGGGCCGCGGGACCGGCGAAGCCGACGGCGCCGAAGAGCACGGCGGTGGTCGCGGCCAGCGAGTAGGCGGGGGCGCTGCCGGCGACGGCCATCACGATCGTGTCGAAGGTGCCGAGGACATTGGGCTGGAGCCCTCTGTTGGTGGTGGTGCGCATGGCGGGGTCCTCGGGGCGCGGGGGGTGAGGCAGGTCGAAGTGGCCCGTCCGCCGGGCCGGTTGCCGACGGCGGCGGGCGCGGATCACGGTGAGATCGAGCGCATCGTAGTCGCCCGGGTGGCTTCCGGTAACGGCGGTGGGGAGGGTTCCGTTCGGTGACCGCCGGTAAGTCCTCCCGTACGCCCCGGGGAAAGGGTTTACCGCAGGTCGGGACCGGCGATGGCGCGGGCCGCGCGGACCTCCTGGCGGAGCGGTTCCAGGACTCCGGTCTCGTCGCCGAGGAGCTCCGTGCGGACCTCCACCAGGGTGTCCGTCTCCCGCAGCGCGTCCGCGAGTTCGCGCAGTTCTCCCTCCACGGCCGTGACCTCGGCCCGGTCGGGGTCGGGGGCGCCGTGGTCGACGCGGAGCCGGGCGGCCGTCGTCGCGTCCACGATCCGCTCGACGGCGACGACCAGCGGCCACCAGGCGGCGGCGCGGGCGCCGGTGGGCGGGGGCTCGGTCAGGGCGCGCTGGAACTCGGAGCGGACGGTGGACAGGTCCCGGTACAGCTTCCGCCGGGCCCGCAGTCGCGCGCCCTGGCCGTCCGCGCCGTCCGCGAAGGCGAGGGCCACGTAGGCGGCGGTGTCGGCGACGGCGTCGGCGAGCCGGTCCCCGATCCGGGTGTGCCAGGACTCGGGCCAGAGGAGGTAGCCGGCGATCAGGGTGATCCCGCAGCCGATGAGCGAGTCGTACAGGCGGGGCATGACCAGGCCGAAGCCCTGCTGGTTGAGGGTGTCGGAGAGCAGCAGGATCACCGGGGTGATGGCCGCGGTCTGGAAGGCGTACCCCTTCGCGGAGAAGGCCGGGATGAGGGCCGCGAGGGCGCACATCACGGGGACGTCCCAGAAGCCGCGGGGCACCTCCGCGAGGACGAGGGCGGCGAGGAGGAGTCCGGCGGCGGTGCCGAGGGCCCGGAGCACGGCCCGGGAGAACACCGAGCCGAAGTCGGGCTTCAGGACGAAGGTGACGGTGAGCGCGACCCAGTACGAGCGGGGTACGGCGATCAGTGAGACCAGCGCCTGGGCGAGTCCGATGCAGAGCGCGAGGCGCAGCCCGTACCGCCAGGAGGCCCCGGAGAGCAGCACGGAGCGGGTGGCGCGGCGGGCCCGGACCCGGAGCGCGGCGGGTTTCCCGAGCCGGTCGTCCACGTTGTGGACGTCGGGTTCCGCCTTGTGGACGACGGCGGCGGCGTGCCGCAGGGCGTGGTCGACGGCCTTCTCGGCGGGCCGCTCCGGGGTCGGCAGATCGAGTACGGGCGTCCCCGTACGGCCCTCCTCGACGGCGTCGGCGAGCTCCCGTACGGTCGCCGGGATCGTGGGCGACAGCGGGCCGTACAACCGGGCGCGCAGATGCCCGGCGGGCGCCGCCTCGGCCAGCGGGATGACGACGTTCAGCTGGGCGAGCAACCGCACCAGGGACGGCGAGCGGCCGTGCTGGCGGGCGCGGCGGGCCAGGATCAGGTCGTAGGCGTGGTTGAGGGACGCGGTGACGGCGTGCCGCTTGTCGTCGTACGCGGCTGTGCCGGTCGCCTCGTACAGCTCGGCGACGGCCCGGTAGGTCGCGGCGACGGCGGCGCGCTCGGGGGCCGCGCGGCGCAGCGGCCAGCCGAGGAGGGTGAGGACGAGGACGAAGAGCCCGCCGAGGGTGAGGAGGAGCGGCGCCGTCCACCAGGGGTCTGGCATGGGCAGTCCGGCGCCGACGACGGCGTTGAGGAGCAGGAGCAGCCCGGAGACGGAGGCGACCGCGCCGATCGAGGAGATCATCCCTGAGACGAGCGCGACCAGGGTGAGGGCGGCGACCGCGAGCCAGCCGTGCCCGAAGACGAGGGTGCCGAGGGTGACGCCGACGGCGCCGAAGAGCTGCGGCACGGCGATGTTGAAGACCCGCATCCGGTAGGCGTCGGCGGTGTCGCCGATGACGCCGGACAGCGCGCCCATCGACACGAGCGCCCCGTACGCCGGGTGCCCGGCGGCCAGCCCGACGGCGAGCGGCGCGGCGAGGGCGACGGCGGCGCGGAGGGCGGCGGCCCAGGGGATCGGCGCGGGGGCGGGCTTGAGGCCTGCGGTGAGCCAGGCGGGCGGGGAGAGCCGTACGGATCCTGCGGGTCGAGCCATGGCCCCAACGTACTGTCCCCGCCCGGCGGCCCGTGGGCGGGTCAGTTGCGGTAGGACTCCACTTCCGCGGCCGGGCGGAGGGCGGCCGTGTCCGGGTCCTCGCCGAACTCCTCCTTCGCGCGTCGCTGCCGCAGCAGGTCCCAGCACTGGTCGAGGCGTACTTCGACCTCGGCCAGGCGGGTGCGTTCTTCGGGGAGGAGACCGCCCGTGCGCTGCCGCAGGGCGCGTTCCTCCTCGACGAGGGCGCCGATGTCGTCCAGGATCTCCTCGTTGTCCATGTCTTCCAGCGTGGCCGATCAGCGCTCGCCGCGCAGGTCGAGGTCGGTGAGGACGGCCCGGTGGTCGGAGCCCGGGAGGTCGAGGAAGCGGACGCCCCGGACGCTGAAGTCCTCGCTGACCAGGACGTGGTCGATCTGGACGAACGGCGGCAGGGGCCCTTCCATGGGCCAGGTCGGCGTGCGGCTCTCCTCCGCGAGGCGGGCGGCGTCCTGGAGGTGCCCGGTCTCCAGGATCGAGCGGAAGGCCGCGTGGTCCTGGGAGGCGTTGAAGTCCCCGGCGACGAGGAGCGGGCCGGTGTGGCCGGCGGCGGCGTTCTCGATCCGGCGGAGTTCCGCCTTCCACAGCCGCACCTGGCCCGGCATCGGCGGCAGCGGGTGGGCGAGCTGCAGGCGTACGGGGACGCCGGCGATCGTCGCCGTGGCGCCCGGCATGCCCATGACCGCCGGGATCACCCGGTGGTCGCTGAGCGGGTAGGCGCTCAGCAGGACGGAGCCTACGGAGCCCTCGGCGTCGACGGAGGCCCGGTGGGGCAGTTCGGTCGCGAGGGCGGCGGTGAGGGCGCGCCCGCAGGCCCGGTCGCATTCGGAGACGAAGACCAGCTGGGGCCGCTCGCGCCGGATCGTCTCGGTCAGGGCCCCGGTGGCCTGGCCGAACTCGACGTTGGCGGCGAGTACGCGGACCTGGGCCAGCGGCAGCCCATGGGCGGTGACGAGCTGCGGCGTGTGGGGCAGGGACGCCCAGACGGTGGCGGTGAGGACGACGACGGCGGTGCAGGTGAGGGCGCGGTGCCGGACGACGGCGGCGAGGAGCACGGCGAGGGCGGCCGGCACGGCGAACCAGGGCAGCAGGGAGAGCAGCTGCGGTACGGGCGTGATCCCGTCCTTGTCGAGGACGCGGCAGCCGATGAGCAGGGCCGGTCCCACCAGGAGCAGCCCCGCGGCCCAGGCGCCGAGGAGGTGCCTGGGCCGCGGGGGTGGCGGCGCGGGGGCCGCGCTGGTGACGGGCGGCTGTTCTTCGGGCGCGACGGCAGGGGCTCGGTCCACGCCCCTCAGTGTCGCAGCGCCTGGCCGATCTCCGCCGTGGTCTCGCCCGACAGGGTCCGGTTGCTGCGTGCGGTGCCGGTCTTGGGCGCCCCGGGCGGGACGCCGTCGATGCTGAGGACGACCGTGTCGAGGAGGTTCCCCTCGCCGTCGCGGAAGGTGACCATGACCGTGTAGTCGGCGTCCTTCCCCTTCGGGTTGGTCGCGGTGATCTCGGCGACCGTGCGGTCGCCGTCGGTCCTCGTCGGTCCGGCGGTGACGTCGCCGGTGGCGTTCACCCCGTCCTTGACCTCGTTCATCCGGTCCTGGGCGGCGGACGCGGCGGCCGCGGTGGCGGAGGAGACGACCTCGCCCGCCTTGTCCGCGACGGTGTCGCAGCCGGTGAGGGCGAGGGCCGTGCTCGCGGCGAGGGCCAGGGCGGTGGCCGTGGTGCGTCTCATGACCGGCCGTTCCTCACATTCTCGCGTCGCGGCCGTAGTCGTCGTTGGCGGCCAGCGCCCAGATCACGAAGATCGAGACGGCCATGGAGAAGAGTGCCCACCACGGCTGGTACGGCAGGAAGAGGAAGTGGAGGAGCACGTTGAGGGAGGCGAGCGCGATGCCGGTGACCCGGCCCCATTCGGCGCCCTTGAGGATGCCGTAGCCGACGATGACGAGGACGACGCCGAGGATGAGGTGGATCCAGCCCCAGGTGGTCAGGTTGAACTTGAAGACGTAGTCGCCGACGCGGGCGTAGACGTCGTCCTTGGCGATGCCGGCGATGCCCTGGAGGATGTCCATGATGCCGGTGATCAGCATCAGGACGCCGGCGAAGACCGTGCCGCCGGCCGCCCAGGCGGCGGAGGAGGAGTGCTGCTTGCGGTGTGGTGCCGTGTTCTGGCTCATGGCCCCATCGTCGGAGCGTTCGCGCGTCGGCGAACCTTCAGTTGGGCCGTACGAGTGAGTGGAGGTAATTCTCCAGTGCGGCGTCGAACTCCTCGGGCCGCTCCAGGTTGGGCAGGTGCGCGGCCCGTTCGACGACGGTGAGCGTGGCGTGGGGCAGGAGTGCCTGCATCTCCTCCGCGTCGGCGACCGGGGTGTACGTGTCGTCCCGGCCGACGACGACGAGCGCGGGCACGGACACGGTGGTGAGCGTCTCCCGGTAGTCGGGGCGCTCGGCCCGGCCGCGCAGGGCGGCGGCAGCGGCGACGGGGTCGGTGGCGCACATCATGCGGTGGACGTGGGGCGCCGCATGGGTGTTGTACGGGGCGACCATCCGGTCCAGTACCTCGTCGGCGTATCCGCGCATGCCTTCCCGCAGGAGCCGGTCGGCCATGGCGTTCCGGGCGGCCCTGCCCTCGTCGGTCTCGGCGGCGGGGAAGGTGTCGGCGAGGACGAGACCGCGGACGCGTCCGGGATGGCTGCGGTACAGCTCCATGGCGATCTGGCCGCCCATGGAGAGCCCGGCGAGGACGCAGTCGTCGACGTCCAGGTCGTCGAGGAGCGCGACGAGGTCCTCCGCGAAGACGCCGAGGGCGGTGGAGCGGCGGGCGGGGGCGTCGGGGAGGGCGGAGCCGGGGTAGGCGGAGTCCGGGCGGGTGGCTCCGGGGTGCGCGCCGAGGGGTGTGGCGCCGTAGCCGCGCAGGTCCGGGGCGATCACCCGGTGCGTCCGGGAGAAGCGGTCGATCTGTGGCCGCCACATGGTGTGGTCGAAGGGGTGGCCGTGGACGAGGAGGAGGACGGGTCCGGTGCCCCGGTCCTCGTAGAAGGTCTCGGCGTGGGCTGTCGTGGAGACGGGCATGGCCGCAGGCTAGGCAGCCCCAACTGCTCGGTGCAATAAGATCTTTGCTCTCGGTGCAATACGGGGAGGGTGGCCGTGGAGGAGTACCGCAGGATCGCGGACCGCGTCGAGGCGGCCGTACGTGACGGACGGCTGCGCCCCGGCGACCGGCTGCCGCCGCAGCGGGTCTTCGCCCGGCGCCACGGCATCGCGAACTCGACGGCGATCCGCGTGTACGGGGAGCTCGCGCGCCGGGGCCTGGTCGTCGGCGAGGTCGGACGCGGCACCTTCGTCCGGGCCGCGCCCCCGCTGCCGGGACCCGCGCTCGCCGAGGCCACCGGGACCGCGCCCGTCGACCTCCAGCTCAACTACCCCGGCTTCGAAGGCCAGTCGGAACTGATGGCCCGCGCCCTCGCCGCCCTCGGCCGCCCCGACGTCCTGGCCGAGGCCGTCTCCCGGCCCGCCGCCGCCACCGGCACCCCGGAGGCCCGCGAGGCGGCGGCCGCCGTCCTCGCCCGACCCGGCTGGGCACCGGACCCCGCGAGCGTCCTCTTCGCCGGGAACGGGCGCCAGGCCATCGCCGGCGCGCTCTGCGCACTCGTCCCGCCCGGCGGCCGCCTGGGCGTCGAGGCACTCACGTATCCCCTGGTGAAGGCGGTGGCCGAGCGCCTCGGCATCCGGCTCGTACCGCTCGCACTCGACGCCGAGGGGGTACGGCCCGAGGCGCTCGCGGCGGCCCACCGGGCGGCGCCGCTGACCGCCGTCTACCTCCAGCCGACCCTCCACAACCCGCTCTGCTCGACCGCCGGGGAGGGCCGCCGGGCCGAACTGGCCGAGCTGCTGCGGAGCCTGGACCTCACGGCCGTCGAGGACACCACCTGGGCCTTCCTCGTGCCGGACGCGCCCGCCCCGCTCGCCGCGCACGCACCCGAGCGGGTCCTCCTCGTCGACAGCCTCTCCAAACGGCTCGCCCCCGGCCTGACCGTCGGCTACCTCGTGGTGCCCGGCCGGCTGCGGGCGGCGGTCGCGGAGGCCCTGCGGTCCGGCGCCTGGACGACCGGCGGCCTCGCGCTCGCCGCCGCCACCCGCTGGGCCGGGGACGGCACGGTCGCCGAGGCGGTCGCGGCGAAACGGGCGGACGCGGAGGCCCGGCACGCCCTGGTCCGACGGCGGCTCGCCGGGCAGGCCCTGCGGACCTCCCCCTGCGCCTACTACTGCTGGTGGGAACTGCCCGCGCCCTGGCGGGCGGAGACCTTCACGGCCGCCGCCGCACGCGCGGGCGTGGCGGTCACCCCGGGCGGCGCCTTCGCCGTCGGGACGGGCACGGCCCCGGACGCGATCCGGATCGGCCTCGCCTCCCCGCCGCACCCGGTCCTCGACGAGGCCCTCGCCCGCCTGGCCGCGCTCGCGGCGGACACAGGCTCCGTACGTTCCGATCGCCCCGTACGATCCGCGCCCTCCGCACGTTCCGGACCCTTCGGACCCTCCGGAGGGAACGGACAGCCATGACCGCCCGGACCCTCGGCGGGGTCGCGGCACTCGCCCTGCCCGGGATGCTCTTCGAGATCGGCGCCGTCGCCGTACGGCCCGCCGCCTGATCCACTTGCGGGGCGCCGGGCGCGGGTGTGCCCTGGAGGGTGCGGAAAGCAGCAGGGGGACGAGACCCGAAGGAGCTCCCGTCATGGCCGCACACGCAGCGGTACCCGCCCGGCGCCGGTTCGACACGCGCGGCTGGGGCGCCCCGGTCACCATCGGCGTCCTGTACGGCCTCTACGCGTCGACCGTGGCGCGCCACGGCGGCCCCACCACTCTGGGGCAGCTGTGGCTCGGCCTCGTCTCGGCCGCCGTCCTCGCCGTCGGGATCCACACCCTCCACCGCCACGGCCGCGCCCTGCCCCGCGAGCTGCGGGCGGCCGCCTGGGGGGCTCTGACCGGCATCGCGGTCGGTTTCCTCTTCAGCCTGTCCGGCGCCAGCGTCCTGTCGTCGAGCGGCCTCGGCCTTGCCGCCGCCGGGCTCAACGCGGTCGCCGCCTTCTACGTCTTCTACACCCACGAGGACGCCGCGGGGCGGCCCGCGCCGTACTGACCACCCCGGGTCCCGCGCCGCCCCCCGGCGGGACGGCGGCGCCGGTGGTAGGCGACCGCCACGACGGCGAGCAGCACCGGCCAGGCGGCCAGGGGCGCGTAGCAGGCGATCAGCAGGGCGTCCTGGGCCGCGGTGGCGGGAATGGCGGGGCCGAGGTCCGCGTACGAGGCGTACACGCCCCAGCCCGCGAGGGCGCACAGTCCCACGACCCCGGCGAGGGCCGCACCCGTCGCGGCCGCCGGGTTCACCCGGCGGCCGCCGAGGAAGGGCATCCAGCGGGGGAAGACCTCGCCCCAGGAGCGCACGAGCCCCAGGGTGAGGAGGGCGAGCAGCTCGGAGACGACGCTGAGGGCCACGACGTACACGGACTCGCCCGCGCTCATCGCGCCGAGCTCGGCGTCCTGGGTGACGGGAAGGCCCGCGACGAGCGCGAGGCGCCACAGGCCGGACGGGAGGGTGACCAGGGGGACGGCGTGAGCGGCGAGGACGGCCCAGCGGGGCACGTCGGGAAGGGCCTTGATGCGTGTCATGCGCCCAGCGTCCCGCCGGGACCCGGCCCGGGACGTCGCCCCGGCGGCCGGTCCGCCTCCGCCGCCCGGGGGAGACCGGCTCCACCCCACGGCGACGCCACCGCCGTAGGCCCGGCTCTCCCGGTCCACGCACCGACACGGCGCCATCGCCGCGCGCTCGGCTCTCCGGCTCGGGCGCTCCGCGCGGGCCGGCGTGGTGCTGCCACCGCCCCGCGCGCCGTTCTCCGCTCTGGCGATCCGTGCGCGGGTGACGGAGACTGGCAGGCAGGTACTCCCCGATCCCGGAGGGGAACGGTATGACCGACCTCGCCATCGAGACCGAGGGCCTGGTCAAGGTCTTCGGTACGAACCGCGCCGTCGACGGCGTCGACCTGCGCGTGCCCGCCGGGACCGTCTACGGCGTCCTCGGGCCCAACGGCGCCGGCAAGACCACCGCCGTCAAGATGCTCGCCACCCTCCTCCGCCCCGACGGCGGCCGGGCCCGTGTCTTCGGGAAGGACGTCGTCGAGGACGCCGACACCGTACGCGGCCGGGTGAGCCTCACCGGCCAGTACGCCTCCGTCGACGAGGACCTGACCGGCACCGAGAACCTGGTCCTGCTGGGCCGGCTGCTCGGCCACACGCGGGTGGCCGCCCGCGAGCGTTCCGCGCAGCTGCTCGCCGCGTTCGGGCTCGCCGACGCCGCCGACCGGCAGATCAAGAACTACTCGGGTGGCATGCGGCGCCGCATCGACATCGCCGCGTCCATCCTCAACACCCCCGACCTGCTCTTCCTCGACGAGCCGACGACGGGCCTCGACCCGCGCAGCCGCAACCAGGTCTGGGACATCGTCCGCGCCGTGGTCGCCCAGGGCACCACCGTCCTGCTGACCACCCAGTACCTGGACGAGGCGGACCAGCTGGCCTCCCGCATCGCCGTCATCGACCACGGCAAGGTGATCGCGGAGGGCACGAAGGGCGAGCTGAAGGCCTCCGTCGGTTCGGGCTCCGTGCACGTACGCCTCCGGGACCCCGAGCAGCGCCCCGAGGCCGAGCGGGTCCTCCAGGGCGCGCTGAAGGCGGCCGTCACCCTCGAACCGGACCCGGTCGCGCTCACCGCCACCGTCAACGGCCACGGGACGGACCTCGGCGCCGCCGAACAGGCCGCGCGTGCCCTGGCCGAGCTGGCGCGGGCCGGGATCACCGTCGACAACTTCGCGCTCGGCCAGCCCAGCCTCGACGAGGTGTTCCTGGCCCTGACGGACCGGCCGGCTGAGCGGCTCGCGGACGGCTCGGACGAGGGAACCCCCACCGACCGGAAGGGACCGACGGCATGACCACCGTCACCACCGGCAAGGACACGCAGCCGACCGACGCGCTCGACTTCGTCGCCCCGAAGGCGGACGAACTCGCGGCGCTGCTCGTCGGGCGGTCCCGGCCGCCGCGCCCCAGCGCGCTGTCCGCTTCGCTGACCTTCGGCTGGCGGGCCATGCTGAAGATCAAGCACGTGCCGGAGCAGCTGTTCGACGTGACGGCGTTCCCGATCATGATGGTGCTGATGTACACGTACCTCTTCGGGGGCGCGCTGGCCGGCTCGGTCTCGGAGTACATCCAGTTCCTGCTGCCGGGCATCCTCGTGATGAGCGTCGTGATGATCACGATGTACACGGGGGTCTCGGTCAACACGGACATCGAGAAGGGTGTCTTCGACCGCTTCCGCACCCTGCCGATCTGGCGGCCCGCGCCGATGGTCGGCTATCTCCTCGGCGACGTGGTGCGCTATCTGATCGCCTCGGCCGTGATGCTGACGGTCGGCATGATCATCGGCTACCGGCCGGACGGCGGGGTCGTCGGCGTGCTGCTCGGGGTGGCGCTGCTGCTGGTGTTCTCCTTCGCGTTCTCGTGGATCTGGACCATGTTCGGGCTGATGCTGCGCAGCGAGAAGTCCGTCATGGGCGTCAGCATGATGGTGATCTTCCCGCTGACGTTCCTGTCCAACGTCTTCGTCGACCCGAAGACCATGCCTGGCTGGCTCCAGGCCTTCGTCAACAACAGCCCGGTGACCCATCTGGCGACGGCCGTACGCGAGTTGATGGCCGGGAACTGGCCCGCGGCGGACATCGCCTGGTCGCTGGGGTGGTCGGCGGTGCTCGTCATCGTCTTCGGCGCGGTGACGATGAGGCTCTACAACCGCAAGTAGGCTCCGCCCGCACGCCGTCATCGACCGCGCGGGCTCCCGCTCACCGGCCTCGCGGGGTGGTCTGCTGGACCGCCCACCGGTTGCCGTCCGGGTCGGCGAAGTACACGAACGACCCCCACGGCTGGTCGTCGATGCCGCTGACCTCGATCCCCCGGGCGGTGAGCTCGCGGTGGGCCTCCTCGACGTCCGTGACGACGACCTGCATGTTGTCGAGGGAGCCCGGAGCCATCTCGGTGATGCCCTTGCCGAAGGCGATCGAGCAAGCCGAGCCGGGCGGGGTCATCTGGACGAAGCGGATGGTGTCGCTGACCGGGATGTCGTGGTCGGTGTGGAACCCCACCCGCTCGTAGAAGGCCTTGGCCCGGTCGATGTCGCTGACGGGCACGCCGATGAGCTCCAGCTTGATGTCCATGGGGGCATTCTGCGCCCCGTGGCGGCCGGGCGCATGGTGTCCGGTGGGGGAAGGGGCCTTCGCCGCGGGTTCCGGTCAGTCGAGGCGCAGGTCGGCCAGTTGGCGTCCGAAGGGGACGATCTCCTCCTCGTCGTCCCGTCCGCCCGGCCGGGGCGCGACCATCTCCGCGAACTATCGCGTCCTGCCGCGAACTATCGCGTCCTGCCCGGTTGATGCGGGACGGCAGCCCGTCCGTGCAGTCGTCCCCGCCCGAGCCCCGGTCCTCCGAGGCCGCGTAGACGGCGGTCGGCGCGACGAGGGCCCGCAGGTGGGCGAAGAGCGGTCGCGGGGCGTGGTCCAGGACCAGGGTATTCCGATCCTCTCTTCCGAGCGGTCCGGAGGCCTCCCGTAGAGTCCCCGACGTGAACGGTGCGATAGCGGTCGTCGGAATCGGCGCGGACGGCTGGGACGGGCTCCCCGCGACCTCCCGCCGCGTCCTCGGCACCGCCGAGGTCCTCATCGGCGCCCCCCGCCAGCTCGACCTGCTCCCCCGCGACGCCTGCCCCGGCGAACGGATCACCTGGCCGTCACCGCTCCGCCCCGCCGTCCCCGGACTGCTCGCCGCCCACCAGGACCGCGCGGTCGCCGTCCTCGCCAGCGGCGACCCGTCCTTCTACGGCATCGGCCGCACCCTCGCCGGAGCCGTCGGCGCCGACCGCCTCCGGATCCACCCCCACCCGTCCTCCGTCTCGTACGCCTGTGCCCGGCTCGGCTGGCCCCTGGAGGACACCGAGACCGTCTCCCTCGTCGCCCGGCCCCTCGCCGCGCTCTCGGCCGCCCTCCACCCCGGCCGCCGGCTCCTCGTCCTCGGCGAAGGACCCACGACACCCGCCCAGGTCGCGGCGCGCCTCCGGGACACCGGCTGGGGCGGCACCCGGATCCGGGTCCTCGAACAGCTCGGTGGCGACCGCGAACGGATCCTCGACGCGACCGCCGCCGACTGGCCCCACGAGCGGACCGACGCCCTCCACGTCCTCGCCCTCGACTGCGTACGCGACCCCGGCGCCCTCCGGCTCGGCGCCGTCCCCGGCCTGCCGGACGAGGCGTACGAGCACGACGGGCAGCTCACCAAGCGGTACGTCCGCGCCGCCACCCTCGCCGCCCTCGCCCCCGCCCCCGGCGAACTGCTCTGGGACATCGGTGGCGGCTCCGGCTCCATCGGCGTCGAATGGATGCGGGCCCACCGCTCCTGCCGGGCGATCACCGTCGAGAAGTCCCCGCAGCGGGCGGAACGCATCGGGCGCAACGCCGACGCCCTCGGCGTCCCCGGCCTGCGCGTGGTCACCGGCCCGGCCCCCGAGGCGCTCTCCGGTCTCGCACCCCCCGACGCGATCTTCATCGGCGGCGGCCTCACCGCCCCCGGCCTCCTCGACGCCTGCTGGGACGCGCTCCCCGCCGGCGGCCGGCTCGTCGCCAACACCGTGACGCTCGAGTCCGAGGCGCTGCTCGCCGACCGCTACCGCCGCCACGGCGGCGAACTGGTCCGGCTCGCCGTCGCCTCCGCCGTCCCCGTCGGCGGCTTCACCGGCTGGCGCCAGGCGATGCCGGTCACGCAGTGGTCCGTCACCAAACCAGGAGAACGAGCATGACCGTCTACTTCATCGGCGCGGGCCCCGGCGCGGCCGACCTGATCACCCTGCGCGGCGCGCGGACGCTCGCGTCCTGCGGGGTCTGCCTGTACGCCGGGTCGCTCGTCCCCACCGAACTGCTCGCCGAGTGCGGGCCGGACACGCGCCTGGTCGACACGGCCGACCTCGACCTCGACCGGATCGTCGCGGAGATCGCCGCCGCCCACGAGGCGGGCCAGGACGTGGCCCGTCTCCACTCCGGCGACCCGTCCGTCTTCAGCGCGATGGCCGAGCAGATGCGGCGGCTCGACGCGCTGGGCATCCCGTACGAGGTCGTACCGGGCGTCCCCGCGTTCGCGGCGGCGGCGGCCGCGCTGAAGCGGGAACTGACCGTCCCCACGGTCGGCCAGACGGTCATCCTCACCCGTGTCGCACAGCAGGCCACACCCATGCCCGAGGGCGAGGACCTCGCCACCCTCGGCCGCAGCGGCGCCCTGCTCGTCCTCCACCTGGCCGCCCGCTACGTCGACCGGGTCGTCGCCGAACTCCTCCCCCACTACGGCGCCGACTGCCCGGCCGCGGTCGTGGCCATGGCCAGCCGCCCCGACGAACTCGTCCTGCGGGGCACCCTCGACGACATCGCCGCCCAGCTGAAGGCGGCCGGCATCACGAAGACGGCCGTCATCCTCGTCGGCCGCACCCTCGCGGCCTCGGAATTCCGCGACAGCCACCTGTACGACCCGGCCCGCGACCGCCACGCCTGCTGATCGCGGCGGGGGCGCGCGAGGGCGTGCGGGGGAATGCGGGGCCGGGCGGGGGCATGCGGCGGGGCCCCGGGAAGTCCGATCCCGGGGCCCCGCCGCACGTCGTCGGGTCTTCGGCGTCAGGCGTTCGACGTGAGACCGCAGGTCTTCGACGTCAGGCGTTCGGCCGCTTGCCGTGGTTCGCGCTCTTCTTCTTCCGGGCCCGACGCTTGTTGCCACGCTTCGCCATGGGACTCCCTCTCGCTAGGGGGCTGTGCCCCCGCCAGCCTAGGTTCGGGCCCCGGGGGCCGCATGTCGGCCGCCGGGAATCACGCTCCCGGCCCCCGCACCGGCGAGCGTCCCACCACCGTCCCCGCGCGGTCGACGCAGATGACGTCGACCGCGACCGGGGCGCCGCGCAGGACCGCCAGGGACTCGTCGCGGGCTCGGGTGGCGACCAGGTCGCCGAGGGGGACGCCGGCGGACTCGCAGAGGCGGAGGGCGGCGAGGCCCGTGTTCGCCCCGGTGATCTCCGCCGCCAGGGCCTCCGACGCGCCTCCCGTGCGGGCCAGGTCCGCGAGGAAGGCCTTGTCGACCTGGGAACGGGCCGAGTGGAGGTCCAGATGGCCCGCGGCCAGCTTGGACAGCTTCGCGAAGCCGCCGCAGATCGTGAGGCGGTCGACCGGGTGGCGGCGGATGTACTTCAGGACCGCGCCCGCGAAGTCGCCCATGTCGAGCAGGGCGATCTCCGGCAGCTCGTAGAGCCCGCTGACCGTGCGCTCGGAGGTGGAGCCCGTACAGCCCGCCACATGGGTGAGGCCGCCCGCGCGGGCCACGTCCACGCCCCGGCGGATGGAGTCGATCCACGCCGAGCACGAGTACGGCACGACGACGCCCGTCGTGCCGAGGATCGACAGGCCGCCGAGGATGCCGAGCCGGGGGTTCCAGGTGGAGCGGGCGATCTCGGCGCCGTGGTCGACGGACACGGTGACCTCGACGTCCCCGGTGCCGCCGTGCCGGGCCGCGACCTCGGCGACGTGCTCCCGCATCAGCTGCCGGGGCACCGGATTGATGGCCGGCTCGCCCACGTCCAGGGGCAGGCCCGGCAGGGTGACCGTGCCGACGCCCTCGCCCGCCCGGAAGACCACGCCCGAGCCCGGCGGCAGGAGCCGTACCGTCGCCCGGATCACCGCCCCGTGCGTGACGTCCGGGTCGTCGCCCGCGTCCTTGACCACGGCCGCCATGGCCGTGCCCGAGCGAAGGGACTCCGCCGTCAGCGCGAACGACGGCGTCTGGCCCTTCGGCAGCGTGATCGTCACCGGGTCCGGGAAATCACCGGTCAGGAGCGCCGTGTACGCGGCCGTCGTCGCCGCCGTCGCGCAGGCACCCGTCGTCCAGCCGGGGCGGAGGCCGGTGTGCTTGAGTTGGGCCTCACGCCCGCCAGACGTCACGAAAGGGCTCCTGTGGTGCACATACTCATTCTCGGGGGGACCGCCGAGGCCCGCGCCCTCGCGGGCCTGCTGCACGGCGAGGCCCGGGTCACCAGCTCCCTCGCGGGGCGGGTGGCGAGCCCCCGGCTGCCGGCCGGGGAGGTCAGGATCGGCGGTTTCGGCGGTGCCGAAGGACTGGCGGAGTGGCTGCGGGAGCACGCGGTGGACGCGGTCATCGACGCCACGCATCCCTTCGCCGAGCGGATCAGTTTCAACGCGGCCGGGGCGGCCGCCACCGCCCATGTTCCCCTGCTCGCGCTGCGCCGCCCAGGCTGGGTCCCGGTGGCGGGCGACGACTGGCACGAGGTGCCGTCCCTGGACGACGCGGCCCGCGCCCTGGACGGCCTCGGCGACCGCGTCTTCCTGACGACGGGCCGCATGGGCCTCGCGGCCTTCGCGGCCTGCCCCCAGTGGTTCCTGGTCCGCTCGGTGGACGCCCCGGAGGCTCCGATGCCGGCCCGCGCCGAGATCCTGCTCGACCGGGGGCCGTTCGCCCTGGACGGCGAGCGGGAGCTGCTGCGCCGCCACCGGATCGACGTCCTGGTGACGAAGGACAGCGGCGGCGCGGCGACGGCCCCGAAGCTCCGGGCGGCCCGTGAGGCCGGCATCCCGGTCGTCCTGGTCCGCCGCCCCCCGGTCCCGCCGGACGTCCCGGTGGCGACGACCCCGGCGGAGGCCGCCGGGTGGGCGTTGCGTGGGTCCGCCTCCTGAGAGGGAGCCGTGGCGGGTCGGCCCCTCGGCGGGTCAGCCTTCGCGGGGGCTGTCGAGTTCGGTGACCTCGACCCGGTTCACGCGCGGGTCCGTCGCCTCGATGACGTCCCCCGCGCCCGCCAGGACGGGCCCGTACGGGCGCCTTGCTCCCGGCGCGACAGCCGATCCCACCCGGCGTTCAATGGAGTGATGGGTACCGTCCGATGGCTTGCCACGGCGGGGCTCGTGGCGCTCCTGGGTGCCGCGCCGAGCCCCTCCCCCTCCCCGACGCCCGAACCGCCGCCCGCGCAGCCGCCGCCCGTGCTCGACCGGGCGGACGTGGACCGGGCCGTCGGGCGGATCGACGCCGACGTCGCGGCGATGATGAAACGCACCGGGCTCCCCGGGGTGTCCGTCGCCGTCGTGTACGAGGACGAGGTCGTCCACCTCAAGGGGTACGGGGTGCGCGAGGTGGGCAAGACGGCCCGCGTCGACGCCGACACCGTCTTCCAGCTGGCCTCCGTGTCGAAACCGATCGCCTCGACCGTCGTCGCGGGGGCCGTCGGCGTCGAGGGCTGGCAGCGGCCCGTCGCCCCCGAGCTGCCCGAGTTCCGCCTGAAGGATCCGTGGGTGAGCTCCCATGTGACGGTCGCCGACCTGTTCTCGCACCGCAGCGGTCTGCCCGACCACGCGGGCGACCTCCTGGAGGACCTCGGCTACGACCAGGAGTACATCCTGTCCCACCTGCGGTACGAGGCCCTGGCGCCGTTCCGCGCGAGCTACGCGTACACGAACTTCGGGCTGACGGCGGCCGCCGAGGCCGTCGCCGCGGAGAAGGGCGTGCCGTGGGAGAAGCTCTCCGAGGACACCCTCTACAAGCCCGCCGGCATGAACGACACCAGCTCCCGCTTCCAGGACTTCGCCTCGAACGCCGACCGGGCCGTCGGCCATGTGCAGGAGTCCGACGGCACCTGGAAGGCGTCCGTACGCGACCCGGACGCCCAGTCCCCGGCGGGCGGCGTCAGCTCCTCCGCCCGTGACATGGCGACCTGGCTCCGGCTCCAGCTCGCGAACGGCACGCTGGACGGGAAGAAGATCGTCGACGCCGAGGCCCTCGACCTCACCCACCACCCCGAGAGCGTCGCCTCGCCCCCGCACGCGCCGGCGGGCCGGACCGGCTTCTACGGCCTGGGCTGGAACGTGGCGTACGACGACGAGGGCCGGCTGCGGCTCTCGCACACCGGCGCGTTCGCGCTCGGCGCCCACACCAACGTCACGATGCTGCCGGGCGAACAGCTCGGGATCGTCGTCCTCACCAACGGGGCGCCGGTCGGCGTCGCGGACGCCGTCGCCCTCGACTTCTTCGACACCGTGCAGAACGGGAAGCCCAGTCGGGACTGGGTGCCGCTCCTGGACGGCCTGTACCAGCAGCAGGCGGACGCCGACCGGTCCGAGACGGACTACACGAAGCCGCCCGCCGATCCCACCCCCGCGAAGGCCGCCGACGCCTACACCGGCACGTACGCCAACGACTACTTCGGCCCGCTCACGGTCGCGGCGGAGGGCGGCGGCCTGGTCCTGCGACTGGGACCGGAGCCCCAGTCGTACCGGCTCACGCACTACGACGGGAACACGTTCAGCTTCCCGACGCGCGGGGAGAACGCCGTCGGCCCCACCGGCGTCACCTTCTCCCCGGACGGGAAGACCGTCCGCGTCGAGTACCTGGACCAGGAGGGCCTGGGGACGTTCACCCGGAGCGGCTCGTAGCCGCTCCGGCAGCCCGGCTCACCCGTACCGGCGGGGCGTCCAGGTGATCGTCCGGCCGTCGGTCCGTTCCACCGCGCGCGTCTGGGACGAGCCGATGAGGAGCAGGGTGCGCATGTCGACCTCGGACGGTTCCAGGGTCTTCAGGGTCACCACGCGTACCGACTGCTCGGGGCCGCCCACGTCTCGGGCGACGACCACCGGGGTCTCGGGCGGGCGGAGTTCGAGCAGGAGGTCGCGGGCGGCGGCCACCTGGTGCGTACGGGACTTCGACCCCGGGTTGTAGAGGGCGAGGACCAGGTCGGCCGAGGCCGCGGCCCGCAGCCGGGCCTCGATGACGTCCCAGGGCTTGAGCCGGTCGGACAGCGAGATCGTCGCGTAGTCGTGGCCCAGGGGGGCGCCCGCGGCGGCGGCGGCCGCGTTGGCCGCGGTCACCCCCGGGAGGACCCGAACGGGTACGTCGGCGTACGCCGGTTCGCAGGCCACTTCGAGGACCGCCGTCGCCATCGCGAAGACGCCCGGGTCGCCGCCGGAGACGACCGCGACCCGGTGGCCGCGCCGGGCCAGGTCGAGCGCGAACTCGGCCCGCTCGGACTCCACCTTGTTGTCGGAGCCGTGCCGGATCTGCCCGGCGCGCAGGACCGGCACCCGGTCCAGGTAGGTGGTGTAGCCGACGAGGACGTCGGCGTTCACCAGCGCGCCGCGCGACTCGGGGGTGAGCCAGGGCGCGCCGGCCGGGCCGGTGCCGACGACGACGACCTCGCCCTGTTCCCGTACGGGAGGCTCCTGGTCGATACGGGAGGGCAGGACGGCGACGGAGAAGTAGGGGACGGACTCGGGGTCGACGTCGGACAGGCGCTCGGTCCGCTCGCCCCGCATGAACGCCCGCTCCACGTACCGGGCGTCGTCGAGCCGCCCGGCCCGCTCCAGGGCCCGCCGCACGGTGGGGAAGGTGCGGCCGAGCTTCATCACGACCGCCGAGTCGGTGCCCGCGAGCCGGGCCGTCAGCTCGTCCTCCGGCAGGGTGCCGGGAATGATCGTGAGGACCTCCTCCGCCTCGCACAGCGGCTCGCCGAGGCGGGCGGCGGCGGCGCTGACGGACGTGACGCCGGGGATGACGGTCGTGTCGTAGCGGTGCGCGAGCCGCTTGTGCATGTGCTGGTACGAGCCGTAGAACAGCGGGTCGCCCTCGGCGAGTACGGCGACCGTGCGCCCCGCGTCGAGGTGCGCGGCGAGGCGGGCCGACGCCTCCTCGTAGAAGTCGTCCAGGGCGCCCCGGTAGCCGCCGGGGTGGTCCGTGGTCTCCACCGTGAGCGGATACATCAGGCGCTCCTCGATGTGGTCCTCGCGGAGGTGCTCGGCGGCGATCGAGCGGGCGATGGAGCGGCCGTGGCGGGCCGAGTGGTACGCGATCACGTCGGCGCCGGCGATGGCCTTCACGGCCGCCACCGTCATGAGGTCCGGGTCGCCGGGGCCGAGGCCGACGCCGTAGAGCTTTCCGGTGGCGGTCACTGCTGGATCTCCGCTTCGTGGGCGATCGCGTTGATCGCGGCGGCCGTCATCGCGCTGCCGCCGCGCCGGCCCCGCACGACGAGGTGTTCGAGGCCGAGGTCCTGGGCGGCGAGGGCGTCCTTGGACTCGGCGGCGCCGATGAAGCCGACCGGTATGCCGAGGACGGCGGCGGGCTTCCCCGCACCCTCGGCGATCATCTGCAGGAGGTGGAAGAGGGCGGTGGGCGCGTTGCCGATGGCGACGACGGAGCCTTCGAGGCGGTCCCGCC
The DNA here is from genome assembly GCF_040632845.1 of Streptomyces sp. NPDC016459. Lineage (NCBI taxonomy): Bacteria > Bacillati > Actinomycetota > Actinomycetes > Kitasatosporales > Streptomycetaceae > Streptomyces > Streptomyces sp. NPDC016459. Next base: position 396,758 of record NZ_JBEYCR010000004.1, read on the forward strand.
ACAGTTCGAGGGCGGCGGCGGAGCGGGTGGTGCCGAGCTCGGCGGCCAGGTCCGGCACGGACGGGTCCGAGAGCGTGCAGACCACCTCGTTGTCGGCGGGCAGGCGCCTGCGGGTGACGCCGCTCGCGACCATCTGGGCGTCGCACAGGATCGGCGCGCCGGCCCGGAGGGCGGCGCGGGCGCTCGCGACCACGCCGGGGGAGTAGGCGATGTCCCGCACGAGGTCGGTCATGCCGCAGGCATGGATCATCCGGACCGCCACCTGGGCGACGTCGGCGGGCAGGCCCGCGAGATCCGCCTCGGCGCGGATCGTGGCAAAGGACCGGCGGTAGATCTCCGCCCCGTCCTTCTCGTAGTCGAACATGGTGTCGCTCTCGCTCATCTCGTGTGGGACGTGGGGGGCGTGTGGTCGACAGGGGTACGGGCCGCTCCGACCGCTGCGGGCAGGGAGGCGCGGGGGGTGGGGACGCCGTCCACCAGATAGGTGTCGTCGCCGGTGGCGAGGACCTCGATCCAGTCGCCGTACGGGTGCCCGCAGCCGCGTGCGCACCCGGAGAAGTGCACGGGCACCGGCCCCGCGGGCACGGCGCGGGCGTCCGTCCGTACGTCGGCGAGGGACTTGGCGCACCCGGGCCGCCCGGTACAGACGGTGACCCCGGCGCCGGGGTCGTCGGACCGGGTGATCAGCCCGTACGCCGCGAGGCGGGCGAGCCGGGCGGCGGGTCCGTCGACGGCCGACCCGGTGCGGGCCGCTTCCGCCGGCGCGGTGGGGCCCGCTTCTGCTGCCCCGGTGGGGCCGGCTTCCGCAGAGCCCGTGGGGCCGACGACGACCGCCCCGCGCCAGGGCGTCAGCCGCACCTCGTCGGCCGGCAGCAGGGCCCGTAGCTGAGCGGCGGTCAGCCGGCCGAGCGGCGCGAGGACGTACAGCGCGTCGGCGCCGAGCACCCCGGGCGCCGGCGGACGGGACACGGGCAGCGGCGGTACGGGGAGGGGTACGGATTCGGCCGCGATCCCGGCGGCCGCCAGGGCGCGGGCCCAGTCCGGCACGTGCGCGTCGGGCAGTTCGCGGGGTCGCCAGGCCCCGTTGCCGGCCGCTTCGGCCGCGTCGAGGAACGCGAGGGCGGCGGCGAGGGCGGAGCGGACGGCGTCGGCGGCAGCGAGCCGCAAGACCTGCGGACCCAGTCGCACGAGGACGGATCCGTCCTCGTCTGCGACCAAGCTCACATCCCCGCCGAGCGGGGCCACGTCGCCGCGACCGTCGTCCAGGACGAACAGGAACCGTCCCGAGAGGGACGCCGCCCGGGGCTCGGCGCACAGTGCGGCGTCCAGTCCGCGCGCCCACAACTGCACGTCCGCGTGGCCGAGTCCGTCGAGTCCCGCGGTGGGCGAGGCGACGATGTTGCGGACGCGCTCGTGGGTGGGGGAGGGCAGCAGGCCCGCGTCCGCGAGGAGCGCCGCGAGCGCCGCCCCGCAGTCGTCCGCGAGGCCCCGCAGCTCCGCGTTGCCGCGCGAGGTGATGCTGATCCGCCCGTCGCCCAGGGTCTCCGCCGCGGCCGCGAGCGTCTCGACCTGATGAGACGTCAGACGGCCTGCGGGGAGCCGCAGTCGGGCCAGGCGGCCGTCCTCGGCGGGATGCAGGCGCAGCGCCCCCGGGCAGGCGTCGCCACGGTCCCGTATACGAGCTTCGCCCGGTTCGGGCGTCGTGGGTGGGGTGGGCGGCATGGCGGCGAGCATACCTACGGGGAACAGGGCGGCCACCGGGTGTGATCAGGCCGACGCCGCGACGGACGTGGGCGCGGTGGGCGGCCGGGCGGCCACGGGCCGAGCCGGCCGGGCGGTCGGCGCACCTACGGGAGGCCGGGCGGCCACGGGCGGGACCGGCCCGGCGGTCGGCGTACCAACGGGAGGCCGGGCGGCCACGGGCGGGATCGGCCCGGCGGTCGGCGTACCAACGGGAGGCCGGGCGGCCACGGGCGGGATCGGCCCGGCGGTCGGCGTACCTACGGGGCCCCGCCCCCTCGGCCGGTGTGATCAGGTCGACCCGGTGGCCCGTCCCGTCCCTCCGCGGCACGATCTAGGATGCAGATCGGCATGGGGTCCCCGGACCCCGGGGAGGAAGCCCGGTGAGACTCCGGCGCGGTCCCGCCACTGTGAGCCGGTCCGGCTGTGCGCAGCGACGCACTTCGGGGGCGGTGAGTCAGGAACTCCCTTCCCCAGGCTCTCGGCTTCGCCCGAGCAGGGGAGGCCCCAACCCATACGACCACCCGGGGCGCGGACAACCCCGAGGAAGGCCTGCGCTCGCCATGCTTCTGCTGCTGTCGCACTCCGACACCGACCTGCTCAGCGCCCGCGCGGCGAACGCTGCCTCGGCCGGCGGCCCGGTGGAGTACCGCTTCGCCAACCCCGCCCGTCTCCCCCTCTCCGACCTGCCCGCCCTCCTGGACGGCGTCGACCTCGTCGTCGTCCGGCTCCTCGGCGGTCTCCGTTCCTGGGAGGAGGGCCTGGACGCGGTCCGTGCCGCCGGAAGGCCCGTGGTCGTCCTCAGCGGCGAACAGGCCCCCGACGCACAGCTGATGGAGGCCTCCACCGTCCCCATCGGCGTCGCCACCGAGGCCCACGCCTACCTCGCGCACGGCGGCCCGGGGAACCTGGAGCAGCTGGCCCGCTTCCTCTCCGACACCGTCCTGCTCACCGGCCACGGCTTCGAGGCCCCGGCCGCCGCCCCCACCTGGGGCCCGCTCGACCGGACCGCGCGGAACGAGAGCGGCCCGACCATCGCCGTGCTCTACTACCGCGCCCACCACATGAGCGGCAACACCGGCTTCATCGGCACCCTGTGCGACGCGATCGAGGACGCCGGCGCGCGGCCGCTCCCGCTGTACGTCGCCTCCCTGCGCGCCCCCGAGCCGGAGCTGCTCGACACCCTCCGGGGCGCCGACGCCATCGTCACGACCGTCCTCGCGGCGGGCGGCACCAAGCCGGCGCAGGCGCAGGCCGGCGGCGACGAGGAGGCCTGGGACGCGGGGGCGCTCGCCGCGCTCGACGTGCCGATCCTCCAGGCGCTGTGCCTGACCGGTTCGCGGTCCGCGTGGGAGGAGAACGACGAGGGCCTCTCGCCGCTGGACGCCGCCAGCCAGGTCGCCGTGCCCGAGTTCGACGGCCGCCTGATCACCGTCCCGTTCTCCTTCAAGGAGATCGACGAGGACGGTCTGCCCGCGTACGTGGCCGACGCCGAACGTGCCGCCCGCGTCGCCGGGATCGCCGTCCGGCACGCCCGGCTCCGGCACATCCCGAACGCCGAGAAGAAGCTGGCGCTCGTCCTCTCCGCGTACCCGACGAAGCACTCCCGCATCGGCAACGCCGTCGGCCTGGACACCCCCGCCTCCGCCGTCTCCCTCCTGCGCCGACTGATCGCGGAGGGGTACGACTTCGGGCCCGCCGAGGAGCTTCCCGGCCTGGTCTCCGGCGACGGCGACGAGCTGATCTACGCCCTGATCGAGGCCGGCGGCCACGACCAGGACTGGCTGACGGAGGAGCAGCTCGCCCGCAACCCGGTCCGCATCCCGGCCGCCGACTACAAGCGTTGGTACGCGACCCTCCCCGAGGAGCTGCGGACGCACGTCGAGGAGCACTGGGGCCCGCCGCCCGGCGAGATGTTCCTCGACCGCTCCCGCAACCCGGAGGGCGACATCGTCCTGGCGGCCCTGCGGCGCGGGAACCTCCTCATCCTGATCCAGCCGCCGCGCGGCTTCGGCGAGAACCCGATCGCGATCTACCACGACCCCGACCTCCCGCCGTCCCACCACTACCTGGCCGCCTACCGCTGGATCGCCGCCCGCGCCGAGGACGGCGGTTTCGGCGCCGACGCCATGGTCCACCTGGGCAAGCACGGCAACCTGGAGTGGCTGCCCGGCAAGAACGCCGGCCTGTCCGCCGCCTGCGGCCCCGACGCGGCCCTCGGTGACATCCCGCTGATCTACCCGTTCCTCGTCAACGACCCGGGCGAGGGCACCCAGGCCAAGCGGCGCGTCCACGCGACCCTCGTCGACCACCTGGTGCCGCCGATGGCCCGCGCCGACTCGTACGGCGACATCGCGCGCCTGGAGCAGCTGCTCGACGAGTACGCGCAGATCTCCTCCATGGACCCGGCGAAGCTGCCCGCGATCCGCGCCCAGATCTGGACGCTGATCCAGGCCGCGAAGCTCGACCACGACCTCGGTCTCCAGGAGCGCCCGGAGGACGACGGCTTCGACGACTTCCTGCTGCACGTCGACGGCTGGCTGTGCGAGGTCAAGGACGCCCAGATCCGCGACGGCCTGCACGTCCTCGGCGGCGCCCCGGAGGGCGAGGGCCGCGTCAACCTGGTCCTCTCCATCCTGCGCGCCCGCCAGATCTGGGGCGGTACGCAGGCGCTCCCGGGCCTGCGCGAGGCGCTGGGGCTCGACGAGTCGGCCGCGACCCGCACCACCGCCGACGAGGCGGAGGCGAAGGCGCGCGAGCTGGTCGAGGCGATGGAGGCGGCGGAGTGGTCCGTGGACGCCGTCCCGACCGTGGCCGCCGCCTACGGCGCCGAGGTGCACGCCGTGCTCCGCTTCGCCTGTGAGCAGGTCGTGCCGCGCCTGGCCGCCACCACCGACGAGCTGACGCACGCCGTGCACGCCCTGAACGGCGGTTTCGTCCCGGCGGGCCCGTCCGGCTCGCCGCTGCGCGGTCTGGTCAACGTCCTGCCGACCGGCCGGAACTTCTACTCGGTCGACCCGAAGGCCGTGCCGTCCCGGCTGGCCTGGGAGACCGGGCAGGCGCTCGCCGACTCCCTCCTGGAGCGCTACCGCACCGACAACGGCGAGTGGCCGACGTCCGTGGGCCTCTCCCTGTGGGGCACCAGCGCCATGCGCACCGCGGGCGACGACGTGGCGGAGGCGCTCGCCCTGCTCGGCGTCCGCCCGCTGTGGGACGAGGCCTCGCGCCGGGTGAACGGCCTCGAACCCATCCCCCCGGAGGAGCTGGGCCGTCCGCGCGTCGACGTCACGCTGCGGATCTCGGGCTTCTTCCGGGACGCGTTCCCGCACGTCATCGGCCTCCTGGACGACGCCGTACGGCTTGTGGCGGCCCTGGACGAGCCCGCTTCGGAGAACTTCGTACGGGCGCACGCGCAGGCCGATCTCGCCGAGCACGGCGACGAGCGGCGCGCCACCACCCGTATCTTCGGCTCCCGGCCCGGCACGTACGGCGCGGGCATCCTCCAGCTGATCGACTCGCGTGACTGGCGGACGGACGCGGACCTCGCCGAGGTGTACACGGTGTGGGGCGGGTACGCGTACGGGCGCGGGCTCGAAGGGCGCCCGGCGCGGGCCGAGATGGAGACGGCGTACAAGCGGATCGCGGTCGCCGCGAAGAACACCGACACCCGCGAGCACGACATCGCGGACTCGGACGACTACTTCCAGTACCACGGCGGCATGGTGGCCACGGTCCGCGCCCTGAAGGGCACGGCCCCCGAGGCGTACATCGGGGACTCGACCCGCCCGGAGACCGTCCGCACCCGCACGCTCGTCGAGGAGACCTCCCGGGTCTTCCGCGCGCGTGTCGTCAACCCGCGCTGGATCGAGGCGATGCGCCGCCACGGCTACAAGGGCGCGTTCGAGCTGGCGGCGACGGTCGACTACCTCTTCGGGTACGACGCCACGACCGGCGTGGTCGCCGACTGGATGTACGACAAGCTGACGCAGGAGTACGTCCTCGACCCGGAGAACCAGGCCTTCCTGAAGGAGGCCAACCCGTGGGCGCTGCACGGCATCGCGGAGCGGCTCCTCGAAGCCGAGTCGCGCGGCATGTGGGAGAAGCCGGACCCGGAGACGCTGGCCGCCCTGCGCCAGGTGTTCCTGGAGACCGAGGGCGACCTCGAAGGCGACGACGACTAGACCTGTACGGGGCGTGGCGGGCCGGACGGGACTCTCCGGGCGCGTCAGCTCATGACCAGGGACTCCGGGGCAAGTTCGAGACGGCGGCCCCGGAAGCCCGCCCGGAGCCGCCGGTCGTGGCTGACCACGACCAGCGTGCCCCGGTACAGCGCGAGCGCGGCCTCGATCTCCTCCACGAGCGCCGGGGCCAGATGGTTGGTCGGCTCGTCGAGGAGGAGCAGATCGGCGGGCTCGGTGACGAGCCGTGCCAGTTCCAGTTTCCGGCGCTGTCCCGTCGACAGGTACCGGACCGGGGTCGTCAGGTCCCCGGCGGAGAAGAGACCGAGCGCGAGCAGTTCGTCCGCGCGGTCCGCTCCGAAGGCCTCGCCCACCGTACGGGGGTCGGCGGGCGGGGCCGTCTCCTGACGCAGCAGTCCGACCCGGCCCGGGGCGCTCACGGTGCCGGCGTCCGGCGCGAGTTCACCCGCCAGGACCTTCAGGAGGGTGGTCTTCCCGGCGCCGTTCGGCCCGGTGACCAGGAGCCGCTCGCCCGCGTCCAGGTGGAGCGCGTCGAGCCGCAGCCGGCCGTCGACCCGTACGCCGGTCCGCGTATCCGGTGAGGTCACCGGTCACGGCGAGGGCGTCCTCGGCGGCGCGGATCGCCCGCTCCAGCTCCCGTACGTCCGCGAGGGCGTGGTCGACGGCGTCCCCGACGGAGGCGGTCGGGGGGAGGTCCAGGGTCTGGGCGAGGTGGCCGAGGCCACCGGGGGCGTCGACGGTCACCGTGCCGTCGTCGGGGGCCTCCTGTCCGGCGAGGAGCCGGAGGAGGGTGGACTTCCCGGAGCCGTTGTCGCCGACGACGCCGACGCGCTCGCCGGGGCGGACGGTGAGGGAGACCCGGTGGAGCACGGTCCGGAGACCGGTCCGGTGGTCGTGGCGCCTGCTGACAGCGATGAGTCGGACACGGAACAAGGGCTGCCTCCTGTACGCCGGGGAACGGAATGCAACGAGACGTCTCGTCTCGTTGCCTCCTCGAAGGTACGGCAGGCGCGGACCCTCGGCAAGACGTTTCGTCTCGTCCCGTCGCCGGGCGCTTCACCGATGAGTTCCGGCGGGGGCGGGGGTCTACCCCATGACCGTCCCACCACCGAGGAGAGACCCATGGCCGAGACCGACACCCGGACCCTGGACACCGCCGGCGCGACCCTGCGCTACGACGTGCGCCCCGGCACCGGGACCGACGACCGCCCCCTGATGCTCATCGGCTCCCCCATGGACGCGACCGGCTTCACCACGCTCGCCTCCCACTTCCCCGACCGGACCGTCGTCACCTACGACCCGCGCGGGGTGGGCCGCAGCGAGCGCACCGACGGCGCGGCGGAGTCACTCCCCGACGAGCACGCCGACGACCTGGTCCGGCTGATCGAGGCGCTCGGCTCCGGCCCCGTGGACCTCTTCGCCAGCAGCGGCGGCGCCGTCAACGCCCTCGCCCTGGTGGCCCGGCGCGGGGACCTCGTCCACACCCTCGTCGCGCACGAGCCGCCGACCGCGCAGCTCCTCCCGGACCGGGAGGCGGCGCTCGAAGCCTGCGCGGGCGTCCACGCGACCTATCTGCGGGAGGGCTGGGGACCCGGGATGGCCGCGTTCCTCGCCGTGACGAGCCGCAAGGGCCCGTTCCCGGCGAACCGGACCGACGAGCCCGCCCCCTCCCCGGCCGCGTTCGGCCTGCCGACCGAGGACGACGGCTCGCGCGGTGACCCGCTGCTCGGCCAGAACATCCGTGGCTGCACCTCCTACCGCCCCGACCTGACCGCCCTGCGCGCCGCGCCGACACGGATCGTCGTCGCCGCGGGCAAGGAGTCCGAGGGCGAGTTCGCCGCCCGCGCGGCGGCCGCCGTCGCCGAGGGCCTCGGCACCCCGCTCACCCTCTTCCCGAGCCACCACGGAGGCTTCCTGGGCGGTGAGTTCGGGCAGCACGGCGCCCCGGCGGAGTTCGCCGAGACGCTGCGCGCGGTCCTGAACGACGACCGGGACTGACGACCGGACGCGCGCCGGTCCTTCGACACGGGGCGGCGCCCGCCTGAGCTCCCGGTTGCGCGAGGCGGCGGCGGAGGCGCGTGGACATGGTCCGACGGGCGAGGAGTTCGCGGGACCGGCGCGGCCTCAGGCGGTGGGCGTACGGGTGAAGGAACGGCGGTAGGAGCGGGGCGGGACCCCCCGGCGCCGTACGAACTGGGCGCGCAGCACCGCCGCGCTGCCGAAGCCGACCGCACGGGCGACCTCCTCGACCGGGAGGTCCGTGGTCTCCAGGAGCTCCTCCGCGCGGCCGAGGCGCAGGGACAGCAGCCACGCGTGCGGGGTGGTGCCGGTCGAGGCGGTGAACCGTCGCGCGAAGGAGCGTCGGCTCATCAGCGCCCGCCGGGCCAACTCGGCCACGGGGAGCGGCTCGTGCAGGTTCTCCCGGGCCCAGGCGAGGACGTCGGTGAGCCGCTCGTCCCGGCTGTCCTCGGGGACGGGGGTGGCCAGGTACTGGGCCTGGCCGCCGTCGCGGTGGGAGGGGAGCACCAGGTCCCGGGCGATGGCGTTGGCGGTGGTGGCGCCGTACTCCCTCCGCAGCAGGTGCAGGCACAGGTCGAAGCCGGCGGCGGCGCCCGCGCCCGTGACGATCGGGCCCTGGTCGACGTAGAGCGCGTCGGGTTCGACGGTGACGTCCGGGTGGCGCTCGGCCAGGAGCCCGGCGAACCGCCAGTGGGTGGTGGCCCGCCGCCCGTCGAGCAGCCCGGCCGCGGCGAGCGCGAACGCGCCGACGCAGTGGGCGGCGACCAGGGCCCCGCGCGCGTGCGCCGCGGTCAGCGCGTCCAGTACGGCGGGTGCCGGGGGCGTACGGAACTCCGCCCAGGGCAGGGCGATCACCAGGTCGGCCGTCGCAAGCCGCTCCAGACCGTGCTCGACGACCAGCGGCAGTCCGACGTCGGTGCGGACGGTCCCCGGACGGTCGGTGCAGAGCGCGAAGTCGAAACGGGGCAGGTCCCCACCGCGCGCGTCGAAGACCTCGGAGACGATGCCGGCCCCGAGCATCCCGACCCCGTGCGGGGCGTAGGCGGCGACGGTCACGAAGGGCGGCTGCATGGGGGCGAGTCTGACACGCACGCGCGCGCGTGGTGCCGGAGGCCGGGCGCGGGGTGCCGGGCCCGGGGTCCCGATGCCGGGCGCGGCACCGTGGGCTGACATGCCCCCGCAAGCCCGCAAGCCCGCAAGCCCGCAAGCCCGCAAGCCCGCAAGCCCGCAAGCCCGCAAGCCCGCAAGCCCGCAAGCCCGCAAGCCCGCCCGTTCGTAGGCCCTCACCCACCGCCGCCGGAACACCCTGGCACGATTCCCGCGATGGGTGGCAGTGCGGCCACTCGTGCCGATCCGCGCCCGGCGGAAGACTCGGGGGCATGACACACCACGCCGACGCGCCGCGCGCCCGCACCGCCGCGTACACGATCCTGACCACCGGTTACACGCTCTCCACCGGCCCCGGCGTCGCCGCCACCGTCTCCTACGTACGGGACGGCGACCGGCACGTGATCGTCGACCCCGGCATGGTGGCGAGCCGCGACCGGATCCTCGGCCCGCTCGCCGCACTCGGGCTCGGGCCCGACGACATCACCGACGTCGTGCTGAGCCACCACCACCCCGACAACACCATGAACGTCGGACTCTTCGGCCGGGCCCGGGTCCACGACCACAAGGCGGTCTACGAGAACGACCGGTGGACCGACCGCGACGCCGAGGGCCACGAGCTGGCCCCGTCGCTGCGGCTGATCCGCACCCCCGGCCACAGCCCCGAGGACATCACCCTTCTCGCGGGCACCGAAGCCGGTGTCATCGCCTTCGTGGGCGACCTCTGGTGGCGCCCCGACGGCCCCGTGGAGGACCCGGTGGCCCCGGACCACACCGTCCTGAAGGACTCGCGCCTCCGCGTCCTCGCCACGGCCGACGTGATCGTCCCGGGCCATGGTCCGGCGTTCCCGGCGGACGACTCGGCACCTCGCTAGCGGGTCCGGGGGCACGGGTGTTCCCCCCGAGGCCGATGGCGGCGCCTGGACACCTCTAGAATCGGCTTTCATGTCGAAGCCTGACGAGCTGCTCGTTGACATCGCCGCCACGGTGGAGTCCACGCAGAGCAATCAGATGTCCCTGACCGTGGTCGTGGGGGGTGCGGTCCTCACCGGTCGGCTGGCCCCGGAAGCCCTCTGGAGACAGCGCGTCTCGGAGGTCCTGACGGACTCGGCCCGCCTTGGCGAGTTCTCCCATGTCTTCAGCCCCTCCGCCCGCGCGGAAGGGCCACCGACCCATCTGCACTTCCACCTCGCCCGGATCCTCCAGGGGACGGTGGGCATCCCGGAGACCGGCGGGATGTACCGGGTCGCCCTCTCGGACGTCAGCGCCTGGACGGTGGGCGACTTCCGCTACTCCGACCACTGATCCCCGCACGGGTGCGACGGCGGGCGGCGGCGGAGGAGAGCCGTACTCACGCGGCCGCGCCGCCCGCTCCCAGCGGGCGTCAGGAGACGCCAGAAGACGTCGACAGCCACCCGGAATCACATCGCCGGGTGTCCGTAGACGTCAGAAGGCGGTCAGATGGCGTCAGTGGTGTCCGACGGCGCGGCGGGCTGCTCGGCGGGGACGGTGAGGCAGGTGAAGCCGAGCTTGGTCATCGCGCGCACGACCTCACCCGCGCTGAAATCGCGGCGGTCCTGGCGGGTGACGACCTCACCCACCTGCTTCACGGGGAACTGACGGCGGCCGATGACGACGACGTCGCCGACGGCCGGCTCGGGCTTGACGCCCTTCATCGATTCGAGCACGCCGGCTTTGGTCAGCTCGAAGGGGAAGCGTGCGATGACACAGCGCATGGTGACTCCTGCGGAGAAGTGGTCCAGATACGGTACTGAAGGGGGCCGGGCAGGAAATTCCCGCAGCCCGGCGAGAGGTGCAAAGAGCTGAGGCCCGCACCCCAAAGGTGCGGGCCTCAGCTCGTCAGCTCGTGCTACGCGTCAGCGCCTGGCCTCAGGCGGGGACGATGTTCTCGGCGGTCGGGCCCTTCTGGCCCTGCGCGATGTCGAAGCTCACCTTCTGGCCTTCCTGCAGCTCACGGAAGCCCTGGGCGGCGATGTTCGAGTAGTGGGCGAAGACGTCGGGGCCGCCACCGTCCTGCTCGATGAAGCCGAAGCCCTTTTCCGAGTTGAACCACTTCACGGTGCCAGTAGCCATGTCATTTCTCCTTCGGGGCAGTGCCCGGAGCCCACACCCTGTGTGCTCCTGTCGCCGCGATGATCGCCCCGCCCGGAAAAAGCCCGGAAATGAAAAAGGGTGCCCAGCGCCGGAAGAACCGGAAGGGGCACTCGTACGTTCGGGACCCACAACTGCAACTGATATCGACACTAGCACGGTGGCGCGGGGTGCGCCCGGTGAAGAATTGCGACCACCCGCATCCCGTGTGTTTACATGACAAATTTTCACCTCGCGTCGCCGTGAATTCACGCGGGGCTAGCCCGCCCTATTCGCCCGCCCGGAGCCGCCGGCCGGGCCCGTCGGCGCTGGTGACGCAGGTCACGCCCCCTTGTCGATGATCGCGCTCCCGGAGGCAGGTCAAGAGTACGAGAACGCGGTCAACTCCCCACGCCCGCAGCGTTCCTGACCCGACGAGGAAGGCCCGACCGCCATGCCCGCCACGCCCGGCCCGACGCTCGACCCCGCGCCCGCCCCGACGCCCGCCCCCACGCCTGACACCACACCCGCCACCGCCCTCGGACCGGCCCCCGCCACCGTCCCTCCTCCCGCCACGGCCTCTGCCACCCCGCCCGCCCTCACGGCCGGTCCCCCGGCGCGTCGGCTGCTGCTCGGCGGGGTCGTCGGAGGGCCGCTGTTCCTCGTCGTGGGCCTCGTCCAGGGGCTCACCCGGGACGGCTTCTCCTTCACCCGCAACGCGATCAGCCAGCTCGCCCTGGGGGACCAGGGATGGATCCAGACGCTGAACTTCCTGCTCGCCGCCGCCCTGCTCGTCACCGGGGCGGTCGGCCTGCGCCGGACGCTGCACGCGGTCCCCGGCGGGACTTGGGCCCCGGTACTGGCCGGGGTGTTCGGCGCGTCGTTCGCGGCCGCCGCCGTGTTCCCCGCCGACGCGGGGGCCGAATTCCCGGCCGGCGCCCCCGAGACGCCCACGCTCAGCGCGCACGGCGCCGTCCACATGCTCAGCGGCATGGTCGGCTACCTCGCCCTGTGCGCCGCGTTCCTGCTCCTGGCCCGCGTCTTCACCGCCCGGGGCGACCGGGCCTGGGCCCTCGGCTCCCGCCTCGCCCCGGCAGCGGTAATCGCCGGCTTCGCGGCCTCCGGTGCCACGGTCACGGCCTTCACCGCCGGCGCGGCCGTGGGCCTGTGCTGGCTGTCGGCCGCCACGGCCCGCCTCCGCGCCGACGGTGTCAGCTGACGGCCTTCTCGACGAGCGCGGCGATACGGGCCTCGTCGGCGGCGCCCAGTTCGGTCAGGGCGAAGCTGGTCGCCCACAGGGCGCCCTCGTCGAGCCGCGCCAGGTCGCTGAAGCCGAGCGTGGCGTACCGCGTCTTGAACTTCTCCGCGCTCTGGAAGAAGCAGACGACCTTGCCGTCCTTGGCGTACGCGGGCATCCCGTACCAGAGCTTCGGCGCCAGGTCGGGCGCGCTCGCGGCGACGATCTCGTGGATCCGTTCGGCGAGGACACGGTCGGCGTCGGGCATCTCGGCGATCTTGGCGCGCACCTCGGCGTCCCCGTCGGCCCTGGCCTTGGCCGACCGTGCGTCGCGTCGCGCGCTCGCCTTGAGCTCCTTGGCGCGTTCCTTCATCGCCTCGCGCTCCTCCGCGGTGAAGCCGTCGTACTTCTCGCCGCCGCTCTTGCCGGCGCTGCTGCTCCTGGTGGACGAGCTGGTGTTCGGCATGACAGGTCCTCTCGGAAGGCCGGCCGGGTGGTCAGCCGGATGGTCGGATGACGGTCAGGAGGTGGCGGCCACGGCGGCGGCCTCCCACGCGAACCCGTCCGGGTCGGTGAAGGCAGCCGTGCCGTCGCCGCCGAGGACGACCCGGTGGGATCCCTCGCCGTCGACCGGGACGCCGGCGTCCTTGGCGAGGGCGCGGCGCCCGTACAGGGCGAGCTTGACGGGGCTGTCACCGGCGGCGGCGAACTCGACGTACTTCCTGCCGAAGCTCTTCGCGACGGTGAGGCCGTGCTCGACGTAGAACGTCCTGCTCGCCGCCACGTCCGTGGCCCCGAGGAGGAGGACGACCTGGTCGACGCGTCTGGTGGCCGGGCCGGTGTCCTTCTTCGCCGAGGTGGCGACCTTCCAGACGGTGCCGTCCGGGGCCCGGAAGACCCCGCCGTAGCCCCAGAAGGACTTCGAGACGGGCTTGAGGACGGTGGCGCCGGCGTCGAGTGCGGCCTCGACGAGGAGCCGGACGTCGCCGGGCTGGGACACCGTGAGCGAGAGCGTGAACCCGCGGAAGCCGGTGGTCGGCGCGTCCGTGGCCCGCAGGCGCACATGGGTGCCCAGACCGGAGGCGGTGTAGAAGCGGTCGGCGGCCTGGAGGTCGGCCACCTCGAGGGTGACGGATGCGATGGCGTTCATGGGATTCACGCTAGGCGGGGGGTGCCCGCCGGTGCTTCTCGATTCCTGACGGGTCGCGTCACCTGCTTGGCCACGCACGACGGCAGCCCGGCCCCGGCGTCCGCGACCTGACGCCGGTAGACGCTGGGCGGCACGCCGACGAGCTCGGTGAACCGGGTGCTGAAGGTGCCGAGCGAGGAGCAGCCGACCGTGAAGCAGACGTCGGTGACGCTGAGGTCGTCACGGTGCAGCAGGGCCATGGCGCGCTCGATGCGGCGCGTCATGAGGTAGGAGTACGGCGACTCGCCGTAGGCCTGGCGGAACTGCCGGCTGAGGTGCCCGGCCGACATGTTCACGCCGCGTGCGAGCGCCTCGACGTCCAGCGGCTGCGCGTACTCCCGGTCCATCCGGTCGCGGACACGTCGCAACCGGGCGAGATCACTCAGGCGCTGCGCCTCGTTCAGTGCGCTCATCCACGCAGGATGACACATGAGGAGAACCCTTTCAGCGGATCAACGGACCAACGGTTCGGAGCTCCGGGCGCGGCTCCTGTCAGCGGAGTTCCTGGATGCGGACGAGGTTGCCGGCGGGGTCGCGGAAGGCGCAGTCGCGGACGCCGTACGGCTGCTCGGTCGGCTCCTGGACGACCTCGACGTCCGCCGCCTGGACCTTCTCGAAGGTGCCGTCGAGGTCCGGGGTGGCGAGCAGGATCCAGCCGTACGTGCCCTTGGCCATCATCTCGGCGATGGTGCGCCGCTCGGCCTCGGTGATCCCCGGATCGGCGCCGGGCGGCGCGAGCAGGATCGACGTACCGGGCTGCCCGACGGGTCCGACGGTGATCCAGCGGGTCCTGCCCTGCCCGACGTCGCTGCGCACCTCGAAGCCGAGGGCGTCGCGGTAGAAGACGAGGGAGGCGTCCGGGTCGTCGTGCGGAAGGACGGTGGTGTGAATGGTGAGGTCCATGGCCACAAGCTAGTGGCGGGCGACCCCCCGCGCTTCTCGATTCCTGATCCACGGGCGGGCCCGTGTGTAGCGCCGACGGTCGCGGGCAACCGCCCCCCGAGGGCCGGACCACGGCACCCACGTCCCGTACGTCCCTGCTGCGGCGGAGGTCGGTTCACGATGAACGCGTCGAACGCCTCGAACGCGTCGATACCCCTGGTCTACGCCTCGCGCGGAGAGCTGCTGATCCCCGCGACGAAGGTGACCGGTCTCCTGCGGCGGGTCGCCGCGGGCTGGCTGCGGTCGGCCCGGGCGGGCGACACGGAACTCGACCCCAGGACCGCGCTGGCCCTGGCGCGGCAGCTGAGCGACCTGGCCGACCAGATCGACGTCGAGTGCATCGCGGTCAGACGTCCGGCGAGCGAACCCCCGCCGCGCGGAGGCGGCCGCCGGGGCAGCGGGGACGCACCGCCCCCGCCCTGAGGTTCAGGCGGGGTCGGCGAGGCCCGTGGCGCGCCCGTCCCCGTCCCACCGGACCTCCAGGACCTGGGTGACGGCTTCGCGGTCGACCGGCCCGAACACGTGGGGGAACAGGACGTCCGCGTCGACCCCGGGCGGCGGGACGGGAGCCGCCGCCTCGAACTCCACCCGGGAGGTGAGCCGGTCCTCGGCCAGGAGCAGCGCGAGGAGCGGCTTCGGGGTGTCGCGGTAGAAGGCGTTGACGACGGCGAGGGTCGTCTCCACGTCGGGGGAGCAGTGGACGAACCCCTCCTCCGCGAGGGAGGCGGGCGCGTACGGGGCGTCCGGGTGGGCGTTCCACTCGTCGGCGGTCACGACGTGGTAGATCATGGCCCATTTTCCCACGGTCCGCGGTGGCCGCCGTATCGCCCGGCCGTGGGGGCGGCTGCGGGGCGGACCACCGCTCCCGCGACGAATCAGGGGCGCCCCGGCTCTCGACGAATCAAGGGCCCCCGGCTCTCGACGACTCAGGAGCCCCAGGCTCTCGACGACTCAGGGGTGCTCCCGCTCTCGCAACGAAACGGATCAGGGGCGGACCACCGCGTCGATGCGGTCCAGCTCCTCCTCGGCGAAGTCGAGGTTGCCGATGGCGGCCACGCTGTCCTCGAGCTGGCGTGTGCTGCTCGCGCCGACGAGGGCGGAGGTCACGCGGCCGCCGCGCAGCACCCAGGCGAGGGCCAGCTGGGCCAGGGTCTGGCCGCGGGCGGCGGCGATGTCGTTCAGGGTGCGCAGCCGGGCCACGAGGTCCTCGGTGACGGCGTCCCGGTTCAGGAAGGGGCTGTCGCTCGCGGCCCGCGAGTCCTCGGGGATGCCGTCCAGGTAGCGGCCGGTGAGCAGGCCCTGCTCCAGCGGCGAGTAGGCGATGGAGCCGACCTGGAGCTCGTCGAGGGCGTCGAGCAGGCCCTCGTCCTCGGGGCGCCGGTCGAGCATCGAGTAGCGGGGCTGGTGGATGAGGAGCGGGGTGCCGAGTTCGCCGAGGATGCGGGCGGCCTCGCGGGTCTGCTCGGCGGAGTAGTTGGAGACGCCGACGTAGAGGGCCTTGCCCTGCTGGACGGCGGAGTGCAGGGCGCCCATCGTCTCCTCCAGCGGAGTCTCCGGGTCGAAGCGGTGCGAGTAGAAGACGTCGACGTGGTCGAGCCCGAGGCGGGTCAGGCTCCGGTCGAGCGACGCGAGCAGGTACTTGCGCGAGCCCCATTCACCGTACGGGCCCGGCCACATCAGGTAGCCGGCCTTGGTGGAGATGATCAGCTCGTCGCGGTGGGGCGCCAGGTCGGTCCGCAGGGCGTCGCCGAGGGCGGACTCGGCGGCGCCGGGCGGCGGCCCGTAGTTGTTGGCCAGGTCGAAGTGGGTGATGCCGAGGTCGAAGGCGCGGCGCAGGATGGCGAGCTGGGTCTCGGCGGGGCGGTCGGGGCCGAAGTTGTGCCACAGGCCGAGCGAGAGGGCGGGGAGCTTCAGCCCACTGCGTCCGGTGCGCCGGTAGGGCATGGCGGTGTAACGGTCGGGGTGTGCGGTGTACAACGTGACTCCAGGGACGGAGGGGGCGGTGGCTCCAATCTCCTCCGCTCCGCGGCCATGCGTCCAACAGGAGAATCCGATGGAATTCAGCGTCTAGGCTTCTGAATCGTGGAACTCCGACACCTCCAGCATTTCGTCGCCGTCGCCGAGGACCGGCACTTCACCCGGGCCGCCGAACGGCTCCTGGTGTCCCAGTCGGGCCTGTCGGCGTCGATCAGGGCCCTGGAGCGGGAGCTGCGGGCGCCGCTGTTCGTACGGACCACGCGCCGGGTGACGCTGACGGAGGCCGGGCGGGCGCTGCTCGTCGAGGCGGAGCGGATCCTGGCGCAGGTGCGGGCGGCGCACGAGGCGGTCGCCGCCGTGCAGGGCGTGCTGCGCGGCACGCTCGCCCTCGGTACCGAGCAGTGCATCGCGGGGGTGCGTACGCCGGGACTCCTGGCCGCGTTCCGGCGGCGGCACCCGGACGTGGAGATCCGGCTGAGGCAGTCCGGCTCGCCCGACCTGGCCGAGGAGGTCGCGGCCGGTCGCCTCGACCTGGCGTTCGCGTACCGCACGCGCGCGGACACGGACCAGCTGCGGTCGGTGTCGCTGGCGGCCGAACCGATGACCCTGCTGTGCCACCCCGAGCACCGGCTCGCCACGGCCGGGCCGGCCCTCTCGCCCGAGGACGTGGCCGGGGAGGTGTTCGTCGACTTCCACCCCGACTGGGGGCCGCGTCAGGCCACGGACACGGCGTTCGCCACGGCGGGGGTGCGCCGCGCGGTCGCCCTTGAGGTGAACGACGTGCACAGCCTCCTGGACCTGGTCGACGAGAACCTCGGCGTCGCCGCCGTCCCCCACCACTTCCGCCACAAGCGCGAGGCGCTGACCGCGATCCCCCTGAAGGGCACGGGCCCGGCGGTCTACGAGACGGTGGCCCTGCTCCCGCCCCCGGAAACCACCAGCCCGGCCGCCCGCGCCCTGATGACGCTCCTGCGGACGGGCGGGCTGTGACGACCTGGACCCGGGCTCGTGGCGATGTACGCGACCGGGTCCCTGTACAGGTGGCGTACGGCGGCGTCCCAGGAGTTCTGGTCGACGGACATGGGGGACCGGCCTTTCTCGGAGGAGTCCTGGAGCCCGGAGGGCAACGACGGCATGACCGTGGACGGGTTTGGTGTGCGGGGCCTGAGGGACCGGGTAACGTCTTTGTCATGTTCTTCCAGGCGCCGATTCACGAGTGAGAGCGTGATGGGTTCCTGCTGACGCCCTTCGCCGTCGCCGCGCCCGTCCCCCATCGATGAATCCGCAGATCACTCCACCTCGTTACCGGGAGAACCCATGACCGTGAGCAAGAACATCAACAACCCCGTGGGCCAGGGCGGCGGCCAGCGCAAGCGGCTGTCCCGCGCCGAGCGGCAGAACAACGGCCCGCACCGCAACCTCGACCGCCAGGGTGCCGCCGACCAGAAGGCGGAGCTGGTGCGCAAGATGCGCGAGAAGGCAGGCACGGCCGAGGACGCCGGGCAGACGGGCGACGACACCGCCCAGAGCTGACGCACCGCCGCCGCCGGACGACAGCACACCGGGGCAGCCGCACGTACAGCCAGCCCTGGCGTGCGGGTCCCAAAAGTTCGGGACGACGACGAAGCCCCGGGTCGCTGACCTGGTTCACCGCCCCGAGAGGCGCGGCTGGGGCACGACTGGCTTCTCGGAGATGCGGCACATTCTCACTGTGCTCGACGCCCGGTGATCAGTCCTGCCTATGCCGCACGCGGGGGAGGCGGCCGGGTGATTCCGATACGGGGCCTCGGCTCGGAGCCTGTACCGGCCTGCAGTGGTGGAGGACGGAGGAGACGCACGCCAGAGGGCTCATGCGGGACCTCTTGCGAGACCATGCGGGGGTTCGTGCCCTCCGCGTGCCCCCTGTCGCGGGACTGACGGGTGTGCGGGCAGCATCCGGCAACACAAGGCTTCAGGGCGCTGCCCTTTCTGATGCCCCCCGCACCCGCTACGCCTCCCGCGTGGACGTCCACCCCTGGCGGCGGAGGTTTTCGAAGCCGTCCAGGAGGAGGTCCAGGGCGAATTCGAACTCGAACTGGTCGTCACAGCCGCCACCGACCGTGGACGCCCCGTCGTGTGCGGCCGTCGCGGCCAGTTCCGCGATGTTCGGGTAGCGCGCCGCCAGCCCGGGGTCCGGCGGTCCTGAGGGGCCCGAGGTGTCGAACAGTTCCTGGCTGAAGCCGAGGAGGCGGCTGCCCATCGCGTGCATGACGTGATGCGTGAGGTCGGCGGAGAGGCCGCCGTCCCGGAAGATCCCGGCCATCGAGTCCACGTACGCGAGCACGGCCGGGGTGGGGCCGGTCCGCGACTCGATGACCCGGACCGCCCAGGGGTGGCGCAACAGGACCTGCCGGGCCGAGAGGATCCGCCCGCGGACCACGCGCCGCCAGTCGGGACCCGCGGCCGGCGGGTCGATCTCGGCGACGACGGCGTCGGCCATGCCGTCGAGCAGCTCCTCCTTGTTGGCCACGTGCTTGTAGAGGGCCATGGGTACGACGTCCAGCTCCTGCGCGAGCTTGCGCATGCTGAGCGCGTCGATGCCGGTGGCATCGGCGAGCGCGACGGCGGCGCGCAGGACGCGGTCCCTGTTCAGGGGGATCCGTTGCGTGCGCGTGGCTTCCTGCCGGGTCATTCCGGTTCGGTCCCTTCCCTCATCGACGGCCTCCTCCTTGACGAGTGTACGCCGTACACCTATGGTCGCTGGCAGGTGTACGGCGTACACCTGCCACCGAGTGAGGGGTACAGAGAAGATGAGTCCGGACCGGAGAACCGCGGTGGCCGCCGGGTCGCTGTTCCTGCTGACCGAGGCCGCCGCGATAGCCGGGGCGGTCCTGTACCGCCCCCTGCTGGGCGCGGCGGACGGCCGGCTCGCACAGGGCGCCGACACGCGGGCGCTGCTCGGGGCGCTCTGTGAGGTGGTGCTGGTGGTGGCGGTGGCCGGTACCGGGGCGGCACTGTTCCCCGTCCTGCGGCGCCACGGTGAGGGGCTCGCGCTCGGGTACGCCTTCGGGCGGCTGCTGGAGGGGGCCGTCATCACCGTCGGGATCGTCGCGGTCCTGGCGCTGGTCACCCTGCGGCGGGACGGGGGAGCGGCGGACGGCGCCGATGCCGCGCTGGTGGCCGTGCACGACTGGACGTTCCTGCTCGGCCCCAACATCGCCCTCGGCCTGAACACCGTCCTGCTCGCCTACCTGGCGTACCGCGCACGGCTCGTACCGCGCTTCATCGCCGTGCTCGGGCTGGTCGGCGGACCGCTGATCTGCGCATCGGCCGTCGCCGTGATGTTCGGGGCCTACGAGCAGCTCTCCGTGGCGGGGGCGTCCGCCGCGCTCCCGGTGTTCGCCTGGGAGCTCGCGTTGGCCGGGTGGCTGATCGTCAGGGGGTTCGGGCCCGGTTCGGGCGCCGCGTTCCGGGCGGACGGAGAAGCGGCCGAGCCGACGGGTGTCCGCCGGTGAGGCCGACCAGCTTGACGCCCGTGCCGTCCGCTACGAGGCGACCGGAGTCCGTCACACCCGCACGGAGCTGGTCGGCGCACGCCGTGGAGGGGGACGGCAACGGATACGCCTCGTGGCCCGACGCCGAAGCCGTCGTCACGAGTGGGAGCTAGCCCGCCTCGCGTCGAGCCGCACTCGTGCCAGAGGCGGACTCCTGCGCGTCCTCGTCGAGCAGGAAGGCTTCGATCTCCCCGAAGTCGGGCGCCTGGAAGGGGTTCGTGGTGGGATGCGGTGATGTCGCAGCGGCACAGGGGGGCGCTCCTTCCGGAGCGGAGAACGGCGAGGTCAGGTCGATGACAGGGGTCCTCTTCATTGCGGGGCCGTGAACGGGTCTCGTGTGCCGTGACCGGGCACGGCGGTCCTACAGCTTGCTCATCTTGGCGTACGGACTCAAGATCCGCTCTTGCGTCGAGTTGAAATCCACGACCGCCGCGATCCCCTCCTCTATGCCGATGACCCGGCCGAGGCCGTACACGTCGTGTGTGACCTGATCGCCTACGGCGAACTGCTTGGGAGGCGGCATGGCCGGGGCTTTGAAGGGGCTGGTGGGCAAAAAGCGCTTCGGTGCACTGGGCTTTGTCATTGCTGCCAGTATGCGCCCACGCGTACCCGCTACGGCCGTTCACGTCCGCAGCGCACGGTAGCTGAGAAGGGTCTCGCCGAAAGGCAACAAGCCCCAGGCCGCTGACCTGAGGCTTTGCTGTGGAGCGGACGACGGGAATCGAACCCGCGCCATAAGCTTGGGAGCCACCCGGTGCTTGGACGCGCGCATTGCGCCTGACCTGCAGGAACGTGCGCGGATGGCCTCGTCCTGGATGCTTCGCAGGGCCCCTTGCTGACCGCTGTACCACCCCTACTGGCACGTGGTGGCACGGCGTCCCGTCGAGGGGGCGAGGAGGCGTCCTCCCTCAGCCATGGCGGGGCCGCGGGCCGTTGTGCCTGCGGCCCCGCTCGGGCGTCGGGATCAGGACGGGTCGCCGTACTGGAGGCCGCGTCCGTTGGTGCCGATGTAGACGCGCCCGAAGGTGTCGGGGTCGCCGGTGACGACGCCGACAGCGCCGATACTGCCCCACTGGTGGGCGTCGTCGTTGACGCGGACCCAGGTGGCGCCCTTGTCGGTGGAGCGGAAGACGCCGGTGACGTCCTTGACGGTACCGATCAGGTACAGAGCCTGGTAGGAGGCGCCCGGCGCGGCCTTGCCGAAGCCGAGGGCGGAGGCGGACTTCACCGTGTTGAGCGTGGTGAAGGTGCGACCGCCGTCGGTGGAGTGCAGCAGCCCCTTGTCATGGCCGGCGATCCACAGGTCCCCGGCGATGCCGGGGACGGCGGTGAGCCGGCCGGCGGGCAGGTGGGTGGAGCGGGCGGTGAAGGTCGCGCCGCCGTCGGTGCTGGCGTGGAGCGTGCCGCCGGACAGTGAGTAGAAGGTCTTGGCCGAGGAGCGGTCGGCGACGACCACGGCGTCGGTGCCCAGGCCGCTGACCTTCGACCAGCTCGCTCCCTTGTCGGTCGAGCGGTACGGGGCCTGGCCGGCCTGGGTCCAGACGATGGTGGAGCCGTCCGCCGCGAGCGCGACCCGGCCGCTGTCGGCGCTGGCCACCGGCTCCGCCTTGAAGCCGTTCCAACTGCTGCCGCCGTCGGTGGAGTAGGCGCCGTCCTGCGTGCCGCCACGGCCGACGCGGACCATCAGCGAGGGAGAGGACTGGGCGAAGTCGATGTCCGTACTGGTGATCATCATCGGGTTGTCCAGCCGCCCGGCGGGCACCTCGGTCAGGGAGTCGTGGCGGAAACCGCCCAGGTCGCCCATGGCGGTGAGGGCGGTGGCGCCGCCGGGCGGGGCGATCACGTCCATCAGCGCGGTCTCCTCCAGACCCCGGGACCCCACGGTCCAGTGGCTGGTGCCGCCGCTGTCGGTGGTGGTGGCGTCCTTGCTGCGCCAGATGCCGCTGCCGGTGCCGTACAGCGCGTGCCCGGAGTCGAAGGGGTCGATGGCCAGGGCGGTCATCCAGTGCCCGACGCCGGTCCCGACGTAAGGAGCGGCAGAGGCGTCCCGCTCCGACGTGGCGGCCAGTGCCTTCCACGTCGTACCGCCGTCGGTGGTCCGGTAGACCTCGTCCTCGGGCCACCAGCGGTCGAGGGTGGTGACCATCACCGTGGACGGCTTCTGCGGGTCGACGGCCAGACCGGAGAACCCGTAGGAGCCCTGGGACGGGGAGATGTCCTTCCACGCCCCGTTGGCCGGCGTGTGCTTCCACACCGAGCCCGCCGTCACGCCGTTGGGACCGAGGTTGTTGGTGTACGTCAGGTACAGCGATCCGTCACCGGAGAGCACGCCGTGCTGCGGCATCTGGCCTGCGGGCTGCCCGGAGACGGCCTGCCAGGTGCTGCCGCCGTCGGTGGAGCGGTACAGGGAGGTGGACCTGTCGGCGACGCCGACGTAGACCGTCCTGCTGCCGGCCGGGCCGTACGTCACGAAGGAGATGCCACCGCCGCTGCCCGCCCCGTCCTTGACGGGGAACGAGGAGACCTGGCTCCATGTGATGCCGTGGTCGGTGCTGCGCCACAGGCCGTTCCTGCGGCTGCCGAGGAGCAGGTTGGCGTTGTTCGCGGGGTCGACCGCCAGCCGCTCGCCCGCCCCGCGGCCGTCCTCGTTGCCGCCCAGCTTGAAGGGCAGGTTGGTGCGCTCGAAGGTGCGGCCCTTGTCGGTGGAGCGCAGGATCGCGCCGTTGCCCGCCCAGCTGTTGGTGTAGGTGCCCGCCCCCAGGTAGAGCCGGTCGGGGTCGACGGGGTCGGTGGCCAGCGCATCGATGCCCAGCAGGTTCCAGTCCTTCTCGCCGACCCAGTCGGTCAGCGGCATCCACTGCTCGGCCGCGGTGTCCCAGCGGTAGGCGCCGCCCATGTCGGTGCGCGCGTACAACAGGCCCTTCGCACGCGGGTTGAACACCAGGCCGGTGACGTAACCGCCGCCCACCACCTGGGCGTTCTTCCACACATACGGTCCGCTTCCGGCCGTCTGGGACTCGGCCGTCTTCACCAGCTTCCACTGCTGGTTGGTGCTGCCCTTGCCGGGATACTGGATGACCACCGCGCCCTCGGCCGTGGAGCCGCCGGAGACGTCCAGGACCTGGCCGCTCCCGCGAGAGGTGAAGGTGACGGCGTCGGAACCGCTCACCTCGTCGATCCGCCACTCCTGGGAGGCGGAGGCGCTGTCGGTCTGCTGCTCGGCGGCGGCCGCCTGGGCGGACGAACCGCCCGCTATGCCCAGCACTTTGCCGCTGTTGCGGTTCACCAGCTCGTAGTAGCCGTCCCCGGCGGGTCGCAGCTTCCACTGCTGGTTGGCGGTGTTCTGGTCGGTCCACTGCTGGATGCGGGTGCCGTCGGCGGTGGAGAAGGCGTTGACGTCCAGCGCCTTGCCGCTGCGTACGGAGATCAGGCGGTAGTAGGCATTGCCGTCGACCGTCGCGGCCTGCGAGTCGTCCTGCACGAACAAGAGATACGGCACGACGAGGGCGGGCGCTCCGAGCAGCAGTCCGGTCGCGGTCCAGCGACGGCGGTAACGCCCGCGGCGCCCACGGTTCGTGGGGTTCTTCATGGGGGGTTGTTTCTCCTTGCGTATGACCGTGGATCGGGCAGTCAGCGCTGCAGGGTGAGGACACCCGGCCGGTAGGGCAGTCGGTCGTAGGGACCGCCCGCGGTGGGGGACTTGCCCTGGTAGAGGAACTGCAGGTTGCAGGGGTCGATGGTCATGGTCTGGTCGGGATTGTCGCGAATCAGGTCACCGTGGCTGATGTCGTTGGTCCAGGTGGCACCGCTGTTCGCCTTGCCCGCGAAGGGGCTGCTCTCGCCGTCGGCCTGCGGGGTCCACGAACCGCTCAGGCTCGAGGCCGTGAACGAGCGGAAGTAGCGCCCGTTCGCACCCTTCGCCTCGACGATCATGAGGTACTGCTGCCGGCCCTGGACCTTGTAGACCTGGGGGGCCTCGAACAGCTTGGCCTCCGTATCGCTCATGACCGTCGTGTACGACGAGCCGAAGTTGCCCGGGAAGTTCCCGATCGGCATGCTCGCCCGGTAGATCTTGCCGTTGTCACCGGCGAAGAACAGGTACATGTTCTGGTCGTCGGCGATCAGGGTCTGGTCGATCGGGCCGGTGGGAGAGTCGGTGCGGGGGATACCGCCGGTGAACAGCGGCTGCGGCGCGGACCAGCCGTCGGGGTCGGTGGGGTCGCCCGACGTGCGGTAGATGAAGGGCCACTGGCCCCACTGGTACGCGAGGACCCAGATCTTCTTGGGCGCGAAGTAGAACAGCGTGGGCGCGACCGCGGGCCGGCTCATCGCCCTCTGTCCGGCGGACGCCATGTCCGACCAGTTGGTGAAGGGGCTGAACGTCATCGAGCCGTACTTCGATCCGTTGAAGTTCGACCCGTAGACCAGGTGCTTGCCGTTGTGCACCACGTGGGTGAAGTCCTTCAGCGAGGCCCACCCGTTCGCAGGCTGCGCCAGGGCACCCGTCGAATTCCACTTGTACGTCGACGGAAGCGCGCACGTGCCGCCGCCCGATCCGGACGGGGCGGTCCACTTCTGGTTGCCGACACCCCCACAGGCGTGCAGCTGGATTCTGGTGCCGTTGGCGGTGGCCGCGCCGACGGCATCGAGGCACAGCCCGGACTGGACGCCCGTGATCGTGCCGTTGGTATGGATGTTCCACTGCTGGTTGGTGCCGCCGTTGCAGTCCCAGACGATCACCGCGGTGCCGTTGGAGGTGCCCTTGCTCTTGGCGTCCAGGCACTTGTCGCCGTGGATCTTCAGCTGCTTGCCGGCGGTGTGGGTCCAGCGCTGGTTGGCCTGGCCGCTGCAGTCCCACAGCTGCGCCTGGGTGCCGTTGACGGTGGTGGAGGCGGGGATGTCGATACACCGGCCGGACGCCACGCCCTTGATCTCCCCCGTACCGGTGCCAGTACCGGCACCGTCGCCCGGCTTGCCCGGGGTGGTACCCGAGCCGGAGCTGAGGGCACTCATGACGGCGGCGTACGCGGGCTTGGGCTTGCCGTTGTCGTCGAACAGCAGCGGGCTCTCGCCGGTGCGCCAGGAGTCGCTGTCACGCACGCCCCACACCGTGATGCCGGTGCAACGGGGCACGGACAGGCAGGCCTTGACCG
Source organism: Streptomyces sp. NPDC016459 (assembly GCF_040632845.1). Classification (NCBI taxonomy): domain Bacteria; kingdom Bacillati; phylum Actinomycetota; class Actinomycetes; order Kitasatosporales; family Streptomycetaceae; genus Streptomyces; species Streptomyces sp. NPDC016459. Next base: position 421,945 of record NZ_JBEYCR010000004.1, read on the forward strand.
CGTCGGCATAGTGGGTGGGCGATGCCTGGGCGATGTCCAGCTCGGTGATCTGGACGTCGACGCCCAGGGCGGCGAAGTTGGCCAGGGTGGTCTTGAAGCTCGCCGGCGGGCCGCCCGCTCCGAAGTGGCTCTGGAGCCCTACGCAGTCGATGGGAACGCCGCGGGACTTGAAGTCCTTGACCATTCTGTAGACGCCCTGGGTCTTGGCGTCCGACCAGTTCTCGATGTTGTAGTCGTTGTAACAGAGCTTGGCCGAGGAGTCGGCCGCACGGGCGGTGCGGAACGCCTCCTCGATGAAGCCGTTGCCCAGACCCTTCTGGAACACCGAGCTGCGGAGCCGGCCGCCGGGACCGTCGGCGAACGCCTCGTTGACCACGTCCCAGGCGTAGATCTTGCCCTTGAAGTGGGTCATCGTGGTGGTGATGTGGCGGTTCATCACGCTGCGGAGCGTGTTCGCGTCGCCGATCGAGCCGACCCAGGCCGGGAGCTGCGAGTGCCAGACCGTGGTGTGGCCGCGCACGCGCTGGCCGTTCGCCTTCGCACGGTCGACGATGCGGTCGGCGGGGCCGAAGTTGAAGTTGCCGCGGGACGGCTCGACGGCGTCCCACTTCATCTCGTTCTCCGGGGTGATCATGTTGAACTCCCGGTCGGCGATCGCGGTGTACGCCGAGTCGCCGAGCCTGCCGGCGGCCACTGCGGTGCCGAAGTACCTGTCCGAGGGGGCCGCCTGCGTACTCAGGTTCGCGGCTCCGGCGGAGCTGGGGAGGAGCGTCACGACTCCGGCCACCACCGCCGCGGCCGACAGTCCTACCGTCACTGTTCGGCGACGCCGGCTGAGCCGGTGCAGGCCCTTCATGATTCTCCTCGGGGGTCGCGGGTCACCCTGGGTGCCGTGATCGTGGGGGCGTGTCGCGTCATGGGAGGGGCTTTCTTCCGGGGATAAGGCAAGGGGGATATCGGGGAACCCGCCACGCCCGCCCGTTTTGGTGAGCGGCGGGAAGAGCACCCCATGCAAGGGAGGCCTCCGCACTCGCCGTCTCGTAACGGAAAAGTCGCGCCGTCCGGACGATTGCTCAGTGATGCATCTCGCGGGCAGAAAGCGTTATGCCAAGCCCCGCGGTCTGGTCGTCACTGGGGACAGGGCGCGCCGCCCTGATCACCGGTGAAGGTTTTCGGAATGGCGGCAGCCGTCGACGGCTGCGGACCGAAGCCGGATCACATGCTCAAGGAGCGGGCTCAGGCCCAGGACCTGCGCAGGATGAAGGAAGCCTGGCCGGCGAAGGCCCGAGTGCCGTCGGAGCCGTCGAGCCAGACGCCGCCGTCGCGGTGGCGGAGGACCGATCCGGGATAGTTGTGCGCGTGCAGGGTCACCGACCCGGCGACCGCCCCGGGGCGCGGACAGAAAGTGGCGTCTTCACGGAACAGGTCGCTGCCGTCGTCGCTGCTCAGCCGGAGCCGCAGGTAATGGTGGCGGAGGTACCGGCCGTCCGCAGCACGGAAGGTGACGCACCGTGGGTCGGCCAGCCCCCCGATGACCGTGAAGGTGGCCCGCTGCCGCGTCTGCGTGCTGCTGGACGTGGAGACTCGGCCGAGCGTCGCGAAGTCGCCGGCATGCGTGAGGTACAGGGCGGGCTGGTCCACGGACTCCAGCGACTGCGCGCCCGGCGGAACGGTGCCCACCGAGGCGGACGGACTCGCCGGGGACGGTTCGGCCGACGTGGTGGTGCGCGACGGGATCGGCGTGGGAGTGGCGACCGTGGGGTTGGCGACCGTGGGGTTGGCGACCGTGGGCGCGGCGGCGATGACGCCGGGCTCACGATGCGCCGGTTCGGGCCAGGTCGCGTAGGTGGCGGTCCCGGCGATGAGCACCGCGCCGGCGGCGAGGCTCACCAGTGGATGAGCGGTCGCCGCGTGGAGTGTGCCGATCAGAGCACTGTGCAGACTGCCTCCCGCGCTCGCCGTCGCCGTCGCCGTGCCGGCGGCGGCGTGTGCCGTGGCCAGCCCGGCGGCGCTCGCGGTCGTACCCGACAGCAGGCCCTTGGCGGCCAGCGCGGCGATGAGGCCGACTGGGACGGCCAGCGTCGCGAGGCTGCGGAACAGTAGTTCCGCCGGAACCCGTTCTGTCGTCGTCGCCGTGCAGACCGGGCAGCCGCGGGTATGCCGCGCGATCCGCTTGCGCCATACCGACGCGGGGAGCCCGTCCCAGCCGACGACGGTCTCGTCGAGCTGCGGACAGCGCGGATCGGCCTCCAGCGCGGAGACGATCGTCCGGCTCTGCTCCAACTGCTCGCGCATACGCTGCAGGCGGACTCCGGCGTGGGCGACCGTGAGCCCCGTCGCGGCGGCGATGTCCTCACGGCTCAGCGAGCCGACGCATTCCTGCCACCACAGGGACAGCAGCGCCCGATGGTCCGGATCGAGCCACCGTCCGGCCTCGACGACCTGACGACGCTCATCGGACACATGCAGACGCGTGATCGTCACGTCTTCGGGCTCCGCGCCGACGTCCGGTATCTGGCGTGCCTCGTCGATGACGGTGGTCCGTCCGGCGAAGGTGCTCTGCCGATGCCAGTGGGTGTTGATCTGGCGCAGTGCGATCGCCACCAGCCAGGACCGGAAGCTCTCCGGAGCACGCAGCGCAGGCAGGTCGCGCACCACGCGCAGCAGGGTCTCCTGGACGACGTCGTCGACGTCGGCATGTCCGCTCAGCGATCGCCCGACGATGTTGTAGAGCAAGGGCAGGTACGCGGCGATGAGCTCCTCGCGCGCCCGCGCGTCCCCGGCCTGCGCCGCGACGACGAGCCCCACGTGATCCGCGTCCACGAGCCCCATCCCCACCTCCCTCAGGGGAGCGATTTTCCCTCAGGGAAGCGATCCGCCGAGTACGGCGCCTCACCTTAGCGTCGGCAAGCTATGCGGCCAAGGCCCGAGCCCTGGGCCAACGGACCGGCCCGTGCCGACCGGGGCCCGGTACGGCGCGTGGGGACGGGAGTGAGGTGGTCGTTCACAGCCCGGCGGTCCACGGTGACACCGAGCGCATTCTGGTCGAGGGCGCGTGGGTGTGCTTCGCCCTCACCCCGTCAGCGAGGTTCGCGCCGAGGACGTCGAAGCTGGCGCTACGGACAACGACGAAGCCCCAGGTCGCTGACCTGGGGCTTCGTTCAAGAGCGGATGACGGGAATCGAACCCGCGCTATAAGCTTGGGAAGCTCATGTTCTACCATTAAACTACATCCGCACAGCGGCCGGGTGATCCGTGCCGCATCGTTGCACACTGTACCCCATGCGCCACTTGAGGCGAAGCTGCTCCGTTTTCGGGTGCGGAGTGCCGCCTGGAGGGTGTCCTGTTCATCCCCTAATGTGGCTGCTCGTCCAGCACGTGTGTAGGGGAAGGGACTTGATGGGTTCGATGGAGCGCACCGTCGTCCGTTGTGCCGAAGGGCATGTGTTCAGTACCGCCTCGTTCCCGTTGCAGCAGCTCGGGGCCGGGCGGATCGGGCCCGGGCGGCTCATTCGGTGTCCGCGGTGTGCGCGGCTGCGGCATGCGGTGCCGGTGGAGCTCGAGCGCCGCTGACCGGGTGCCGGGGCGCGGACGCCTGCCGATTGGGGCAGGTCCGCGCCCTCTGCGTATCGTGGGGGCGTGCTTCTCTCAGACAAGGACATCCGGGCCGAGATCGATGCCGGACGCGTGCGCATCGACCCGTTCGACGAATCCATGGTGCAGCCCTCGAGCATCGACGTGAGGCTTGACCGCTTCTTCCGGGTGTTCGAGAACCACCGCTACCCCCACATCGACCCCGCCGTCGAGCAGTTCGACCTGACGCGTGAGGTCGAGCCCGAGGGTGACGAGGCGTTCATCCTCCACCCCGGCGAGTTCGTGCTCGCCTCGACCTACGAGGTCATCACCCTCCCGGACGACATCGCGTCGCGTCTCGAGGGGAAGAGTTCCCTCGGGCGGCTCGGGCTCGTCACCCACTCGACCGCCGGCTTCATCGACCCCGGGTTCTCCGGGCACGTCACCCTGGAGCTGTCGAACCTCGCCACCCTGCCGATCAAGCTCTGGCCGGGCATGAAGATCGGGCAGCTCTGCCTGTTCCGGCTCAGCTCGCCCGCCGAGTTCCCGTACGGCAGCGAGCGGTACGGCTCCCGGTACCAGGGCCAGCGGGGGCCGACGGCCTCCCGTTCGTTCATGAACTTCCATCGGACCCAGGTGTGAGGCGGTCGCAGGCATGAGTGAAGTACGCGAGAACCTGACGTACGAGGGTTTCGGGCGCGCGGTGCGCGAGCTGGCGCAGACCATCGCCGACGACGGTTACGAGCCCGACGTCGTCCTGTCCATCGCCCGCGGCGGTGTCTTCGTCGCCGGCGGCCTGGCCTACGCCCTGGACTGCAAGAACATCCACCTGGTGAACGTCGAGTTCTACACCGGGGTCGGGACCACGCTCGAGATGCCGGTCATGCTCGCGCCCGTTCCCAACGCGATCGACTTCAGCGACAAGAAGGTGCTGATCGCCGACGACGTCGCCGACACCGGCAAGACCCTCAAGCTCGTCCACGACTTCTGCGTCGACCACGTCGCCGAGGTCCGCTCGGCCGTCATCTACGAGAAGTCGCACTCCCTGGTGAAGTGCGAGTACGTGTGGAAGAAGACCGACGAGTGGATCAACTTCCCCTGGTCCGTCGAGCCGCCCGTCGTCAGGCGCGAGGGCCAGGTCCTCGACGCCTGACCCGTGCGCGGTACGGAGAAGGCCCCCACCTCGTGCGGTGGGGGCCTTCTCATACGCCGTGCGAGGACGCTTACAGCGTGCCCAGCTTGATCAGGCTCAGCAGCGCCACCAGCTGGATCGCCGACGCGCCCAGCGCCTTCGGCCACGGCAGGTCGTGCGAGCGGCTCACCATCAGAGTGAAGAGCGCTCCGGCCGCCAGCCAGGTCAGCCAGCCGACCACCTGGACGAGGCCGTTCTCGCCGCCCAGGAACAGCGCGAAGACCAGTCGGGGCGCGTCCGTGATCGACATGATCAGCATGGAGAGGCCCACGGTCGGCTGCCAGGCCCCGTCACCGCCCAGCTGCCGCGCCAGGGTGTGCGTGACCGCGCCCAGGATGAGTCCACCGACGACGAAGCCGAGGGCGGTCATCAGGACGTACGGGATCGCCGTCGACAGGGTCGCGTTGATCGCCTCTTCGCGCGCCTTGTCGAAACCGAAGATCGCGAGCAGCCCGTAGAGGAAGGTCACGACCAGGGCCGGGCCCCAGACGGCGTGGTCCCGCATCCGCAGGAACGTGTCCGCCGGGCGCAGCACGATGCCGCTCAGGAGGCCCTTCCAGGGGAGCCGGGGGCCGACGGGGACGGGCGGCGGGGCGTGGTGGCCCGCGCCGTGGCCGTACGGGTCGTCGACGCTGAACATCTGGGTGTGGCCCGGGTTGTTCGCCGTGGCCGCGTGGGGGTGCTGCGGCTGGCCGTACGGCTCCCCGAAGTACTCCGGCTCCTCGTACGGCTGCTGCCGGCCCTGCTGCCCCTGCCGGCCGTACGGAGGCTGCTGGCCCTGCCGGCCCTGCTGTCCGTACGCCTGCTGCTGCCCCTGCTGTCCGTACGGCGCGGGGCCCTGGCCCTGCTGCCACTGCTGCTGCGGGTACGGCGGCGGGGCCGCGTTGTACCCGTGCGGCGCCTGCTGCGGTTGTTGTTGCGGGGGGCGGTTGTCCCGGCCGCGTCCGTTCCTGAATCCAGCCACGTCGTCGAACGTACCCGCTTCCGCCGTGCGAGCGCTCCTCGGGCGGCTCCTTGCCACTGAGCTGTGACATCCCCTAAGGGGTGGCCCGCACGGAAAGGGCCGCCCCGCGATCACGCGGGGCGGCCCCTCCACCGTCAGGCTCGGGCTCAGACCGCCGGCTCCGGCTCCTCGGTGGCCGGCTCCGGCTCCGGGTCCGCCGGGGTCTTCACCGACTCGAGGAGCAGCTGGGCCACGTCCACGACCTGGACGGACTCCTTGGCCTTGCCGTCGTTCTTCTTGCCGTTGACCGAGTCGGTCAGCATGACGAGGCAGAACGGGCAGGCGGTGGAGACGATGTCCGGGTTCAGGGACAGGGCCTCGTCGACGCGCTCGTTGTTGATGCGCTTGCCGATCCGCTCCTCCATCCACATCCGGGCACCACCGGCGCCGCAGCAGAAGCCGCGCTCCTTGTGGCGGTGCATCTCCTGCTGGCGCAGGCCGGGGACGGCGGACATGATCTCGCGCGGCGGCGTGTAGACCTTGTTGTGACGGCCCAGGTAGCAGGGGTCGTGGTAGGTGATCAGACCGTCGACCGGGGTCACCGGGACCAGCTTGCCCTCGTCGATGAGGTGCTGGAGCAGCTGGGTGTGGTGGATGACCTCGTACTCGCCGCCGAGCTGCGGGTACTCGTTGGCGATGGTGTTGAAGCAGTGCGGGCAGGTCGAGACGATCCGCTTGGCCGACTTCGGCTTCTTCGTCTCCGGGTCCTCGTCGTCCTCGCCGAACGCCATGTTCAGCATGGCGACGTTCTCCTGGGCGAGCTGCTGGAACAGCGGCTCGTTGCCCAGGCGGCGGGGAGAGTCACCGGTGCACTTCTCGTCGCCGCCCATGATCGCGAACTTGACGCCCGCCATGTGGAGCAGTTCAGCGAAGGCCTTCGTGGTCTTCTTGGCCCGGTCCTCCAGGGCGCCGGCGCAGCCGACCCAGTACAGGTAGTCGAACTCCGAGAGGTCCTCCGCGTCCTTCCCGATGATCGGGACCTCGAAGTCGACCTCCTTGGTCCACTCGACGCGCTGCTTCTTCGCCAGGCCCCAGGGGTTGCCCTTCTTCTCCAGGTTCTTGAGCATCGTGCCCGCCTCGGACGGGAACGCGGACTCGATCATCACCTGGTAGCGGCGCATGTCGACGATGTGGTCGATGTGCTCGATGTCGACCGGGCACTGCTCGACGCAGGCGCCGCAGGTGGTGCAGGACCACAGCACGTCGGGGTCGATGACGCCGTTCTCCTCGGCGGTGCCGATGAGGGGGCGCTCGGCCTCGGCGATGGCGGAGGCGGGGACGTCCTTGAGCTGCTCGGCCGTCGCCTTCTCGTTGCCCTCCATGTCCTTGCCGCCGCCCGCGAGCAGGTACGGCGCCTTGGCGTGCGCGTGGTCGCGCAGCGACATGATGAGGAGCTTGGGGGAAAGCGGCTTGCCGGTGTTCCAGGCGGGGCACTGCGACTGGCAGCGGCCGCACTCGGTGCAGGTGGAGAAGTCGAGGATGCCCTTCCAGGAGAACTGCTCGACCTGGGAGACGCCGAAGACGGCGTCCTCGGCCGGGTCCTCCCAGTCGATCTCCTTGCCGCCGGTGCTCATCGGCTGGAGCGCGCCGAGGGCGGTGGAGCCGTCGGCCTCGCGCTTGAACCAGATGTTCGGGAAGCCGAGGAAGCGGTGCCAGGCGACGCCCATGTTCGTGTTGAGCGAGACCGTGATCATCCAGGTGAAGGACGTGACGATCTTGAGTGCGGCGACGAAGTAGGTGAGGTGCTGGATGGTGCTGAGGCTCAGACCGTCGAGCAGCGCGATCAGCGGGTACGAGGCGAAGAAGCCGGGCTCCCAGCTCGTCACGTGGTGCTGGACGCCTTCGAGGGCGCGCAGCGTCATGATGCAGGCGCCGACGATGAGGATGACGGCCTCGACGAAGTAGGCCTGTCCGGTCTTGGAGCCGGTGAAGCGGGACTTGCGGCCCGCCTTGGTCGGCCTGTTGAGCTGCCGGATCACGATCAGGGTCACGATGCCGAGGACCGTCATCAGGCCGAGGAACTCGGTGAAGATCTCGTACGGCAGCCAGTCGCCGATGATCGGGATCAGCCAGTCGGCCTGGAAGAGCTGGCCGAAGGCGTTGACGATCGTCAGGAGCAGGGAGAAGAAGCCCACCGCGACGAACCAGTGCGCGAAGCCGACGATGCCCCAGCGGTTCATCCGTGTGTGGCCGAGGAACTCCTTGACCAGCGTGATGGTGCGCTGTGTGGGGTCACCGGTACGCGTGCCGGCGGGCACCGGCTGACCGAGCCGCACGAAGCGGTAGATCTGCACGGTGGCGCGGCCGAACAGCGCGACGGCCACCACCGTGATGGCGATCGACACGATGATCGCTGCGAGTTGCATGAAGGGCTCCTCGGGCGGGCCTACTAAGCGGTAACTTATTGAGTTCCTGCTGAGATTACCCGGTCGCGGCCCCGCGCTGTAGCGGCGCTCGCGGTGATATGTGTCGCTCAGGCAAACCTTGCCGCGCGACGCCTGTGTACTGCTGGAAGCGTACGCGCAAGGATCTCCAGATCCATTCCCAGCCAGTGGTGGTCCACATAGTGGAGGTCGAGCAGCTCCCGTTCCTCCCACGGCAGGTCCGAGCGCCCGCTGATCTGCCACGGGCCGGTGACGCCGGGGCGTACGGAGAGCCGACGGCGTCCCTCGCCCGTGCACTCGCGGTGGGAGGGGGCCAACGGGCACGGACCGACCAGGGACATCCGGCCCCCGACGACGTGCAGCAGCAGCGGCAGCGCGGCCAGCGGACTCCGGGTGCGGAAGGTCAGCATCGTGAAGGGGGTCCCCCCGAGGCCGGCCACCGTGCGGCGGCGCAGGACCCCGTGGCCGGGGGACGCCGAGCCGGCGGCGACGGAGACGGCGACGGCGGCGAGCAGCGGGGACAGCAGTACGAGGAGGGCGAGCCCGCCCATGAGGTCGAACGTCCGCTTGGCCGTCATTTCCCCACACCCTTTCGAGCGTCGACCGAGAACCGTGCGTAAACCGAAAACCGTGCATAACCGAAAACCGTGCGTAACCGGGGAGCCGTGGGTATCCGAGATCTCGGGTATCCGAGAATCATGGGATATTCGTGGAATATGCCTGCTTTGCCCGGCAAGGAGCACACGGACTCTCTCATGTCGCACCCCGCCCGGTCCCGGATCGACGCGCGCGGCAGCTGGGCATGAGCGCGTCAGCAAGCGAAGAGTTGAGTCCACTCCACTCAGGTCTGTTGACGCGAACGGGGTCGTCATGCATCCTTGAGTCAGATCCACTCAAGTACGTCAGCTGGAGGAACCGAAATGGCACGTGCGGTCGGCATCGACCTGGGCACGACTAACTCCGTCGTCAGCGTTCTGGAAGGCGGCGAGCCCACCGTCATCACCAACGCCGAGGGCGCCAGGACCACGCCGTCCGTCGTCGCCTTCGCGAAGAACGGCGAGGTGCTCGTCGGCGAGGTGGCCAAGCGTCAGGCCGTCACCAACGTCGACAGGACCATCCGGTCGGTCAAGCGCCACATGGGCACCGACTGGAAGATCGAGATCGACGGCAAGAACTTCAACCCGCAGCAGATGAGCGCCTTCATCCTGCAGAAGCTGAAGCGCGACGCCGAGGCCTACCTGGGCGAGAAGGTCGTCGACGCGGTCATCACCGTCCCGGCGTACTTCAACGACTCCGAGCGTCAGGCGACCAAGGAGGCCGGTGAGATCGCGGGCCTCAACGTCCTGCGCATCGTCAACGAGCCGACCGCCGCCGCCCTGGCGTACGGCCTGGACAAGGACGACCAGACGATCCTCGTCTTCGACCTCGGTGGCGGCACCTTCGACGTGTCGCTCCTGGAGATCGGTGACGGCGTCGTCGAGGTGAAGGCCACCAACGGTGACAACCACCTCGGTGGTGACGACTGGGACCAGCGTGTCGTCGACTACCTGGTGACGCAGTTCCAGAACGGTCACGGCGTGGACCTGGCCAAGGACAAGATGGCTCTCCAGCGTCTCCGCGAGGCCGCGGAGAAGGCGAAGATCGAGCTGTCGTCCTCGACCGAGACCTCGATCAACCTGCCCTACATCACGGCGTCCGCCGAGGGCCCGCTGCACCTGGACGAGAAGCTCACGCGCGCCCAGTTCCAGCAGCTGACCTCGGACCTGCTCGACCGCTGCAAGGTGCCGTTCCACAACGTCATCAAGGACGCGGGCATCCAGCTCTCCGAGATCGACCACGTCGTCCTCGTCGGTGGCTCGACCCGTATGCCGGCCGTCGCCGAGCTCGTCAAGGAGCTGACCGGCGGTCAGGACGCCAACAAGGGCGTCAACCCGGACGAGGTCGTCGCCATCGGCGCCGCGCTCCAGGCCGGTGTCCTCAAGGGTGAGGTCAAGGACGTCCTGCTCCTCGACGTGACCCCGCTGTCCCTCGGCATCGAGACCAAGGGCGGCATCATGACCAAGCTCATCGAGCGCAACACCACGATCCCGACCAAGCGGTCCGAGATCTTCACGACGGCCGAGGACAACCAGCCGTCCGTGCAGATCCAGGTCTACCAGGGCGAGCGCGAGATCGCGGCGTACAACAAGAAGCTCGGCATGTTCGAGCTGACCGGTCTGCCGCCGGCCCCGCGTGGCGTCCCGCAGATCGAGGTCGCCTTCGACATCGACGCCAACGGCATCATGCACGTGACCGCGAAGGACCTGGGCACGGGCAAGGAGCAGAAGATGACCGTCACCGGCGGCTCCTCGCTGCCGAAGGACGAGGTCGACCGGATGCGCCAGGAGGCCGAGCAGTACGCGGACGAGGACCACCGTCGCCGCGAGGCCGCCGAGTCCCGCAACCAGGGCGAGCAGCTCGTCTACCAGACGGAGAAGTTCCTCAAGGACAACGAGGACAAGGTCCCCGGTGACGTCAAGACCGAGGTCGAGGCGGCGCTCGCCGAGCTGAAGGAGAAGCTCAAGGGCGAGGACACCGCGGAGATCCGTACCGCCACCGAGAAGGTCGCGGCCGTCTCCCAGAAGCTCGGCCAGGCGCTGTACGCCGACGCCCAGGGCGCGCAGGCCGCGGGCGGCGACGCCGGTGCCGGCCAGCAGGGCCAGGCCGACGACGACGTCGTCGACGCCGAGATCATCGACGACGAGCCCAAGAAGGGTGGCCAGGCGTGACCGAGGAGACCCCGGGCTTCGAGGAGAAGCCCGACGTCCCCTCCGGCGCCACCCCTGACGACGCCGCCGAGACCGTCGAGTCCTCCGTGGAGGAGGACCTGACGGCCCCGGCCGGGGACGAAAGCAGCCAGAAGTCGGCCGGTGCCGGTGTCGCGGGCCTCACGGCCCAGCTGGACCAGGTCCGTTCCGCGCTCGACGAGCGCACCGCGGACCTCCAGCGGCTCCAGGCCGAGTACCAGAACTACCGCCGCCGCGTGGAGCGGGACCGGGTCACGGTCAAGGAGATCGCCGTCGCGGGCCTCCTGTCCGACCTGCTCCCGGTGCTCGACGACGTCGGCCGGGCCCGTGAGCACGGCGAACTCGTGGGCGGGTTCAAGTCGGTGGCCGAATCGCTGGAGACCGTCGTCGCCAAGATGGGTCTGCAGCAGTTCGGCAAGGAGGGCGAGCCCTTCGACCCGACGATCCACGAGGCCCTGATGCACTCGTACGCGCCGGACGTCACCGAGACGACCTGCGTGGCGATCCTGCAGCCCGGGTACCGGATCGGCGAGCGGACCATCAGGCCCGCCCGCGTGGCCGTCGCCGAGCCCCAGCCGGGCGCGGCTCCGGCCAAGGAGGACGGCACGTCGGCCGACGAGGAGAGCGGTGCCCCCGACGAGGGGTGACGCGCCGGTCGGAGCAGGGGTGACCGCCGGATCGCCGGCGGTCACCGGACCAGTGACGCACACCGGAGCAGTCCGGAAGGAGGGACGTCGATGAGCACGAAGGACTTCGTCGAGAAGGACTACTACAAGGTCCTCGGCGTCCCCAAGGACGCCACGGACGCCGAGATCAAGAAGGCGTACCGGAAGCTCGCCCGCGAGAACCACCCGGACGCCAACAAGGGCGACAGCAAGGCGGAGTCACGCTTCAAGGAGATCTCCGAGGCGAACGACGTCCTCGGCGACCCGAAGAAGCGCAAGGAGTACGACGAGGCCCGCGCCCTCTTCGGGAACGGCGGCCTCCGGGCCGGCGGTCCGGGCGGTGGCTCGTTCAACTTCGACCTGGGCGACCTCTTCGGCGGCGCCCAGGGAGGCCCCGCCGGAGCGGGCGGCTTCGGCGGCGGCGGGATCGGGGACGTCTTCGGCGGCCTGTTCAACCGCGGCGGGGGTGCGGGGGCCCGTACCCAGCCGCGGCGCGGCCAGGACATCGAGTCCGAGGTGACGCTCAGCTTCACCGAGGCCATCGAGGGCGCGACCGTACCGCTGCGGATGTCGAGCCAGCAGCCGTGCACGGTGTGTTCGGGCACCGGCGACAAGAACGGCACCCCCCGGGTGTGCCCGACCTGCGTCGGCACCGGGCAGGTCTCGCGCGGCAGCGGCGGCGGCTTCTCGCTCACCGACCCGTGCGTGGACTGCAAGGGCCGCGGTCTGATCGCGGAGAACCCCTGCGAGGTCTGCAAGGGCAGCGGCCGGGCCAAGTCCTCCCGCACCATGCAGGTCCGCATCCCCGCGGGCGTGAGCGACAACCAGAAGATCCGACTGCGCGGCAAGGGAGCGCCGGGCGAGCGCGGCGGGCAGAACGGCGATCTGTACGTCGTCGTCCACGTCGACGCCCACCCGGTCTTCGGCCGCAAGGACGACAACCTCACCGTCACCGTGCCGGTCTCCTTCACGGAGGCGGCGCTCGGCGGCGAGATCAAGGTGCCGACCCTCGGCGGCCCCCCGGTCACCCTGAAGCTGCCCGCCGGCACCCCGAACGGGCGGACCATGCGCGCCCGGGGGAAGGGCGCGGTCCGCAAGGACGGCACCCGCGGAGACCTCCTCGTGACGGTCGAGGTCGCGGTGCCGAAGGAACTGGACGACAAGGCACGTGACGCCCTGGAGACCTACCGCGAGGCGACCGCCTCCGAGGATCCGCGGGCGGAGCTGTTCCAGGCCGCGAAGGGAGCGTGACCCGTGGACGGGCGCCGACGCAATCCGTATCAACTGACCGACGAGTCGCCGGTGTACGTCATCTCGGTGGCGGCCCAGCTCTCGGGTCTGCACCCGCAGACCCTGCGGCAGTACGACCGTCTCGGTCTGGTCTCCCCGGACCGTACGGCCGGCCGGGGGCGGCGCTACTCGGCCCGTGACATCGAGCTGCTCCGTCAGGTGCAGCAGCTGTCGCAGGACGAGGGCATCAACCTGGCCGGGATCAAGCGGATCATCGAGCTGGAGAACCAGGTCGCGGCGTTGCAGAACCGGATCGCCGAGCTGTCGGCCGCGGTCGACGGCGCGGCGGCGGCGATGCGGCAGCGCGAGGCGCAGGTGCACGCCTCGTACCGGCGCGATCTGGTGCCGTACCAGGACGTGCAGCAGGCGAGCGCCCTGGTGGTGTGGCGCCCCAAGCGCGGCGAGTAGGCGCGTGTCCCCGTGGGTGAGGCCCCTTCCGTTCCGGCGGAGGGGGCCTCGTCGTGTCACGGGGTCAGGGGATCAGTTCGGAGACGATGTCGCCGACGGTCTCGAACCAGGGTGCGGCGCCCGTCCCGAAGGCCGCGGCGAGGGCGGTGCCGAGGGCGATGTCGCGGGGGGTCGCGCCGGGCTCCCAGGTGTCGACGACCCGGCCGTCGCCCGTGCTGAGGAGGGTGCCGATCCGTCGCCGGCCGCGGGTGAGGCGGCTTTCGGTGTACCCGCAGGGGATCAGCCGGTAGCGCGTGCCCCCGGTCCGTACGTCGACCCGGTAGGAGCGCCGCAGGAGCCGTCCGCGGGCCGGCCGGACGGTGGCGGGCTCCCCGTCCACGGTGAGCGCGAGGAGGGCGGCCCTGCGGGTCCCGATGGGGGTGTGGGCGTCGGGGCGGGTCCCGGCGGCCCGTACGAGCTCCACGGTGGGCAGCCCGTATCCGGAGACCCGCAGGGTCCCGGCGGGGGCGTCGAGGTCGATCTGTACGTACACGGTGGTCAGGCGTTCCGTTCGATGCCGGTCAGGTGGCGCGCCGGCCGGTCGTCCCCTTCGAGGATGCCCGACCGGGCGATGAGGTAGCCGAGCTGGGCCCGGCTGCCGCTGCCGAGGGTGGCGGCGAGTTTGGCGATGTGGGCGCGGCAGGTGCGCACGTTCATGCCGAGGCGGCGGGCGATGGCCTCGTCGACATGGCCCTCGACGAGGAGCTTGGCGATGGAGCGCTGGACGCCCCCTATGCCGTCGACGGAGGGGCTGTAGGGGATCTCCTCCTCCCAGGGCACGCCGTGCAGCCAGAACTGGTCGAAGACGCCGACGAGGTACTGGACGAGGCCTTCGTGGCGCAGTTCGAGGGCGACCTGGCGGTCGCTGCGGGCGGGCACGAAGGCGACCTTGCGGTCGACGATGATCAGCCGGTCGACGATCTCTTCCAGGGTGCGCAGTTCCAGCCCGTAGGGGGCGACCCGTTCGACGTAGGCGAGGGTGGCGGGGTGGTGCCGGGCGGTGTGCTGGTAGAGGGTGCGCATCCGGACACCGCGGTCGAGGAGGGGCTCCATGCGGCGCAGGGCCGCTTCGAGGGTCTCGGGGCGGCGGCCGCTGCCGGGCTGGATGGTGAGGAGTTCCTCGGTGCACTCGTTGATGGCGCGGTCGAGGGCGGCGTTGATGACGCTGAGGCCTTCGAGGACGGTGATGGACTGGACGCCGGAAGGATCCTGCGTGTGGAGGGCCATGAACGGCTCGAAAGCGTCGGCGAGCGCGATGGCGTGCTGACGGCGGGTCTGTATCTCCTGCTCGATGGGGTGCACGAGCTGGCTGAGGGCGATCGCCGGCGGTACGGGACGCAGCCACTGGCTGTCGTCCGGGTCCGGGTGCAGGAGGGAGAGCGCCCTCAGGCAGGGGGCGGCTTCGGCGTCCGCGCGGGCTATGCGCCCGGTGCGGAGAGCGTTCGCATAGAGCTCCTTGCCCACGTCGCATAGGTCACCGTGACTGTGCTTATGACCGGACTCGTCGCACTCTCGCCTCATTTGCACCCCCCTCAGGGTCATGAATTACAGGAACATGATGCCCGGCTTGGCTGGTGAAAGGGGGCGTGCGTGAGCCATCGTCTTACTCGCGGGGGGGAGGTAGTGATCAAAAGAGGTGGAGATCGGCCATGACCAGGATGGTTCGTGCACTTAGCGCCATAGCCGTTGCGGCGGCTGCTCTCGGCGCACTCGCCGTAGGCGAGCCCTCGTGGGAGGTCGCACCGGCGCACTCCGTGGCGGGGGACGAGCCCTCGTGGGAGATCGCTCCGGCGCGCTCCGTTCCGGCGGGCCCGGACGAGCCCTCGTGGGAGAGCTCCGCCGAAGGCGTCGTGCTCGCGGCCCCCTACGAGCCGTCCTGGGAGATCGCTCCCAAGGGCGCGGGCGCGTGACCGTGCCGCCGGACGACCCCAGGTTCCGCCGGGAGATGGCTTCGGCCTACCGATCCGGATGGCACTTCGTCGACCTCGCCACGGCCATCCCCCACCGTGGCGACTCGCTGAAGGTCACCCTCTTCGGGGAGCCGATCGTGGTGGCACGGGAGCAGGACGAGGACGTCCGCGCCTACCGCTGCCTCCGCCGCCCCCGCGGCGCCCCGCAGCCCATCCGCTGTGCCATCCGGTACGGCATGATCTTCGTCAACCTCGACCAGCGGGACCACCGGCTGATCGAGCCCGAGACCATCACCGCCACCCCCCGCAGTGCCTGAGCGATTCCCCCGTCGTTGTAGATCGCTCAGGCACTTCCCCCACACAGCGGCGCCATCGCGGACCTGAAACGCGATGGCGCCGCTGTGCTGTCCCCGGACTTCTCCCGGACGGGGGACTCGCCGGACGGCGGGGGGCTTCCCGTACGGGATCAGGCGCGGCCCATCGCGCGCGTGAGGGCGATCTCGATGACGACCCGGTCCGGGTTCGGGGCCGGCGTCCGTCCGTAGCGTTCCGCGTAGCGGTTCACGGCGTCCGCGACGACCTCCGTCTCCGTGCGGATGCGGGCGACGCCCTCCAGGGTGGCCCAGCGCCCCCTGTCGACCTGGCAGACCGCGACCCGCGCGCCCTCCGCGCCCGCCGCCAGGACGTTGGCGACCTTCCGGCTGTGCTTGTTGGTGATGACCCGCGCGTACCCGTTCTCCGGGTCGTACGTGACGCCCACCGCCACGACGTGCGGGGTGCCGTCCGGGCGCGGGGTGGTCAGGGTGCACATGTGGTACTCGCGCCAGAAGCTGAGGTACGAGTCGGTGGGGTTCCTCGGGTCGGTCGCCATGCCCCGGAAACTACCCGGGGCGGAGCCCCGGGTGACACCTTGAGCGGTGCCGACTCAACTTTGTGTACTCTGGAGAGGTCATAAAGGGAGAGGACCCACGACGTTCGAGGAGGAGCACCGCACGTGGACGCCGAACTGACCAACCGGAGCCGGGACGCGATCAACGCGGCCAGCAGCCGCGCCGTGTCCGAGGGGCACGCGGACCTGACCCCCGCCCACCTGCTGCTCGCGCTGCTCACGGGTCAGGACAACGAGAACATCACCGACCTGCTCGCCGCCGTCGAGGCCGACCAGGCGGTCGTCCGCGCCGGCGCGGAGCGGCTGACCGCCGCCCTGCCGAGCGTCACGGGGTCCACGGTCGCGCCCCCGCAGCCCAACCGGGACTTCCTCGCGGTGATCGCCGACGCCGACCGGCGGGCCAAGGAACTCGGCGACGACTACCTGTCCACCGAGCACCTCCTCATCGCGATCGCGGCCAAGGGCGGCCCCGCCGGTGAGATCCTCGACCGGCAGGGCGCGAGCGCGAAGAAGCTGCTCGACGCGTTCGAGAAGAGCAGGGGGGGACGCCGGGTGACCACAGCCGACCCGGAGGGGCAGTACAAGGCGCTGGAGAAGTTCGGTACGGACTTCACGGCCGCCGCACGCGAGGGCAAGCTGGACCCGGTCATCGGCCGCGACCACGAGATCCGGCGTGTCGTGCAGGTGCTGTCCCGCCGCACCAAGAACAACCCGGTCCTCATCGGTGAGCCCGGCGTCGGCAAGACCGCCGTCGTCGAGGGCCTCGCCCAGCGGATCGTGAAGGGCGACGTGCCCGAGTCGCTGAAGAACAAGCGGCTGGTCTCGCTCGACCTCGGCGCGATGGTCGCCGGGGCCAAGTACCGCGGCGAGTTCGAGGAGCGCCTGAAGACCGTCCTTTCCGAGATCAAGGCGAGCGACGGCCAGATCATCACCTTCATCGACGAGCTGCACACGGTCGTCGGCGCGGGCGCCGGCGGCGACTCCGCCATGGACGCGGGCAACATGCTCAAGCCCATGCTGGCCCGCGGCGAGCTGCGCATGGTCGGCGCGACCACCCTCGACGAGTACCGCGAGCGGATCGAGAAGGACCCCGCCCTGGAGCGCCGCTTCCAGCAGGTCCTGGTCGCCGAGCCGACGGTCGAGGACACCATCGCGATCCTCCGCGGCCTCAAGGGCCGGTACGAGGCCCACCACAAGGTGCAGATCAACGACTCCGCCCTGGTGGCCGCGGCCACCCTCTCCGACCGGTACATCACCTCCCGCTTCCTCCCCGACAAGGCCATCGACCTCGTCGACGAGGCCGCCTCCCGGCTCCGCATGGAGATCGACTCCTCGCCCGTCGAGATCGACGAGCTCCAGCGCTCGGTCGACCGGCTCCGCATGGAGGAGCTGGCCCTGAAGAACGAGACGGACGTGGCGAGCAAGCAGCGCCTGGAGAAGCTGCGCCGCGACCTCGCGGACCGCGAGGAGGAGCTGCGCGGCCTCACCGCCCGGTGGGAGAAGGAGAAGCAGTCCCTCAACCGGGTCGGTGAGCTGAAGGAGCGCCTCGACGAGACGCGCGGCCGCGCCGAGCGCGCCCAGCGAGACGGCGACTTCGACACCGCGTCCAAGCTGCTGTACGGGGAGATCCCGGCCCTGGAGCGGGAGCTGGAGGAGGCGAGCGAGGCCGAGGCCCAGCAGGAGTCCTCGAAAGACACCATGGTCAAGGAGGAGGTCGGCCCGGACGACATCGCGGACGTCGTCGGCGCCTGGACCGGCATCCCCGCCGGACGGCTCCTGGAGGGCGAGACGCAGAAGCTGCTCCGCATGGAGGACGAGCTCGGCAGGCGGCTGATCGGCCAGTCCGAGGCCGTGCAGGCGGTCTCCGACGCCGTGCGCCGGACCCGCGCGGGCATCGCCGACCCCGACCGGCCCACCGGTTCCTTCCTCTTCCTCGGCCCGACGGGCGTCGGCAAGACCGAGCTGGCGAAGGCGCTCGCCGACTTCCTCTTCGACGACGAGCGGGCGATGATCCGCATCGACATGTCGGAGTACGGCGAGAAGCACAGCGTCGCCCGCCTGGTCGGCGCGCCCCCCGGCTACGTGGGGTACGAGGAGGGCGGCCAGCTCACGGAGGCGGTCCGCCGCCGCCCGTACAGCGTGGTCCTGCTCGACGAGGTGGAGAAGGCGCACCCGGAGGTCTTCGACGTCCTGCTCCAGGTCCTGGACGACGGGCGCCTCACCGACGGCCAGGGCCGGACGGTGGACTTCCGCAACACCATCCTGGTCCTCACGTCGAACCTCGGCAGCCAGTACCTGGTGGACCCGCTGACCTCGGAGGAGGTCAAGAAGCAGCAGGTCATGGACGTGGTCCGGGCGAGCTTCAAGCCGGAGTTCCTCAACCGGCTCGACGACCTCGTGATCTTCTCCGCCCTCGACCGGGCCGAGCTCGGCCGGATCGCGCGGCTCCAGATCGACCGCCTCGCGCAGCGGCTCGCCGAGCGCCGGCTCACCCTGGACGTCACCCATGAGGCCCTGGAGTGGCTCGCCGAGGAGGGCAACGACCCCGCGTACGGCGCCCGTCCGCTGCGCCGTCTGATCCAGACGGCGATCGGCGACCGGCTCGCCAAGGAGATCCTCGCGGGCGAGGTCCGGGACGGCGACACGGTCCGCGTGGACCGTGTCGGGGACGGCCTGACCGTGGGACCGGCGGGACGCTGACGGTCATGCTCGGCCATCCGACCGGCCCGGGGTTGCCACAACCCGCCCGGGATGGGGGAGGATGGCGAGCATCCGTACGAAGGGAAATACACGGTGAGCATCGACCCGTCCTCGATTCCGAATTTCGGGGGCCAGCCCCAGCCTCAGGCCGCAGGACCGGCGGGCCCCGTCGTCCCCGACCAGGACCTCGTCAAGCAGCTCCTCGAGCAGATGGAGCTGAAGTACGTCGTCGACGACGAGGGTGACCTCGCGGCGCCGTGGGAGGAATTCCGCACGTACTTCATGTTCCGCGGTGAGGACGAGCAGCAGGTCTTCTCGGTGCGGACGTTCTACGACCGCCCGCACTCGGCCGACGACCGCGCGCGGATCCTCGACGCGATCGACGACTGGAACCGCCGCACCCTGTGGCCGAAGGTCTACACGCACCTGCACGAGGAGGAGGACGGCTCCGCCACCCTCCGCCTCATCGGTGAGGCGCAGATGCTGATCGGCACCGGCGTCGCCCTGGAGCACTTCGTGTCCTCCACGGTCAGCTGGGTCCGTGCCTCCATCGAGTTCGACAAGTGGATCGTCGAGCAGTTCGGTCTGGAGACCCCCCAGGAGAAGGCCGGCGACGAGGAGGCCTGAGCCTCCCCCGAACCGCCCACGGGAGCCCGGCCCCCCTCACCAGAGGGGGGCCGGGCTCCCGTACGTCCGGGGCCGCGCGGCCGCGGTCGCTCAGCCCAGCCGCTTGAGCCGGGAGACGGCCTCCTCCAGGACCTCGGTCTTCTTGCAGAAGGCGAAGCGGACGAAGGGGGCGCCGGCCTCGCGGTGGTCGTAGAAGACGGCGTTGGGGATGGCGACGACCCCGGCGCGCTCCGGCAGCGAGCGGCAGAAGGCGAAGCCGTCGTCGGTGCCGAGCGGGCGGATGTCGGTGGTGACGAAGTAGGTGCCGGCCGGCCGGTAGACCTCGAAGCCCGCCTGCGCGAGGCCCTCGCTCAGCAGGTCCCGCTTGGCCTGGAGGTCGGCGCGGAGCGTGTCGAAGTAGGCGGCCGGGAGCCGCAGGGCCTCGGCGATCGCGTACTGGAACGGGCCCGAGGAGACGTACGTGAGGAACTGCTTGGCCGAGCGGACGGCGGAGGTCAGTTCGGGGCTCGCGGTGACCCAGCCGACCTTCCATCCGGTGAACGAGAAGGTCTTGCCCGCGGAGCCGATGGTGACCGTGCGCTCCCGCATGCCCGGGAGGCTCGCGATCGGGAGGTGCTCGGCCCCGTCGAAGACCAGGTGCTCGTACACCTCGTCGGTGACGACGAGCAGGTCCCGTTCGATCGCCAGCTCCGCGACGGCGGTCAGTTCGGCCCGGCTGAGGACGGTGCCGGTCGGGTTGTGCGGGGTGTTGAGGAGGATCAGCCGGGTCCGGTCGGTGACGGCGGCCCGCAGCTCGTCCAGGTCGAGGACGTAGGACCCCTCGTGCGGGCGGAGGGTGACGGGGACCCTGGTCCCGCCGGCCATCGCGACGCAGGCGGCGTACGAGTCGTAGTACGGCTCCAGGGCGATCACCTCGTCACCCGGCTCGACCAGGGCGAGCAGCGCCGCCGCGATCGCCTCGGTGGCGCCCGCGGTCACGAGCACCTCCGTGTCCGGGTCGTACGGCAGGCCGTACCGCTCCCGCTGGTGGTCGGCGATCGCCGAGCGCAGCTCGGGGACGCCGGGGCCGGGCGGGTACTGGTTGCCGCGACCGTCCCGCAGCGCGCGGACCGCGGCCTCCCGGATCTCCTCGGGACCGTCGGTGTCGGGGAAGCCCTGACCGAGGTTGATCGCCCCGGTCCTGGCGGCGAGCGCGGACATCTCGGCGAAGATCGTCGTCCCGAACTCGGCGAGGCGGCGGTTGAGCGGCGGTCGTGTCATGACGGCCATCCTGAAGCCAAGCTCTGGACTTGCTCAAGTGCGCTTTGGCGCGCCGGTGGATCGGGCATCTCCCCCGCACACAAGAACGGGGGTAGTACAGATGGAATTCTTCATCGTGACCGGCATCGCTCTCTTCGTGATCGCGGTCGTCATCGGCGTGGCGGCCGCCGTCCACAGCACGCGAGGCGCCGTCCGGCCGCGCGGCGGCCGGTCGGGGCACAGCACCTGGGCCGACGGCGGCGGGGGCGGTGGCTGCGGGGGCAGCAGCTCCTGCGGTTCCGGGGGGTCGAGCTGCGGGGGTGGTGGCTGCGGCGGCGGGAACTGAAAGCACAGGACGGGGGCGGTCCGTGTGAACCGGTCGGTCGAGTTCGATTGAACAAGTGAACTGTGGGCTCCCCGAAGGGGTTGGAAAACACAGCAAGTTGGGTAAAACCGCTGCGAGTCGCTCGGGGTCCGTGGTTCTCTCGCTCCTGACAGAGACAGCCCTCGGACCGTGTGTGGACCCGAGCCGGCGAATCCCCACTCCCGCTGAACCCTCTCCGGGGCGCCCCCGGCCCACCCGTCAAACCGTGTTTGCGGAGCCGACCCATGCTCACCACCCTGAAGACCTCCTACACCGACACACGCGCGGCCGACCTGGCCTGGGCCCTCGGGCGCGAGCCGCTCCCCGCCCTGGCCACGCTCGACTTGCGACTCGGCGGCGCCGAGCTCCAGTTGAGACTGCTCGGCGCCTCCCATCAAGTCCTCCTGGAAGAGGAGGGCCGCAGCTGCTCGGAGACCGTCGCCTGCATGCCGGGCAGCAGTACCCCGCTCCCGCTCGGCGTCTCCAGGCGCGTCGGTGGATGGGAGTACGAATTCGCCGCACGCGTCGAGACGCTGTCGCACGGCTCCTTCGCGGGCCGCGCACAGGAGTTGCTCGCCCTCGTCGCGGACCATCCCAACGGGCTCGCGGGCACCTTCCCGGGCTCCCCGCACGCCTTCACGGCGATGCTGGCACAGCGTCACGAGGGTCAGGTGCGCTGGCGCACCTGGCACGCCTACCCGCAGGAGGGACAGTTGGTGGTGACCAGGACCCGTATCGGCGCACGTATGCCCGCAACGCTCTGATGCGCCCTCTCGACGCCCCAGGTGCACTCGTGTGGGTGACAAAGGGTGCGAGAGTCGTGACGTAGCGTTACGGGCATGATCGAGCCGACCGTGACCATGCCACCCAAGAGGGTGCGGCGGGCGCCCGTGCGGCGGTCCGAACCGCCGCGCGGGACGCCCGGGGCGGTACGGTTCCCGGTCCTCGCGGTCGCCTTCGTCTGCGCCGCCTGCGGTCTGGTCTACGAACTCGAACTGGTCGCGCTCGCCTCCTCCTTGACGGGCGAGTCGGTCACCCAGGCCTCCGTCGTGCTCTCCGTGATGGTGTTCGCGATGGGCGTGGGCTCGCTCCTCGCCAAGCGGCTGCGCTGCCGGGCCGCCGTCGGCTTCGGCCTGGTCGAGGCGGGACTCGCGCTCGTCGGCGGCTGCTCGGCGATGGTCCTGTACGCGGCCTTCGCCTGGTTCGGCGAACCGCGGTACGTGGTGGTGGCGTTCTCGCTCGCCATCGGGG
Organism: Streptomyces sp. NPDC016459; assembly: GCF_040632845.1. Classification (NCBI taxonomy): domain Bacteria; kingdom Bacillati; phylum Actinomycetota; class Actinomycetes; order Kitasatosporales; family Streptomycetaceae; genus Streptomyces; species Streptomyces sp. NPDC016459. The sequence goes on from NZ_JBEYCR010000004.1 coordinate 444,265, forward strand.
TGCTCATCGGCGCGGAGATCCCGCTCCTGATGTCGCTGCTACAGCGGTCCGCCGGGGCGACCGGGGGCGCCGGCCGGTCCTCCGTCCGTCCCTCAGCCCGTTCCCCCGTCCGTCCCTCCGTCCGCTCGCCCGCCCGCTCCCCCGTTCGCTCTGCCGCCTCCTCCGTCCGTTCTCCCGCCTCCTCCGTCCGTTCCGTGCGGGCCGAACGGTCGGGACGCTCCGGGCGGCAGGATCCGCCCGGGGAGCAGGACGACGCCGCCGGGACGGTCGCCGACCTCTTCGCCGCCGACTACGTCGGCGCGCTCGTCGGCGGCCTCGCCTTCCCCTTCCTGCTGCTGCCCTGGCTCGGCCAGCTCACCGGCGCCCTCGTCACCGGCGCGGTCAACGCGGTGGCGGGCGGCGGCCTCGTCCTGTGGGTGTTCCACCACGAGCTCACCCCCCGCTCCAGAACCCTCCTCGTGGCCGTGAACGTGTCGGTCCTCGCCGTCCTCGCCACGGCGACCGTGCTCGTCGACGACTTCGAACAGGCGGCGCGCCGCGCGGTCTACGGCGATCACGTGCGGATCGCCGTCCACACCGAACTCCAGGAAGTGGTCGTCACGGGAGGCGTCGGGGGCCCGCCCGACCTCTTTCTCGACGGACGCCTCCGGGTCTCCGGTCGGGACGAGTACCGCTACCACGAGGCGCTCGTCCATCCCTCGATGAACGGCGGGCACACGCGCGTGCTCATCGTCGGGGGCGGGGACGGCATGGCCGCCCGCGAGGTGCTGCGCTACCCCGGGGTCCGCTCCGTCACCGTCGTCGAACTCGACCCGGGGGTCGTCCGCCTCGCCCGTACGGACCCGGCGCTCGCCCGGCTGAACGCGCGGGCGTTCCGTGACCCCCGCGTCCGGGTGGTCCACGCGGACGCCTTCCACTGGCTCCGGGACGCCGCCACGGCCGTGCGGGACCGGTACGACGTGGTGATCTCCGACCTGCCCGACCCCGGGATCACCCGCAGCACCAAGCTGTACGCGCAGGAGTTCTACGGCCTCGTGTCCCAGGTCCTCACCCGCTCCGGACGCCTCGCCGTGCACGCCGGGTCCGTCACCGACCGGCCCCGCACCTACTGGACCGTGGACGCCACCCTGCACGCGGCCGGCTTCGCGACCCGCCCGTACAGCGCGAGCGGCCGCGCCCCCGTCTTCACCGCCGGCCCGGACCGCGCCGACCGCGCCAGGGGTACGGGACGGGGGCCCGTCGACTGGGGCTTCCTCCTGGCCGTCCCGGGCAGCCGCCCGCCCGCCCTCGGCCTCGCCCCCGACGCGCCCCGGCTGCGGTCCCTCGACGATGACCTTCTGGACACGGCCGCCCGCCACGCGGAGCGCCGCCGGAGCGGCGGACTGCCGCCGTCGACGCTGGTGCATCCGCGGTACGGGGGCTGACGGGTCCCGCGGGCGTGGGGCCCCCGATGTCTGGCCCGGCACCGAAGAGGCGACGCCGCGCCCCGGCCTGAGTAGGCTCGGCTTCCATGGAGCATGAGGTGTTCGTCCCGGTCCCGGCCGAGGTTCTGCGCGCGACGCTCACGGACCCGGGCCGGGTGGCGCGCTGCGTACCCGGCCTCCAGCGGGACGCCGACGCGGAGGCGGGCCCCCTCACGGGGCGGCTCAAGGTGCGGGTCGGCGGCCACACCATCACCTACCGGGGCGCCCTGACGATCGTCGAGAAGGACGACGCCGTCACCTACGGGGGCCAGGGCACCGAGGCCCGGGGCAAGGGCACGGTGGAGCTGACGCTCACCGTCGTCCTCACCCCGGTGGCGGAGGGGACCACCCTGAGCTTCACCGGTGCCGTGACGGCGGACGGCCGGCTGGCCGAGGCCCCGGACGAGGCCCGCACCACGACGGGCACCCGCCTGTTGGACCGGTTCGCGGAGGCGCTGACGACGATGGCGGAGGAACGGGAGGGCGAACCGGAGCCCGCCTCCGAGGCCGAGACGGAAGCGGCTTCCGAGGCTGAGCGTGCCTCCGAGGGCGTCTCCGAGGCCGTATCCGAGGCCGAGGCTTCCTCCGGGGGCGAGGCCGAGCCCGCCTCCGAGGCCGCGCCCGTCTCCACGGCTGAGCCCGAGACCGCCCCCGTCGTCGAGCCCGCCTCTGCCCCCGCTCCCGAGGCGGAGACCACCCCCGAGCCCGATACCGACGACGACGGGGTCGACGACGGGGTCGAGGAGCCCCGTCGGGATTCCGGCCTCGACGCGCCCGTTCCGCCGCCCTCCCTCGACCCCCTCCTCGGCCAGGACTTCGGCGACACCCCCCTCGCCTTCCCCGCCCCGCAGCCCGCCGCCGAGGCCGCCCACGCCCGCCGGACGATGATCGGGCGCAGCGCCGAGGAGGTCGACCACGCCCCGCCGCGCGGGCGGTACGCCCCCGTGCCCGCGCCCGACGCGTCGAGCGCCGGTGCCACCCTGCGGTGGATCGCCCCCGCCGCGGCCCTCGCGCTCGCCTCCGCCGTCGTCGTCGGCAGGGCGCTGCGCCGGCGCCGCTGAAACCTGTCCGGAAGGGGTCGCCCACGGAGGGGGCCCCGCACGATTAGGGTCGGGGGGTGAGCATGCAGACGCGACTGACGGCGGGCGACGCCGAGTTGACCATCAGCCCCGAGAACGGCTGCCGGATCGAGAGCCTGCGCCTCGGCGGCACCGAGGTGCTGCGCCAGGGTGAGCGGTACGGGAGCTTCCCGATGGTGCCCTGGTGCGGCCGGACCGGGAACGGCCTCTTCCGCAACGGGGCCACCACCCACCGACTGCCGGTCAACGCGGCCCCGCACGCCATCCACGGCACCGTCCGCGACCTCGCCTGGAAGACCGCCAGGACGTCCGACACCGAGGCCGTCTTCACCTGTGAGCTCGGGGACCCCTGGCCGTACAAGGGCACGGTGACGCAGGTCTTCGAGCTGGCCGAGGACTCGCTCACCCTGCGCTTCGGGATCGAGACCTACGACGACTCCTTCCCGGCCCAGGCGGGCTGGCACCCCTGGTTCCGGCGCAACCTCGGCGAGGGCGGCCAGGACGTGCGCATCGGTTTCACCGCCGCCTGGCAGGAGGAGCGTGGTGACGACCACCTCCCCACCGGACGTCGGATCGACCCCCTGCCCGGCCCGTGGGACGACTGCTTCGGCATGCCCGACGGTGTCGATGTCACCCTCACCTGGCCGGAGGAGCTGGAGCTGAAGGTCACCAGCCGGGAGCCCTGGGTCGTGATCTACGACGAGCCCGAGGAAGCCGTCTGCGTCGAGCCGCAGTCCGGCCCGCCGAACGGCCTCAACACCCACCCGCGCCTGGTCACCCCGATCGACCCCCTGGAGGTCGAGAGCACTTGGAGCTGGCGCCGCCTGTGAGCAGTGCCCTTTAAGCTCGGGGCATGACTGACGTACGCGCTGAGCTGCTCCAACAGATCAAGGACAAGGCCGTGGTGCACGGCAAGGTGACCCTCTCGTCGGGTCTGGAAGCCGACTACTACATCGACCTGCGCCGGATCACGCTGGACGGCGAGGCCGCGCCGATGGTGGGTCAGGTCATGCTCGACCTCACGGCCGACCTGGACTTCGACTGTGTCGGCGGGCTGACCCTGGGCGCCGACCCGGTCGCGACCTCGATGCTGCACGCCTCCGCCGCGCGCGGGCAGCGCCTCGACGCCTTCGTCGTACGGAAGGCGCAGAAGGCGCACGGGATGCAGCGCCGGATCGAGGGCACGGAGGTCAAGGGCCGTCGCTGTCTCGTGGTCGAGGACACCTCGACCACCGGCGGTTCGCCGCTGACCGCGGTGGAGGCCGTTCGCGAGGCCGGTGGCGAGGTCGTCGCCGTGGCCACGATCGTGGACCGGGGTGCCGCCGATGCCATCTCCCGGGCGGGTCTGACGTACCTCACCGGCTACCAGCTGGCCGATCTCGGCCTGGCGTAACCGCCGCGAAGTCGTGACTTAGGTACCTGACCCTGGTGACAGGTGTCCTGACCTGCGTTTTCGCCGAGGGGCGGAGTGTTTCACGTGAAACACTCCGCCCCTTGGTGTGCCATGCCCGTGGGAGCCCGGACGAGAGTCTGGAAGGATGGGCGTCGACGATGACGTCGCCCCCAGGTCAGGGACAGCAACGCACACACCCCGCACATCACAAGGAGCGGACGAATGCCCATCGCAACCCCCGAGGTCTACAACGAGATGCTCGACCGGGCGAAGGCAGGCAAGTTCGCCTACCCGGCCATCAACGTGACCTCGTCCCAGACCCTGCACGCTGCTCTGCGCGGCTTCGCGGAGGCCGAGAGCGACGGCATCATCCAGATCTCGACCGGCGGAGCCGAGTTCCTGGGCGGCCAGTACAACAAGGACATGGTCACGGGCGCCGTAGCCCTGGCCGAGTTCGCGCACATCGTCGCCGCGAAGTACGACATCACGGTCGCGCTGCACACCGACCACTGCCCGAAGGACAAGCTGGACGGTTACGTCCGTCCGCTGCTCGACGTCTCCGCCGAGCGCGTCAAGGCCGGTCGCAACCCGCTGTTCCAGTCGCACATGTGGGACGGCTCCGCCGAGACCCTGGCCGACAACCTGGCCATCGGTCAGGAGCTGCTGACCAAGGCCGCCGCCGCCAAGATCATTCTTGAGGTCGAGATCACCCCGACCGGTGGCGAGGAGGACGGCGTCACCCACGAGATCAACGACGAGCTGTACACCACCGTCGACGACGCCCTCCGCACCGCCGAGGCCCTCGGCCTGGGCGAGAAGGGCCGCTACCTGCTCGCCGCCTCCTTCGGCAACGTGCACGGTGTCTACAAGCCGGGCAACGTCGTGCTCCGCCCCGAGCTCCTCAAGGACCTCCAGGCGGGCGTGTCCGAGAAGTACGGCAAGGCCTCTCCGTTCGACTTCGTCTTCCACGGCGGTTCGGGCTCCACGGCCGAGGAGATCGCCACCGCGCTGGAGAACGGCGTCGTGAAGATGAACCTGGACACCGACACCCAGTACGCGTTCACGCGTCCGGTGGCCAACCACATGTTCAAGAACTACGACGGCGTCCTGAAGGTCGACGGCGAGGTCGGCATCAAGTCGACCTACGACCCGCGCACCTGGGGCAAGCTGGCCGAGGCCGGCATGGCCGTCCGCGTGACCGAGGCGTGCGCGGCGCTGCGCTCGACCGGCACCAAGCTGAAGTAACGACGTGATCGTGTGAGCGAAGGGCCCGGCACCTCTCAGGTGCCGGGCCCTTCGCGTGTCGAGGGGAGGCCCGATGTACGACTTCGACCGTGAGATAGACCGGCACGGCACCTGGTCGGTCCAGTGGGACGGGATCGCGGACCGCTTCGGCGTGCCCGACCTGCTTCCGTTCACCATCTCCGACATGGACTTCGCCTCCCCGCCCGAGGTGCTCGCCGCCCTGCGCGAGCGGGTCGACCACGGGGTGTTCGGCTACACCGACTGGCGGCTCGGCGAGTTCCGTGGGGCGATCCGGCACTGGTACGCGAGCCGGTACGCCACCGAGATCGACACCGACGCGCTGGTGTACGCGCCCTCCGTGCTCAACCAGCTCTCGCAGCTCCTGCGCATGTGGACGGAACCCGGCGACGGGGTCGTCGTGCACACCCCCGCCTACGACGGCTTCCGCAAGGCCGTCGCCGGACTCGGGCGCGAGCTGCGCGGCGTGACCGTCGGGGACCTCGAAGCCCTCGAACGGGAGCTGGCCCGGCCGGACAGCCGGATGCTGCTGCTCTGCTCGCCCCACAACCCGACCGGCCGGGTGTGGACGGAAGAGGAGCTCACCGTCTTCGCCGAACTGGCCGAGCGCCACGGCGCGGCCGTCGTCAGCGACGAGATCCACGCCGACCTGACCACCGACGGCCACCGCCACATCCCGTGGACCCGGATCGCGCGGGCCGGCCGGGGCCGCCGCTGGGCCCTGGTCACCTCGGGCACGAAGGCCTTCAACTTCCCGGCCCTCTCCGGCTCGTACGGGCTGATCGGCGACCCCGACGAGCGCGCGGCCTTCGTCCGGCGGATGGAGACGGGCGAGGGTCTGGCCTCGCCCGCCGTGCTCTCCCTGACCGCCCACATCGCGGCGTACCGGCAGGGCGCGGCCTGGCTGGACGCCCTGCGCGGGTACGTGGCGGGCACGATGAGCATGGTCGGGGAGCGCCTCGCGGCGGGCCTTCCGGAGGTCGACTGGACGCCCCCGCAGGCCGGTTACCTGGCCTGGATCGACCTCCGGCCGCTGGGCATCGAGGAGGCCCGGCTCCAGGAGGAGCTGGTGCGGGTGGAGAGGGTCGCGATCATGCCGGGCGGGGTGTACGGCACGCCCGGCTTCGTCCGGCTCAACGTCGGCTGCCCCCGGGAGAAGGCGGAGCGGGGAGTGGACGCCCTGGTCCGGGCGGCGGGGCGGCTGCGGAAGTCCTGAGGGGGCGGCTGCGGCCCCGGTCACGCGAGGTGCGGATACCGGGAGGCGGGGTGTCGCAGGCGTGTTCTAGTCTGCGTGCACCGCGCCCCGAGTCCGAGGGCCGGAACCATGCCTTTGGGGGGCTCTTTCATCGTGCGCAAGCGCACTCTCTCGGCCGCGACGTCGCTCGCGGTCCTTGTCAGCTCCGCGGCGCTGGTCGCGGGCACGGCGGGCCAGGCGGCCGCCGACAGCAGTAAGGCCCTTCCGATGTCGTCCGTGGGCGACATGGTGGTGGACGGTGTCCACAGGAAGATCTTCATCAGCGACCCGTACCTCGGGAAGGTCGTCGCGACCGACTTCGCGGGCACGGTGCTGAGCACCGTCACCGGCCTGCCCGGGGTCACGGGGCTCGCGCTCTCCGCCGACGCGGGGAGCCTGTACGCCGCGGTCCCGGGCGCCGACGCCGTCGTCGCCCTCGACGCGCAGGCCGTGACCGAGCGGGCCCGGTACGCCACGGGCGAGGGCACCGACCCGCAGTACGTCGCTCTCGCGGGCGGCAAGATCTGGTTCGGCTACGGCAACGGCGACCACGGCGACATCGGGTCGGTCGACACCTCCGGTGCCGAACCCGTGGTGGCACTGGCCCAGGACTCCGAGCTGCGCTACTCGGGCGCCCCGAGGCTCGTCTCCTCGCCGACGGACCCGAACGCCTTCGCGGCGATGTCCTCGTACTACCACCGGTTCCTGGTCGGCGCGTACGACGCGTCCACGGGGACCGCGACCCGTACCGCGCGGACCGCAGCCGACGTCGGTTCGGTGGGCATGGCCAACGACCTCGCCTACACCCCGGACGGCGGCAGGCTCATCACGGCCACCGCCGGCAACCGTCACCGGGTGTGGCGGACCACCGACATGGCCGAGCTGCCGTCCTATGCCAGCGAGTACCACGGCGTCGCCGTGGCCGTCGCCCCCGACGGCACCGTGGCGGCCGGCTCCGACGCCCCGTACAACCCGGACGTGTTCGTCTACCGGCCGGGCGAGACGAAGGCCGTGCGGCAGTACGACTTCCCCAGCACCGGGACCAGCAGCGGCGGTGACGGCCTCGCCCAGAGTGCCCTCGCCTGGGAGCCGGGCGGCAGCCGCCTGTTCGCGGTGACCTCGGCCTCCAGCGGCAACAGCGTCCGCCTGCACGTCCTGGACACGCCCACCAAGTCCCTGCCGACGGTCACCGTGAAGGTCCCGGCCACCGTGGCGGTCCTCAAGCCGGTCACCGTCTCCGGCACGGTCGCGGCGACGCTGGGGCTGCCGGCCGGCACGCCGCTCACCGTGACGCGGTACGACGCCGAGTTCCCGAAGGGCAAGGCGCTCGGGACGAGGAAGCTCGGGGCGAACGGCACGTTCTCGTTCGCCGACACCCCGACCGCGGCGGGGAACGTCACGTACAGGGTGGCGTACACGGGCGACGCCACGCACGTGGGCGCGAGCGGCACGGCGGTCGTCAAGGTGACCCCGTTCAAGACCCCGCTGACGCTGGACCGGAACAGGCTCACCGTCAACTACGGCACCGACGTGACGTACACGGCGTCCCTCGGCTGGTCGTACCGGAACCGGGTGGTGGAGATCTGGGCCGACCCGTACGGGACGGAGCCCAAGCGGCTGCTCAAGCGCGGCACGGTCAACTCGGCGGGCAAGCTGTCGGTGACGACCAGGATGACCCGCGACGCCTGGGTGACCGCGTACTTCGCCGGTGACACCCGCTCCGGCAGTGCCTACGTCGGGTCGACCGTGTACACCCGGGCCGGCGTGGCGACCTCGCTGTCCCGGCACTACAAGTGGTCGAAGATCGGCACCATCTGGTACCAGTCGTACCACCAGACCGGCGACGTGCTGGTCACCGCGTGGAACAACCCGTACCCGGGCCGCGAGACCAAGTACGAGGTCCAGGTCTGGTACGCGGGCGCCTGGCGCACCGGCTCCGAGGACTTCGTCCGGCTGAACAGCGGCGGCATGGCGTACGTCGTGTTCGACGGCGCGGGAGCGGCCGGCATCCGCGCCCGGGTCCGCACGGCGTACGTGGACGGCGTCTCCGGCGACAACGTGAACACCACGGTCCACGGCGCGTGGAAGTACTTCAACATCACCCGCTGACCCGTCGGTCACCGCTGCCCCGTCCGCCGTCTCCTCGGATTCCGGCGGGCGGGGCTCCGTCGTTCGCGGGACCATGCAGGCATGGGAGAGCGGGACGTGCGGATGGCCTCGGGGACCGGGCGGTGGATCCTGTTCACGACCGTCCTCGGCTCGGGGATGGCGCTGCTCGACTCCACCGTCGTCAACGTCGCCCTGCCGCACATCGGGGAGGACCTCGACGCCGACCTCGGCGCGCTCCAGTGGACGGTCAACGCGTACATGCTGACGCTGGCCGGGCTGATCCTGCTCGGCGGGGCACTCGGTGACCGGTACGGGCGGCGCCGGGTCTTCGTGATCGGGGTGGTGTGGTTCGCGCTCGCCTCGCTGCTGTGCGGGCTCGCGCCGAACGCCGGGGTGCTGATCGCCGCCCGCGCCCTCCAGGGCGTCGGCGGGGCGCTGCTCACGCCCGGGTCGCTCGCGCTGATCCAGGCCAGTTTCCACGAGGACGACCGGGCCAGGGCGGTCGGGCTCTGGTCCGGCTTCGGCGGGGTCGGCGCGGCGATCGGCCCGTTCGTGGGGGGCTGGCTGGTGGACGGCCCCGGCTGGCGGTGGGTGTTCCTGCTCAACGTGCCGCTCGCCGCCCTCTGCGTACCGGTCGCCCTGCGGCACGTGCCGGAGTCGCGCGACGAGACCGCGCGCGGCCGGTTCGACGTCCTCGGCGCGGTCCTGGGCGCGGCGGCGCTCGCGTTCGTGACGTACGGGCTGATCGGTGAGGCCTGGTGGGCGGGGGCGGCCGGGATCGTCGTCGGGGCCGGGTTCGTGGTGGTGGAGCGGCGGCGCGGCGGGTCCGCGATGGTGCCGCCGTCGATCTTCGCGTCCCGCATCTTCACGGCGGTCAACCTGGTCACGCTCTGCGTGTACGCGGCGTTCGGCGGTTTCTTCTTCCTGGCGGCCCTCCAGCTCCAGGTGGTGTCCGGCTACTCGGCCCTCGGCGCCGGTACGGCCCTGCTGCCCACGACCGTCCTCATGCTGCTGCTCTCGGCGAAGTCCGGGGAGCTGGGGGAGCGGATCGGCCCCCGGATCCCGCTCACCGTGGGGCCGCTGCTGTGCGCCGCGGGGATGCTCCTGATGCTGCGGGTCGGTGAGGACGCCTCGTACGTACGGGACGTGCTGCCCGCCCTGCTGGTGCTCGGGCTCGGGATGACGGCCCTGGTCGCCCCGCTGACCGCGACCGTCCTAGCCTCGGTGGACGTGGCGCGGGCGGGCCTCGCGAGCGGTATCAACAACGCGGCGGCGCGGGCGGCCGGGCTGCTGGCGGTGGCGGCGCTGCCGATGCTGGCGGGGATGGGCCCGGAGGCGTACCGCTCGGCGGCGGAGTTCGGGGACACGTTCCGACGGGCGATGCCGATGTGCGCGGGGATCCTGGTGGTGGGCGCGGTGCTCGCCTGGACGACGATGCGCACCCCGGCGCGGGCGGGCTGCCATCCGGGGTGCCGGGTGCACTGCGGGGTGACGTCGCCGCCGCTGGAACCGGGGGAGCGGGACGCGTCGGCGTGAAGGAGAGCCGGGTGGGGGAGAGGCGGCGGGACGCGGCGGCGTGAAGGGGAGCCCGGTGGGGGAGAGGCGGCGGGACGCGGCGGCGTGAGCGGGAGCCCGGTGGGGGAGAGGCGGGGCGGGAGTCCCGGGCGGGGCCTTCGGGCCGCCGTGACTGAGGCAGACTGACCCCATGGCCATCCACGAGAACCTTCTGGGGGGACCGGCCCCCACCCTCCTGCCCGACGACCCGGGTCCGCGCGAGCTGCTCGCGAACGGTACGGCGCCCGCGGACGTCGCCGCGAAGTACCCGACCTCCTCGCTCGCCTGGGCCCAGCTCGCCGACGACGCGTACGAGCGCGGCTCGGTCGTCGAGTCGTACGCCTACGCCCGTACCGGCTACCACCGCGGCCTCGACTCGCTGCGCCGCAACGGCTGGAAGGGCCACGGTCCGGTGCCGTGGGAGCACGAGCCGAACCGGGGTTTCCTGCGCGCGCTGCACTCGCTGGCCCGCGCGGCCGGCGAGATCGGTGAGAAGGACGAGTACGAGCGCTGCACGACGTTCCTGCGGGACTCCTCGGAGACCGCGGCGGAGACGCTCGGCTGACGTCGTCCTGACGCCTCCGTGTTTTCCCCCTGCCCGAGCGTGGGTCAGGGGGGAAATCCGGCCAGCGTCTCCCAGATGTTCGATGTTGTTCGACTGGGCCGGTACGATCCCGGGAACCGCAGACCGAAGACGCCGGTACCGAGGCCCGACCTCCTCTCCCCCACCGCCGGCCGACGCAGGGGAGAAGGCTGTCGTGGCCGAGCGTGCCGCACCCGCAGGACGGCGACGACCGCCGAGCCGGCGGAGGGGCCGGGACGGACGCGGCTCCGCGCGCCGGCTCGCGCTGCCGGCCCTGGTCCTGATGACGCTCGCGCTCGGCGCGGGCGTGGCCCTCGCCCACTTCAACGGTCCGGGGTCGAACGACTCGGCGGCCGCGGCCCCCGCCCCCGTCACCGCGCCGCCCCCGGCGACCGCTTCCCCGGCCCCGGCTCCGAAATCGGCCACCCCGGCCCCCCGGGCCACGAAGCCGAAACCCGGGCCGACCCCGCCCGTGAAGCCGAAACCCGGGCCGGCCCCGCCCGTCGAGCCCAAGGCCGAGCCCAAGCCCACCCCTGTGAAGCCCGTGGTGCCGCAGTCCGGCGCCGGGACCTTCACCACCGCGCAGGCCTCGGGCGAGGCGGTCGGCGACAGCGGTGAGCTGCGCCGCTACCGGGTGCAGGTCGAGGACGGCATCGCGCTCTCGGCGCGCGGGACGGCCGCCGAGATCCAGCGGATCCTGGCCCATCCGCGCGGCTGGGCCGCGCACGGCAGGGGCCGGTTCCAGCTGGTCTCGGAGAACGCCGACTTCGTCATCCGGATCGCCACCCCGGACACCGCCGACGCCCTCTGCGCCCGGCAGGGCCTCGACACCCGCGGCGAGCTGAACTGCGAGACGACCGACGGTGTCGTGGTGAACCTCAGACGCTGGATGCTCGGCTCGCCCACCTTCGCGGGGGAGCCCGCCGAGTACCGGCACCTGATCATCAACCACGAGGTCGGGCACGAGATCGGCATCCGGCAGCACCTCGGCTGCCCGGGTCCGGGCAGGCTCGCGCCCGCCATGATGCAGCAGATCAAGGGCCTGAATGGCTGCAGATCGAACGCGTTTCCGTATGACGAAGACGGGATCTACATCACCGGGCCGATCGTGTCATGATGCGCTTGGGACGTCGCGCGACGAAGCGCGCCTCCCGAGGGGACCGGGGCTCCCGTGCCGCACGGAACGACGCGGACACGGTGGAGCAGACCGCTACCCGGTAGTTCGTATCGAGGAGACAGAAATGTCACTCTTCCCGGGTTCTCCCGATTCCGGAGCCGATTCGGTCACCGAAGACCCGAATCTCGACTTCGCCGGCACGACACCGTACGAGGACTACGTCCAGGCGGACGTCCTCACCCACCTCCAGCACCTCCGCTCGGACGACCCGGGCGAGATGGTCTTCCTGGTCACCACCCAGGTCATGGAGCTGTGGTTCACGGTGATCGTCCACGAGTGGGAGACCGCGAGCCGCGCCCTGCGCGAGGACCGCGTCCCCGTCGCGATGGACGCGCTCAAGCGCTCCGTGCGCGAGCTGGAGGCCCTGAACCACTCCTGGCGCCCGCTCGCCCAGCTCACCCCCGCCCAGTTCAACGCCTACCGGTCCGCGCTCGGCGAGGGCTCCGGCTTCCAGTCCGCGATGTACCGGCGGATGGAGTTCCTGCTCGGCGAGAAGTCCGCGTCGATGCTCGTCCCGCACCGGGGCGCGCCCCGCGTCCACGCCGAGCTGGAGAAGGCGCTCCAGGAACCGAGCCTGTACGACGAGGTCCTCGCGTTCCTCGCCCGCCGCGGCCTGCCCGTCCCCGCCGCGGTCCTCGGCCGTGACCTGTCGCAGCGGTACGAGCCGTCCCCCGAGGTCGAGGCGGTCTGGGCCGGGATCTACACGGACGCCGACCAGAACGGCGAGCTCGTCCGGCTCGGCGAGGCCCTCAGCGACGTCGCGGAACTGGTCTGGCGCTGGCGCAACGACCACCTGGTGGCGACCCGCCGGGCGATGGGTGCGAAGACCGGCACCGGCGGCTCGGCGGGAGTGGCCTGGCTGGAGAAGCGGGCCCAGAAGAACGTGTTCCCCGAGCTGTGGACGGCGCGCAGCCATGTCTGACCTCCTCAGGGACCGGGCCCGCGCCCTCGACGCGGCCGACGACCTCGCCGATCACCGCGAGAAGTTCGCCCTCGACGCGGACACCGTCTACCTCGACGGCAACTCCCTCGGCGCCCTGCCCGCCCACGTCCCCGCCCGCATGGCCGACGTCATCACCCGCGAGTGGGGCGAGCTGCGCATCCGCTCCTGGGACGAGTCCGGCTGGTGGACCGCGCCCGAGCGGGTCGGCGACCGGATCGCGCCGATCGTCGGCGCCGCCGCGGGACAGATCGTGGCCGGCGACTCGACCAGCGTGAACGTCTTCAAGGCGGTCGTCGCGGCGGCCCGACTGAGCGGCGAAGGCCGGGACGAGATCCTCGTCGACGCGACGACCTTTCCCACGGACGGGTACATCGCGGAGTCGGCCGCCCGGATGACGGGCCACCGGATCGTGGCGTGCGACCCGGCCGCCATGGCGGACGCGGTGGGCGACCGCACGGCCCTCGCGCTCGTCAACCACGTCGACTACCGCACCGGCCGCCTCCGGGACCTGCCCGGAATCACGGCCGCGCTGCACGCGGCGGGCGCGCTCGCCGTCTGGGACCTGTGCCACAGCGCGGGCGCCCTGCCCGTCGGCCTGGACGCGCACGGGGTCGACCTGGCCGTCGGCTGCACGTACAAGTACCTGAACGGCGGGCCCGGTTCGCCGGCCTACCTGTACGTCGCCGAACGCCACCAGGCCGCCTTCGACTCGCCGCTCCCCGGCTGGAACTCGCACGCCGACCCGTTCGCCATGACCCCCGGGTACGAGGCGGCGGCGGGCGCCCTGCGGGGCCGGGTCGGCACGCCCGACATCCTCTCCCTGCTGGCCCTCGAAGCGTCGCTGGACGTCTGGGACGGGGTCGCGATCGAGGACGTACGGGCCAAGTCCCTCGCGCTCACGGACTTCTTCCTGGAGTGCGTGCGGGCGTACGTACCGGAGGGCCGCGTCCGCTCCGTGACCCCGGAGGCGCACGAGGAGCGCGGCAGCCAGATCGCGCTGGCCTGCGAGAACGCCTCCGCCGTCATGGCGGAGCTGATCCGGCGCGGAGTCGTGGGCGACCTGCGCAGGCCGGACGTGCTGCGGTTCGGCTTCACCCCGCTGTACGTCGGGTTCCAGGACGCGGAACGCGCGGCGCGGGTCCTCTCGGAGGTCCTGGCCGACCTCGCCTCCTGAGGTGTGACGGTCCGATGATCACCTGAACTGCGGGGAGCTGGACGCCTGGTACCGTCCCCGCAGGTCAGGCCAATTCGGCCGCGTATCCGAGAGGTTGGAACAGCATGCCGGACCCCGCCGCGCGCGGTGCCGCAGAAGAGGCCTCCGCGTTCTCGCACCCGGCCGTCGCCCCCGACGCCTCCGCCCCGTACGGCGAGCACCCGGACCAGGTGATCGACTTCTACGCCCCGCGCGGCGGAGCGACCCGGGCGCCGCTCGTCGTCGCCCTGCACGGCGGCGCCTGGCGGGCCCCGTACGACCGGCGGCACCTGACCCCGTTCGTGGACTTCCTGGCCCGCCGGGGCTTCGCCGTGGCGAACGTCGAGTACCGGCGCGGCAGCGACATCCCCCGGCAGGGCGGAGCGGCCCCGGTCGCCGGGCGCTGGCCGGAGACCTTCGACGACGTGGCCGCCGCGCTCGACGCGGTCCCGGCGCTCGCCGCCGCGCACCTGCCGGCGGCCGACACCGGCCGGATCGTGCTCACCGGGCACTCGGCGGGCGGCCAGCTCGCCCTGTGGGCCGCCGCCCGGCACGTGCTGCCCGCCGGCTCCCCGTGGCGCCTGCCCGCCCCGCCCCCGCTGCGCGGTGTCGTCGCCCTCGCCCCCATCGCCCACTTCGGGCGGGCCGTCGAGCTGGGCGTCTGCGGCGGGGCGGTCACCGAACTCCTCGGCGGCCCGTCCACGTACGAGGAGCGGGCCGCGTACGCCGACCCCTCGGCCCTGCTCCCGACCGGGATCGCGACGACGCTCGTGCAGGGCCGGGAGGACCTGGACGTGCCGTACCCGGTGGCGGACGCGTACGCGGAGGCGGCGGCCGCGGCGGGCGAGACGGTGGGCCTGACGCTCCTCGAGGACGTCGGACACTTCCCCCTGATCGACCCGTCGGCGGACGCGTGCGCGGTGGTGGCGGAAGAACTCACCCAACTGGCCTGGTGACCCCGAACCTCCCGTACAACCCTTCGAACCGATCACGAGTCTCATCGGGCACGGCACTCCCGTGTCCGATCTTCTCGTGGGGGTTCACCTTGCAGTTCCGCAGCACCCGTCTCGCCCTGGCCGTCACCGCCGTCCTCGCGGCCACGGCCGTCGGCGCCGGCACACTGGCCACCGCCCCGGCGGCCTTCGCGGCCCCTTCGGCCCCGGCTCCCGCCCCGGGCTCGGCAGATCAGCTCGCCGCGCTTCCGGTCTTCCCCGAGGGATCCGATCTCGCGGGCACCGGCACCACCGGCTTCCTCACCTACTCCTTCGCCCAGGACGGGACCCGGAACCTGCTCTGGACCCCGTACGACGGGGGAACGCCGACCCCGCTCCAGCAGCCCGAAGGCGGCGGTTTCACCCTGGCCGGCAGTGACGTGGTCGTCCTCGGCGACGCGAGCTGGACCGGCGAGATGCGGTCGCTCACCCTGCGCGACATGGCCGACCCGTCCGCCCCGGGCGTGGACATCGACCTCGGGGCGCTGAACGGGAACTACGTCGCCGTGCTGAGCCCCACGAGCGTGCTCGCGCAGGTGACGAAGGAGGACGGCACGGCCGAACTCCACGTCGTGACCAAGAACGGCACCACGACGACCAGCCGCGAGATCGCGGGCCTGCCCGCGGACGCCACCGAGTTCACCGGCTCGGAGGTTCGGGACGGTCACGTCCTCGTCGGGTACGCGACGGGTCCGCAGGACGCGCGGACCGGCGGCCGGGCACTGATCGACCTTGCGGCGGGGACGGTGTCCGAGACGTACCCCTCCGTCGAGTCCGGGTACGACTTCACCAGCCTGATGTTCTCCGGTTCGCACGTGGCCTGGGTCGACTGGAAGTCCGGCCTCGGGCTGTACGTCACGTCCGCGGATCGCGCGACGGGCGAGCAGAAGCAGACCGTGCTGGGCGCCCGCGGCGACGGGTGGTACCACGGGCTCGTGGGCGACTGGCTGGTCTACGGCAACCCCTCGACGCCCGTCCGGGCGCGCTCCCTGGTCACCGGCGAGACCCGTGACCTCGCCGACCGCGCGGCCGGCGTGGCGGCCGCGGCCGACGGCAGCGTGGTGCTGCACGGCAGCCGGACCGACGACGGCGACGGGCTGTTCCGCGTCACGGCCGCGGCCGACGGCACCCCGACGGTCACCAAGGTGGCGGAGACGGGCCCGGTGGAGATCCCGCTGGTCATCGACCAGGTCCATGTCCCCGACGTGGCGGAACTCGACAGGACCGGCGGCGAGGTGACCCTGGGCTGGACGCTGTCGCGCCGCGACGCCTCCCTGGACGTCACGCTCACGCACGTCGCCACGGGCAAGGAGTTCACGAAGCGCCTTACCGCGCCCGCGAGTGGCACCCTGTTCTCCTTCGCGTGGGACGGCGTCATCGAGACGGCGGCCGGGGACGTGGACGCGCCGAACGGCAAGTACGCCGTGGAGGCCGAGGCGACGCCGCTCGACGGCGTCGGCGAGCCCGCCTACCAGGGCTGGTTCACGAACGTCGTGCGCACGGCGAACCCGCACGACTACAACGACAACGGCTCCACCGACGTCCTCGCCCGGGACGCCTCCGGCGTGCTGTGGCGCGACGACCTGCGGGACCGTCCGGACAACAGCCAGGTCGACGTCGCCGGGCGCACCCGTGTCGGCGCGGGCTGGGGGGCGTACAAGCAGATCGAGGCCGTCGGCACCGTGGGCGGTGCCGCCCACGGCGATCTGATCGCCGTCGACGGCTCCGGCGTGCAGTGGCTCCACCTGGGCAAGGGCGACGGCACGTTCGCCCCCCGGGTGCAGGTCGGCACCGGCTGGCAGGTCTACAACAAGATCAGCGGAGGCTCGGACCTCGACGGTGACAACCGCGCCGACCTGGTGGCCACGGACAGCGCCGGGTACCTGTGGTTCTACAAGGGCACCGGCAGCTACGCGAAGCCCTTCGCTCCCCGGGTGAAGGTCGCCGGCGGCTGGCAGGTCTACAACCAGGTCACCGCCGTCGGGAACATCGCGGGCACGGCCGCCGGGGACCTGGTCGCGCGGGACACGGCCGGCGTCCTCTGGCTGCACCAGGGCGACGGCCGCGGCGGCTTCACCTCCCGCGTGCGGATCGGCGGCGGCTGGGGCGTCTTCTCCCAGCTCGTCGGCGCCGGCGACCTCGACAACGACGGGCGCCCGGACCTGATCGCCTACGGGTCGGGCGCCACCTACGCCTACCGCTCGACGGGCGTCGTCAACGCCCCCTTCAGCCGTTGGACGACGTCGCTGTACGCGGGCGAGGGCACCCGCTTCAACAGCGTCGCCTAGGCCCGCCTCCGGGTCCCTCCTAGTCCTCAGGAGGGACCCGGAAGGATCCGCATCCAGCGGGACGACCGGGTCCCCCGCCGCCCGTACCGTGGTTCCCGTGACCCAGACACAGCCCACCGAGGCAAGCCGCAGCCCCGAGTTCCGCCTGGTGCAGGCGGCGCTCGGCGGGCTGCGCCAGGAACTGTTCCACGACGCCCTCGCCTACCGGCCGCTGGCGCGCATGGACGTGCACAGCGGGCCGACGCGCTTCCTGCCGAAGCGGATACGCGCGTACACGGGGCTGCTGCCGCACGCGTTCGTCGCGTTCTGCGCGGTGATCGTCTTCGCCGTCGGGTACGACCGCATCTACTACAGCTTCGGCCTGCCGGCGCTCCTGATCACCTGCGTCCCGGCCGCGATCGTGCTGCTCACCCTGGTCCGGCCGGTCTTCGCCTTCTGGGTCTCGCTCGCCTCGACCCCCGTCGTGGGGGCCCTCGGCGGCTTCGGGGGCGGTTGGCCCTGGGCCGAGAACTCGTTCGCCGCGCACCTGGTCGTCCTCGCCGTGGTCGCCGCCCGCACCCGGCCCCGCACCGCCGGCTGGATGTGGCTCATGACGGCGGGCTACTGCCTCTTCGCCGAGATCTTCCTCGGCGTGGGACGCAGCTCCGACTCCGTCCCGCTGCTCTTCGTCGCGGCCCTGGTCCTGCTCACCGTCACCGTGATCCAGGTCCGCCGCCAGGCCGACCGCGAGGTCACCGCGCAGCAGACCGTCACGGCCCAGGAGATCTCCAAGCGGACCGTCCTGGAGGAGCGCACCACCATCGCCCGCGAGCTGCACGACGTCGTCGCCCACCACATGTCGGTGGTCGCGATCCAGGCGGAGGCCGCCCCGTACCGGGTGGAGAACCCGCCGCCGGAGCTCGAACAGGCCTTCCGCACCATCCGCGAGAACGCGGTGGCCGCGCTGACCGAGCTGCGCCGCATCCTCGGAGTCGTCCGCGCGGAGGACTACGAGGCGCCCGACGCCCCGCAGCCGACCCTCGGCGACCTGGACGCCCTCGTCCGCAACGTCGCCGAGGCCGGGCTCGCCGTCGACAAGACGGTCACCGGCGCGGTGCGGGAGCTGCCGCAGGGCGTGGAGCTCTCCGCGTACCGGATCGTCCAGGAGGCCCTGTCGAACGTGCTGCGGCACGCGCCGGGCGCGGCGGCGAAGGTCGAGGTCAGCTATGTCCTCGGCGGGCTCGGGCTGCGGATCGCCAACGGCCCGGCGCGCGGGCTGGTGAAGCCCTCGCCGGGCGCCGGGCACGGCATCACCGGGATGCGGGAGCGGGTGACGATGCTGGGCGGTGAGATGACGGCCGAGGAGACCGGCGACGGCGGCTACGAGGTGGCGGCGTTCATCCCCGTCAGCCGTGAGGAGGCAGCGAAGTGATCCGCGTACTGATCGTCGACGACCAGATCATGGTCCGTGAGGGCTTCTCGGTGCTGCTCGGCGCGATGCCGGACATCGAGGTCGTCGGGGAGGCGGTCAACGGCCGGGAGGCCGTCGCGCAGGTCGCGGCGCTCCACCCGGACGTGGTCCTCATGGACATCCGCATGCCCGAGCTGAACGGCATCGACGCCACCCGGGAGATCGTCGCCGCCGACGCGGAGGCGAAGGTGCTGGTCCTGACCACCTTCGACCTGGACGAGTACGTGTACCAGGCGCTGCGCGCGGGGGCCTCCGGCTTCCTCCTCAAGGACGCCTCGGCCCGGCAGCTCGCGGAGGGCGTACGGGTCGTCGCGGCCGGCGAGGCGCTGCTCGCGCCGACCGTCACCAGGCGGCTGATCACCGAGTTCGCGAAGGCGCCGGGCAGCTCCCCGCGCCCGCCGGCGATGGCGCGGATCGGGGAGCTGACGGAGCGGGAGACGGAGGTGCTCGTCCTCATCGCCCAGGGCCTGTCGAACGCCGAGATCGCCGACCATCTCGTCGTCGCCGAGTCCACGATCAAGACCCACGTGAGCCGGATCCTGGTGAAGCTGGCGCTACGGGACCGGACGCAGGCGGCGGTGTTCGCGTACGAGGCGGGCCTGGTACGGGTCGGCGGCTGACGCGGTCCGTACGAGCCCGGCTCCGGTACGAGGCCGGCGGCTGACGCGGCTCGAAACGGTAGCGTCCGGTCATGGACGCCATGGACGCCACCGAGACCGCCTTCGACCCCTGGTCCGCCGATTTCGTCGCCGATCCGTACCCCGCGTACGCCCGGCTCCGGGCCACCGGCCGCGCGTACTGGTTCGCCCCCACCCGCCAGTGGCTGATCCCGCACCACGAGGACGTGTCGGCGCTCCTGCGGGACCGGCGGCTCGGACGTACGTACACCCATCGCTTCACGCACGAGGAGTTCGGGCAGGAGCCGCCGGCCGCCGCGCACGAGCCGTTCCACACGTTGAACGACCACGGGCTGCTCGATCTGGAGGCGGCCGACCACACGCGGATCCGGCGGCTGGTGTCGAAGGCGTTCACGCCGAGGACGGTGGAGAACCTGGCGCCGACGGTACGGCGGCTCGCCGCCGGTCTGGTCGGGGACCTGGTCGCGGCGGGCGGCGGCGACCTGCTCGCCTCGGTCGCCGAGCCGCTCCCGGTGGCGGTGATCGCCGAGATGCTCGGCGTACCGGAGGAGGACGAGGAGCGGGCGCGGCTGCGGCCCTGGTCGGCGGCGATCTGCGGGATGTTCGAGCTGAATCCGACGGAGGAGGCGGCGCGGCGGGCGGTCGGGGCCTCGATCGAGTTCTCGGACTACCTGAGGGGGCTGATCGCGCGGCGGCGCCGGGAGCCGGGGGACGATCTGATCTCGTCCCTGATCGCGGTGGAGGAGCTGACCGAACAGGAGATGATCTCCACCTGTGTGCTGCTCCTGAACGCGGGCCACGAGGCCACGGTGAACACGACGGTCAACGGCTGGTGGACGCTCCTGCAGGAGGGCGTCCGTCCGGATCCGGAGAAGTTGTCCACAGCTGTGGAAGAACTTCTGCGCTACGACACCCCGCTCCAGATGTTCGAACGCTGGGTCCTCGACGACATCGAGCTCGGCGAGGTGACCCTTCCGCGCGGCTCCGAGGTCGCCCTCCTCTTCGGCTCCGCCAACCGCGACCCGGCCCGCTTCGGCCCCACCGCCGGCACCCTCGACCTCACCCGCACGGACAACCCCCACGTCACCTTCGGCGCCGGCATCCACTACTGCCTGGGCGCCCCCCTGGCCCGCCTCGAACTGACCGCCGTCTTCACCGAGCTACTGACCCGGGCCCCACACCTGACCCTCGCGGCTGAACCGGTCCGGAAACCGGGCTACGTCATCCGGGGCTTCGAGGAACTGCTGGTGCAGGTGTGAGAGCCCGTCGACCGGACGACAGCGGCCCGAGCTCACGCGAGGGGGCCCCGCGGCAGGACCAGTCCCCACGCCCCCGCCCTGGCCGTCCAGGTGCGGCGGCGGACCGGGCCCCTGAGGTGGTTGTCCGCGCGGTAGCGGAAGTCGGGGCCCGAGACCGTGAGGACGGCGGCGGTGGTGTGCCGGGGCGGGGCGGACCAGGGGTGGACGGTCACCTCGGCCGCACCGGCGACCGAGCGGACCGTCAGGCTCTCCAGCGGGGTGTCGATGTCGGTGAGCAGCACCCCGTCGGCCTCCACCCGGA
Organism: Streptomyces sp. NPDC016459; assembly: GCF_040632845.1. NCBI lineage: Bacteria > Bacillati > Actinomycetota > Actinomycetes > Kitasatosporales > Streptomycetaceae > Streptomyces > Streptomyces sp. NPDC016459. The sequence continues at coordinate 465,183 of NZ_JBEYCR010000004.1, forward strand.
GCCGGTGGGTGGGGGTGGCGACGGGCGCCGGGGCCGGGCGGACCAGGGTGCGGACCAGGGAGCGGCAGGTGCCCCAGACGGACGGGGCAGAGGAGAGGGCGGGGGCGGCCGGGACCAGGAGGTCGCCGATGACGACCCCGTCGCTGTCGTCGACGAGGAGGTCAAGGCGTCGCACCGCCCCGGCGAGGACCGTCCGGGCCGCGGCCGGGGTGGAGCGCGGCACGCCGAGGGCGTGGGCGACTTCCAGGGCGCCCGGAGGGCCTATCGGGACGTGGGAGAGGACGGCCCCCGCGAGCTCCCGGTCCCGGTGCAGCAACGCCACCGTACGCAACAGCGCACGGTCGTCCCCGAGCACCACGAGGCGCCGGGAGCCCCGTCGGGCCAGGGCCCGGGAGAATTCCTCTGGGGTGTCCGGCAGGCAGATCTTCGCCTCCGCGCCCGCGGACAGCACATCCTTCGCGATCCGTACGGACTCGCCGTCACTTCGGCGGGCGACCGGGTCGACGATGACCAGCAGCTGGTCGTGATCCGACACCTCGGTCCTTCCTCGGGTAGCATCTTTGTGCAAGAGCCCCTTGCGCTATTGCGCCAGGGGCTTCGTCTATTCCGGGGCACACCGGTGAGGCGGCGTATGCCCCTGACCTTGGACATGCCCCACCCGGAAGGGGTGTACGCCTGTGCCCGCACTTGTGCTGCTCGGTGCTCAGTGGGGTGACGAGGGCAAGGGAAAGGCCACCGATCTCCTCGGTGGATCCGTTGACTATGTAGTGCGTTACCAGGGCGGCAACAACGCCGGCCACACCGTCGTCGTCGGCGACCAGAAGTACGCGCTGCATCTTCTCCCTTCCGGAATCCTCTCGCCGGGGTGTACCCCGGTGATCGGAAACGGTGTCGTCGTCGACCCGGCGGTCCTGCTCTCCGAGCTGAGCGGGCTGAACGAGCGAGGCGTGGACACGTCGAAGCTCCTGATCAGCGGCAATGCTCACCTGATCACCCCGTACAACGTCACCCTCGACAAGGTGACGGAACGGTTCCTCGGCAAGCGCAAGATCGGCACGACGGGACGCGGCATCGGCCCGACGTACGCCGACAAGATCAACCGCGTCGGCATCCGGGTCCAGGACCTGTATGACGAGTCGATCCTCAACCAGAAGGTGGAGGCGGCGCTGGAGGGCAAGAACCAGCTGCTCGCCAAGCTGTACAACCGGCGCGCCATCGACGCCGCGCAGATCGTCGAGGAGATGCTCCAGTACGCGGAGCAGATCAAGCCGTTCGTCGCGGACACCACCCTCATCCTCAACAACGCGCTCGACGAGGACAAGGTCGTCCTCTTCGAGGGTGGCCAGGGCACGCTCCTGGACGTCGACCACGGCACGTACCCGTTCGTCACCTCGTCGAACCCGACCGCGGGCGGCGCCTGCACCGGTGCCGGCGTGGGCCCGACGAAGATCAGCCGGGTCATCGGCATCCTCAAGGCGTACACGACCCGTGTCGGCGCCGGCCCGTTCCCGACGGAGCTGTTCGACGCAGACGGCGAGGCGCTGCGCCGCATCGGCGGCGAGCGGGGTGTCACCACCGGCCGTGACCGTCGCTGCGGCTGGTTCGACGCGGTCATCGCGCGGTACGCGACCCGGGTCAACGGCCTGACGGACTTCTTCCTCACGAAGCTCGACGTGCTGACGGGCTGGGAGCAGATCCCCGTCTGCGTCGCGTACGAGATCGACGGCAAGCGCGTCGAGGAGCTGCCGTACTCGCAGACCGACTTCCACCACGCGAAGCCGATCTACGAGATGCTGCCGGGCTGGTCCGAGGACATCACCAAGGCGAAGACCTTCGCGGACCTGCCGAAGAACGCGCAGGCGTACGTGAAGGCGCTGGAGGAGATGTCGGGCGCCCCGATCTCCGCGATCGGCGTCGGCCCCGGCCGCACCGAGACGATCGAGATCAACTCGTTCCTGTAGGACCTGCCGCCCGCGGCGGACCCGCACGACGACGCACGACGACGCACGCCGTCCGCGCCTCCTTCCCGAGGCGCGGACGGCGTGCGTCGTTCAGGACCGGTAGTACTCGTTCGGTTCGCCGTCGAGCATCGGGTAGATCAGGAGCCGGTCCCTGCCCTTGAGTCTGTCGACGACCAGGTAGCCGGAGAGGCCTTCCTGGCATTCGCGGTCCCAGGCGTCGGTGTCCCGGGTGGCGGGGCCGACGACCAGCATGGTGCCTGCTCCCGCGAGGACGGCCGTGGTGCCGCAGGACCAGTCCTCGGAGGTGGGTACGCCGTCGACGACGCGTGGGTAGCCGTTGATGACGCCGACGACGGGGGCGCCGACCGGGCCCTGGGTGATCGTCACCTCGGAGGTGTAGCGGTCGTCGTTCTCGCCGTAGACCTCCGGGGCGGGGATGCGGGACCAGCGGCCGAGGAAGCGGGTGGGCACCACCTCGGTGCCGGTGGGGGCCTTGCGGAAGGTGGCCTTCGCGGCTCCCGACGTCCACTCCAGGACGTCGGGGGAGCGCAGGGTGAGGGTCTGGTGCGCGGCGGGCGTGCAGCGCTGCTGGGGCACGCTGGTCGTCACGTCGGACTCGCCCAGGACGACCTTGTCCTCGTCGGCCGAGACGAGCCGGGAGCGGCCCATGCACAGCCGGTTCTCGGTGACCTGGACGTAGACGGCGTTCTTGGTGCCGGCCGCGCCCTGGGAGATCTCGATCCGGGTGGTCTCCCTCGGATGGTCGGGAGAGCCCTGCAGGACGCCCTCCCAGGCGCCGAGGAACGCGGCCGGGACGATCCCGGCGGGCCGGGCGGAGCCGCCGACCGTCCCGCCCGTCTGACCGGTGCCCCGGTCCTTCTGCCCGTCGCCGCCGGCGCCCGGGTCGGGCCACAGGGTGTACGTGGCGGTGGCGGCGGCCGCCACAGCGAGGGCCGCGAGAGCGGCGACCAGGGCGGTACGGCGTCCCCGTCGTACGGGCGCCGGCTGCTGAGCCGTGGAGGCGGTGGACGGCAGGGGAGTGGGCGACGTGGGGTCCCCGGCGGCGGATACGGCACCCCCCGGCCGGGACCCCGCGCCCGCTCTGGACCCCGAGCCCGGCCCGGACCCCGCCCCCGTCCCGTTCCTGGCCCCCGTCTCGGGCCCGGCCCCCGTCCCGGCCGCCCCGCCACCCGCGCTCGCGCCCGTCCCCGCCTCCGTCACCGCCCCCGTCTCCGCCTCGAGCAGTCGCGCCGCGTGCCGTCCGAGCCGGGTCAGGACGTCCGCAGGGAGCCAGGGGTCCGGTACCGGCAGTGTCTCCGCGATCTCGGCGGCGGAGGGGCGGCCCAGCGCGTCCTTGGCGAGGCAGGCGCGGATGAGCCCGGACAGTTCGGGTGCGAGATCCGTCAGATCGGGCTCGTCGTGGGCGATGCGGAACATGGTGGCGTGGACGCCGCTGTCCGCCGTGCCGAAGGGGGAGCGGCCGGTCGCCGCGTAGGCGAGGACCGAGCCGAGGCAGAAGATGTCCGATGCGGGAGTGAGGTGCTCGCCCCGCACCTGCTCCGGCGACATGAAGCCGGGCGAGCCGACGACCGCCCCGGTGGTGGTGAGGTTGCCGCCCTCGGCGACCGTGTCGACGGCGCGGGCGATGCCGAAGTCGATGATCCGGGGCCCGTCGACGGTGAGCAGCACGTTCGACGGCTTCAGGTCGCGGTGGACGAGCCCGGCGGTGTGGATGTGGACGAGGGCGCGGGCGAGTCCGGCGGCCAGGGCCTTCACGGTCGCGGGCGGCAGCGGCCCGAACTCGTCGCCGACGACGGTCCGCAGCGACGGCCCCGCCACGTACCCGATCGCCACCCACGGCGACTTCGCGGTGGTGTCCGAGCCGAGTACGGGCGCCGTGCCCGTCCCCCCGACGCGCTCCAGGGCGGCGACCTCGCGGGCGAACCGGCGCCGGAACTCGTCCTGGGCGGCCAGCTCGGAGTGCACCACCTTCACCGCGACGGTCCGTCCCCCGGCCGAACGGGCCAGGAACACCCGGCCCATCCCGCCGACGCCGAGGCGGCCGAGCAGACGGAACGGGCCGATGCTGACCGGGTCTTCCGCGTTCAATGGGTCCACGTCGAAAGAGGATGCCAGACCCGGCGTCAGCCGTCGCCGCAGATCCGCAGCCCCTTGGGGGTGGCGCAGGGCAGGTGGCCGTGGGTGCGGATGACGTCCTGGCCGCTGCCCCGGCTCAGATAGGTGAGGAAGCTGGAGGTCAGCGAGTCGGCCGGGGGGTCGCCCCAGGTGTAGGCGTACTCGATCTCCCGGTAGGGGTAGCTGGACTCGCCGATCTCGTCGAGGACGGCCCTGCGTCCGTCGACGGCCACCCGGTGCAGGCCCTTGAGGCCGCTGCCGGAGCGGAGTTCGGTGTAGCCGATGGCGCCGGGGAGCCGGGCGACGGTGGAAAGGACCTGTTCGGTGGAGTCGAGTTCGCAGCGGATGACCTCGGCCTCGGGGTCGTCGAGGTTCTCGCAGTCGCGGGAGGAGTTGGCCGGTTCGTTGCGGCCGAGGACTCGGCGCTGGAAGACCTCGCGCGTACCGGAGTTGGCGTCGCGGCTGACGAGCAGGACCGGCTGGTCCACGCTGGGCACCAGGGCGTTCCAGTTGGTGATGTCGCCCCGGTAGAGGCGGCGGATCTGGTCCAGGGTGAGGTCGTCGACGGGTATGCCGTCGTTGAGGACGAGGGTGAAGAGGGAGACGGCGACCATGCTCTCCCGCAGCTGGGGGTAGCCGCCGGGCCTGCGTCCGTCGGAGAGCGCGATGACGGCGGGGGAGCCCTTGGGGGTCTTCGCCCCGGCGGCGGCGAGTTCCCGGATCCCGGAGGTCGAGCCGTGCGCGTCGACGACCACCGTCGAGCCCTCGCAGTCCTTCTCGTACGCCTCGGCGACCTTGCGCAGGACGGGCGCGAAGGCCGTCGAGCCGGTGACGGTGAGGCTCCCCTCGGCGCAGCCGATCGGCGGCGGGGTCTGCTCCCGGACGATGATCGAGGCCAGGACCATCACGCAGGCGGTGAGGATGACGGTGACGTTGCGGGCCGTGGGGCTGAACCGGGCGGCCTTCTCGTCGGGGGTGGTGCTCCTGTTGCGCCAGATCGAGCCGCCCTGGAGGGTTCCCTCGATCTTGATGTCCTTGTCGGCGACCCGGCCGGAGAGCTGCACGAGCAGCTTGAAGTACTGGCCGCGCTCCAGGGCCACCTTGGGGACGAGGACCGCGCTGCCGTCGCGGCCGAGCCGGGGAGTGCGCTCCAGGTCGTCCCGTACGGACACCCATCCGGCCGGGACGGTGGCGACGACCCCTTCGACGTTCCGCTCGCCGAAGGTGATCCGCAGCCCGTGGGGGTGGGCGGCGGCGCCGTAGTCCTCGGAGCTGATGTCGAGGTCCCGGTCGTTCTCGATGCGGAGGAGGACGAGCGTGGACTCGTTGGCGGGCGGGGCCATCCCGACCACCTGGCCCTCCCGCACCGTCATGACCTCGCTGTCCCGGTCCTCCTCCCGGTGGAGCGGGGTGTTGAGCTGTACGCGGTAGCCGAGCCGCTTGCGCTGCGGCGAGATCCGGTCGATCCAGACGACCGCGACCGAGACCAGGACACCGAGGAGCGCCGTGCCCAGGGCGATGACGTTCTCGGCGGTTATCCACTCCATGGCCGGGACGGTACGGACGTCTGTACGAACGGGGGGGCGGCGTAGCGGGCGGCCACCTGGACTTCTCCGTTCGTTCAGATGGACGGGCCGTTCGGGTGGGCCGGGTCGTTCGGGTGGACGGGCCGGGGTTGCCGGGGGTGGGGGGCGTGGGTGTAATGGCGACCAGGGGGCATGCCGTCTGACGTCCGTCCGAGGAGACCCCCATGCGTGTCGTCGAAGTGACCGCCTACGGCGGACCCGAGGTCCTCCAGATGGCCCGCCGGCCCGAGCCGGAGGCCGGGGACGTCCCGGGGCGGGTGCGGGTGCGCCTGAAGGCGGCCGGAGTGAACCAGGCGGATCTGCGGATCCGCGCCGGGCTGTACGCCGACGCGGTCGGTGACCTCAAGCCGCCGTTCGTCCTCGGGACGGACTTCGCGGGCACGCTGCTCGACCCGGTGCCCGGGATGGCGCCGGGGACCCGCGTGGCCGGTTTCATCCCCTGGTACGAGGAACTGACGGGCGAGGGCACGTACGCGGAGGTCGTACGGGTCGCCCCGGAGTGGCTGGCCCCGATCCCGGACGACGTGGAGTTCACCGTGGCGGCGTCCGTGCCGCTGGCCTCCGCGACCGCCCTGGAGGGCCTCGACCGGCTCAGGCTCCAGCCGGGCGCGTCGTTGGTCGTGACCGGCGCGAGCGGGGTGGTGGGCCGACTGGCGGTGCAGTACGCCTCGGCGGCCGGGCTGCGGGTGGTGGCCGTCGCCCACGAGGGCGACGAGCACGAGCTGAGGGTCCTCGGCGCGGAGCACGTCGTCACGCGGGGTCCGGCGGAGGACGTGGTCGCCCGGGTGACCGAGGGCGATCCGTACCGGGTGGACGCGGTCTTCGACGGGGCCCTCGCGGGTGAAGGGCTCCTGCCGGTCCTGAAGGACGGCGGCGTCTTCCTCGCGCTCGCCCCCGACCGCGTCCCGGTCGGGGAGCGGAACATCCGCGTGGAGACCGTCCGGGCCAGGCCGGACGCGGCCCGTCTGAAGGCGACCCTGGAGAAGGTGGAGGCCCGGGAGCTGATCACCCGGGTGGCGGACGTCATGCCCCTCGAATCGGTCGCGGAGGCGCACCGCAGGGCGGAGGCGGGACACAGGCCGGGCCGGATCGTGCTGCTGATCTGAACCGGCCTCCCCGGGTCCGAGTTCGGCGCCGGCCGGAGGAAGCCGCGCGTGGTCGCAGGTGGACCCGCGCGGCTTTCCCGCGCCCGGGGCGGGTCTTGGTCTAGACCTTGACAGGTTCAGACCAATCGCGCTTGGCTGTGGCTTCCCCACCCGGCCCCACCCGGAAGGAAGCATGCATGCTGCGCAAACTGGTCACCCTGCTGGCCGCGCTCTGTACGGCCGTCGGACTCGCCGTACTCCTCCCCGCCGCCTCGGCGGGCGCCGCCCCCGCCTGCGTGGGCGCCTGGAACTCCGCCAGCGTCTACACCGGCGGCATGACCGCCTCGTACAACGGCCACAACTGGTACGCGAAGTGGTGGACGCAGAACGAGCGCCCCGGCGGCTCCGACGTCTGGCGCGACGAGGGCGTCTGCGGCACGGACGGCGGCGGGGGCACCCCGGACCCCTCCGGGTTCGTCGTCTCCGAGGCCCAGTTCAACCAGATGTTCCCGAACAGGAACCCGTTCTACACGTACGCGGGCCTCACCGCCGCCCTCAAGTCCTACCCCGGCTTCGCCACCACCGGCGGTGAGACGGTCAAGCGCCAGGAGGCCGCGGCCTTCCTCGCCAACGTCTCCCACGAGACCGGTGGCCTCGTCCACATCGTCGAGCAGAACACCGCCAACTACCCGCACTACTGCGACCGCAACCAGCCCTACGGCTGCCCCGCGGGACAGGCCGCGTACTACGGCCGCGGCCCCATCCAGCTCTCCTGGAACTTCAACTACAAGGCCGCCGGTGACGCCCTCGGCATCGACCTGCTCAACAACCCCTGGCGCGTCGAGCGCGAGCCGGCCGTCGCCATGATGACGGGCCTCTGGTACTGGAACACCCAGAACGGCCCCGGCACCATGACCGCCCACAACGCCATGGTCAACGGCGCCGGCTTCGGCCAGACCATCCGCTCCATCAACGGCTCGCTGGAGTGCGACGGGAGGAACCCGGCCCAGGTCCAGAGCCGGGTCACCAAGTACCAGCAGTTCACCCAGATCCTGGGTGTCCCCACCGGGGCGAACCTGTACTGCTGATCAGTCCTGCCAGGCGAGGAACGCGGTCCAGGCGGCGGGCTCCACGGCGAACGTGGGCCCGTCGCCGACCTTGGAGTCACGGAGGTGGACGGCGTGGGCGCAGGTGGCGACCTCGACGCAGCTGACGCCACCGCTGTCGCTGTAGGAGGACTTGCGCCAGGCGATGGCCACCTCGACGCAGTCGCCCCCACTGGAGCTGCTGTAGCTCGACTTGAACCAGTGCAGGGTGTCGTTCATCTCTGTGCTCCCGCCAACCGTTCGATGAGGCCCAGCGACTTGCGCGGGTCCAGGGCCAGTGCCCGGATCTTTGCATATCGCTTCATGTACCTACTCACCTTTGCCCGGTCGGTGATCAGCAGGCTCTCATCCTGGATCTCCAGGTAGACCAGGCGGTCGTGGTCAGGGGTCTCGACCACGTTCATCATGCCGTGATCGCCCACATACTCACCGCTCAACCCCGCGTCCAGCGGCAGCACCTGAAGGTTCACGTTCCTCCGCCGTGCGCACTCCGCCAGGTACTCCAGCTGCTCCCGCATGATCTCCTCGCTCCCGATCGGCCTCCGCAGCACCGACTCGTCGAGGATCAGCTCGATCTCGCACACCTGCTTCCGGTCGAACAGCGCCTTCCTGGCCATCCGGGCCACGACCAGCTCTTCGACCCGCTCCTGCGAGGGCTCCGGATACCCGCCCGCGATCAGCGCCCGCGCGTACGCCTCCGTCTGGAACAGGCCGTGGACGACGTGGTTCGCGTACAGCCACAGCGCCACCGCCTTCTGCTCGATCGGCGCGTACCCGCGGAACTGCTCGGGGAGCTTCTCCAGGCGTACGAGCTCCCGCATCTCCTCGAAGATGCCCGTCCCGCCTCCCAGGACGCGTTCGAGCTGCACGAGCATGTCGTCGCTGACCGGGTGGATCAGCCGTTCCATCGCGCTGATCGCCGCGCCGGTGAAACCCATCTGCGCCCCGAGCTGGTCCTGCGTCAGGCCCCTTTTCATCCGCATTCGCCTCGCCACCGCCGCCGCCATCCGCGCCGCCGGACCCACCGATTCCTTGTTCTCCGCTCGCGCCATCCGCGATCCCCATTCGAACTCAACCGATCTCAACCGGTCTCAACCGCTCCCCGCCGAATTCGACTGCCCGAAAGGCCGTTGACGCAGGTCAAGGGGTGGTCGACGCGCCCTCCACAGTCGTGGAAAACGCTAGCGCCGGCGCGGGAACATGTCCTCGTGAATGAGGAGAATCAGGAAGTAAACGTGGACTGGATTCCAGTTTCCGGATTCCAACTCCGCAAGGCCGGGGTGCAATTCGATGCGGTCCGCGTCGACGGCGACGAGGGGCGCCGGCTCGCGGACTGGATGGAGGCGCTCACCGGGGGCGACCCCGGGCCCGTCGTCGTCGAGGCGAACGGGCGACGCGGGGTCTACTTCCTCGTGCCGCCGGGGTCGACGGCGCGCAAACCGTGGCCGCGCGGGGTGACCCGGTTCAACGCCGGGCCCGCCCACGTCAGCTTCGTCCCGGTGCCCGCCCTGACGGGCAGGACCTGGCCGCTCGCCTGGCGCTTCCCGCCGACGGGCCCCGACAGGTTCGTCCATCCGCTGCTGCTCCGCAGCGCGGTGTCCGAGCTGCTGGGCGAGCGGTGAGCGGGGCGGAGGTCATCCGACAGGGCATCCACCTCGCGGCCAGGGCCGATCGCCGCTGGGACGAGCCCCTGTTCTCGCGTACGTTCGAAGGGCGTGGGCGGACGCCGGGCAAGGCCGAGGTCGTCGCGCTTGCGTGCATGCACATATGCATGCGACCCTGCGTTCATGGTTGCACTGCAGATTCGTGACGTGCCCGAGGACATGCGTGACCGGCTGGCGGCCATAGCGGGTGAGCGTGGCCAGTCGCTCCAGGCGTACCTGTACGACGTGCTGGCCGACGAAGTGCGGCGCCGCGACAACCTGGCCGTGATCGAGGGGTTCTCCGGCGGGCGGTACGGCACTCGGCTCCGCACCGTCGACGTACTGGAGGCCCTGCGGACCGGGCGTGCCGAGCGTGATGCCGGGCTCGGTGTGCCGGAGGGCGGCGAGTGATCGTCGTCGACGCGTCCGTCTTCGCGTTCTCGCTGCTCGACGAGGGGACGGTCGGGGAACGGTGCCGGGCCGCCCTCATCGCTGACAGCAGGTGGATCGCGCCGGAGCACTGGACGATCGAGGTGCTTTCGGTGATCCGGGGGAATCTGCTCGGCGGGAAGATCTCCAAAGGGCACGCCGAGGACGCCGTCGCCGCGCTCGCGAAGCTGGAGCCGGCCGTTCCGCTGTCGCGCGTGCTCCTGCCACGGATCTGGGAACTGCGGGGGAACCTCACGGCGTACGACGCGGCCTACGTCGCGGCGGCGGAGGCGTACGGCTGTGCGCTGGTCACCGCGGACGGCCGTCTGGCCCGCGCGTCCGGCATCCGCTGCCCGGTGGACGTGATCAGCGGCTGACCGAACCGGAGTTCACCCGGGCGCTGGAGTACGTGTCGGGGGCGCTGCGGGGCGGTCCCGGAGGTCCGGCTACCTCTCGCTGACCGCCTCCAGGGCCGCCGAGAGCCGGTCCAGGACCCGTACCGTCTCGTCGAACGCGTCCTGGCCGCCCAGCTCCCGCAGGAGTCGGGCGGCCAGCTCCGCGTGGCCGGGGTCGATGCGGCGGATCGCCGCCCGGCCCGCCTCGGTGGGGGCGAGGAGCTTGGCGCGCCGGTGGGCCGGGTTCGGCTCGTAAGCGGCCAGGCCCTCCCGTACGAGCAGGTCCGCGATCCGCTGGACGCTCTGGCGGGTGATGCCCATGACCCGGGCGATCCCGGCGACCGGGAGGGGCTCGGGGAGGACGGCGCCGAGGACCTGCCACCAGGCGGCGGTCAGGCCGGCCGGTCCGGCCAGCTTCTCCGACACGGCGAGGAACTGGCCGTTGAGGCGGAAGACGCCGAGGGCCGTGCGGGAGAGAGCGTCCTGCTGCTCGCGGCTCACGCGTTCAGCTCTTCGAAGGCCGCCGGGTCCGAGTCGTGGAAGAGGCGGTACCAGGCGTCCCGCTTGCCCTCGTACGCGCCGAGCCGGGCGAAGATCTCGCGGGCGAAGGCGACCGGCTCCGTCGGGCCGGCGGTGATCAGGTCCCCGTCCCGCACCGCGTCCGCTTCGACGTAGTGGTCACCGCCCTTGTAGCCGGTGGCGGCCAGGTAGAACGAGACCGCGCTCGTGTGCGGCCGCTCGTCGAGGAGGCCCTCCTTGGCGAGGCCCGCGGTCGCTCCGCAGATCGCGGCGACCGGGACCCCGGCGTCGAGGAAGGCGCGGGCCTTCGCGGTGAAGGGGGCGAGGTCGTCGCCCTCGTCGTACTTCTCGGCGCCCGGCAGGATCAGGAGGGCGCTGTCCTCGGGGCGGAGGTCGGCGAGCGCGAGGTCGGGGACGATCCGGACCCCGGCGAGGGTGGTGACCGGCTGTTCGGCGACCGGACCGACGGTCCTGATCGTGAATCCGGCGCGGGCGAGCCACGCCGTGGCGTGGCCGGTCTCCCAGTCGGCGAGGGTGTCGTAGACGGCGAGGTGGACGGTCGTGGTGTCGCTCTCGATTCCCATGACAGAAGGTTGTCATTACGACAGCATGTTGTCAAGAGAAAGGTCGTGTCCGGGAGCGGCGGAGCAACGTGTCGCGTCCGCCCCGGTCTCGATGGACAAGATGGCCATGGCCCGGCCCACCTGCGGTTCCCTACCCTCGGCCGCATGACCCCTCATGTCGTCGAACCCGATCCCCAGGCCGGTGCCGCCGTCAAGGCAGCCGACCGCGCGCACGTGTTCCACTCCTGGTCCGCCCAGGGCCTGATCGACCCGCTCGCCGTCGCCGGCGCCGAGGGTTCGTACTTCTGGGACTACGACGGAAACCGCTACCTCGACTTCTCCAGCGGCCTCGTCTACACCAACATCGGCTACCAGCACCCGCGCGTCGTGGCGGCCATCCAGGAGCAGGCCGGGAAGCTCGTCACCTTCGCGCCCTCCTTCGCCGTCGACGTCCGCTCCGAGGCCGCACGCCTCATCGCCGAGCGCACCCCGGGCGACCTGGACAAGATCTTCTTCACCAACGGCGGCGCCGAGGCCGTCGAGAACGCCGTCCGCATGGCCCGGCTGCACACCGGCCGTACGAAGGTGCTCTCCGCCTACCGCTCGTACCACGGCGCCACCAACACCGCGATCAACCTCACCGGTGACCCGCGCCGCTGGCCCTCCGACACCGCCTCCGCCGGCGTCGTCCACTTCTGGGCGCCCTTCCTCTACCGCTCGCCCTTCTACGCCACCACCGAGGCGGAGGAGGGCGCTCGGGCCCTCCAGCACCTGGAGGACACGATCGCCTTCGAGGGTCCGGCGACGATCGCGGCGATCATCCTGGAGACCGTGCCCGGCACCGCCGGCATCATGACCCCGCCCCCCGGCTACCTCGCCGGCGTCCGCGAGATCTGCGACCGGTACGGCATCGTCTTCATCCTCGACGAGGTCATGGCGGGCTTCGGCCGCACCGGAAAGTGGTTCGCCGCCGAGCACTTCGACGTCGTGCCCGACCTGCTGACCTTCGCCAAGGGCGTGAACTCCGGTTACGTGCCCCTCGGCGGCGTCGCCATCAACGCCGAGATCGCCGCCACCTTCGACAAGCGGGCCTACCCGGGCGGACTGACCTACTCCGGCCACCCGCTCGCCTGCGCCGCCGCCGTCGCCACCCTCCAGGTGATGGAGGACGAGAAGGTCGTCGAGCACGCCGCCCACATCGGCGAGAACGTCCTCGGCCCCGGCCTGCGCGAACTCGCCGAGCGCCACCCGTCCGTCGGCGACGTCCGCGGCCTGGGCGTCTTCTGGGCGCTCGACCTGGTCAAGAACCGCGAGACGCGCGAACCGCTCGTCCCGTACAACGCGGCCGGCGAGGCCAACGCGCCGATGGCCGCCTTCGCCGCGGCGGCGAAGAAGAACGGTCTGTGGCCCCTCGTCGCCATGAACCGCACCCACGCCGTCCCGCCCTGCAACGTCTCCGAGGCCGAGGCCAAGGAAGGCCTCGCGGCCCTCGACGCGGCCCTCTCGGTGGCCGACGAGCACACCGCGTAACCGCCGTACCGGAGAGGTCTCCTCCGTCTGGACTAGGGTGTCCGCAGCCGGACGGAGGGGACCGACCAAGATGCCCGCGAGCGGAGCTGTCACCCGCAACACCTTGCGACAGCAGATCGCGGACGCGCTGCGTGACGAAGTACTCGCGGGCCGTCTCGAACCCGGCGAGGAGTTCACCGTCAAGCAGATCGCCGAGCAGTACGGGGTGTCCGCGACACCCGTACGGGAAGCCCTCGTCGACCTCTGCGCGCAAGGCCTCCTCGACTCCGACCAGCACCGCGGCTTCCGCGTCCACGAGTACTCCGTCGACGACTACCGGGGCATGGTCGAGGCCCGGATGCTCGTCGTCGACGGCATCTTCCGCCGCCACGCGCCCGCGACGTCCCCGCCCCCCGCCACGGCCACGGAACCCGACCTCGGGACCGGGGTCGCGCTCGTCTCCGTACGGCGCCGCGGCGAGGCGGCCGCCCGCGCGGCCCGTGCCGGGGACCTCGACATCCTCATCGGGTACGACATCCGCTACTGGCGCGAACTCGGGCGCCTGGTCTCCGCCAACGACTACATCGCCGACTTCCTGCACCGCCTCCGCGTCCAGGCCTGGGTCTTCTCCGTGCCCTACCTGCGCTCCGAACCGGACATGCTCGGCTGGCTGTGGAGCGGGCACGTGGACCTGGTCGACGCCATCACGCGCGGCGACGCCGAGTCCGCCGTCTCGGTGGTCCGGCAGTACAACACGCAGTCGATGGAGTGGGCGGACCGGCTGGAGCGGCGGGGAGGTTGAGGGCCGGCCTCCGGGGGCAGGTCCAGAGCGGGTGGACGGTGCCTGTGGGGCGCCGACTAACCTGGCCGTCCCCGCACAACGCCCTGCGACTGTCCCCACACGTGTCTCCCGCACACGTCCCCCGCAACTGACGGAGAGCGAGCCTCCCTTGGCCTGTGACCTGTGGCTGGTCCCCCTCGTCGACGTGCTGTGCCACAGCCCCGACAACCCCTTCGCCGAAGAGATCGCCTCGTACGACGCCGTGCTCAGCGCGTCCGGACTGCCGACCGTGCCGGTCTACGCGTACATGCCGGGACTCTCCGGCGACGTCGCCCCGGTGGCCGGCTTCGACTACGAGGCCCTGCACTTCCTGCGGCGCGCCTACCTCCTCCAGATGTGCGGACTGCCGGTCGAGCCGGTCGGCGAGCTCGGCGGCGACTACGAGCAGCTCCTGGAGATGTTCGAGGCGACCGCCCAACAGTCGCACCTGGTCTGGCACTACGACCACGCGGGCGCGTACGTGCCGGTCGACTTCCCGGTGCCGCTCGCCAGCGACGAGCTCCTCGAGGGCGGCGGACCGCTCGGCTCCTCGTACGGGCTGCTGCGGGAACTCCACTACGTGGCGCCCTCGATCGGCATCGACCCGGCGAACCCGCCGGCGGCCCCGCTGCCGCCGGAGCGCCCGACCGCCCTGGAGGAACCGGCCGTACCGGTCCCGCTGGACGGGGGACCCTTCGCACGGGAGCGCCATGTGTGGCTGGGACTGCACGCGGCGGCGACCCGGAGCCTGGCGCAGGGCTCGATGATCGTCCTGAGCTGAGCTGAGCTGAGCTGAGCTAGCCGGCCCGAGCCGAGCCGGCCTGAGCCGAGCCGGCCTGAGCCGAGCCGGCCCGAGCCGGCCTGAGCCGAGCGTGCGGCGAGGCCGAGCCCCCGGACCGGCCCCAGCGGGCCGCCGGGGGCGCCGGCGGATCTCAGCGGGCCTCCGGGGGCCGCTGCCGCGGCATGTTCGGGCGGGTGCCGGGCGGTAGCGGGAAACGGGCTCCCGAGGGGTGGGGGACCTCCGTCCGGGTGGGCACCACGCCGACCGACTGGAGCGCGAGCGGCGCCGGACCGGAGCGGAACTCGACCATCCAGTCCGCCGTCTCCGCCCGTACGAGCTCCGTCACGTCCTCCGAGAAGCGGCGCAGCACGCCGAGACATCGCTCGGCCGCCTCGCTGGCGGTGCCCTCCGTGGGCCCGAGCACCTCCCGGACGCTCTCCGAGGCCCAGTCGAACTGCAGCGCCTGCAGTCGCCGCTGCACGGCCTGGGCGGTCGCCACGTCCCGCATCCAGCCGGACGTCAGACCGAAGTACCGGTCGCAGGCCAGACAGGCCGCACCGAGCAGCAGCGAGAGGTAGCCCAGGCCCGCGGCGCCCTCGGCGACCCCGGTCAGGTCGAGCAGGGGCAGGGCGGCGCCCGCGATCACCCCGGTGGTCGTGCCGATGCGCAGGATCCTGGCGCAGAGACGCTTGCGGACCCGGTCGGAGAGGTACCACTCGACGGTGCGCAGGGCGTTGGCCTCCACCCACCGGTACAGCTCGTCGAGCCGCTCGGCCGGCTCGCCCCAGTCGCCCAGGGGGAACGGCGTACCGGTCAGATCGCGGTGGACGTCTCCCCCGGGGGGCCCCGGTGGTGGCGTCTCCGGCTGCTGGCTCACCGGGGGACTCCTCTGTTCAGCTCAGCGCTCGTGACCTTCTGTGACGTGCGGTGCAGGTGGTGCCCGCCCTTCCTACCGCCGAATGGTGGGCGATGGGCCCGGAATCCCAGGATTTCCGCCCGCAAGAGGGCCTTGATCAGGTAGAGGAGCCCGCGCTTTCTCACCCGAAAGAGTGATGGAGGCAGGGCGGGCGGGGACCACGTAGGCTCGGCGTACCGACATACGGACGTACCGAACCTCAGGAGTGACCGTGATTCCCGGTGGTGGTCAGCCCAACATGCAGCAGCTTCTCCAGCAGGCCCAGAAGATGCAGCAGGACCTCGCGCGCGCCCAGGAGGAGCTCGCCGCGACCGAGGTCGACGGCCAGGCGGGCGGCGGCCTGGTGAAGGCGACCGTGACGGGCTCCGGGGAGCTGCGCGGCCTGGTGATCGACCCGAAGGCGGTCGACCCGGAGGACACCGAGACGCTCGCCGACCTGATCGTGGCGGCCGTCCAGGCCGCCAACGACAACGCGACGCAGCTCCAGCAGGCCAAGCTCGGCCCGCTGGCGCAGGGCATGGGCGGCATGCCGGGCCTCGGCATCTGAGGTTCCCGGGGGCCGGGGGCGTCCGCGCCTCCGGCTTCCCTCGCCTCCGTGGGCTACTAAGGCTCGCTTCCAGCCACTACCGTAAGAATCAAGCACTCCCTTGGAAGGGCGTTCCGTGTACGAAGGCGTGGTTCAGGACCTCATCGACGAACTGGGCAGGCTGCCCGGCGTCGGTCCCAAGAGCGCGCAGCGGATCGCCTTCCACATCCTCCAGACCGAGCCCACCGACGTCCGGCGGCTCGCGCACGCGCTCCTGGAGGTCAAGGAGAAGGTCAGGTTCTGCGCGATCTGCGGCAACGTGGCCCAGCAGGAGCAGTGCAACATCTGCCGGGACCCGCGTCGCGACCTGACCGTCATCTGCGTCGTCGAGGAGCCGAAGGACGTCGTGGCGATCGAGCGGACGCGCGAGTTCCGGGGGCGGTACCACGTCCTCGGCGGCGCGATCAGCCCGATCGAGGGCGTCGGCCCGGACGACCTGCGGATCCGCGAGCTGCTCACGCGGCTCGCCGACGGCACCGTCACCGAGCTGATCCTCGCGACCGACCCGAACCTGGAGGGCGAGGCCACCGCGACGTACCTGGCGCGGATGATCAAGCCCATGGGTCTCAAGGTCACCCGGCTCGCCAGCGGCCTCCCGGTCGGCGGCGACCTGGAGTACGCGGACGAGGTGACCCTCGGCCGGGCCTTCGAGGGGCGGAGGCTGCTAGATGTATGACGACCGGGCCGGCGCGCTCTCAGGGAGGCTCCTCGATGTCTGACCCCACGCTGCACGCGATCACGCAGAACCCCGACGACTTCGCCGTCCAGATCGCCGACTCCATCGAGAGCTTCATCGTCGCGACCACCGAGGTCGCCAAGGGCGACGAGCCGGACAGCGCGGTCCCCTTCCTGCTCCTGGAGATCTCGCAGCTGCTCCTGGCGGGCGGTCGGCTCGGCGCGCACGAGGACATCGTCCCGGACGAGCGGTACGAGACGGACACGGGCCCCGAGCCCGACGCGGACGCCCTGCGCGAGCGGTTCGCCGTGCTCCTGGAGCCCGTCGACGTCTTCTCCGAGGTCTTCGACCCGTACGAGCCCCGTAAGGCCCCGGTACCGGCCCGGATCTCCGACAACCTCGCCGCCATCGTCACCGACCTGCGGCACGGTCTCGCCCACTACCGGGCGGGCCGGACCAGCGAGGCCCTGTGGTGGTGGCAGTTCTCGTACTTCTCCAACTGGGGCCCGACGGCCTCGGCCACCCTCCGCGCCCTCCAGTCCCTCGTCGCCCACGTCCGCCTCGACCAGCCCCTCGCGGCCCTCGACGGCCTCGACATCGACGAGGACATCACCGAGGACGACCTCGCCGAGGAGGCGGGCCGCGTGATGTTGGAGGAGATCGCGGCCCCCCTGGGCCTGCGCAGCCGCCCGCTGAGGAAGTAGCGGACCGCTCCGACGTACCGCCCGATCATTCCGTGAGCGGGCCGTCTCAGCATCCGGGATCACAAAGGCGTTCGCGGGTCGCTCGTTAGACTGAGGCGATCGCAGCGCCGGCTGCGGCACACACTGAGCGAGGAGCGCACGTGGGCCTTGTCGTGCAGAAGTACGGAGGCTCCTCCGTTGCCGATGCCGAAGGCATCAAGCGCGTCGCCAAGCGGATCGTGGACGCCAAGAAGAACGGCCACCAGGTGGTCGTCGTGGTTTCCGCGATGGGCGACACGACGGACGAGTTGATCGATCTCGCCGAGCAGGTATCCCCGATCCCTGCCGGGCGTGAGTTCGACATGCTGCTGACCGCCGGAGAGCGGATCTCCATGGCCCTGCTGGCCATGGCGATCAAAAACCTGGGCCACGAGGCCCAGTCGTTCACGGGCAGCCAGGCCGGTGTCATCACCGACTCCGTCCACAACAAAGCGCGCATCATCGATGTCACGCCGGGTCGGATCCGCACCGCCCTCGACGAGGGCAACATCGCCATCGTCGCCGGGTTCCAGGGTGTGTCCCAGGACAAGAAGGACATCACCACGCTGGGCCGTGGCGGTTCCGACACCACCGCCGTGGCGCTCGCGGCGGCGCTCGACGCCGAGGTCTGCGAGATCTACACCGACGTCGACGGTGTGTTCACGGCCGACCCGCGCGTCGTGAAGAAGGCGAAGAAGATCGACTGGATCTCCTTCGAGGACATGCTGGAGCTCGCCGCCTCCGGCTCCAAGGTGCTCCTGCACCGGTGCGTCGAGTACGCGCGTCGCTACAACATCCCGATCCACGTCCGCTCGTCCTTCTCGGGGCTGCAGGGCACGTGGGTCAGCAACGAGCCGCAAGGGGACCGCAAGGTGGAGCAGGCCATCATCTCGGGCGTCGCCCACGACACCTCCGAGGCGAAGATCACCGTCGTCGGCGTGCCGGACAAGCCGGGCGAGGCCGCGGCCATCTTCCGGGCCGTCGCGGACGCCGAGATCAACATCGACATGATCGTGCAGAACGTGTCCGCCGCCTCCACCGGCCTCACGGACATCTCCTTCACCCTCCCCAAGGCCGAGGGCCGCAAGGCCATCGACGCCCTGGAGAAGGCGAAGGGCGCGATCGGCTTCGACTCGCTGCGCTACGACGACCAGATCGGCAAGATCTCCCTGGTCGGCGCCGGGATGAAGACCAACCCCGGTGTCACGGCGGACTTCTTCCGCGCGCTCTCCGACGCGGGCGTGAACATCGAGCTGATCTCGACGTCCGAGATCCGCATCTCCGTCGTCACCCGCGCCGACGACGTCAACGAGGCCGTGCGCGCCGTCCACACCGCCTTCGGTCTGGACAGCGACTCGGACGAGGCCGTCGTCTACGGAGGCACCGGCCGGTGACGCCGAAGCCGACACTCGCGGTCGTCGGCGCGACCGGAGCCGTCGGCTCGGTGATGCTCCAGATGTTCACGCACCACGCGGACGTCCGGGGCGAGATACGCCTCCTCTCCTCCCCGCGCTCGGCCGGTCGGAAGGCCGCCGTGCGCGGGAGGAGTGCGAGACCCTCGCGCTGAGCGAGGAGGCCCTCGACGGCATGGACCTGGCGCTCTTCCTGGTGCCCGACGAGGTGGCCGCCCACTGGGCGCCCATCGCCGCCACCAAGGGCGTCGTCGTCGTGGACACCTCCGCCGCCTTCCGCGCGGACCCCGACCCCGGCGCGGGCGACTTCCCCACCCCCGCCGACGTCGTCGGCACCGATCCGGCCCGGGTCGGGCGGGTGCGGCGCTCCCTGGAAGACGAACGGGCGCTCGACTTCTTCGTCCGCGTCGACAACCTCCGCAAGGGCGCGGCGCTCAACGCCCCTCAGATCGCGGAATCGGTTGTCCCAGCTTTGTAGGATCTGTGGACGTCCTGTGAGCAAATACGCGCCAGATACCCCTTGAACTGCGGTGATGCCGTGGTTGACGATGCTCTTCACCCTCGCTGCAACCAGTGGCCGGTGGGAGGCGTCTCCGCGTTGGTCACGGTCATGGGGGCGGACGCCGCGAGGGCGGGGCACCGGGGGAGATCGGTTACGCATGAGGAAAGACGACGCACCGTCGAAAAGGGTCGCGTACGCGTACAACCCTGCCGGGGGGAAGCGTGTCCAACATGCGTGGCTGAGCTACTCGACATCGCGACCATCGCTCCGCTGCGCGGCGCGGGCACAGTGGTGCTCCCCCCGCGGAGCGTCGCCGTCGTCCCCGTACGCGCCCCCGCGGCCGCCCCTCACCGGCGCCCGCGGACTCTCGGCGGCATGCCGGTGATCGCCCCCGTGCCCACCGGATCCCGCGCAGGCTCGATGGACGGCATCCCGTCGCCCCGGACGAGCGCCGAGAGCGACACGGTCGCCGGCACCACCGTCGACCACCTCACCGAGACCTACCGCGCCCACTACCGGTCGCTGCTCGGTCTCGCCGCGCTGCTCCTCGACGACACGGCCTCCTGCGAGGACGTCGTCCAGGAGGCGTTCATCCGCGTCCACTCGGCCCGCAAGCGGGTGCGCGAGCGGGAGAAGACCCTCGCCTACCTGCGCCAGACCGTCGTGAACCTCTCCCGGTCCGCGCTGCGCCGCCGCATCCTCGGCCTCAAGCTGCTGTCCAAGCCGATGCCGGACATGGCCAGCGCGGAGGAGGGCGCGTACGACCTGCTGGAGCGCGAGGACCTGATCAAGGCCATGCGCGGGCTCCAGCGGCGCCAGCGCGAGGTGCTCGCCCTGCGGTACTTCTCCGACATGACCGAGGCACAGGTCGCCGAGGCGCTCGGGATATCGCTGGGATCGGTGAAGGCGTACGGTTCGCGGGGCATCGCGGCCCTGCGCGTCGCCATGGGAGCGACGTCATGAGTGGGGAGCTGGGCAAGAACGACGAACGTGACCACCGAGAAGAACGTGACGAACCGACTGGACAGCGCATGGTGAACATCGAGCCCGGCGAGGGCGACGGCGACGAGGAACAGGCGCTGCGGCAGCTGTTCCAGAGCGCCGTGTCCGGCCTCGAACCGTCCAAGGGTTCGCTGGAGCACCTGCACCGCGCCGTGCCCGCGCGGCGCGCCCGCAAGCGGCAGGCCATCGTCGGCGCGGCCGCCGCGGCGGTCCTCATCGGGACGGCCGTGCCGGCCTTCGTGCACGTCGCCGCCTCCGGCGGTGTCTCCGCCGCCGACAGCCCGGTGAACGCGGGCCACGGCGAGGAGTCCCAGGGCGGCACCGGCGCCGAGACCGGCATCGAGGGCGGCCGGAGCGCGACGGCCCCCGCGAGTGTCGTGTCCCCGACCCAGGGCGTGGTGGAGGGTTCCTCCGGCAAGCCGCAGCAGCCCGGCACCGGCGTGTCCGGCGGCGGGGGACCCCGGCAGACGCAGGGCGCGGGCCCCGGCTCCGTGCCGACGTGCGGGGCCGACCAGCTCGGCGTCAGCTCGGCCGGGGCGGGCGGGCCCGACGGCGAGGGCAAGGTGTACGGCTCCTTCCGCGTCACCAACTTCTCCGGCCGGGCCTGTGTCGTGGACGGCAGCGGAATCGTCGGCTTCGAGGCTCGCGGCGCGGCCGACCCGGCACGGATCTCGGTGATCCGGCACACCTCGGGGGACGGCGGCGGCGGGCTGCCCGACCCCTCGCAGGAGTCGTCCTCGCTCGTCCTGCGGCCGAGCGGCTCCTACGAGGTGAAGTTCGTCTGGGTGCCAAGCGAGACCTGCCCCACCGGCCCCACGCCCACTCCGACGGAACCGACCGAGCCGACGGAGCCGACCGAGCCGCCGACCACGCCGCCCCCGACGGACCCCCCGACGACCGCTCCCACGACCGACCCCGACCCGAGCGAGGGCTCGGGCGCCGGCGGCACCGGCACCGGTCCGGACACCGGCCCGGAGGCGGGTGCGGGCGCGGAGGGCGGCGCGGCGCCCCAGCTGCTCCGTGCGGACGGCTCGGCGGACGGCAGCGTCGTGGTGACCCATGTCGCCGAACCGGGTGGCCCCGCGGCCTCGGCGACCATCTCAGGCGCCTGCGCGGGCACCGTCTACCGCACCGGGCTGCTGGCCTCCTGAGGCACCTGAGGCACCTGAGGTAGCTGAAGCACCTGAGGCCCCTGCGGGCCCCCTGGAGGATCAGGGGGGCCGCAGGGGCCTCAGGAGGCTCTACAGGCCCAGGGCCTCGTCGCGGGACGCCTCCGCCTCGCGGCGCACCAGGCGGAACCACATGAAGAGGACGAAGCCGGCGAAGACGAACCACTCCGCCGTGTAGCCGAGGTTCTGGAAGGCCTTCACATCCAGGCTCGTGCCCGCCGCCGCGGCCGCCGGCACCGGGGTGAGACCTGTGGGGGCGTCGGTGAGGGTGATCCAGGCGTCGTAGACGTCGTCCGTCACCACGTTCACCAGGGTGGCCGCGCTGATCATGCCGAGCTGCCCCTCGGGCAGCCCGCCGGCCGCGTGGACGCCCTTCGTGCCCGCGGTCTCCGAGGCCTGGAGCGCGCCCACCACCGTCACCTCGCCGGTCGGCGGGGCGGGGGCCTGCGCACCCGTGGGGAGCCACCCCCTGACCACCGGCAGGGACCGCCCGCCGTCCGTCCGCAGCATCGTCAGGACGTACGAACCGGCCCGGCCGTCCAGCTCACGGTCCGGGACGAGGAACTGCTCCCCGAAGCGCCCGCGCGCCTCGGCCGACCGGCCCGAGGTCTCCTTGTCCACCGGCAGCAGCGAGTCCAGCGGCTCCGCCGTGAGGGAGCTCGCGTCGGGCCGCTCCTCGGCCTCCTGGTGGGAGTCGACGCGATCCTCGAACTTGCCCAGCTGCCAGGTCCCCATGAAGACGCAGAACGGGATCGCGAGCAGGACGAAGACGTTGATCCCCCACCAGCGGGGCGTTCTCAGGAACCGGTACACGCCCCCCACGGTACGCAAGCCGCCTCAGCCTCCCGCCGCCCGGGTCCCCAGGTGCTTCGCGGCGAACGCGAGGTCCAGGGCGACCTGCTTGATCCGCTCCTCCACCACCAGCGAGCCGTGGCCCGCGTCGTAGCGGTACACCTCGTGGACCGCGCCCCGGGCCCTGAGCCGCTCGACGTAGTTGTCGATCTGGCGGATCGGGCAGCGCGGGTCGTTGACGCCGGCCGAGATGTGCACCGGGGCCTTCACCGCGTCCACGTACGTCAGCGGCGACGAGGCCGCGTACCGCTCGGGCACCTCGTCGGGCGAACCGCCGAGCAGCGTCCGGTCCAGCGCCTTCAGGGCCTCCATCTCGTCCTCGTACGCCGTGACGTAGTCCGCGACCGGGACCGCCGCGAGACCCACCGCCCAGGCGTCCGGCCGGGTGCCGAGGCCGAGGAGCGTGAGGTAGCCGCCCCAGGAGCCGCCGGACAGGACGAGCCGCTCCGGGTCGGCGAGGCCGCTCGCCACCGCCCACGCGCGGACCGCCTCCACGTCCTCCAGCTCGATCAGGCCCACCCGGTGCTTGAGCGCGTCCGTCCACTCCCGGCCGTACCCCGTCGAGCCCCGGTAGTTGACCCGCACCACCGCGTATCCGTGGTCCACCCAGGCCGCCGGGCCCGAGGCGAAGGCGTCGCTGTCGTGCCAGGCGGGGCCGCCGTGCACCTCGAAGACCGTGGGGAACGGTCCCTCCCCCTCCGGGCGCTGCACCAGCGCGTGGACCCTCCCGCCGGGTCCCTCCACCCACACGTCCTCCACCGGCACCGACGGCGGCGCCTTCGGGCCGGGCGGGTCGAGGACGACACCCCCGTCCGTGGACCGCACCACCGGCGGCTCGGCGGCCGAGGACCACAGGTACTCCACGCTGCCGTCAGGGCGGGCCGTCGCGCTCGACACCGAACCGGCCGGGGTCTCCACCCGCACCAGGGCGCCGGTCGCGATCTCGTACCGCCACAGCTCGCTCCGGGCCTCGTAGCTGTGCACGACGAGCAGCCCGGAGCCGTCCGGATACCACTCGGCCGACACATCGCCCGGCAGGTCGAGTGCGAGGTCCGTCTCGGTGCCCGCCGCCACGTCCCACAGCATCGGCTCCCAGCGGCCGCGCCGCTGGTGCCCGACGAGCAGCCGGCTGTCCCCGGCCACCGGCGCGAAACCGAGGACGGCGAGCCCCAGCTCCTCCGTACCGCCCTTGGTGTCGTCCAGCTCGGCGACCACGCTCGCGTCCGAGGCGCGCAGCACCCGCAGCGCCGAGTGCATCGCGTCCCCGTGCTCGGTGTGCTCGATCGCGATCAGCGAACCGTCGTACGACAGGTCCCCGACCCCGGCCGACTCCCGGTGCCGGTAGATCTCGACCGGGGCGGCGGCCCCGGGGCGTACCAGATGGACCGTCGAGCCCTCCTCGTCGGTGGAGCGGCCCACCACGACCGTGCCCTCGCGGCCGATGGCGAGGCCCGCCGGATAGGAGGCGTCGAGACCCGGCACGGCCGGCTCGTCCGCGCCGCCCCCGAACGGCTGGCGCAGCCACACCCCGAACTCGTCCCCGTCGGTGTCCGCGAACCACCAGATCCAGGCGCCGTCCGGCGACAGCGTGCCGTCCGTCGTGCCGTTCGGCCGGTCCGTGACCTGCCGCTGCTCCCCGCTCGCCCGGTCCCAGGCGTACAGCTCGTACGTCCCCGTCGCGTTGGACACGAAGAGGGAGCGGTCGGGGGCCTCCTCGGCCCACTCGGGCAGGGAGACGCGCGGCGCGCGGAAGCGCTGCTCCCAGACGGGGGTGTCGATTGCCTTGCTCTCAGTCATGGCACCCATGATGCTCCGCGCGGCGGACAATCAGGTCGCGTCCCCCCGGACCTGTGGATAACCTCGCCGACATGTACTCCCCGACCCCCGAGGACTGGCGCGAGGCCAACCGCGCGCGCTGGGACGAGCGCGTACCGATCCACGCCGCGAGCCGGTTCTACGACCTCGACGCCTTCCGCGCGGGCAAGGACCCCCTGAGGGACTTCGAGCTCGCGGAGGTCGGCGACGTCACCGGGCGTTCCCTGCTGCACCTCCAGTGCCACATCGGCCTCGACACCCTCTCCTGGGCCCGCCACGGCGCCGCGCAGGTCGTCGGGCTCGACTTCTCCGAGCCGGCCGTCGAGACCGCCCGTTCCCTCGCCGCCGACCTGGGCCTGACCCGGGACCGGGCCGCCTTCGTCGCCGCCGACGTGTACGACGCCGCCGAGGCCGTGCCGGACAGCGCGTACGACGTCGTCTACACGGGCGGCGGGGCGCTGTGCTGGCTGCCCGACCTGGAGCGCTGGGCGGAGACCGCCGCCTCGCTCGTCGCCCCCGGCGGCTTCCTCTACGTGGCGGAGTTCCATCCGCTGACGGACTCCCTCGACGACGAGACCGGCAGCCGGGTCGTGCACGACTACTTCGTCCGCGACCCCTGGGTCGACACCACCCCGGGCACCTACGCCGACCTCGACGCCGCCACCGTCCACAACCGCAGCGTCGAGTGGGTGCACCCGGTCGGCGAGGTCGTCACCGCGATCGCCGGGGCGGGCCTGCGGATCGAGTTCCTGCGCGAGCACGACGCCTCGCTGTTCCCCCGCTACGGCGCGCTCCAGCGGCACGACGACGGCTACTACCGCTTCCCGGCGGACCGCCCCCGCATCCCCCTGATGTACTCGATCAGGGCCTCCCGCCCGGCCTGAGCGGAGGCCGGCGGCGGTGCCGGCAGGGTCCCCCGGTGGCCGTGCCGGCAGGGGTGCCGGCGGCCGGGTCAGTACGGCGGCGCCTCCGGCCGTACGTGGTGCACACGGCGCCCGTCCGGACCGAGGACCTGCGCCCCGATCTTGTGGGTGCGCAGCGAGAGCGCGGTGCCGGCGATCCGCAGCGCCGGGGCGGCCCGTACCAGCGCCGCCGTCACGTCGTGCAGTTCGTCGACCGTACGCAGCCACAGCGCGACCGCGAGGTTGTGCGGCCCCGTGACGGAGGTGACGAGCCGGGTCTCGCGCAGCCGGGCGAGCGCCGCCACCGTCTCCGGCACCTCGAGAGGCGGCACGTCGGTCGTGACCATCGCCCACACCGGGCGCCCGGAGAACCTCGGGGCCGGCAGGCAGTGGTGGTGGAGGGCGCCGCCCGCCGCGAGGACGTCCAGCCTCCGGCGTACCGTCGACTCGCTCGTACCGCACTGCCGGGCCAGTTCGGCGGCGCTGCGGCGGGCGTCCCCCGCCAGCTCGGCGACCAGCCGGTGGTCCAGCTCCGTGAGGTTCGGCCCGGTGCCCCCGCGCGCGCGTGGGCGCCGGTCGTCGCCCGTGATCCCGCTGAGGAGCCGCACCTGACCGGGGGTGAGCTGCTCGATCCGCGAGCGGTACGGGCGGTTGTGCAGACGGGTGACGACCTGGGTACGGGAGCGGAGCACCCCGGGCAGTCGCCGCACCCGTCCGGCGAGGTACCCGTCGAGGGCGTAAAGGTCGGGGCAGGCCACGAGCAGGACCAGGTCGGCGTCGCCGGTCACCTGGTGGACCCCGAGGGTGCAGGGGTCGCGCGAGACCTCGGTCGCGGTGGCCTCGGCGTCGCCCGCGGCGCACTCCAGCTCGATCCACGCGTAGAGCATGGCGTCCGTGCCGCGGCGGGCGGCGAGCATCGAACTCCAGGCGTATCCGCCGGCCGTCAGGTGCTCCCAGCGCCGGGCGAGGGTGTCCGGGCTCGCCCCCAGGACGGCCGAGAGCTGTGTCCAGCTGGCCCGCGGGGCTATCTGCAGTGCGTGGATCAGCGAAAGATCCGCCTCTCCCAGGACGGATTCCCCGGTACGCATTTTCCTCCTTGGCCGATCCCTGGGAATCCGTGGGTGTGGGTCCCGGAGCGCCCCAGGATGTGGGCCAGGGCCTCTGCATTCAAGCCGTAACGGCGATTGTCCGCCACCGACTCCGCCACACGTCTCGGATTGCGGGCGCGGCGGCGGGCACGGCCGCGGGCACGGTCCAGCACGGAGATCACGGGGACGGGGTACATGGTGACCGGGGACGCATCCAGGACGGAACTGCTGTGGGGCGAGCCGGTGAGCGCCGGGCAACTGGCCGCCGCCGAGCGCGGCTACGCCCGCTGCGGACTCGCCGAACAACTCCTGTGGGAACGGCTGTCCGTCTTCGAGGGCGCCTTCGGCACGGACGCCGTCCGTGAGGTGTGCGCCTCCGACGCCCTGCCCCCGGCGGTCCTCCTGCCGGTCCTCGACCGGCTCGCCCCCGTCGCCCTCCTCCCCGTCGACGATCTGTTCGACGGCGAGGAGGACACCCCCCGCTACTGGATGCCGCACCCCATGCGGGCCGTCGGCGCCCGCCGGCTCACCGCGCGCGGCGACCGCTGGGCCGTCGTCCTGCGCCACCGCGGGTGGTGCGCGCGGCTCGCCCGGCGAGCCTCCGACTGGTGGCAGAGCGGCCGCCAGCTAGACGCCCGCGACCTCGCCCTGCGCGAACTCCCCGACCTGGCCGTCGCCATGGACCCGACGACCGCGCCCCTCTCGCCGAGCGCCGAGGCCGACACGGCCGTCGAGATCGCCGTCTCCCTGTGGTTCCTGTGGGTCGCCTGCGGGCGGGTCGCCGAGGGAAGGACCCGGCTGCGCCACGCCCTCTCCGTGCACTCCGGACCGCCGTCGTCCCGCGCCCTGTGGCTCGCCGCCTTCCTGGAGCTGGAGTCGGGTCGTCCCGAGGACGCCGACCCGCTCCTCGTCCAGGCCTGGGCGGCCGCCGTACGGGAGAGGGACGACCGCACCCTGGGCCTGCTGTCCCATCTGCGCGGCGCGACCGCCCTCTACCAGGGGCGTACGCGCGCGGCGGCGGCCGAGTTCAGGGACGCGCTGGCCCTGATGGGGCACTTCCCGGACTTCGGGCCCACCCGGGAGCTGTGCTGGGCCGCGCTCGCGCTCAGCCTCACCCGTACCGACCCGGAGGCCGCGCAGGAGGCCCTGGACCAGCTGGTGCTCGACCCGGCGTCACGGCGGGCCTGGGCCGGACGCGACCTGTGGGCGGAGGCGTGGACGCACCACGCGCGCGCCGAACTCCTCGCCTGGGACGGCGAGCGCGAACGGGCCGCCGACCACGCCCGCCGGGCGCTGCGCGGCCACTTGGCGCTCGGGTCGGCGGTCGGTGCGGCCTGTGCGGCCGAACTCCTCGCCCAGCTAAGGCTCATGGCGGGCCGGGCCGCGTCCGCCGCCCATCTCCTCGGCGCCGTCAACCTGCTGAGGACCTCCGTCTTCGACGCCTCGTACACGCCGGCGGAGTACTGCGCGACGGTCCGGGACCGCAGCGAGACGGCCCTGCGGGGCCTGCTCGACGACCCGGAGCTGCGCCGGGCGTACGAAGAGGGCGCGAGGATCGGTCTGTTCGCCCTTGCCGAGACGGCGTAGCGGCCCCGGCCGGCCGGTGGAGCGGCGCGCGGGGCGTTCCGTACCTACTCTGGAGAGTACGGAGGTGACCCATGAGCCGACGGCACCACTTCCACATCGACCACCTGGGGCATTCGGTCTCCACGACCGTCCAGACCGGGCACACCGTCGTCGTCGAGATCCTCGTCGACGGCAAGGAGACCGGCTACGCCAGGACGCGCGGTGACCGGCCGGTCACCGTACCGGTGGAGCTGCCGACCGACCCGCCGACGGCGGTGTCCGTACGGGTGACCCCGGGGCCCCGCGAGCCGAGCTGCCGACTGATCGCCACGGCGGACGGGGAGCCGCAGGTGATGGCGCCGAGAGCCTACTGAGGGGGCGTGCCCGCGAGGGCCCTGGGGGGCCGCCGTGGGGCCCTGCGAGGGCTGTCCGAGGCCCCCGGGCTCATGGGAGCCGCCGGGGGCCCGGATCGGGCGCCGGTCTCCTGGGCGTCGCCCGGGAGACCTGACTCGGAGCCGGGTCAGGAGAGCCAGGCCATCCCGATGATCAGGAAGACCACGAAGGCGATGACCCCGGCGACGGCGGCCGTCTTGCGCGGGCGGCGCCGGGACAGCTCCGCGAGTCCGCCGCTCGCGGCGGCGGGCCGCTCACGCCGCCGGGACACGGCGGGCGCCCCGACGGTCCCGGGTCTGCGGGTCTGCCCGGCCGCGGGTCTGTGCGCCTGCCCCGGCACGGTCATCGGCGGGGCCGCGGGCGCGGGCATGGGCCCGGACATCGACCCGGAGGCGGGCCCGGACACGTGCGCCGCCATGGGCGCGGACCTCGGCGTGGCCCGGGAGGCACCGCCCCGCGGCGGGCCGGCACGGTGGTGCGACGCCGCGCCCGGCCGGGGCTGCGACGGGATGCCCGGCGCGTAGGCGCGCCAGGCACCGGAGGAGAACCAGTCCGCGATGGCCTGCGCCGAGGGCCGCTGCTCCGGTTGTTTGGCCAGCAGGCTCAGCAGATACGTCTCGAACTCGGACGGCAGCGCCACCCCGAGCTGCCCCGGGGGCACCGGCGGGGTGTCGATGTGCTGGTACAGGAGCGCCGTCGCCGTGTCCGCGCGGAACGGCGGGCGCCCGGTGAGGAGTTGGTACAGGACGCAGCCGAGCGAGTACACGTCCGACGCGGACGACGCGGGCTGCCCGAGGGCCCGCTCGGGCGCCAGATAGAGCCCGGTGCCCACGATCTGGCCCGTCGTCGTGAGCGCCGCCGAGGGGTCGTCGACGAACCGCGCGATGCCGAAGTCCGCCAGCTTCACCGTGCCGTCCCCGTCGACCAGCAGGTTCCCCGGCTTGATGTCCCGGTGCACGACACCCTGCCGGTGCGCCGCGGCGAGCCCGGCGGCGGCGTGCGCGGCGACCACGGCGACCCGCTCGGGGGGCAGGACCAGCGGATCGGAGGCGCTCCCGGCGAGGCTGTCGCCCTCCACCAGCTCCATGACCAGGAACAGCTTCCCGTCCCACGTACCGAAGTCGAAGACGCCGACCACATGCGGGTGGCTGAGCCGGGCGGCGGTCTGCGCCTCCAGCCGGAACCGGTCACCGGCGGAGGGGTCCGTCGACTGCGCCAGCATCAGCTTGACGGCCACGGACCGGCCGAGCACCTCGTCGGTGGCCTGCCACACCTCGCCCATGCCGCCCCGGCCGATACACACGTGAAGCCGATATCGGTCCGCGACCAGCACCTGGAGACCACCCTTTCGACGATCGATCAACTTGACGGAAGACAACCAGCGTAGAGCCGCGCGACCGTGCTCTTCGCCGCGCTCCCCCCGGGGCCCGCCCCGGCTCCCGCGAAGACGTCCGCGCCCGGCCCCTCCGAGGCCGCGATCGCGTGGCCGGCGGGCCGACGGGATGGCCGTGGACTGTGATCCGGATGAACGCCAGGTGGCGCCGTCCGGTTAGCATCGCGGCCCGGAGTGAGTGCCGGCGGTCGCCGGTGAGCGTGGAACGGAGTGGGTCGTGGCACGACCTCGTGTGGGTGTGGCGGTACTGACGATGGGCACGCGCCCGGTCGAGCTGCGGGCACTGCTCGACGCCGTCGCGCGGCAGGACGAACCCGCCGCCCGGATCGTCGTCGTCGGCAACGGTACCGGGACGCTCCCGGAGCTCCCCGACGGCGTCACCGGCGTCGAACTCCCCGAGAACCGGGGCGTGTCGGGCGGCCGGAACGTCGCCATCGAGACGCTGCGCGCGTTCGGCGACGTCGACGTCCTGGTGGACCTGGACGACGACGGCCTGCTCGTCGACACCGACGTCTTCCGGCGCCTCGCCGACCTGTACGAGGGGGACCCGGCCCTGGGCGTCGTGTCGTTCCGCATCGCCGACGAGACGGGCGAGACGCAGCGGCGCCACGTCCCGCGCCTCGGCGCGAAGGACCCGATGCGCGGCGGGGAGGTCACGACCTTCCTGGGCGGTGGCCACGGGCTCTCGATGCCGATGCTCGACGAGATCGGCGGTTGGCCCGAGGAGTTCTTCTTCACCCACGAGGAGACCGACATGGCCTGGCGCGCCCTCGACGCGGGCTGGAAGGTCATCTACGAGCCGGCGCTCCTGCTCCAGCACCCGAAGACCAGCCCGGCCCGGCACGCCGTCTACCACCGGATGACCGCCCGCAACCGCGTCTGGCTGGCCAAGCGCAACCTGCCCGCACCGCTGGTCCCCGTCTACCTGGGCGTCTGGACCCTGCTCACCCTGGCCCGCACCCGCTCCCTGCCGGGCCTCGCGTCCTGGTTCGCCGGCTTCGCGGAGGGCGTGCGCCGCTCCGGCGGCCCCCGCCGCCCGATGCGCTGGTCCACCGTCCGCCACATGACCCGGCTCGGGCGCCCGCCGGTGATCTAGGGGCCGGGGAGCGGCCCTGGAGGACGGGGCCCCACCCGGACGTTGAACTCGGGCCGGACGCGGGGCGAGCACGCCCTCGACCCGTGGGCGTGGGGACGGCGTCCGTCCCCGCCCGCGCTTCCTCGGCTTCGTGCTGCCCCCGAAGAGACCCCGAGCCGCCCCCTTTACCAGGGGGGCCGGACGGTCTCCGCCGACTCCCTCGTCGACGGCCTGTGGGGAGAGGGCCCGCCCGCCGACGCGGCCAACGCCTCCCAGGCGCTGGTCTCCCGGTTCCGCAGGGCTCTCCGCGGGACCGCGACGGTGGAGACCGCGTCCGGCGGCTGCCGGCTCCCCGTACGCCCCGAGGACGTGGACGTCCACAGCTTCGAGGAGCTGACCGTCCGGGGCGGACGGGAACTCGCGGCCGGCCGGGCCGCCGAGGCGGCCACGCTGCTCGGGACGGCGCTCGGGCTGTGGCGGGGCGCCGCACTCGCCGACGTCCTCGACGCCCCCTTCGCGAGCCCCGTCGCGACCCGCCTCGACGGCCTGCGCACCACGGCGGCCGAGGACCGCCGCGATGCCGAGCTGAGACTCGGCCGGCACGGAGGGGCCCTGGCCGACCTCGAGGCGGCCGGAGCGGAACGGCTCGGCGACGATCAGCGGTTCGTCGGCCGGCACGGTGAGCACGCCGGAGTCCTGGGCGGGGGTGTGCCCGG
The DNA here is from genome assembly GCF_040632845.1 of Streptomyces sp. NPDC016459. NCBI lineage: Bacteria > Bacillati > Actinomycetota > Actinomycetes > Kitasatosporales > Streptomycetaceae > Streptomyces > Streptomyces sp. NPDC016459. The sequence continues at coordinate 496,501 of NZ_JBEYCR010000004.1, forward strand.
TCAGCTCGGCGAGCATCCCCGCGACCTGCGCCACGTCGGCGGCCTCCACGGAGGCGTACTGCCCGGTCCTGGGGCCCAATGGAGCCGGCAAGACCACCCCCGTACGGATTCTGGCCACACTGATGCGCCCCGACGGCGGGCACGCCACCATCGGCGGGCACGACATCGTCAAGGATCCGGTCAGGGTGCGGCAGCTGATCGGACTCGACACCCCTGACACTGCCGAACCCGCCTGACAGCCCCCGGCCAACCGCCTGACAGCCCCCACCGGCCGCTGTCAGCCGTGTCAGCTCCGCTGCGGTCGCCGAATCGTCCCGGCGCCCGAATGGACGCAGACTGGTGGAAAAGGCCCGTGAGACAGGACAGCTCGTGCCGACGGGGAGGACCAGGCGTGCTTGAGGTCCCGTTCTGGCTGTGGGCGGTGTTCGCCGCGACGGTGGTGCTGTCGCTGACGGTGGACCTGCTGGCCCACCGCACCGCGCATGTGATCGGCTTCAAGGAAGCCGCCGCGTGGAGTGCCCTGTGGGTGGGACTGGCCCTGATCTTCGGCGGGGTCGTCTTCCTGGTCCTGGGGACGACGGCCGGCACGGAGTACACCACCGCGTGGCTGCTGGAGAAGAGCCTGTCCGTCGACAACCTCTTCGTCTTCGCCGTGATCTTCGCCTACTTCAAGGTGCCCCGCGCCTACCAGCACCGGGTGCTGTTCTTCGGGGTCATGGGCGCCCTGATCTTCCGCGGGATCTTTCTGTCCCTCGGCGTCGCCGTGGTCAGCCGCTTCACCGCCGTGCTCTTCGCCTTCGCCGCGGTCCTCTTCTACAGCACCTACAAGCTGCTCAAGGACGAGGAGGAGAGCTTCGACCCGGGCAAGAGCTTCGCCGTACGGCTCCTGCGCAAGATCATGCCGGTGCGCGACGAGTACGCGGGCACGAAGTTCTTCGTCAAAGAGGCCGGCAAGCGGGTGGCCACCCCGCTCCTGGCGGTGGTGGCGGCGATCGAGGCGGCCGACCTGATCTTCGCCGTCGACAGCGTTCCCGCTGTCCTCGCCGTCAGCGACGACGCGTTCATCGTCTACACGAGCAACGCGTTCGCCATCCTCGGCCTACGGGCCCTGTACTTCATGCTCGCCGGACTTCTGGACCGGTTCCACTACCTGAGCAAGGGCCTCGCGATCATCCTCGCCTTCATCGGCGTGAAGCTCATCCTCCAGGCGTCCCACAAGCTGATCAGCACGAGCATCCCGGAGATCCCCTCTCCGATCAGCCTCGCGGTCATCGTCGTCGTCCTGGGGGGCTCCGTGGCCCTGAGCCTGCGACGGCCTCCGCCCCGCCGCGCCCCGGGGCCCCCCGACCGCGATCAGGAACAAAAAGAATGACCGAATGTCCCTTTTGTGCCCGCAGCGCCTATCGTTAAAGGATGAGTAAAACCGAGCATGAGACCGACCCCCGAGGGACGCTTGCCTGCCCGGTCTGCAAGCAGCCCGTGTCCACGACGGTGAAGGGACGGCACAAGACCCTCGGGGTCTTCGTCCCGGTATGGCGCCCCGGCCCCTGCCACAACGCCGAGTGCCCCGCCTCCACGGAAGCCCCGGCCCCCACCCCCCACAAGACCCCCTGACCCGCAAACGCCAAAAGGTGAGGCACCTACCAAAACTGGTAAGTGCCTCACCTGATGCTTCAGCTGTCGGGGTGGCGGGATTTGAACCCACGACCTCTTCGTCCCGAACGAAGCGCGCTGCCAAGCTGCGCTACACCCCGATGTCGCTGCTCTGCTCTTCACGTCGCGGCGACATCGCTTACTTTAGCCCACGCGCGCGCTGAGGCGAAATCCGGTTTCAGGGGCGCGGCGCAGGGGCGGCGGGCGGTGGAGGCCGGTACGAGCGGGCTGTTCGGCGGGGGCATGCCCCCGCCGACGGGCGTCAGGCGCGGGACGTCAGGGTGAGCAGGGTGACCTCGGGCGGGCAGGCGAAGCGGACCGGGGTGAAGCGGTTGGTGCCGCAGCCCGCCGAGACGTGCAGGTACGAGGTGCGGTCGGCGACCGTGTGGGTGGAGAGCCCCTTCGCCCGGTCGGTGTCCAGGTCGCAGTTGGTGACGAGTGCGCCGTAGAAGGGGACGCACAGCTGCCCGCCGTGGGTGTGCCCGGCGAGGATCAGCTCGTACCCGTCGGCCGTGAACGCGTCGAGCGTGCGCAGGTACGGGGCGTGGACCACGCCGACCGTGAAGTCGGCCTCGCCGTCGGGGCCGCCGGCCACCCGCTCGTACCGGTCCCGCTTGATGTGCGGGTCGTCGAGCCCGGTGAACGCGAGGTCCGCCTGCGGCAGCTTGAGCCGTCCGCGGGTGTTGGTGAGGTTCACCCAGCCCGCCGCGTCGAAGGCGTCCCGGATCCCCTCCCAGGGGTTGTGGACGGCGCCCTCGACGGGCTTGTTGCCGTTCAGGCCGTGCCGGCCCTGCACCTTCTCCATCAGGTAGCGGGCGGGGTTGCGCAGTTTGGGGCCGTAGTAGTCGTTGGACCCGAAGACGTACACCCCCGGGAACTCCATCAGCGGGCCGAGCGCGTCGAGCACCTCCGGCACCGCCTCCGGGTCGGAGAGGTTGTCGCCGGTGTTCACGACGAGGTCCGGGCGGAGTCCCGCGAGGGACTGGAGCCAGGCCCGCTTCTTGTGCTGGCCGCTCACCATGTGGATGTCGGAGACCTGGAGGACCCGCAGGTCGCTCATGCCGGGTGGAAGCACCGGGACCGTCACCCGGCGGAGCCGGAACGAGCGGGCCTCGAATCCGGCCGCGTAGACGATTCCGGCGGCGGCCGTCGCCGTGAGGCCTGCCGTGATCTTCAGGGGGATGCCGTACCGTGCGCGCATTCCCCCATCGTCGCAGACCCGTCGGGCGTAAATGCGCGGGCGGGTGGGGTGATCCACCTGCCACACTTGGCCCATGACCACGCTGAAGGCGAAGCTCCAGGCCGACCTCAACGCCGCGATCAGGGAGCGCGACGAACTGCGCTCCTCGACCCTGCGGCTGACCATCACCGCGATCACCAAGGAGGAGGTCGCGGGCAAGACCAAGCGCGAACTCTCCGACGACGAGGTGCAGAAGGTGATCGCCAAGGAGGCGAAGAAGCGCCGCGAGGCCGCTGACGCCTTCGCCCAGGGTGGTCGTGCCGAGTCCGCCGAGCGGGAGAAGGCGGAGGGCGTCATCCTCGACGCGTACCTGCCGAAGCAGCTCAGCGACGAGGAGCTCGACGGGATCGTCGCTTCGGCCGTCGAGGAGGCGAAGGCGGCGGGCGCCGAGGGGCCGCGTGCCATGGGCGCCGTCATGAAGATCGTGAACCCGAAGGTCGCCGGCCAGGCCGACGGCGGGCGGGTCGCCGCCTCCGTGAAGAAGCTGCTCGCCGGCTGATCCAGCCCCGGAAGCCGTACGAGATACGAGAGAGGGCGCCCCACCTGGTGGGGCGGACGAGCTCGCCGAAAGAACCGCCCTGTCCAGGCGCACCCTCATCGAAATCGAGCAGGGCCGCACCATCGGATCCCTCACCACCTGGCACGCCCT